>CAZIKY010000019.1:0-1970 GCA_964540065.1 Candidatus Woesearchaeota archaeon | reverse complement strand
TCATTTATTTTTCTCCCCAAGACTCCATCCTAAGCTTAAGAATGAGTCAAGAAGCGATCCGGCTGCAGGAATCCTCTCGGCTAATATTCTCAGATGGTCTGCAGATGCTTTCCTTAGAGTTTTTTTCTCATCATTATCAAAATAACTGCCTAGGGTGAGCCTCAAATTCGTGTATGGCCCCCACATGAAGAATTCATTTGTAAGAGAATCTATTTCTTTTTCAGAGTAGCCTCTGCTTTTTCCATAGTGGTCTAAAAGCTTTTCCACTCCGGCCAAAGGGTTGATGTAGGATGGGTCTGCACTTGGGCTGAATGGCTCCGTAAGTTTCAGGTATATACTTGGGTGCGCAAGTAGGCATGCAAGGTGAACTGCCGCAGGGCCTTCTTTTATATCTCCTGCATCTACAAGTTTATTTACAAGATTATTCCAGGAATATCCGTCGTGCTGGACCAGTCCGCCGAGGTTCCTTTTTTCCTTCATGAATCCGCTTACAAGACCATAAAATCCTTCTTCCAACTTTTCTAAGTCTTTTTTCTTAGCCTTCCATTGGCCCGCATATAATGCAAAGTTCCGTGCATATTTCTGCGGAGCGAGTTTGTCAAGCCTCTCTATAGGCTCATCTTCCCTCAGCTGAGCAGAAACTTCAGAAAGTTCATTTTCTATTTCTTTTATCCTTTGATAATCTACTCTATGGTGTAGGAAAAGCACTGGATTTAGCGATTGGAAAAGCTCCTGCGGACTTATTGTCTTTTTCTGCCCTGCTTTTTTCAAAAGCGTGTCTACTCTGTGTCTTTCGCTAACAATAAGATATCCACCTGGAATCTTTTTGTATCCGGCTATCTTGCAGAATATGTTCTCTAAATCCTGATGCCTTCCGAATACATTACCTATTGCGATTTCAGTTATGGCATCTTCCTTGAACTTTTCAGGGACGATTTTAGCAACATAACGAGTATCTCCTTCAGAATCTCCTCTTGATGAACCTTCAACAGTAAATGAGTGTGTTATTGACCTTGTTCCAGAGCGCCATACTTTTGCAGTAGACCTAGAATGTAAAAGAATATCGTCTCCGCTTCTTATTTCTCTCCCATTTTCCCTTTCAGCCTCAGCGATTATATCATAGATTGAGCTTTCCTGTTCCTGGAACATAGAAGGGTCTAGCTTCACCTCTGGTTCTCCAGGTTTTCTTTTATCTTTCATTTTGAATGATTGGTTGAAATTAGTAACCTATCACTCTTGATATGTTGTGGACGTATCCAGTGATAGATTTCAGTTTCTCTACTATGCTTTCTGTACCCCTCACAACCTCTTTTGATTTAGAAAAAAATAACTTTTCGTAGAGATCCATCATGCTTTTCTTTTTGATTGTAAGGCTTCTTGCGAGCTTTATGTCTTTGTTGTAATATGCGCTCATCATTGAGATATATTCTTCCTCTATCGCGTTTATTGCGATTGAAAGCTCCTTCTGGCTCAGGATTCCTCTTTTATGGAGTATCTTTGCCAATCTTTTAAGATCATCTCCCATATATTCCATGTGCAGGACTATCCATTGTGCGTCAGATATGGCTCTGATGTCAAGCTTAAGCTTTTTCAGGAGCCTTGGGTCTTCCTGGCATTTTCTTATGATCTTAAGTCCGAGGAAATAGAATTTATTTATTGCGCTGTCTGCGTTGTAAATCTCATTTATTGTCCAATCCTTTAGTCTTCCTGCGGCGACCCCTTCCCTAAGGTCTGCAAACATTGATCTGATAATATTGTCAAGTCTTCTTATAATCTTTTCAGTAGACATTGCTTCAAGGTCTAGGATATCTCTTATTATGACGCTGTCTTGCTTGTGCTCGGATATTTCAAGACCCACTTTGTCCTGAAGCATCTTTTCTATAATATTATTTTTCTTATGAAGGTCTTTTCCAGTTATTGTGATTTCATCACAGTTGTTTATGTATGCAGAATTCAGCTCTCTCATAAAG
>CAZIKY010000018.1:0-2899 GCA_964540065.1 Candidatus Woesearchaeota archaeon | reverse complement strand
AGATTTTTTATCGCCGAGCTTTCCCTCTAGCCAGTAAGCATTTTTTGAAGAGTACGCAGTTATCATGGCTGCCAAAAAAGAAATAACTCCAATTAAAGATATAGGAATTAGTATGGCTTCAAAATAAGCAGAGGACATAGAAAGCATAATTGAGATTGCAGAAGCTACGGGCAATGCAAAGAATACAAGGTATTTTACATAACTATGGTGCCAGAAATAAGTCATTCCTTCTTTAAGCTGAAGCAATGAGTTCTTTATTGTCAATGTTCGTTTGTTTTTGTAAGGTTCGGTCAAAAAGAAAGTCAGTATAAATCCGAGGGTTATGAACGGTAATGACGCATAAGCTGGGAGTTTTGGATTTATTGAAAACAAATATGCTCCGACTATGAATATGAATGCCATAGAAATATTGGATACGGTATGCATTTTTCCAGAAATCTCTTTGTGTTCGTGCTCTCTTTTCAGCCCCTTAAGAGAATCATAAAGCAATGCCTGGCTCGTACCGGAAGAAAGACTAACTCCCATTCCAGAGATTATTTTTGCGATCAAAAACGGCCAAAATCCATTCATAGTCGCAAGAATTGCGATTTCTATAATATAAAAAAATCTTGAAGCAAGCAATGCTTTCTTCTTTCCAAGCAAGTCTGCGATTACTCCGGTTGGAACTTCCAAAATAAGTATCGAAAGGGAGAAAACCCCCATTATTATTGTGAACTGCTCAAGCGTAACCTGAGAAGCAATATAGAATAAGGCTAAAACTGGGACAAAGAATCTACCCCACATTAGCCCGGAATTTGCATAGGCTATCGCAATGTTCCTCTCAAGCTTTCTCTTAAGATTCATAATATATACGCAAGGATTTAGTATATAAATTCATATTAAAATAAAAAATAAAAGAAAAAGTAAGAGTTTTAGAAACGGAATTACTTCCTTTTCTTTCCACCCTTCATCTTGTAAGCTCCCCACAACCCATAAAGGGCAGACAAACCTACAAGTCCATAGACTGTTCTCTCAACACCCGGCCATGAACCAAGTAGCATGTTAACAACATTCCATGCAGGATTGATTGCAATCAATCCCCAGTTGAGGCCCCCAATTACAAGGAGTATCCATGCAGCCCAATCTAATTTGCTATGTTCCATCTTCTTTTACCCCCTTTCACCCTTTTTTAGTATTATGGAATTAGTTGGCCTCGAGGGTATTTAAAAGCTCTGTCTTAGAGTTTGCAGAAATTAGAGATGATCTCAGAGTTCATAACCTCTGGGTGGAAGAGGCAGCCCCACATTCTTTTGCTTTTGTGCTTCACAATAGCATCAATCTCCTTACCCCGGGCAAGAACCTCAAAATTATTGTTTAATTTTATAGATTTAGTATTTATGAAATAGCTGAAGAACTGGTCAGCTTCAATCAGCTCATTAGGTATAGTAGTCAAAACTTCATTTTGCCCAATAGTCTCCTTTTCTACAATTTCGCATCCAAATATCTCTCCGATAACCTGCATCCCGGCGCAGATTCCGAGAAGGGGCTTCTTGCATTCTTTTATCCAGTTGAATTTTACAAGATTATCCAGATAACCGAAGTCTTTGACTGCAGTTCCGCAGATAATTATTTTCTCAGCCTCCATCAAATCTTCCTCATAGAGCTGATCATATTTTCTTGTAAAGAATTCCAGCCCAGATTTCTTAACGAGATCTTCAACAGGCTTAACAAATTCGAGTTCATGCAGTTTCTCTTTACAGACATTAACAATCAAAATCATTTTACTTATCAGAAAGTTTAGCCTCCTTTATTGTAAAAACCCCTGAGTTGTCTTCATATTTTACTCTTGAATCGACTATCTCTATTTTCTTCTTGAAAAACGGCGCATCGATTACCGTAGTCTCAATTTCTCCGCCCTCTCCGGCCGGATTGATAAGATATTTCTTGTGAAGCTCTTCAAACTTTGCTATTAGCTCGTCATCAATTACTCTTCCCAGATATTTTTCATCAAGAGGGAAGGCAAATACCCCTGAGATGATCACTTTAAATCCGCTGCGTACCAAATCATGCAAATGCTGGACTTGATCTTTAAGCCACAGAGGATTAAAGCACCATAAATCAAGGTCACTGCAGATTTTTTGGATCCTTCCGGCTTGATAAACTGATTTCAGTGCGCCGGTTACGACGCCTTCAATGCCAAATTTCTCCTTAGCCTCAATCAATGCATCTCTAAGATCCTCAAGCTCATCTTCCTTCTGCCCCTTTGTTTTTCTCTGAATTATTGGGATTCCAATAGCCTCAGACTGAAGATTTGTGATATTTACGTTTACTGTCTGAAACATATAGCTCTCTTCATTATCTGAAAGGATGCTGACAAGACAGGCTATTTCATGCTGTTCTGAAGCTTTCCATAAAGCAAAGTTAGAATCTTTGCCTCCAGAAAAAAGAACTGCGACTTTCATTTTGTTTATCTATATTGAGAATATTTTAATTAAACAAAAATGATGAAGCAGCACAGGAAGAATTTTATTTTAAACCGAGTTTATTAACCAAATGTGGCTTTTAGTAGTTGCTGGCTGAATCCATTGCTGGACTTACACCACAACTCTATCAACGTCATCTTCTTTGACGGCCTATGTTGTCTCTTTTTGCGGGTGGCTTCGAGCTTAGATGCATTCAGCTCTTATCCACCAAGGCGTAGCGGCGCAGCGTCCCAATCGAGAACTGCCAAACCAGAGGCCTCCGAAGTCCGTTCCTCTCGTACTAAAGCTTCGTTCCACTCAGACAACCACACTCCTAATAGATATCATACCAACTGTCTCGCGACGTTGTTAACCCAGCTAACGATCCCTTTTAATGCGTGAACCCCGACACCCTTGGCTGCTAATGCACAACCAGGATAGGGAGAGCCGACAGCGAA
>CAZIKY010000017.1:425-3540 GCA_964540065.1 Candidatus Woesearchaeota archaeon | reverse complement strand
AGCTCTTCGCTCTCTTCTCTTACGCTTTTCCTTTCGAAGTCGCTTTCGCTGCCATTTCCAGCGCATAGCCCATCGTTTTTTCCATCTTCGCGATCCGCGTTTCATGAATATATGGGGAAAAGAATGCTATTTAAAGCTTTCTTAAACGAGTTTTCCTGCAGATCAATTAATCAATAAACTTATAAGTTGCGAATAATTTTTTATAGGATGCAGGCAAAAAGGGATGTTTTGACAAGAGACCTTGCGGAAAAGAGGGCGGCAAGAATAAGCGGTGTAAGTTACAAGCTCCATGTTTCTTTAAGGAAGGGAGATAAGGGCTATAAAGGGAACTGTAAAATTTCATTTTCCTACGAAAAGCCGAGATCAAAAGAAAAACTGATAATTGATTTTATAGGGAGCATATTAAAGGTTCTGGCCAATGGGAAAGAAATAAAATTCGAGGCCACGTCTTCAAGCATAGAGATTGCCCAAGAGGATCTCTTTGAAGGAAAGAACATCATAGAGATAAATTATGAAAATGATTATGACTTGACCGGAGACGGCTTCCACCATTTCAAGGATCCGGAAGATGGAGAAGAATATCTGTTCACGCACCTTGAGCCTTACAATGCACACAGGTTCTGGCCATGCTTCGACCAGCCAGACCTAAAGGCAAATTTCAAGCTCACAGTGGATTCTCCAAGGGATTGGACAATAATCTCTAACACTTTAGAAGAAAGTGTAAGCAGTGGAAATGAAAGCAAGACTACCATTTTCAAAGAGACTCCAAGAATAAGCACCTACTTATTCCACTTAAGCGCTGGAGGTTATAAAGAGTATAAAGACGAGTACAAGAGCAAGTCCCGGAAAATCCCGCTAAAAATCTTCTGCAGGAAATCTCTTGCAAAGCATTTTGAAAAAAATGTAAAAGATGAAATGTTCAAAGTGACAAAACAGGGCCTGGCTTTTTACTCAGAATTCTTCGATTTCCCATATCCATTTGAAAAATATGATCAGCTCTTTGTCCCAGAATTTAATATGGGGGCCATGGAAAATGTTGGCGCAGTTACTTTTGTAGAAAGGCTAGTGTTCAGGCACAAGCCGACAAGAACTGAGCTTTCAACACTGGCGGATATAGTTCTTCACGAAATGGTTCATATGTGGTTTGGGAATCTTGTCACAATGAGATGGTGGGACGATTTATGGCTTAATGAAAGTTTCGCGGATTTCCTTTCTTATTATGGGCTTTTCAAGGCAACGGAATACAAAGAAGCCTGGCAGCTTTTCTACATGAGAAAATCTTGGGCATATGTAGAAGACCAAATGATTACAACCCACCCTATAGCTGCAGATGCTGAAGACACAGACATTGCATTCAGCAACTTTGACGGGATAAGCTACGCAAAAGGAGCTTCGGTGCTGAAGCAACTTGTGTTTTATATTGGAACGAAAAACTTCAGAGATGGACTGAGGCATTATTTCAAAGACCATCAATGGAAAAATACTGAGCTTAAGGATTTCCTCCATTCTATGGAGAAGGCAAGTGGTAAATCCCTCAAGAACTGGGCTAAAAGCTGGCTTTCAACAACTGGGGTGAACGCTGCAAGGCCAAAGATAACAATCAAAGACGGAAAAATAACAGAACTCGCGATCGAACAGATAAAGAATCATAGTCCGCTGAAAGAGCATAAGACAAAAGTTGCTCTTTTATACGAAAAAGATGGAAAGTGCGAGGTTGGAAAAGAAATGGAGGTTCTTTACAGCAAGGAAAAAACAAGAATCCATGAAGCTGAAGGCATCAAAGCTCCACAGATGGCATTCATAAATTACCAAGACAAGGACTACTCCAAGACACTTCTTGGCCAGCATTCTTTGAAGTATGCAACAAAAAATATTTCTAAAATAAAGGATCCACTCACCCGGCAGATGGTTCTTGGAGCGATATGGCAGATGATAAGGGATGCAGAGACGGACCCTCGGGCTTATTTGAAGATTGTAAAAGAAAATGCCCTTATTGAGCATGACATCAGAATACTCGAAAACCATTTCGGAAGAGCTGCAAAAATAATTGTCTCTTACTTGGGTGATGAGGAATATTACAAATATTCAGAGGAATTCTATGACCTCGCACTTGAAGGCCTTAAGAAATCAAGCAAGGAAAACAAGAATGCCTGGTTCGGCCTGCTTGTAGCCACAGCTAATGGGGCAAGATCAGTCAAAGAGCTTATCGGACTTCTTGATGAAAGTATAGAGATAAAAGATTTCTCCCTTAACCAAGAGCATAGATGGGCAATAATAACAACCCTGGAATCAAGAGGCCACGAGCTGGCAGGCAAAATGCTGGAAAAAGAAGAAAAAAGAGATCCAAGCGACCGCGGGAAAAAGTCTGCTTTTGAAGCAAGAGTTTCAAGGCTGAAAGACAAGCAGAGGCATTGGGATATGTTCGTTGAAGCAAAGACGCATTCGCTTGATTACCTTAGGGAGGGAATGGATGGATTCTACAAAAGAAGGCAGAAGGAGCGCCTTTCTAAATATTCTAACCTGTTTTTCAAAGTTATAAAGAACATATTTGCGACCAAAGACAGGCATTACGCAGTGATCTTCTTCAACAATCTTTTCCCTTCAATGTATGTGCAGAAGGAAACATTAAGCCAGATAGAATCTCTTTTGAAAGATAAGAACCTCCAGCCGCTTTTAAGGAAAGAGCTGCTTAAGGCCCAGGATGAGATGAAAAGGACGATTAAAATACTCAGGAAATTCAACGGAAAGTAAAACAATCCTTCTTACACCAATAAAGCTTATAAACTTTCCACGGATTTTTGAAATATGAGTGAGTTGTGGACTGAAAAATATAGACCCAAGGAATTTTCTGAGCTTTTCGGGCAGGAAGACATTGTATCTAGAGCGGAAGCCTTCGTTAAACAAAAGAGCATGCCGCACCTCATGTTCACTGGCCCGGCAGGAACTGGAAAGAGCACGCTAAGCCTGATTATAGTAAAGAAGCTTTACGGGGACAGCTGGAAGTCAAACTATCTTGAACTAAACGCGAGCGATGAAAGAGGAATCGACGTAGTAAGGGAAAAGATAAAGGGCTTCGCAAGAACTAGGTCCCTTGACGGCTCTTTCAAGATAATTT
>CAZIKY010000017.1:0-415 GCA_964540065.1 Candidatus Woesearchaeota archaeon | reverse complement strand
TTTCCTCGATGAAGCCGATGCGCTTACAAAGGAAGCACAGCAGGCCCTCAGAAGGACCATGGAGATGTTCACCCAGACTTGCAGATTTATCATGTCCTGCAATTATTCATCAAAAATAATTGAGCCGATACAAAGCAGATGCGCAGTTTTCAGATTCAGGCAGCTTGATGTTGAAGCTGCAAAAAAGATCGTGACTTATATCTCAGAAAATGAGGGACTTACAATAGATGATGAAACAAAGACTCTTCTTTATGATCTGAGCGGAGGAGACTGCAGAAGAATGATCAATATCATGCAGACAGCATCAGTAACCGACAAGAACATCACAACAAATCTGGTATATCAAATAGCAAAGAGCTCGAGACCGCAGGACATAAAGAAAATGCTTGATGCGGCTCTAAACGGCGAGTTCACT
>CAZIKY010000016.1:0-3631 GCA_964540065.1 Candidatus Woesearchaeota archaeon | reverse complement strand
CCTCATTGCAGTTCCGTTTCCCATTGATCCTTTGACTCCAGATCTGTCGTAAGGGATACCTTTTGAAAGGGCCTTGCATGCTTTGAGTGTGGCTTTTCCTGCAGATCTTTTATCCGAGCCTTCATACCATGCAATTAATTTCCCCGCAAAATTTTCCGGACTAAAGCCTTTTCGATCTATAATGGATTTGGCAAGGGCTAAGGTTAATTGAGTATCATCAGTATATTGCCCTGGAATTAGGTATCTGTTTTGGTGAGAAGCAGTTGCCCTTACAAATTTATCTATGCGGCCATACGTTCTGAATATTTCCTCTTTAGACATCATTTCTAAAGGCGCGCCTAAGGCATCACCTATTGCCGCACCAATAAGGCAGCCTTTATATCGGTCTTTTGAAACAGTACCCATCCGAGCCTCGAAACAATCAAATACCTAATAAGCCAGTGTCCAAAGCTTTTAAACCTTTTTATTCACCATTTTAAAATGGTAATATTTTGGCCTTTTAATCAGAATCAGTTTACTGCGCAGAGATATCCTGGCTTTAGCTCATATATCTCTCCCTCTGCCAGGAGGTCATTTATTATAGAATTCATCTCTTCATAGGTTATTCCAGTCATTGCTCCAAGTCTGTTTAAATCAATTTCCCCCTCTTTCTTGATTATGTTCAAGGTTCTAAGCTTTGGGCTGTCGATATTGTTCTGGGGGATTGAGATCTTATTCTCTTCAGAGAATATTTTTTCAGTCTGTACGGCCAATGGGGCTGGAGGACTTGCTTCCACTGCTTCTGGTTGAGGTTTAGTTTGTTCTGATACTGCTGATGAAGCGCTTGTTTGCATGTAGGGACTTGGAGTGTAGCTTTGGCTTTGGTTTGGCTGCTGCTGACTGAAAGATCTTTTTCCAAGCTCTAAACTTCTCACACTCAGCCAAATCGGATCTGACTTTCTTATTATCTCGGGCATTATGTAAAGCTCATTGTTGAAGTATCTGAGCATTCCAACAATGTATAATGTATCTCCCACTTCCGGGCCGTTTAAAAGATCGAATTGGTCGCTGAATCCCTTGATTCTTATCTGACCGCTTCCATCATCTACCGTTAAAGTGCAGTACTTTTTTTCAGAATTGACATATTTATCGATTACATTGCCTACAAGATTTACCCTTAGGATTCTTTTTCCTGAAGACTCTATTGCGCTAAACCTTTCCCCGTCAAAGACTGCTTGTCCTTCTAGAATATCTTTTGCCTGAACTTTGTAAGCTGTCTGTCTTTGCAACATTTTCTCTTTTGCCTTAAATCAAAGCGAAATCAACGTTTAAAAAGAATGCTGTGAAAAATCACATCTTTTGTATGAAGCCTCTTTTAGGCTTGAAAATATCTCCTGCTATGGCCAATTTTTCAATTATTTCTTCAACTGTTTCATGGTCCATCTTTTCTCCGAGTTCTTTTGAGAGCTCATCTATAGGGATAAGCTTTCCGAGCCTGGATTCGAGTCTTCCTATAGCTTCTCTTACCAAAATGATTCTATTCTTCTGAGAAGCTGTGACTCCTGTTGAAATTCTGTCGATGTCTATCTGCTTTGTCTCATAATCAAATCCTACTTGCATTAAACAATGCTTAAGCAGCTCTACTGCCCTCTTTGCATCATCCTTTGTTACTTTATTGCTTAATCTTGCTTTTGCCCTTGCTTCTGCAAGCCTGATCAATGCTTCGAGCTGCCTTGCAGTTATCGGAATAGGCTTTACAAGGTCATCGCTTACTGAAGGCCTGTTCCTAAGATCTACATAGAAGTTTTTTATTTCTTCTATTGCTCCTTCCGTAAGATCTGGAGAAACTCTTTGCTTGGCATATGCGAGATATTTTCTCAATAGGTCTGTTTCGATTGGCTGCTTAACTTCTTTTTTGCTTCGACCCATCAAAACGTGAGTTGCTATTGCTTCATCTTTTCCTTTTTCTGGAAGGTCTTTTAAGACAAAAAGCAAGTCAAATCTGTTAAGCAACGCGATGTCAATGTTTATCTGTTGGGCTATCGGCTGATAAAGATCGAATCTCCCGAATTTAGGGTTTGCAGCTGCGAGAACGGATGTTTGAGAGTTCAGTGTTGCATGGACATTTGCTTTGCTCACAGTGATGGTTTGCTGCTCCATCGCCTCATGTAGCGCCGACCGATCCTCTTCACTCATATCTTCAAGCTCGTCAATTGCGCATACTCCTTTGTTTGCAAGTACCATTGATCCTGCTTCAAGGCTCCATCCCCTTAGGAATTCATCTTTGACAACGGTTGCAGTGATTCCTGCAGCAGTTGCAGCCTTTCCGGAAACATATCTTCCTTTTGGAGAAATCTTTGTTACGAATTTAAGCAGTTGTGACTTCGCGACTCCAGGATCTCCCATAAGCATGATATGCATATCTCCCCTGGAGAAAGTTCCATCATTTTTTGTTCTTCTCACTCCGCCGAAAAGCTGGAGGATAATTGCCTCTTTTATTTCGTCATGTCCCAAGATGCTCGGGGCAACGCTTTCTCTGAGCTTCATGTAAAGCTGAGGATCTGCCGCAAGCTCTTGAATCTGCCTCTCATCTTCATCATTTATTTTGACTTCGTTGAAAGTTTCTTCGAGCGGGATAACATTATTTGCTTCAATTGCGATGTCAAATCTTGTAGATATCGCTCCAGTCTTGAGTGGTATTGGAATTTCCTTTAAAACTCCTATGACTTTGACCCTTGCTCCTGGAGTAGTTCTTTCTTCCATATAAGGGTCGACAAGATCTTCTTTAAGGAAAATGTTTAATCTTCTGGGCTGCTCTGCTCCCGTTAGGTTGTCTGCAGATTCTTCTATTACAATTCTTTGTGCATCAACCATATCTTTGCTGAGAAGTTTGAATCCTCCTTTCCTTCCGCAGCTGCATCTGCTGGGTTCTCTGAAGCTTTTGTCTATCTGGAGAACTGAAATGTTGCTTCCGCAGTTTGGGCATTCAAACTTTGCGTTTACAACCTGCGGCCTGACGTCGCTTGTCTGTCTGATAAGGCCTTCGATGAGAATCATCTTTCCGAGATGAGGAGTTCTTATGTTTCTTATCTTAACGACTTGGGTATGGGGCATGTCGGTGAGCCTGATTCTTGCATTGTTTATAAGGCCACTTTCTTCTAAGGCAAGCTCAAGAAGCCTCAATGTATCTTCCGGCTGATGTATCAGATTTTCGGCCAGTTCATGTGAAAATGAAGAAAGATCATGGAAAGATATATGGACTACCTTCTTTCCCTCTTTTGCAAATTTCCCGATCTCCTTTTTATAAGACTCAAAAAATTCTTTTGCTTCGTTTATAAGTTCCTCTGATCCCATATTGCCTCTTTTAACGATTAATAAACTTGAATAAAATCTGCTTAAATAGTTTATTAGTGCAGATTAATATAATTCAAATTTACACTTCTTTTTCACGACGGTGATAGTTCCTTTTCCTTAGCCTTTATCTTTTCTATCACAGTGTTACTTTTTACTTTTTCAAGTTTTTCAGGGCTTCCTTTAAGTTCTTCAGAAGCTGAGCCTTTGCGTTGTCTAGCTCAGTTCTGTTTCTTGTTCCGGTGCAAACAAGTTTTCCATTGCTGAACAAAAGGAAAGTTGCGTTTGGTTCTGATAATTT
>CAZIKY010000015.1:0-4627 GCA_964540065.1 Candidatus Woesearchaeota archaeon | reverse complement strand
TTGTTAATATCCCTTCATATCTTGTAAATTTAGAAGAGGAAAAAATGATTTCAGTTGTTCCTCAAAAACCTAAAGCAGAAGCTAAGCCTGTTTTAGAAAAGGTTCCTGCGCCTGAAGCAGCTGCTGTGGCAACTGGCGGAGAAGAAAATGCTTAATGAAAGAGAAGAGAGAAAGGAAAGAAGTGGGATCCAGGGGATTGCGCACATTTATTCTACTTATAACAACACTATTGTCCACATAACCGACCTGGCAAATAACACTATCGCGCAAATTTCAGGCGGGAAAATGACAAAGCATAGCAGACTTAAGGCAACCCCTACAGTTGCGATGTTCGTCGCCAAAAGGGCTGCGGAACTTGCAAAAGAAGCGGGAATAACCGAAGTTTATGTTAAGATAAGTTCAAGTGCTGGGGCGGGAACTCCTGGTCCTGGAGCCCATTCTGCAGTAAAAAGCCTTAGCAAAGAAGGTTTAAGAATCATAAATATTTTAGAGGATATACCTACACCGCGTGGCGGACCTAAGAAGAAAGGCGGTAAGAGGGGAAGGAGAGTATAATTAAAATGATTGATGTCATTAAGAATGAAGATTTGGAATTAAGCGTTGTTTTGAAAGGTGTTGGGAATGCTTATGCAAATGCGATTAGGAAAAGTTCAAATGAAGTTCCGATCCTTGCAGTAGATACGATAGAGATCTCAAAAAATGATTCTGCACTTTTTGATGAAATGCTTGCCCACAGAGTAGGTTTGGTGCCTTTGGCCTCGGATAAAACTTTGACTTTACCTGAAAAATGCACATGCAAGGGAAAAGGATGCGCCAAATGCACAGTAATGCTTACTTTGAAATCAAGTGGTGGAAAAGTTTTGGCTAAAGATCTGAAAAGTAAGACTGTTTCAGCAATTTATCCGGATATGCCATTAGTTTTCCTTCAGAAAGACCAGGAAGTAGAAGCCGTTGCTGAAGCAAGGCTTGGAAAAGGAATAGATCATGCAAAATATTCTCCTGGATTGGTATGGTTAAGGGCTGTTCCTCACGTCGAATTACCCAAGGATAAAAGTCATTGCAAGCCATGCGCTGCAGCCTGCCCCAGAGATGTTTACCAAATAGAACCTAAAGTAGAAGTTAAAAATTTGCTCAACTGTGATCTTTGTATGGCTTGTGTCGAGGAATGCGACAAACAGCCTAACAAGGAGAAGATAAAAGTTTACGGAGACGATAAGGATTTCATCATAGAAATCGAAAGTTGGGGGCAACTAAAACCTAAAGAAATCTTAGCTGAAGCCTGCGGCGCTCTGCAAGAAAACATCGATGAGTTTTTAAAAGAAGCTTCCAAGCTTAAGTAAGTAGCGCGGGAGTGCCGGAGCGGTCAAACGGGCGTGGCTAAGGACCACGTGGCTTAGTGCCTACAAAGGTTCGAATCCTTTCTCCCGCATAGAACAATAAATAAAATGGTAAGTCAAACAAAAATGAAAGAAAGAATGAATAGGAAGGAAAATCCTAGAAAGAAGGATTCTGTGAACTTCTTGAGAAAGCAGGGAGACTTCTGGATGGGAGTTGCCACTGAATTGGTTAAGCCTAAAAGACAGGGAGTAGTTGTTAATCTTTCAAGACTAAATAAAGAGACAAAGGAAGGAGAGATAGTTGTTGTTCCCGGAAAAGTTTTGTCTGAGGGAGAATTAAACCATAAGATTACATTAGGGGCATTTTCACTTTCTGATAAAGCTAAGAGCAAAATGAAGGGCTCTAAGATAATGAGTGTTGAAGATGTTGCTAAAAGCTACAAAGATGGGAAAGGAGTAAAGGTAATTGCTTAATTAAGATGGAAAAGAAATCAAGTGTTACTGAAATTGTAATTGATGCGGAAGGGGCAGTTCTTGGCAGAATGGCCACTTATGCTGCAAAACAATCTCTTTTAGGAAATAAGGTTACCGTTGTAAACTGCGAAAAAGCAATTATCACGGGGAATAAGAGAGCTCTCCAAGAAGTTTATCTCAATAAAAGGAAGAGAGGGGGAACTTCACAGAAAGGCCCTTACTTTTCAAAGCTCCCAGACAGAATTGTCAGGAGGACAATAAGAGGAATGCTTCCCTGGAAAAACACTGCGGGAAAGGAAGCATTTAAGAGGGTAATGTGCTACGTTGGTGTTCCCGATAGTTATGCCGGAAAGGAGAAAGTTAGTTTCAAGACGGAGATTAATTCTCCACATATGACTATAGGGGAGATTTCAGTTTATATTTAATTGATAAAATGGCTAGAAAAAAACAAACAGAAGATATTGTTGGGGAGACTGTTCTCTTGCCAAATGAAAAGCCTAAAACAGAAACTAAGCAGAGAGTAGCTAAGCCTAAAGTTATAACTGTTAGTGGGAAAAGAAAGACATCTATTGCTAAAGCAACTATTAAAAGCGGAGAAGGGGAAGTAAGAATAAATAAACGGCCTTTAGAGGCATTCAGCCAGCTTAGAAGGCTCTACCTTATGGAGCCGATAAGAATCGCAGAGGGTTTGGTCGGAGACCAATTAAAAGGGGCAAATATCCAAGTAAATGTTGCTGGCGGAGGAAATGAATCTCAGACCGAGGCTTCAAGGCTTGCAATTGCTAAGGCCATAGTTGCATTTACTAATAATAAAGAGCTTAAATCAGCATATGTTAGATATGACAGATCTCTTCTTGTAGCAGATGTCAGAAGAAAGGAAATGAGAAAGCCTGGAGACAGCAAAGCTAGAAAGAGAAGGCAGACCTCATATCGATAAGCTTTTATAATAAGGAGTAAAGATAAAATAAAATGATAATTCCGATTAGATGTTTGACCTGCGGGAAGCCAATTGCACATTTGTGGGAAAAGTTCAAGCAGAGAGTTGAAGCTGGAGAAGAGGCAAACAAAGTCCTGAAAGATCTAGGCTTAGAAAGATACTGCTGCAAATCGGTTTTCCTTGGACACACTGACTTGATTGAGTTAGTAAGCAAGTTCAAGAAGGCTTAAACATAATAATTCTTTTATAGCCTTATTTTTTATTGTTTTTATGGTGTTGCCAGTTTTAGAAGCAACTGTCTGCTTCCTAAGGAAAGATGGAAAAACTGCATTAATTGATTATACTTCTTATGATCATAAATTGCATAAAGGTTATTTTTCTCCGCCTGGCGGCAAGGTAGATAGTGGAGAGCCCATAGAAAGTGCTGTTAGAAGAGAAGTCAATGAAGAACAGGGGATTAAAGTACGAGATCTGGTTTATAGGGGAAGGGTTTTCTTCAATAATGAAAAAAGATTCTTTGGAGGCAAGCCTGCAAAATGGAGTTTCAGGGTTTATTATTACGACTCTCATGATTTCGACGATGCTTCAGCAAAGTCGAAAGAAGGAAAGCTCGATTGGGTTAGTGATGAAGAAGTGCCTAAGTTGCCTATGCATGAGGGAGACAAGATTATCTGGGGTTTGCTGAAAAAGTATAAAGAGATAGATGCTGAAATAATCCATGAAGGAGAAAGATTGACCCAGTCTATTTTGAATTCTTATAAAAATTTCTGATAAGAAGTGAAAATTAGTGAGGAGGACTTATGATGTTCCCGACCGAAGCCAGTACAAATCATAACACTGACAGCTTAACTTCCGTGTTCGAATGGGAACGGGTGTTTCCTGCCTGCTATGGTCTTCCTCGATTTTTTGAGTATAAGGGGGTTTTTAAAGATTACTGAAGCTAAATCAGCGGTTTTTGAGGACATAAAAGACCTCATTGTAGGTTTCTATTTTATTGAAATTTAAGCCGATTCTTTTGACCATTAGCTCAAACCATCCCCTCTTTTCAGATTTCATTTTCTTCCCAGAGATAGTTTTTGTTGCAAAACTCACAACTATCCACCTGCTTTTTATTGCTTTTAGCAAAGATTCTATTTTTTTGTATTTGCTTTTCTTTTTAAATGAGATGGATTCTACAAGCTTAAGCATGAATGTGATGTCTACATTGGAGATTTGCTCCAATTCTTTTAAGGAATCTCCCTGCAAAAGGTTTAGGGTGATGGCTTTTCCTTCAAGGCCTTCGGAGACCATTATTTCAAAGTATTTGTTGAGCAAAATTTTGTCATTTTCATTTATCTCCGTTGAAGTATAAAAAACGTTTTTAAGACCCATCCAAGGGAAGGATAAAGGATTCAATCCTGCGCTGAGGTCCAGGATGCTTAGGGGTTTTCCAGTTATTTCAAACAGATTTTCATAGAGTTTATCATAGGAGTTTATTCTTTCCCTTGTTGAGATATTTGTTTTTAATATTTTCTCATGAATTTTTTTATCTAGTTTGTTTTTAGAACTTTTGAGTTCGTTAAGAATCTTCAGCTGTTTTTGCTTTCCTTCAGGGTTGAAAACGCCGTAAGATTGGTGCAAAATGCTTCTAATTTCCTTTAATGCCTTCTTAAAAAGAGAAGACCGGGAGAAATCCCTTGTGTTTTTAGTTGAGAGGTCTTCAAGAATTTGAGGGTTCCTCTTGAAGAATTGATCTATTTCGTTATGAATTAAAGAGTCACTTAGGCCTTTGAGGTTCTTTTTCTTTTTAATTTCTGATGAAAGGATTTGGATCTGTTCTGAAGATAGGTGGAACGGCGGGGCCATAAAGAAACTTGGTTTATTTAATTTTTATAGATTG
>CAZIKY010000014.1:0-8741 GCA_964540065.1 Candidatus Woesearchaeota archaeon | reverse complement strand
CCGTCGGGGTCATTCTTAAATTTCTTTTTATAAAAAAGAACTTTAATTAAGAAAAAAGAAAACTGTGTTGCGGGTTCACTACTTACTGACTTTACTGGCCCCGTAGCTCGACTCGAAATGCGAGAAGTTTAAATAGATATCCCACATTTTTTATTTCTATGAAAAAGAGGGCAAATAAAGAGATTGTTATCCTATCTCTACTAACCCCTATAGTCTTGACTTCTATCGCCTTTTTACTTCTTGTACCTATGGGATCTAGTCAAGCCTCTGATCAGCTAAAGGAATGTACTGCAGAAGTGTACACCTATGGATACTGCGGAAGTGCACCTCTTGCAAATCGAAAAGGCCCGTGCGATGCCGTAGGCCTAGAAAAAGATAATCAGGCTATAGAAGATTGCAAAAAAAGATTTGGTCAAAAGCCACAGCAAATTGATACACCCATTGTTCTGGAACCGACTGAACAAACCGAACAAACCCAATCTAGAACTCCAGAGAACGTTCCTCCTCTCTTAGACTTGGAGGAGGTTTTGCTCTCTTGCCTGAAAGAAGGCAGTTCTGAAGAGGATTGTAAAAGTATGGCCAAAACTCAACTAGACAAAGCGTTGTGGGATTGCACAGTTAAATGCAATGGAAACCAAGATTGCATGCAAGATTCATGTATAGATGAACTAGCAGTTAAGTTATTTAGGGGGGAGCTGGACTCTTTTATGGATCAAATAATTGAAGATTATAAGGCCTCTGCTTCAACGGAAGGATCTGCTTCTGCAACAAACACTCTTTATGCAAAACTTCAAGAGTGTCTTAAAAGCAAACTTATTGAGGAGTGTATAGATGAAGGCCGTAAAGCAAGTTCTTTAACTTCCCTGTATGATGCTGTTAAGAAGAATTCTGCTAGCATCACAACAAGCGAGTACACAGATATTAATGGGAATCCCCTTTCTGTAGAAGCTGCAAAAAACTTTACGAAATACCCTGCATTTTCTTATATCATCACGCTTAAACAAGATGTAAAAAAGGGCAGCACATTCAAGACAGAATTATTAGGCTATATTAATGAGGTTGTAGCTACTGCCACTGCCGATGCTCCTGCAGGTACCAAGATCCGAATAGATAGATATGTTACAACTCCGAGGCTTTTGAGAGGTGACGAAAAAGTAAAATCAGAAATAAATCCTTACATCGGTTCTCTTGAATTAGGTGATGCCCCATTTGAAAAAGATCAGATTGTAGAATTTTCTAGGATAAGAACAGATAATGAAAAGGTAAAGGATTTTAATGCTATGCTTAGATCTGTTTTCCCCGACTCTGCAATAGCAAGTGGAAAAGTCGTCCCGGAGTTATATTACTCGAGGGACGGAAGTAGCTGGGAGAAGCCCATTAAAGAGTGTTCTAAAAGCTTGACTGAAACAGTATGTTATCATGATCCTCCTCTTGAAGGTTATTATGCTGTGGTTGTTGAGAAAGAAGCAATAGTTGTCGAAGAAAGTCAGGGCCTCACATTTGAACAAAAATCTATGCTGGCTGCATTAACTTATCTTCTTATTTTGGCCGGTTTAATCTTTCTCGGACTTAGACATTGGAAGAAAAGACTTTATGCTAAATGAGGGCAAGAAGCAGTAAAGAAAAGATGAGCTTATTAACTTCAGCGATGATATACTTTTAGAAGCGATCAAATCTGATGAAAAGCTGACAGAAACCATGCAAGGCAGGGGGGCTTTCCTTCGAGGCCATCTTTAAACTTTTTCTTAGGAAGAAAAAATTTAATGAAAAAGAAAACTAATTACTGGGTTGCGGGTTCGATACGACTAATTGCATGGCCCCGTAGCTCGACTCGAAATGCGAGAAGTTTAAATAAACCTGCTTGCTTAGACTGTTATGGGGAGAGGCATTTTGATAAAGTATCTTTTAATTTCTCTATTCTTAATAAGCGGAATAGCTGGATGCCAAGAGGATTTCCAAAAGCCCGAATCTGCAGAGGTTTATCAGGAGAGGCTTGAGGAAGTGGATATCGCAGATAAAAATCTGACTATGCCCATAGGAGTCTTATACGTCAATTGGGAATTCCAAAAGAGCAATCTATCAGAGATCACAGTAAATCTGACGATTAACGAATTTGAAACGGATAAAGGAGTATATCTGCAGTTATATGAGTCCAATCTTAACGGCACTCATTTCTATTGGGGAATACAGGAAGATATGATAATATTCTCAAGATGGGAAACAACGGATATCTCGAATATAAGGGTTGCTCCCGGAGGGAAACATGAAGCAGCCACTTATGAAGGGAATTTTGTGAGTGTCAGGAAAGACTATAAACTACACAAAGGAGAATATGTTCTAACTCTTAGGTTTACAGACCTGGACTCTTTCGGCGAGTGGTACGGGGCTTACATAAAAGATGTCTCAAGAAATGAAGAAATATGGATAGGCTCTCTGAGATTCCCTTCTGATGGAAGCGATAGGATAGAGGGGTTTGGAGGCACATGGATGGAGGTTTATTCCGGAGTTGAAAAGTTGTCTGAAATTCCTTCCTGGGATGTTAGCATAAATTCGATAACTGCGGATGGCTTAAAACCGATACATGCGAGGACAGTCTATGGAACAAGCTTGTGGGGAGAGAACAGCATTCCTACCGGAGACATTCGCTACGACCCTGACAGAGATATCATAAGGATGATGTTGGGATATGATATTAGTGTAAGAAATAAAGAAGGGCAATTATATTGATGTATCCTTGGGCCCTGCGCTCAATCTTCCATTAGAGCTTCTTCCCACATCCCATAAAAAATGCTTTTAAGATTATCTGCAAGTTTCTTATCTTCTAAGAATAAAACCCCGCCATATTGCAACGCATCTTTATGAACTAATTTGATTAATACTTTCTTGCTGTCCACTATATCATACCTCACAAAATCCGTATTAAACCTTCTTACTTGAAATTTATCTGGGCTATGCTTGTTCAACCTTTCCAAAATTGCAGGCAGTTTTGCTTCTTTTGGATATATTACTTTTAATGTGACGCCCCGCCCTATAGCATTTACTATTGCCTTTTCCCAAAGAGTCTTACTCTTTCTATTGGACTGGGGCTTGTGGTGTATATTTATTAACTGTAAGACCTCTTTTTCTGCTTCATTAAATGTCCTCAGTTGGATTATTTTATTGTCTTCTATGCTTGTCCCTATATCAAAGAACTTAGTTCGGTTTCCCTTAGACTTGTCGGCCTCGGCAGCGACCATTCTAAGTCTTTCTATTGCTTCGGTCTCCTTCCTTTCTTTTTCCGAGATAAGTTTAGAAATAACTTCAGATACATTTTCAATATAAATTAACTTTGGACGAGTGTTAGTTTCTTGAACCAAGCCCTTTTCCTTAAGTGATTTTATTATGGAGTATATCTTTCCAAACGGCACTTTAGAATTCTTGCTTAAATCACGTATATCTCGTCTCTTATAAAATAAAGTATACAGCACTTTTCCTTCATAGTAGTTCAGTCCAAATTTTGTCAGATCTATCTCCATTTTAACTCTAAGAGAGTGTTAAAAGTGCGGAATTGTATATAAAGTTTATTGAACTATGGACATTGGAGATTATAACAAATCAAATGACTCTTGCCATAATTCGGGGGATTTTCCTTAGGGGAAGATATGCCAGGGTATCTGATAAGTATTGGGATCCCCCACCTGGTCCGACAGACCATGATATCTTGGGGGTCCTTTCTTCAGAAGGAACTTACAAGAGAGTAGAGAACTATCTCAAAAAACATGGGAGGGTAGAAGTATCAGAAAGGGTTAATCCATTACCTTTCATTCAAGAAGGCATAATCAGTGCTCCGGCGGCGGCTTCCTGTTATTCGCTCAATGACTGTCTAGTATTAAACTTCACCAGGCCATATGGATTATTTAATGGAGGTGTCGCACATATTATTGAAGCTGCCGGATACAAAAAGAATGTTAAAGGAATTGAAAGAACTCTCCAAACACTAAAGGATGCAGCAGTAGCTGGAGCTAGTTGGAGGTTGGAGGCCTACTGGGAAAAAACTAAAGAAAGAAAAGTCGAAGTTCCAGGATTGCTAGAAAGAGGTTTAGCTTCCCATTTGCACCTTCTAATGGAGAAGTGAAATAATCTCGTTTGAAGCAATTATGGGAATCTTTAAAAGGACACAGGAGATACAGAAATGATGGATAAAATAAATGAATTTCTTTTGAAAAGGACTTTAAATTTTCGCAGGGAAAATACTCTCTTGGACTATTTTAGAAAGATCAAAAATAATCTTGCCGGAAGGCCTTTCTATCGTGAGTCTTTGCTCTTCTCTTATGATGAATTTATTGAATTGCTTGGAAGCGTTGAAGGGGACGGGCATGTCAATGCAGTTATAGAGTCGCACAGTGAACTTCTGGAGCCTATTCTTATGGGAAAAGAGGATTATCCAAGCACACTCGATGCCGCCAGAGACCTTGCCAAGACAAACTTCTCTCCCGAATACTTTAAAGAAAGGGGTTTTGAGCCCCATTACGGAGGGGAAGTGAGAACCTATGGAGGAAAATCCGGCGAGGAAATGAGCATATGGTTTGCAGCATATGGTTCAAAGGAAGTTGCCTTGGTTACTGGCATAAAATTGCTCGTTCCAAAAAAAGAAATCACTCTTGACTTTCTTATTGACGGGAATAAAGAGACTGGAATAAAGTACATTCAGGCTCCTTCTTCGATAACCCGCGTCCTAACTGTGGCAGAATAATCTAGTTTTTATTGATTTTTATCTGATGTATCTAGGAACTTTCTTTTTATCTTCCTTTTCAGTTGTTGCAGGCCTTAAGAAATGCGATTTGCAGTTGCTGCATACATATCTTTTGTTAACTCCCCTTATGTAAGTGCTGCCGCATACGGGGCAATAGATCTTTCTGCCGTTTTTCGGCCTCCCATTACCGTTGGGCTTGTTTGTCCTCACGCTCTTTTCCATATTTAAGAAAAACTTTGTGAATATAAATAGTTTTTCCAAAATTGCTACTCCTAGATAACTTAGTGTAAAATATACATATTTTGGAGCGCCATAATGTTTAAATAGGTGTAAAACATACAATAAGTAAGTGTATCTGATACACTTATAGCTTAAAATGACGCACAAAAAAACAATCAATGGGGCAGGGAATGTTTTGGAAAATCGCACTATGCTGACAGATTTATATCAGCTTACGATGAATGCAGCATACTTTGCCCAAGGCAAAAATGACACTGCAACGTTCGACCTATTCATAAGAAAACTTCCAAAAGACTGGGGATTCTTCATAGCTAATGGGATAGAAGATGCAATAGACTATGCTACAAATATTAAGTTCACGGGGAAGGATATAGCATACTTGAGAAAACAAAAACTGTTCAGCAAGTCTTTCTTGGATTTCCTCAAGGATTTCAAGTTTACCGGAGAAATCCAGGCATTACGGGAAGGAACACCCTTCGCACCCAACACCCCTTTGCTAAGAGTCACGGCACCAAGGATGGAAGCCCAGCTCCTTGAGACTATGCTTCTCAATGCAATAAATTTCCAGACAATGGTTGCGACTAAGGCTAATAGGGTTGTTAATGCTGCGGGGAATGCAAAGGTAGTTGATTTTGGATTAAGAAGAGCGCAGGAGGGAGATGCTGGAATGAAGGGAGCGAGAGCAGCTTACCTTGCTGGGGCGGTTGGAACAAGCAATGTTCTTGCAGGAAAAGAGTACGGCATTCCCATCGTGGGTACGCAGGCGCACAGCTTTGTGATGAGCTTCCCTTCAGAACTTGAGTCATTCAGGGCTTATGCGAAAGTTTTCCCAAACAACTCAACTTTGCTTATAGACACTTATGACACCTTGCAGGGAGCGAGAAATGCTGCAATTGTTGGAAAAGAGCTTGAAAAACAGGGGAAGACCCTTAAAGCTGTAAGATTGGATTCAGGAGATTTGGCCGGATTGTCTATACAGGTAAGAGACATCTTAGACCAAGCAGGATTGCATTATTCTGAAATTCTTGCAAGCAATGACTTGAATGAATACAAAATTTCCGAACTAATCTACAACGGATCACGAATAAATGGATATGGTGTCGGAACTGAACTTATTACTGCCAAGCCTGTAGCAGCAATTTCAGGAGTCTACAAGTTAGCAGAAGATGGGGGCGGCCCAAAGATAAAACTTTCTTCAGAAAAGAAAAGCTATCCTGGGAAAAAACAGGTTTACAGAGTTTTCTCCCCGGAAGGAGACTATGAACATGACATATTGGGTTTGGAAGGAGAAGCAGTTGACGGGACACCTCTTCTTGAAAAGATTGTTTCTGGAGGGAGAAGGATTGTTCCAAGAAGGACTCTTGGTGAGATAAGGGAATACTGCTTAAGTCAAGTGTCCAGGATGCCTGAAAGGACAAGGAGAGTTTATGTTGAAAGGCCTTACGAACTTAGGATTTCCCCCGGACTTGAAACTCTTGTTAATGAGACCACATCAAAGTATAATCAGGGAGGTAAATCAAAATGAAAGGAAAAACAATTTTTTGGAATGTAGACACGCAGTATGACTTCATGAGAGATGATGAAAGTTACAAGGGAAAGCTTCCTGTTCCAGGAGCAAGAGGGATTGAAGGCAACTTGGAATTTCTTACTGGCTTGGCGAAGGAGCGCAGGATAGTTGTTGTGAACACAGGAGACTGGCACACCATGGAATCTCCAGAGATTTCAGATAAACCCGATTTTATAACGACATTCCCTCCTCACTGCTTAATTGGGACTAATGGTGCAGATTTTGTGCCTGCAACAAATCCGGAAAACCCTTACATTATTGACTGGAGAGAAGGGAGTTTTGACTCTAACGAAGTTCTTTCAAGAAGAAACATTGTTCTTTACAAAGACAAGTTCGGAGTCTTTGAGGGAACGAAGCACGCAGACAGAGTTGTTGAATTGCTTAAGCCAGAAAGGGCAATAGTTTACGGCGTGGCAACAAATGTCTGTGTAGATCAAGCAGTCAGGGGATTGCTTGAAAGGAAAGTGGAAGTTTATGTGCCTATAGATGCGATAAAGGAACTGCCAAAGATTCCCTTACCTTATGGGGACTGGGAAAAGAAAGGAGCAGTCCTTACAACTACAAAGGAGGTTGCAAAATATTTGTAAGTTGAAATGAAAATCGCACTTGCACAGATGGAAGTTGTTCCCGGGAGACCAGAGATTAACCTTGAATCTATGCTTTCCATGATAGAAGAGTCTAAAAGGAAGGGTGTAGACCTGGTCGTTTTTCCTGAAATGGCTGTCGGAGGGTATCTTCTGGGGGATAAATGGCTCTCAGATGACTTCTGTTTGGATTTGATTGAATATAATGAAGAATTGCTTAAAGCAAGCGATGGAATAGCCATAGCTTACGGCAATATCTTTGTCGACAATGAGATTAATGCAAGGGTTGGAGATAATAAGATACATCCAAACAAAGATGGAAGGTCTAGGAAATATAATGCTATTTATGTGGTTCAAGATGGGAAACCTGTTAAGAGAGTTAGTGAGACAAAGATCCTGCCATCCGGAGTGCAGCCAAAAACTCTGCTTCCAAACTACAGATTTTTTGATGATGAAAGATATTTCTTTTCATTGGAGGATGTTGCGAAAGACTTCAGTGTAGGGCTTGAAGATTTAGTCTCTCCTTTCTTGATAAAGATAGACGGAAAGGAGATGCCCGTAGGATTTGAGCTTTGCGAAGATCTTTGGTGCGAAGATTACAGGAGAGATGGAAATGCGTTTAACATCACCAAGATATTGATTTCCAATGGTGCAAAGAAGATAGTCAATTTATCGGCATCGCCTTGGACATATGGGAAGAATTCTGCAAGGGACAGAAGAATACAGTTCCTTAAGAAAGATTCCGGAAAGGATTTTGTGCCTTTCTTTTATGTAAACTGCACCGGGGTGCAGAATAACGGGAAGAACATTGTTACTTTTGATGGGGGATCTACAGTTTACAACACGGAGGGAATGCCTGTCGTGCTTAGCTCTAGGGCTTATGATCCGGAATTGATAGTTGTTGAAGACAAGGATCTTGAAGGGAGAGTTCTTGAAAGAGAAGAGAAGTCAAAGATCGCACAGAAGTATGATTCCATCATTAGGGGGATAAGGCATGCAAAGGATATTTCCGGAGGAAAAGATCAGCCAAGATATGTTATTGGATTGAGCGGAGGAATAGATTCTTCGGTTGTGGCTGCTCTGCTTGCCAAGGCAGTCGGGCCCGGAAAAGTTCTTGGAATAAATATGCCTTCCAAGTACAACAGCAAGAAAACCAAAGATGCTGCCATGAAAGTTGCCGAAAAACTCGGGATAGGATATGAAATTATCCCAATAGATGAAATTTACAGAGTAAATAGCAGGCTTATTGACAGCATAGATCCAGACGGAAGCTCTAGGAAATTAAGTCCTGAAAACTTGGAAAATGTCCAGGCTAAGTTAAGGGGGACTTCAGTACTCTCAAACATTGCTGCCAAGTACGGAGCCCTATTTACTAATAATGGTAATAAGCTTGAAGTTGCGCTGGGTTATGCTACTTTATATGGTGATTGGGGAGGTGCAATCTCGCCTATCGCAGATTTAACAAAGACAGAGGTTGTTGAGCTCGCCAAATACTTGAATAAAGAAGTTTACAGAAGAGAAGTCATTCCTGAAAGTCTTTTGCCCGATGAATTGTGGAGATTCAGGGAGGATCAGATAAAACCCAGCGCGGAGCTTAAGAAAGACCAAATCGACCCTA
>CAZIKY010000013.1:0-10220 GCA_964540065.1 Candidatus Woesearchaeota archaeon | reverse complement strand
TTGAAGTTTTATGCATTGATGGGGGCAGTTTTGATGGGACCTTAGATATAATCAATAATTATCAAAGAAAAGACAAAAGAGTCAAAATTGTAATCAACAAAAATCGTCTGCCTGAAGGTTTAGGTAACGGCAAGTGGTTAGGATTTAGAAAATCTTCTGGGGAGATTATATGTATTATAGACCAAGACAATGTATTGCAAGACAAAAATCTCTTCAAAAAGGCTATTTCTACACTTGGGCATGCCCCAAATGCATTTGGAGTTCTTGGTGGCATTTCCCATGATAAAAAGGATAAGCCAATAGTCAGATACATCTCCCTTATAGGGACAGATTCTTTTATGGCATATAGGTCCATAGACTTCCTGAAAAATTTTGTTAGAGGTAAAAAAGATGAATTCACACTTGAACCGAATAATATGAGCTTGACTGGAGGCAATTGCTTCTTCTACAGGAAGTCGGATATTAATAGCATTGGAGGATATGACCAGGATATCTTTGTTGTAAGAAGGCTAATCTCTAAAGGGAAAAATAAACTGATTATTTTAGAAGATGCAACAAAACACTATGCTGAACAGAATTTTTATAAGCTAGTCCAAAAGAAGTTCTCTTGGGGAGAAAGTTACTTCAAAAGGAGTATTCCTAAGTTTAATTATCTCCCGCAGACTAATAAAGAGTTCAGAGAGTTTTCAAAGAATCTTATGTTAAATCTCCTCTTTTGGCCCAATTTCTATTATTCATTTAAGTTGTTTAAAAGATCTCATGATGCGGTTTCATTCATATTCCCTTATATTGCATTTGCGAATACGATTGCGTATGCAACCAACTTTTTAAGAAGAATTTAGAGATTCTCGCTGCCCGTTATAATCCAATTCATAGACTACAAGAAGAGTTTGCCCTTGAGAAGAGTAGATATTTACCGGTCTTGCTATTTCCGGGTTTCTTTGGGCCCAAGTGTATGCCCATTCTGGTGTGAAAGAGGGTTCAAATGCCGAAACTATGACATATTTGGGTTTGATCTCCTGAATTTTTTGATCAAATAAAGTTTCATTTTTCTGACCGTTGAAACCGAAGTTGTAAACTTTCCTTTCTGAATAATAAGAATGTTGGGGGACAGATGCGCTCACTATCGCATCTGAAGGATCGGAGTTCTCTTTTATCCAAAACCCCGAATCCTTAACTTCTTGATAGGAGGTAATTTTTGCCTTAACGACTGCATCTACGTGAACTATCTGAGAATAAGACCCTATCGCTAAAACTAAGATCATGAGGGCCATAGCAACTTTCTTATTTTTTAAGAAGATTGCTAGATAGTCAAAAGTTGTTGTGAAACCTTTGGCAGTAAATGCAAATAATGCAGGAAGTATTGAGAAAAGCCATCTGTTTTCGTATGCTTGGATTCTAAGCAAGAACATGAAAACAAAGAAAATTGAGAATATCAGCAGCAGGTTAAATATATCTGATTTGAGAGCTAAGTCTTCGGAGTTATCTTCAAGCGATATGAGTCTATTCTTATTCAAGAAGATATCTATTAAGACTATGAATAAACCTATAATGAATGCATAAAAAAATAAGGTTGGCATTCCCGGAATGAATGAATAGTAGGAGTCATATAATATTTTTGGAACAATCCACCCGATAGGGTTTGATAGTTGGAAATAACTTCCAGCTAATCCCAAAAGTTTTTCTCTTAGGAAAAAAGAACCTATTGCTCCTAGAGCTAAGAGTGCTGCTAAAGAGGTTAAAACCTTTTTATCTGTAAGACGTCTTCTGCTAAATACCGGCAGAAACAACAAAATTCCTCCCACGAACGGGGCATTCCCTGACCGGAAAACTATTGAAAGTAATGAAAATGCGGCAATCCACAAAAGAGAATGTTTTGGTTTAATAAAAGACCATTGTTCTTTCTTAAGGTAACACTTAAACAGAACGATAATCGCCAAAAACTGGAAGATTAAAGCAAAAGTCTCAGTTTGGAATCTATTTGAATAAAAGACTATATCAAAAAGAGTGGTGATAATAGCTGCGGAGATTAAGGCGATCCTTTTGTCAAGATACATCTCCTTCAGCATATAATAAGCTAGGAAAATAAGCGCCAAGGAAGGGAGTAATAGGCCGAAAAACCGCAATATAGGTTCACTGGTTATGCCTATCAGATAGAATAGAGACATTAGAAGGGGAAATCCAGGGGTCCTTATGGCTTCAAGTTGGTAGTCCATAATCCCTGCAAAACCTTTTGCAGAGGCCATATAAACTGCTTCATCCCACCATAAGGGTTGATCAATAGTGATATAAAAATAGTAAGACCTATAAAGAATTGCTAAGACCAATATCCCTATAATTATCCAGTTGCTTCGGTCTTTAAACCAGCCCTTGATTATTGAAATTTTATTTTCTTTGTGCCCTGTAAAAACTTGAGACTCTTGAGTTTGTTCCATTTTAACTTTTACTTCGTAGATTCTACCCTAAGCCAAACTTGCTTTAAAGTTTTTTTCCTTATTTTTAGATTAATCAAAATAAGTAGCCAAAGATAAAGCCTTGCAAACAAAAGAACGAAAGTCCAGTAAAATTCTTTTAAGTTTTTAGGATATTTCCATATTCTCCAGAAGCCCCAAGCCTCTTTTGAAAAGGTCCTCATTTTCGGAGTATTCTTCGCATATTGGTTTATCTGCCAATATCCTCCCGCAGACCTTTTCTTCTGCTTTAGCCAGTCACTAAAGTTATCCGGGTACTTGACATAGACTAAGGCTTTCGGAGCATATCCTATCCTGTATCCATTTCCCCAAATAAGATGAGAGATCACGGCATCATCTGACAATGCTTCTTCTGGAACTTCTTTTACTATGCCCTTTCTCAGAGCGAACAGATATCCCGAACAAACTATAAATTTCCCTTGTTTTACCAGATTAAGCCTTGTTTCATGGGCCCCAATATCTGTAAGTAAGTGAGACCAATATCCAAACATATTAACCCTAGAGTTAATAGAAACAGGCCTTCCAGTCACTGCCCCCACTTTTTCATTTCTAAATGGTAGGAGTATCTCTGTTACCGCATTATTGCTTATGTAAACATCTCCGTCACTTAATATTAAGATGCCTCCCTTGGCCTTTTTGAATAACAAATTTAGGGCAGCAGGTTTGCCCCTAGCAGGATCTTTTACAGTTTTGATGTTTTTGAAGCGTTTTGAATAGCTTTTAACTACCTTCAAAGTCTCTTCATCAGGTGCTGCAACCAAGATTTCATCTTTCTTGGAAATCTGTCTTGCAAATGCTTCTATTGCTCTTCCAATAGTTTTAGGTTCCCTATATGCGGTTAACAGAACGGAGATCATTTTATCCGATTTACCTTAGAAAAGGGATTCTATTCGGTTTATAACTTTATCCCATCTGAATTTTTCAACGAATTTAGAAGCATTATGCCTTATTTTTTCGTTAGCCTTATTGTTTTCTAATGCAAGATCTATCTTGTGTGCAAGATCTTGAGAGTTATCAAATTCAAAAAGATATCCATTCTTTTTATCTTGTATTAGGTCACGTATAGCTATGCTATCGCTGCCGATTACGATTTTTCTCCTAGCCATTGCTTCTATCAGAGATTGAGGCATGCCCTCTACTCTTGAAGGTAATACGAAAACCTTACAAGAGTCTATCTTCCTTATCTTTTCTTTCAGACCATAAACCGGATCAGAAAAAATAACATTTTTTACTCCCAGTTCAGAAATTATTCTTTTTAACTTCTCATAATACTCTTCTTCTTTTGGCCCTACTATCTCTATCACCGGCTTGTTTTTTGTTAGCTTAGCCGCCCCTATAAGAGTCTCTAGTCTTTTCTTAACAGCTATTCTTCCCAGAAATAATATCTTATTCTCTTCTTTTGCTTTTTCCTGTGTAAAAAATTCATGGGGGATGCCGTTGGGTATGTAAACAATTTTGTCTTTCTTTGCGCCGCACTTCAGCAGATAAGGGATTTCCCAGTGTGAGATTACCAGGATTTTATCAAATTTGT
This sequence comes from Candidatus Woesearchaeota archaeon, assembly GCA_964540065.1. Classification (GTDB taxonomy): domain Archaea; phylum Nanobdellota; class Nanobdellia; order Pacearchaeales; family JAHJTO01; genus JBHPFA01. The sequence goes on along the minus strand of CAZIKY010000013.1, from coordinate 6,218 downwards.
TTAATGTTAATGGCCCAACAAGAGAATCATAAATTTTAACTATTAGAGTCTGCAGATATGTCCGAGTTATGTTTCCTTCAACAAAGGGTGCGTGGGTAACTAAGAAGACTTTAGATTTCTTTCCGATTTTTTCTAGTTTATTTCTGATTTTTAGAGCCTTAGTTGTGTGGAGATGCCTGTAGTTATGTGCAAAGATTATGTCTGGTTTATATTTTAGTGCCTCTTTTTCAAAATTAAAATGCATAAAACTTTCTCCTCCAAGTTTTTTTGCTGAGAACCTTTTTATTTTGATGCCTTCTAGAACTTCGCTAGAAGCCATAATCTTATTTGTTCCTTTCTCAAAATTAGAAGAAAAGACTGTTACTTCGTAACCTCTTTTGACTAGCTCGAGCGATTCTTGCTTAACTCTTGCCCAGACTCCGCATCCCCCAGCAGAATAGGGGCAGAGCTCTAAGATTTTAAGATTTTTTTGTAAAAGATCCATAATTATATTTGCTAAATAGGCTTTTAATATTTGATAAAGCAGATCGGACACTTTTTTGAATTTAACTTTAGGCTTCTAAACCATTAAAAGAGAAAATTAAATTTTGAAGCTTATCCTAAAGCGTATATAAATGGGGAAAGTGCTGAGCTTTGACCGAATATGATTAATATGCCTATTAAAAGGAGTAAAAGGATGATGGGTAAAAGCCACCACTTTTTTCTTAATCTGAGAAAATCCCACATTTCACCTACTAAAGAACGATTGTTCGACATAATTTCTAAAGAAAAATTGTATTTATAAGTTTATCGATTTTTTAAGTTGAATTTAGCATCAATCGTATTCCCTTAAAATTCTATCTTTGTAAAATATTTTAATGGTGTCGAACAACATGAATAGTATTAATTTGGGGTTTATAGTGCTACCCATTTTACGCCTTATAACTATTGGGGCTTCCTCAATCCGATAACCTTTATTTTTCAAGATTATCAACAACTCAAGATCGAAAGCAAAGCCCTTTATTTCCATTTTAGGAATAGCTGATCTTAATGCTTCCCGCTTAAAGAGTTTTATTCCTACTTGTGTATCTTTTACATTCAAATTAAATAGTATAGCATTCAGTAGCTGATAGGCTAAACTCATGATTTTTCTAGGGACCGAATAATTAATAAGAGAGCCAGGGTGCCTCTTACTGCCGATTACTACATCTGCATTATTTTTTTCAGAGATTTTGATAAAATTCTTCAGATATACCGGATCAATATCTCCATCTACGTCAATAAAAGCAATAAATTCTCCTCTAGCAAAACCAAACCCATATTTAACTGCATTCCCTTTACCTTGGTTGTTAACATATCCTACAACCTTTAGTTTTGAGTTTTTGAAGTCTAATGCCTCTTCATAACACCCGTTTAAGCTACCATCATTTACAAGGATTAGCTCATAATCCCTAGTAACCTTTTCCAAAGAATTTAGAGCAGCATCTAAATTTCTTTTAATATTAATGGAATTATACATGGGCATAACAACGGAAAGTTTAATATTTTTTTTGTTTGTAACCATCATATTTTTGATAAAACTTAATTGTAGATTTCACTGAAGACTAAACAAAGCTTGATTTTTTTGGTCTAGGATATATGGCCTGAACATGCAACCTCTTAATAAAGTTTCGCATATCCAACAAAAGATATATAAAACAGGTAATTTTTGCCCCGTGATGACTAGAAAAGGTTCTTTTTACGCATTTTTAATTGTCCTAATTTCTATTTCCTTAACCTTTTTAATATATCGTGGCACTGGTTACTCTGCCGGGAATGAGATTTTAAGTTATTTACTTAGGATGATAGACCCTACCTATCTTCAAAATGATTGGTTCATAAATTCTGTGCAAAATACTTCTAGCGTGAGGTCTATTTTTGTTGGAATATTATATTCTTTAAATCTATTCATTAATGATCTTTCGCTCACTTTCTTAATCGTTTATTTCCTTTCAATACTTATGGCCGCTTCCTCTGCTTATCTAATCGCATTACATTTATTTAAAAACACAAAAGTGGCAACTCTCTCTTCTTTTGTTACCCTCTGTGGAACCCCTTTTATGCTAGGCGATAGTTTGTTTGTGCCAAGATTTTTAATAGCATCTGGACTTGCAGTTTCGCTTATTTTGGCAGGTTTTTATTTTTTGCTCAAAAAAAAGTTAATTATTTTTGCGATATTGATGGGTATTGCGACTATGATCCATTTTTTATGGGGAGGACTTCTCTTTTTTGTTTTTCTTTCGGCTAGCTTTATCACGAGTATAAATAAAAAAAAGGATAAAATTTATTCAATAAAAAACCATTTGTTCTCTCTCTTAATCTTTCTCTTAGTTTCTTCCATTGCATTATACCCTCTGATTTTATCACAAGCTCAGTCTGACCCCTTATCCGGGAAAGAAGTAGCCGAAATATTGGGAGGGTTAAAGGCACACCATTATATGCCTTCTAGCTGGGAATGGTACGAATATCTGAATTTCCTTCTCTTTTTGGTAGTCTTCGTTATAGCCCTTAGAGATTCGATGACTGGAGAAAAAGAAAGGTCACTGGTTTTTGCCATTATTAGTATTCTCTTTGTTCTATTCTTGACCTACACCGTTTTTTCAGAAATAATCCCTGTAGGCTTGATAATTAAAATGCATTTTTTTAGACTCTCCGGGTTTATAGCATTCATTGGATCGATATTTATAATAGAACATGTTTGCAATAATTCTAAAATGTCTTTGGAAGAGCAAAATCTCAAATTCTTGGTTTATTTTTTACTTGCTGCCTCCCTCTTGGTAAGCCATGTTTCTCTGATTATTTTCCCGCTTTTTATTATTTTTAAAATTGTTGAAAAAAACAAAAATATCGATAGAATAATTTTGGGGACCATTTTTATTTCTTTCTTGATAATCTTCCTTTTCTTGACCCCGCTAAACCATGTTATTTCCTCAAAACTCTCCGAGAATTATTCTCCGATTATGAAAGTTATTATTTTAATCCCTTTATTTGTTTTTACCCTCAAAGATAACAGGATTACGAAAATCCTGCTGGTGATCTTTTTAATCCTAATCTCTGCATGGTTCTTTATTACCAACGATTCTAAATTGGTTTATCAATTTGATGGCCCAACTGCAGAACTATATCAATTTGTTACGGCCAATACTCCAAAAGACGCCATTTTTTTGATACCTCCGGCATTGTCCTCTTTTAGGAATGGTGCAAAAAGGGCAGTTGTTGTTGATTTACAAAACGCTTTATTTGAAGACGATGCATTAGCTGAATGGTTCAGAAGAATAAAAGATATTTCTGGCAACCCTGCGCTAGAAACAAATCGTGCAAATGATGAGGCAATTTCTACGGGCTATTCTTTGCAAAAAGAAGAAAGATTATTAGATCTTAAAAAAAAGTATAATTTCTCTTATGCAGTTTTTGAAAAACCTAAAAAATTAGATCTTGGGTTAAAATATGAAAATGAGAAGTATGTTGTTTACAATGTCTAACTAAATGTATTAAATTTTATTATTTTTAATGTAAACAAATATCGATTCTGCAGCTATCTTATGTGCGAGTTCATTTGGATGGTTGTCATCTTTGCTTACGACAAGATCGACTTCAGAATAGTTTTTATAGGAATCGAGTAGATCTAAATAATAAAAACCTTCTTTTTCTGATTTACTCTTGATAAGATTATGCAGCCCTATAAAGGGGTAGTCGCTTAAATTATAGAATGTGGGAAATACAATGACCATGACTTTAAAATTATTCTCCAGCGATAGATTCTTTAATTCTTCAAAGTACCTCATATTCTCTTTCTTATTCAATTCTGATTCCATTATCTTGATTTGGTATTCTTCATAACTTTCTGTGCCGATTACCAAATTATAGATGTTATTTAAACTGTTTTCAGCGAAGTAATAAACATATGAGCTAGTTCTTAAGAAAACCCCCAAGTAAGGAATGCTTATCTGTTCTTTTTCCCATTCTAATGTATCGTTAAAATTCTTAAAATCGTTAGTATAGTATCCTAGTATAACTATATCCGGATTATATCTCAAAGCTTTCTCTTTTAAAAGATCTATTTCTTGCTGTGGCCCGTATCCTCCGACACCAAAATTGTATATCTCGATCTTCTCAGTTGAATTTAATTTACTTTCCAAAACTTTTAGGTAAGTGTCACTTGCATTTTTTACACCCCATCCAGCAGTAAAAGAGTCTCCTAGACCAACTATGCGTATTTTATCTTCTTTTTTTAGTGAGAATTCATAATCCCTCATCCCTTCGGAATTTAAGTTAAAATATTTTTTATTGAAATTTACTGTACCTGGACTCGAACCGTGTTGAGTAGTATAATCATGATAAACTATCCTGAGTGAAATTTCAGTGACTACTAGCAGAAACAAGATTGTAGAAAAGAGGATTAGGATGTTTAGAATAACATTTTTTCTTCTTCTAAAAAAGTCTTTTAAATACTCTTTTTGGTATAAGGCTAGCAGAGTTGATGTTGCAAACGCGATGCTTATTATAAAGAAGATCTTCTTAACTACAAATAATGCTGAAAGTGTTTGAGGTTTTATTTGTTGGTCTGGACTAAACTTCAATATGAACTGTTGATCAATATAGATTCCTAAAATAAATAAAGCTACGGAAGAAATTGCTAGTAAGACTACTAATACTTTATGAAAAATTTCTTCAAAATTCTTTTCAATCTTTTGCATATTTCTCACTATCCCAGATATCCTGCGGATTATTGGCCCTTTTTATTAAAAATTTTCCCATTACGAGATAATCTATACCTGTCCCCATCATACATTTATAGGCATCATAAGGGGTGCAGACTATTGGTTCGCCCCTTATATTAAAAGAAGTATTTATGAGAATAGGGATGCCGGAAAGCTTTCCGAAACTTTTTATCAGATTATAATACTTTTTGTTTTGATCTTTCCTTACTACTTGGAGTCTACCTGAACCGTCGACATGTGTGACTGCAGGAATAGTTTTATGATATTTCTTTTTGATAGGGTAGACCATTAACATAAAATCTGCCGGAAGAGGTATACTTGGTTTGTCGCACTCAAAATATTTATTTGCATCTTCTTCGCAGACAACGGGTGCAAAAGGTCTGAATTTCTCTCTGTGTTTAACTTTAAGATTTAGTATCTCTTGCATTTTGGGATTTGTAGGGTTGGAAAGTATACTTCTTGCTCCTAATGCTCTCGGCCCCCACTCCATTCTGCCCTGGAACCAACCTACTACATTATTCTCAAATATAAGATTTGCTGTGTTAGTGGTAAGTTCTTCATCATCATTAAATTCTTCGTAAATGATCTTATTTTCATCGAGAAACTTTTTAATCTCCTTATCAGAAAATTCTGGCCCTAGATAAGCATTGTCCATAAAAAAGCTCCTTTTCTTATCTAAAAGAGAATTATATAAATAAAGGGCTGCACCGATACTAGTTCCTCCGTCTCCTGGCTCTGGCTGTATCCATATATCTCTGAATTTTGTTCCACTTAGTATCTTTCCGTTAAATACACTATTTAAAGCTGCACCTCCGGCAAGAACAATATTCTCTTGTTTTGTTTCTTTTTGAACATGATTCAACATTTTTATCATTATATCTTCAAAAACCATCTGCAATGCAGCTGCAATGTCTTTGTGCCTCTCTTTAATCTGTTCTTCTGGCTTTCGTACATCTCCTCCAAGCAAAACGCACAATTTTTTTGAAGGCATTCTGTCTTTATAGTGATAGGTAAAATAAGACAGATCAAACCTATAGCTCCCATCCTCTTTTACATCTATTATTTTGAATAATTTCTTGTAATAAGGATTTGTTTCTCGATCCATATTCCCATAGGGTGAAAGCCCCATAACCTTGTATTCTGAATTATTCACACTAAAACCGAGATAGGCTGTTATTGTAGAGTAAAGGAGACCCAAGGAAGAAGGAAAAGAAATATGTTTCAAAATCTTTATCTGGTTACCCTCCCCATATCCATAGGAAGTTGTAGTCCATTCCCCCACCCCGTCTACACTCAATATGGCAGCTTTATTAAAGGGGCTTGGAAGGAAGGAGCTTGCAGCATGGGCCATGTGATGGTCTATAAAATAAACATCTTTTTTATATCCCAATTTCTTTATTTTCTTAACTACTCTGAGTTTTTCTTCTAACCAAGAAGGCATATTAGAAACAAATATTTTGTAACTTCTTGGAAATGAAT
>CAZIKY010000012.1:0-10671 GCA_964540065.1 Candidatus Woesearchaeota archaeon | reverse complement strand
TGACCCCGACGGGACTCGAACCCGCAACACCTGGCTTAAAAGGCCAGTACTCTAGCCGATTGAGCTACGGGGCCATGTGCTTTCGCACGACTGAAGGAGAAAAAGATTGTTTATAAAACTTCTCTTAGATGTTTTACCTTTATCTCAGGCCGATTTCAGATAAGACTTTTTTCGCACCCTCGCTGTAATTTATTGGTTCATGGACTTTGTTCTTGCGGAACTTCTCATTAACTTCATTAATCGGATCAGCAATATAATTTGAGAGATTATAGATATCGTCCTTATTTCTTATCCTCCCCCAAGCATACCTTACAATCTCCGCTAGGGATGGGGAGTTAACTATCAACCTGGCAAGCCTGGATTTTTCTGCATCATTTTTGATAGGATAGACTTCATGCTTTCTTGTTTGAGACCCTCGGAGTTCAACACATTTGAATCCCTTGGCAACTTCAGAGATATTATCAAGGAGGTTTTTAGGATTGATCGAGGTATATAGCTCCACGAAGTATTTCCATCCGACCGGATACTCTTCAACAACCGGTTTAAGGGGAGACCCTTTCAAAACGAGATTTAGGGACGGAGCCACTATCGTCTTCTTAATAAACCAATTTCTTTCTACCTCTTTTATAGTGTGCTGATATAGCTGAACAGAATTATAATCCATTTAAACCCTCATTAAACTTATTTCGGGAAAGACTTGTTCAGGCAATCAAGAACTTCATCGATATTCGGTTTCAGAATGATCTTAACCCCCTTAGCCTTCAATTCTTCATCCTCTGCAGATTTGTCGCCGCAGAAGAGGATAACTTCTAGATTCGGAAAGGATTCTTTGATCTTGCCTGCAAGTTCATCTCCTTTCATCCCCGGCATGTTTCTATCGGAGATGCAAGCCTTTGGTTGGGGCTTTTCTCCAGGATGGAATATTCTATTGTATGCAGACAAACCATCGTAGCAGAACTCCGGAGCATAGCCAGCCCCTTGCAAAACCCTGCCAAAAGTCACTGCCAGATCCTCTTCATCCTCCACATATAGAATATTTATAGGTTTTTCCATAGAACTTGGGAGCTTTAAAGGTTATATAAAGTTTATTATTGTAACACCTGAAAAGTTACAACAGGATTTACTTCTTTTTCAGCCTGAAAATCCTGGTCCTGTCAACAACTAATTCAGAGATTATAGCCAATGGTATTGCAACAAGCGCCGCGATATAAAACGCTTTAGCAAAATCAAAAGTCCCGCCACTGTAGATATATATAGCAAGCATGTCTTCAAGTATCCCAAATACAACCCCTATAAGGAAGAATTCAAGCAGATGCTCTCTTATCGGATGCTTATTCCTTTTCACCATCTTTTATTCTATCAGTTAGGCAGGATATTTAACTTTATCCCCCAAGCTTATTCCGAGCTTATCGCTCAATCCACCATTTATCTCGAGCACATATTTCGCAGGCTTCTTAGAGTAATATATCCTGCAGAAGTTTTCGCTGCTGCAAGGCTGGGTATTCTTATTTATGTCAATAATAGTAAAATTTGCATCAATTGATATGATGTCCAGGGGTATCAAAGTATCTTTCATCCAGAACCCTCTAACTTTTTCATCCGGAAAGATGAAGATCATTCCCGCATCCTTTTCCAGGCTTTCTCTCCCCATCAATCCCCTCATCTGCTCAGAAACATCATCTGCTATTTCCACATTAAATCTGTGATCTCCGGATGCACTCTTGACGACTATCGCATTAGGGTCTGCGCATCCGCTGATTCCAAGAGTTAAGAGTAATGCAATTAAGATCAGAAAAATTAGCCTAAATTTCATTTCTTCCGGAATAATATCCCATCAAGGCTCCATTTTCCGGAGCCCCAAGATAGAACAACTAAAAATGCTGCTAAGTAAAGCAATGCCAGCTCTCCTTTATTCACAATAGGTATTAAGCCGCCCTTAACATGAACAAGCAAATAAGCTCCGACCATATCTGCAATTCCGAATAATGCTGCAGCTCTTGTGAAAAGCCCTAAAGCAATAAGTAATCCTCCAATGAGCTCAATCACTCCTGCGAGGCCCATCAAGCTGAAAAGCCCAACAGTTCCTTGGGCTCCGAACCAGCCAAGTAATTTCTGAGCTCCGTGCTGGAAGAAAAGAAGTCCTACAAATATTCTGAATATGGCGTAAAAGTAATCCCTCTTGTTATAAACGTATTTTGCCACAAAATTGTTCATCCTAATTGGGGTTTTAAGGATATTATAAATCTTACTCATACCTCAAAGCCTCAACAGGGTTAAGCTGTGAAGCCTGATAGGCCGGAGCTAATCCTGAGACTGCTCCCACAAGGAAGGAAAACATCAAGGATCCGATTAAAAGTGTAGGGCTTATACGGGCCTGAAGCAAAGCCTCCCCTATATATTGACTCCCTATCGCTGCAACAAGCTTTGCAATTATCACTCCGAAAATAATCCCCACGCTCCCCCCAATTAGGCCGTAAAACCCGCTCTCAATAAGGAAGATCTTCATTACATCGGAATTCTTTGCCCCTATAGCTTTCATTACCCCTATTTCTCTTGTTCTCTGGAGGACAGCAGTATACATTGTATTCATTATGCCGATCCCTCCGACAAGCAGAGATATCGCTGCTATCCCAATAATCACTGCAGTAACTATACTAAATATATCTGAAAAAGTTTCAATGAGCTGCTCAGAAGTTTGAAGTGTAAAGTCTTCTTCCCTCTCATCAACATTCCTGTGATCTCTCAACCTCTCCTTTATTTGCTCGGCAATTAAAGCCGCATTCTCGCCCTTATTCACCTGGACCATGATATAGCCGTAATTTTCTTCTTCATTGAGCACTTCCCTTGCAGTTTCAATAGGGATCAGAACTTGACTGTCATCCTGCGGGTTGCCTATTTTGTTGAGCCTCCCCACAATCTTGAAATCTCTCCCTTCTATCTTAATCGTATCCCTTAAACTCACTTTCTTCTCAAAGAAATCCCCCTCAGCAAAACGCACAGGCATTATTGCATCAAAAGTGTCAGACTCCTTCAGATCCCGTCCTTCAACAACCCTGAAAGTTGAAATGCTCTCAAGAACTTCCCTGTTTTCATCCAAGGGAAGTCCGACAACCCAAGTGTATTTAGATTCCCCGCGATATTCTACTCTTGCAATCTTATAAACAAATCCTGCAACTAACTTTACTCCTCCGACTCTTTTTATTACGGCTATATCTTCATCAGTAAGTTCAATACCCTCAACCCCTGCAAAAGATCCAAAAACAGAACTTCCGGGCAGTATGAATATTTTATCAGTTCCAAGGGTGTTGAACTGCTCTCCTACTGCCGTTTGCAGTCCCTGGCCAAGGCTAAGAAGACTTACAACTGCGGCAATGCCAATAAATATCCCGATCATTGTAAGCCAGGACCTCATTCTCCTATGTTTTATGTTCTCCCACACATATTTTGTATAGTCTCTCATTTTCCCCTGAATTTATCTCCTCCTTATCGCATCAACTGGATTCATCTTTGAAGCTTGGTATGCAGGGGCCAATCCTGATACCGTTCCAACTAAGAACGAAAAAAGCAAAGCTCCAAAAATTAAGTAAGGGCTAAATGAAGCCCGAAATATATCTGGGGCTCCAAGATTCAAGGCCACAATTTCAGTCATTTTGCTCATGATGAGTCCCAAAACTATCCCCACAGTCCCCCCGGATAATCCAAGGAACCCTGATTCAACAAGGAACATTCCAAGAATATGGGAATTCCTTGCTCCAACGGCCTTCATAATTCCGATTTCTCTTGTCCTTTCCAAAACTGAAGTGTACATCGTATTCATTATTCCGATTCCCCCGACAAGCAAAGATATAGCTGCAATCCCGACAAGAAATATCTGTATTGTATCGAGCAGTGAGGTAAGCTGCCTTATTGCTTCTTCAGAGGTTTCAACGGAAAAATCTTCCTCTCCCTCTTCAACACCTCTAAACTTTCTAAGTTCTTTTTCAATCCTGTCGGCAACAACCGCAGTTTCTTCGCTTAAGCTTGTCTTGGTCATTATCGCAGTAAGCTTTTCAGTCTGATCGAACATCTCTCTTGCAGTATCAAGCGGAATCCTTATCAGTAGGTCATGTATCCCTGTTCCAGCTTTTTTCTGGACTCCAACGACTCTAAACTTCTGACCCTTTATATTTACAGTATCTCCAGCACGTATCTCCTTATAGAATTCTTGGGTTGCAATGTTATACCCAAGAATTGCATCAAACTTATCTCCGGATTTTAATTCCCTTCCTTCACCGATATCAAAGAAGCTAATCTCGCTAAGGAATTCCAAGTCTTCAGAGTTTGTTGGGACCCCCCAGACTTGGAGAAACTCGGTCTGACCTCTAAATTCCACGTCTGCAGTCTCTCCATATATCCCAAAAACACCTTCTACGCCCCGAACTTTCCCGACAGTTTCTTTATCTTCTTCAGTAAGAATGCTTACTGCCAAAGCTGCCCCTTGTGGTCCAAAGGCTCCGCCCCCAGGGTTTATTATGACTCTGTTGACTCCAAGTTTTTGAAACTGGTCATTTATCGCCTCCTGCATTCCCTGCCCGAGGCTTATTAGTGCAACAACTGCCGCAATGCCTATAAAAATCCCAATCATGGTCAAGGCAGTTCTAAGTTTCCTAACCTTCAAACTTTTAATAGAAAATCTAAGATAATCTCCAATCATCTTTGTCTTTGCTTTCTTCTTGATCGCCAGTAGATCAATAAAGCAGCAGCAACAACTACCCCTGCCGCAATGTAGGCGAAGTAGTTTTTCTCAGCAAGGCCCAATTTCCTCAAGTCAGAAGAGTCATAAAGCCGGAGTTTTATGGAGAAGCTTTCCTCATATTTTTTTTCATTTATGTCTTGGTACTTGACAAGCACAGGGAGGATTATTTCATCCCGGGCACCCTTGCTAACATATATCTCAAAATCCTCTGTCTCGGTGTCGTCCGAATCTACATCGCCGATGTAGACATAATTGCTTGAAGATAGAATTTGATAATCCTCCGTCGGGAGAAGAGTAAGCTGGAGGAACTTTATGTCTGCAAGGTCTGTATTTGCCATTTCAATAGTTATAGTCCCAACTTGCCCTGCTTGTTTTATGGTGCTTTCTCTTAAGTAAACCTGCACATCTGGAATGTCATAATCTTTTACATCTATCAAGAAATTATTCTCATCATATGTCTGCCATATCCCGTTTCCTATTTTAAGCTGAAGGCGTATTTCATTGTCTCCTTCAGCGGCTTCTTCATCAACTTTAAGTTTATATCTTACTGTGATGGGATTAGCCCCGAGCTTTCCAAGGTCCTGCACAGCTTTCCCACTGTATAAAGAGAAAGGATAATCTGGAAGAATTTCCAGGTAAATATTTTCAGAAGTCAATGCTCCAGTATTCTCCACCTTAAATCTTACTTCAACAACATCTCCCTGTTCAACTGGATCCGGATCTTGACTGATTAATGTAACTGAAATAACAGGGGTTTTAGCAGTCTGTGCAGAAGCTAAACTGACAGACGTCAAGAATGAAAGCGTCACTGTTAAAACAAGCAATAAACTAATGGTGGCGATGATTTTTGCCATGTTCTAACGCGATTTTCCTCCTTTTCTCCTCTTTAACAACCGAACCATCTTTTAAATAGATTACTCTATGGGCATATTTGACTAATTCTATGTCATGGGTCACCAAGATTATCGTTTTCTTCTCCTCAAAATGGAGCTTATCAAGCAGGTTGAGTATCTGTTTTCCCGTGGCGCTGTCTAAGTTTCCAGTAGGTTCATCCGCCAAGATTATTTCCGGATCATTTGCCAATGCTCTTGCGATAGCTACCCTCTGCTGCTGTCCGCCGCTAAGTTCAGAGGGTTTATGATGCATTCTATCTCCAAGACCTACAAGCTTCAGCAAATGTTCTGCCTTGTTCTGCCTTTCATGATCGGGAATTTTCTGGAAAATCATGGGGAGGACAACATTTTCTTTCGCAGAAAGCGTATGCATAAGATTGAACTGCTGGAAAACGAATCCTATTTTCTTTCCGCGGAGCTGGGCCAGATGGCTTTCATCCATCTGTGAAATGTCCTTCCCATCAAGAAGGATCTTTCCCTTTGTCGGAACGTCCAATGCCCCGATCATGTTCATTAAAGTGCTTTTCCCAGAACCGCTGGTCCCAAGAACAACCAGGAAATCTTCTTTCCCCACATTCAGGCTTAGATCTCTAAGGGCATTGACTTCAACCTCTCCCATTTTATAAACCTTCCAGAGATTTTTCAGCTCGATTACATTGTTATTCTTGTTCATTTTTATTCTCTAAATTACTTCAAACTCTTATTCAAGAAAGCCAAAGTTTTTTCCCAAGCGTCTTTTGTCTCTTCGGCAGCATAATTCATTCCGGTAGGATTGGCAAAAGCATGACCTACTCCGGGATAAATGTAAATTTCATTTGCCACACCGATTTTGTCAAGCGCAGAACCAAATTCCTTAACAGAACTTACGGGAATGGAGGTATCTTCCTCTCCAAAAACTCCAAGAACCGGCCAGTTCAATTTTGAGAGCTCGGTTTCATTGGAAGTAAGGCTTCCATAGTAAATTACAGTGGCATCAAGGTCTTCTCCGCTAAGGGCAAGCTGCAGTGATTGCCCTCCTCCGAAACACCATCCAAGCGATGCCATTTTATCGGCATTATGATTTTCCCTCAAATAATCTGCAGCAGCCATCATATTTTCGACAGCTTTCCCAGGATTTGCCCTTACTTCTCCGGACAATTCTCTTGCTCTCCCGGAGTCTTCAGCGACTTGTCCGTTGTAAAGATCTACTGCAAGAACGGTATATCCGTTAGAAGCAAGCTGCCTTGCCGTATCTTTAATATTATCATTTAATCCCCACCATTCGTGGATCATTATGACTCCGGGATATTCCCCTTCAGCAGAAGGCCTTGCCAAATATCCTTTGGCATTTTCAAAATAATTCACCTCTTCAGCGACTACTTCCTGCCCGCCATATCCTTCAAGCATAACAGAATTTGGAACTTGCCCTTTATACTCCGGGCACCCATTTATCCCAGAAACTAAAAATAAAGAAAGCAAAATTCCAATAAACAGTCCTCTTTTCATCTAACTTTAAAAGGTTAAACTTATTTAAATTTACCTAAAGATTCCCATTCTTTCTTCGGCAAATCTATCATCCAGTTTCAGCAAGACTCCAAAAGGATTATTCTTATAATCTTCAATTAAAGCCTTCCTAAACATCGGATTAATGCAGTTTGACCTTAGCATTCCTTTCCTTTCCTGAAGCTCTTGCATTATAGAGTATTTTGAAATCCCGAGCTCTTTCCTTTCTCCTTTCTGCATAAGCGTTCCCTGGAATAAAGAAAGCATAACCTGTTTCTGCAGACATCGAGAATCGCTCAAAGAGCCGCTAAATGCTTCCTGGAACTCCTGTTCGCTGTAAAATTTAGATTTGTCTGAGCGTAGTATCTTAAAAGAATTCTCAATTATCTGCGGGGTGGCCAGGGAGTAAAATATTCCTTTGTAAAGAGCCATCCTTGGATTTTTAGAGCGATTGACAATGTTTACACTTAGCATAAGAGGATTCATCTGATGGTGTATCCATGATCCGGTTCCAAGCTCAATGCTATAATCCGGTCCGCCGTTATGAAATCCTGGTTCATTTACATTTCCGACAACATAAAGTATTTCCTTGCTTGGCTCCCCTCCAAGCTGATCTATTTCTCTGACAAAAACAATTTCCGGTTTTTCCAGCTTAATTCCTGATTCCCCCAAATCCTTGACGACTGCATCAAAGAATTTCTTATAAAGTTTTTCAGAATCCTTCTCAAAATTCTTAAGGAAAGTTATCTTTTCAAGGCCGGTAACATCCGGCTGATTATAATCATCGCCATAAGTATTCTTCCCGCAGTCTTCTATCGCAGGAAATCTGCTCGTTTGGTACTCATAGAAGTTATTAAAGGTGACAGAATCCTTCTGTTTTACTGACATCGCAGAAGAACTAAGCAGCCCCACAAGCCCTGCCGCAGCGGCCATAGATCTTAACTTTCCTTTCATTTTATTCAATCCTTAAAATCTCCCCTTTTGATCTTTCGAAATTAGTCTCAAATCCGACAATCCCTTCAAGAGGCTTGCGGTAGATCTTTACCTTAAGATCTCCCATATACTGTTTCGCCGAGAAACCTCCGGCTGAAGACAGTTCTAGGGGATAAGAGGGGATTTCAATGGGGACTGTTTTTTCGGTCACAGATTTATAATTCATTGAATTATAGACTCCGTAAATTGCCTGAAATGAAAGCCCGGCAGTCAAGGCTCCCCACAATACTCTGTCTTTCAAATTCAATAAAACATCTCCGAAGTATATCATCTTCATTATCTCAGAATAAGCTCTGAGGCGCTACCACCTCAAAGATCAGCGGCTTGCCAAGTTTATAAAATTAATCATTGGCAAAAAACAACAAAATAAGAACAAGAAAATTGCAAAACAAAAAATAAAAACTGGAAGCAAAATTACTTCCTTTTTAATGCTCTTCCAAGGGCTACTCCAACAGCGGCCCCTACAGCGGCGGCAATTGCGGCTGCTCTCTCGGGATGCTCCTTTATGTAAACTCTTGCTTTCTTCTCTGCTTTGTTGTAAGTCGCTTTTGCTTTCTTTAACTGAGCCTCAGCCTGTTTCTTAAGCTTGGCTTTTTGGGCTGCCGTAAGCTTCATTTTCATCTTCATTCTATCTATGTACCTCCTTTTCATTCCTCAAGATTTTGTATTTCATATAAAATCCAACTATGAGTAAAACTGCTCCAGTAACAAGGAAAATAAGGAATTTCTGCAGGAGCAGAATTTCCGAAAGGTAATAGTAAAGAGACAAGAAAAGGGCAAAAAATCCTAGCGTGACAAGCAAAGAAGCCATAATTTTTTGAGTTACTTTGTTTTGTATGTGGTCTATTTTTTCTTCAACGCGGTCCACAAAAAGTCCGCCGAGATTTGAAAGGAGGGATTTTCCAAAGGATAATATTCCTTTTTCTAGAAGATTCTTCTTTCTATCACCCCTTTTCATGAATAATAGGGTTGTTTTTATTTTATAAAACTTATTGTTTTATCTTTTTTGGAATTAAAGATATTCTTCATTGAACATCTTCCAAAGAGAGAAGAAGTAAGCAATCAACAGCGGCCCGACGATTATTCCAAGAACTCCAAAGAAAGGAATTCCTACAAAGATTCCCAATAAAATTATCAATGGATGCAGGTGTCCATGTGCAGCCCTCTTTCCAATCACAGGCCTCAAGAAATTATCTACAGTAGAAACAATCATTCCCCAGACTAAAATTCCAACCCCTGCAAAATAATTTCCTTGTGAGAGCATTATTGCCCCTGCAGGAACCCATATTACTGGAATTCCCATCGGCAGCAAAGCAAAAACAAATCCTACAAAGGACCATAACAAAGCTCCGGGGATCCCAAAGAAAAGGAATCCCAATCCCAAGAGTACTGCTTGTATCAAAGCAACAAGCCCTGCGCTATAAACCATCGCATGAGTTACTTCATCAAACCTTTCGAACAGCTTCAAAGCATTTTTCCTGCTGAAAGGAATTAGTGAAGGGGCTTTCTCCTTGAGGAAATCATAATCGACAAGAAGATAGAAAAGCAGGAAGTACATTATGACAAGGTTAACTGCGATATTAGCCAGGCCACCTATAAATGCGACTAAAGAATCCCTGATGAAATCTCCGGCTTGAGATATAAATCCCAGGGTTGAGCCCCCAATATTAAGCTCTCGGAGAATAAAATCTACTCTTTGGATAACTTCTCCTGGGCTGATTTGATTATCCAACAAGTAATTTATCTCTGATAAAAGCAGACTGCTGAAAATAGAAAGCGGGATAAGCACTATAAGTACAGAAATAACAATTATCGTAAAAGCTGAAAGGCTTTTGTTCCAGCCCTTTTTCTTTGTGAGCCAAAGATGCAGAGGCTTAAACAGGGCAAAAAGTATCAGGGCTCCAAAAATTCCCTGCAAAAAGGGAGAAAGCGCCCATGCGAGAAAAACTGCGAGGATTAAAATCAGACCCGCAGCAAACAGCTTATCAAACCCCTTTGAATTAGTCATAATTATATGAAGAGATAAGGACTTTATAAAACTAGCCCCTCTTTATGTGCAAAGTCTGCGTTGGGAAAGCCATGGCTATCTTTTCCTTTTCAAACGCATCCTTTATGGCGAAGTTTATCTGCTGCTGGATATCCATATACTTGTTGTAGTCTCCGGTCTTCATGTAATAAACTACCTCATATATCAGGCTGAAATCGCCGAATTCCTTGAAATGGACTCTGTCAAGGTTTGCAAGCTCTATTTCCTTGAAAATTTTCTGGATTATCTGATTTATCTTCTTGAGCTTGGCGGTTTTCGTCCCGTATTCGACGCCGAATTTGAAAGAAATTCTTCTTTTCTGCATCTTCTTATGGTTGTGGATTCTCGAGCTTGTCATTTCGCTGTTTGAGACCACAAGCTCTTCTCCCTGCAAAGTCCTTATCCTCGTAGTCTTAATTCCCACCTGCTCAACAGTGCCGAGGTCATTTCCTATTATGATAAAATCTCCTTCCTCAAAGGGCTTGTCAAAATATATCGAAAATGCGCTGAAAAGATCCCCAAGAATTGCCTGCAATGCAAGG
>CAZIKY010000011.1:0-17429 GCA_964540065.1 Candidatus Woesearchaeota archaeon | reverse complement strand
ACTGAAATCATTTTTTCCTCTTCTAAATTTACAAGATATGAAGGGATATTAACAACTCTTCCTCCAACCTTTACAAATTTATGAATGACCATTTGCCTTGCATGTTTTTGTGTTTTAGCCAAACCTTTCTTGAAAACAACTGTCTGTATTCTTCTGTCAAGCCAATCTTCTTTTTTTAAATCAAGAACATTATCTATTTTACTATCAGAACTTAACAAACCCTTTCGAGCCAACCTTGAAATGAAAGCCTCTTGCTCTTCAGCAGGAGCAGTTATAAGTCTTTTAGCAAGATTTCTCAATCTGCTTATGGAAGCCTCTGCCCTCCATATCTCTTTTTTATTTTTTAAGCCATACTTCTTGACGACTTCATTTTCAGCAGCAATCCTTTCTGCTTCGAAAGGCTTCTTTGGCCTCGAGTATCTTTTCTTTTGTCTTCTTATTCCAGCCATTTTATTTACTTCTTCTTAGCTCCTCCAGCAGCAGCGGCAGCAGGCGCTTCTTTAGCAGCTTTCCCCTTCTTAACTCCAACGCTTCCGCCGGATCTGAAGTGGTTCTTTGTCCTCTGGCCCCTTACAGGCTGTCCAAGAGAGTGCCTCCATCCTTTATAAGACTTTATCTTCTTCATTCTTCTTACATCCCATTCTTTGGCAACTTCCAAATCTGTAGTAAAAAGATGTTTGGATTCTCCAGTTTCTCTGTCTCTTCTCCTGTTTAATATCCATTGAGGAACTTTAGGATTTTTAAGGAAGTTATTTATCTTCTCTATTTCCGCAGGGCTTAATGTGGAAACCTTCTTGCTTCTTTCCAAGCCCAAAGAATGGCATAATGCATTAGAGAAAGTCCACGAAACTCCTTTGACTCTTGTCAAGCCGCTGTAAACAGACATGTTTCCTGGAATATCTGTAGAGAAAATTCTGACTAGCTCTTCTTCTATAAATTCTTCTTCTCCGCCTTTTCCAGGCATTCTTGGTTGTTTTTTCTCGGCCATTTTTCCTTGTCTTAAGTTCATGCGACGAACAGTTTTGCCTGAACAACTTCGGTCAATTCCTCAAAAAGCCTTTTCTCGATGGCTTTTCTCGGGTCAGGGACAGCTTTTATCCTTTTTTTCATCTCTTCAAAAGACTCAAAAGGCTTTTCTTCCCTTGCCTTGATTATTTCATCAGTATGTTTCCTTCCAAAACCTGGAAGCAGTTCAAGCTGATGCATCCTTGTGTTGATCGGCTGGGCATTGTTGAAAAACTCAACAAATTCCTTTTCCCTTTCAGCAACTGTCTTTGTGATGAACTCCTTGAGTTCCATTTTTGCAGTCTCAGTTATCTTGTCTTTAGGAAGCCTTCCGAAAATGTAAGAGATTTGTTCTCTCTTACCACTCCCGATATAAACTTCTTCCTTTAATTTGAGAGCAACTCCTCTTCGAGGAACTAACTGCAAAAGCGTGAAATTTTTCTTCCCTATAGCCTGGGCTACCGGTAACATCTTCCCTTCCAACGGATAACCGTTTGGTAAAAAGTCTAAAACTATTGCGAATTCTTCTTTGTCTTCCATTTTTACTTATTTTGTTTAACCTTTTCAAGGATTGTGGTAATCTCATCTTGATTTAACGTTACATCTCCTCCAACAAAAATTTTCCTTAAATCTTCTGCATCTTCAGGCATGACATCCGCAATTTTGACTATATGCTCTTTCTTCAATTTAACTAAGTCCAAATCTTCAATTGCTTTTATCAAAGCCTTTACTTTATCCGGCTTAGATTTAACGAACCTTTTGATATAATCTAAAACTGCCTCAGCCTTCTTATTTTCCTCGAGCTGAGGGTGTTCACTAAGAATTTCTTTAACTTCCACAAGCGATACTGCTGTCTTATTTTTTATCATTTTCGCTATTTTTGGGCTATTTTTATAGCAGAAGTCAGTTTGAGAGCTTTTTTAAATTTATCCTTTTTACAACAAGCTTTTTTTCAACTTTCCCGTCATGGAAGCTGACTACAAAGCCTTCTCCCCTTTGCTCCAAAACGGTCCCAGTCCTTCCCTGAAATCTCTCTGGGAAGTCTTTTGTAAAGGACAAGTTTCTAACCAAAGCAACCTTGTCCCCGATATTTATCTCGGTGAAAAGCTTACTTAATCCTAATTTTCCCTTCTCCCTAACTTGCTTTCTCTTTAACATTTGATTTCTCCTATTTATCTTTATTGAGCTTATTTCCTAACCTTGCCTTCAAGGTTGGGCTCATCTCCTTTAGGCCCTTTGTGATTAGGCTTTTTAACTTTATGGGTAACCTCTGCGAGAATCTTCTCGCATACCTGCGAAACGGCAGTATAGAGGTTCCATTCAGTCACATTGCTGTTAAACATCCCTTCGCCAAAAACAGCCATTCCCATAACTTCATGCTTGAAGGTCTTTCCGTGAGGGTGCTGCTGCAAAGTAAGCTTCATTTCCTTGTAATCTCCCTGATTACTTAATTTCTTGACATAAGTTCCCACTATCTTCTTTATGATTGTAAGTTCTGCAGGCTCAAGTATGTTGAAGCCGACTAAAGCAATATTGCCTCCAAGAGATACCTCAGAGTTCCCCCCATTATTCTTATCATCAGATGAAGATCTATTTTTCATTTCATTCAGCCTTCTTTAGATAACATTCAACATGAATGGACTTTTAAAAAGGTTTCTCTGACCCTTGAGGAGTAAAAGATTTTCCTCAAAATAATCAGCCTCGGGAAAAGGTTTAAATATAAGGTTAAATCCATATTTTTATCTTATTATCAAATATAAGGAGGTTTATTGAAATGGCAAATTGGCAAGCTTGGGTAGCAGCTTTAGGCGGACTTGTTGCATTAGGTGAATGGATCGGTGCAGCAGCAACACCTTGGTACGCAACAGTTGGCGGACTAGCAGCACTCATCTTCGGAGTTTGGGCAGCTTACGCTGAATAAATTCAGCATAACTACTCATTTGTTTTTATTTTTTACAAATTCTTTTTCTTTTTTCCTTTAATCTTCGTGAGAACTATGTCAAATCCCCTTTTTATCATTCAAAATCTTTATAACCGCTCCTTTGCTCCAAAAATCAGCCAAGCAGGGATGCCGGAGCGGTCAAACGGGGTAGCCTCAAGAGCTACTGGCTTAGTGCCTACGGAGGTTCGAATCCTCTTCCCTGCACTAAACTTTCTCAGAAAAGAAATTTTAATCAAAGAACCTAAAGAAACAGGTTTTTTAAAGGACAAAATATTCTAATTTTTATGAAAGGAAAGAAAGAGGTGAAGCAGAGAGCTAAAAATTTTCCTCCAAAACAATCTTCTCAAGCTTCTAAAAAACCCTCTTCGAAAAAAATTAGAAGCTATGTAATTGACACAAGCATCTTAGCTTCAAAAAAGCTAAGTGAGCTCATCACAAAAAAAGGCTTGCGGGGGAAAGTTATCATCCCAGATGCGGCAGTTGCAGAGCTAGAAAACCAGGCTAATCAAGGGAAAGAAGTAGGCTTTGACGGCCTTGATGAGCTTGCAAATCTCCATCAGCTAAAAAAGAAATATTCTCTCCAAGTAGAATTTGCACCGCCAAGACCAAGCGCTCATGAAATAAGGTTTGCAAAGTCTGGGGCAATTGACGCCCTCATAAGAAGCCTTGCATATGGAAAACAAGCGACCATCGTAACATCAGATTTTGTCCAGGCAAAATCCGCAGCAGCTTACGGCATCACAGTCTGGTTTATCAAATCCAAGCCAAGAGAAGAAAAAAAGAAGGGGTTTCTCCCATTCTTTAGTAAAAGATAACAGAGAGCAAACAATTTTAAAACTGCTTAATTCTACTAATTTAAATCAAGGGTCCTTAGCTCAGCTTGGATAGAGCATCGCCGTCCTAAGGCGAGGGTCGGGGGTTCAAATCCTCCAGGGCCCGTTTTTCTAAAATTAGAAGAATGCACCGACTGGGATTCGAACCCAGACAGGCTGCTTGGAAGGCAGCCATCCTAGCCGTTAGATGATCGGTGCTTAATTTTGAATGTAAAACATCAGTTAAAAAGCTTTTTAAACATTCAGATGGTTTCACAACTATGGATTCTACGACAGTCCAATCACAACCAGAAGCAAAAAAAGAGGGATTTAAGCTTAATTTTAGCTACGATAAAACCTACAAATTATTGCTCATCGTTCCAGCAATTATGCTTCTTGGAGCGATAATCTCTCTTGCCTTGCTTTACTCTAACACCGGAGATATATTATACCGAGATGTAACTCTTAGTGGGGGCACAACTATTACTGTCTTCGATGAAAATGCCAATGTCAAAGATGTAGAAAATGCCCTGGGTGAAGTATTTGAGGATGTAGTAGTGAGGTCCTTGGCGGATTTCACCTCTGGAAAACAAATAGCCCTCTCCGTAGAAACCAAAGCAGAACAAATAGAGATTAAATCTGCTCTGGAAGAATTTTTAGGCTATGAACTTAATGAAGATAACTCCAGCACAGAATTTTCAGGATCATCATTAAGCGATTCTTTCTATAAGCAGCTCATAACTGCAATGATCATTGCATTTATCTTCATGATGGTTACAGTTTTTGTAATCTTCAGATCATTCCTTCCAAGCACCTACGTTATTCTTGCAGCACTTATGGATATTTTAGTAACAATAGCAATAGTAGACCTGCTTGGCCTAAGGATCTCAACGGCGGGAATAGCTGCATTCTTAATGCTCATCGGCTACAGTGTCGACACAGACATTCTTTTAACCGCAAGAGTTTTGAAAAGACAGGAAGGAACAACAAATGAAAAGATCTTAAGTGCCTTCAAAACTGCGATGACCCTTACAATTTCATCGCTACTCGCATTTACAATAGCTTACTTCCTGGTGATCTCTCCAGTATTAAAACAAGTTTTCTTGATATTGATAATCGGATTAATTGTCGATTTATTCGCAACATGGTTTATGAATGCTTCACTATTAAAATGGTATGAAGAAAGAAGGGGAATGAGATAAAATGAAAATGACTTTAAGAATGTGGATCCTAGTATTCTTCCTAGTCGCATCACTCTTCGCAATAAGGCCTTGGGGATATTTAGAAACAGGAGTTGTTGTAAAGACTATAGAGCCCAATTCTCCAGCATCGCTCGAAGGCCTTTCTAAAGGAGAAATAATCAAAGAAATAAATGATGATAAGATAAAAGACATAGAAGATTACAGAAAGGTAGCCCAAGAATTATTCAAAGATATAAGGCCCGTAGATTGGGAAATTAAAACAAGCAATGGCACATTCGAGTATTCTGCCCTTTCTTTAGGGTTGGAGATAGATGAAAACCTCACACTGATAGAAGCAAGTAGTGAAGCCTTGCTATCTGGCTTAGCTATCAACACCACTGTCTTGGAGATAAATGGCGAGCCAATAGAAAAGCAAACAGATTTCTACTCAACAAAGAGAAATCTTGAACCAAGTGTTAAACTAAATATACAAACAAAAAGAAACAGCTACACTTTCTTAACACAATCAATCGGATTAACCGTTGCCCCAGTTCCACAAACAAACCTTAAAGCAGGCCTTGATCTTGCTGGAGGAGCAAGAGCAATAGTCAAGCCTGAAAAAGAGATTTCAACCGCAGAGATGGAAGACCTTATAGCGGTAACTACTGAAAGACTTAACGTTTTCGGCCTTTCAGATGTTGTCGTAAGAGGTGCTAGAGATTTGGAAGGGAATAACTTCATGGTTGTAGAAGTCGCTGGCTCAACTCCAAAGGAGCTTGAAGAGCTCATAGGCCAGCAGGGTAAGTTTGAGGCCAAGATAGGCAATGAAACGGTCTTTATAGGCGGAAAGAACGATATTACGAGCGTTTGTAAGGGTGACCCAACCTGTGCAGGCGTCAGGGAGTGCAGGCCTTCTCAGGGAGGCTATAATTGCCGATTTGACTTTGCTATCTACCTAAGCGAGACTGCTGCAGAAAGGCAAGCATCCTTAACAGCCAATTTAAGCGAAAACCTAAGCATCACAGGAGAAAGATATCTTAGCAAATCTTTAGACTTATACCTAGATGACAAACTTGTAGATACTCTTCAAATAAGTTCTAGCCTCAAAGGCAAGGCAATAACCCAAATCTCCATAAGCGGTCCAGGAGTAGGAGCAACACAGCAAGAGGCATATGACGACGCCTTGAAAAACATGGGGAAGCTTCAAACAGTTCTAGTAACTGGAAGCCTTCCATTCAAACTCCAAGTAGTTAAACTTGATTCTATTTCCCCTCTTCTAGGAAAAGATTTCATAAAAAACATTTTCTATGCAGGTTTAGCCTCCTTCCTTGCAGTTGCTTTGGTGGTCTTCATAAGATACAGAAAAATACAATACTCCATCCCTGTCATGATAACTCTCATAAGCGAGATATGGATAATCCTCGGTGCAGCTGCACTTATCAGATGGAACTTAGATCTTTCAAGCATTGCAGGAATCATTGCTGCAATAGGCACTGGAGTAAACGACCAGATCATCCTTCTAGATGAATCCTCAAAGAAAGGCACTTCATCAAGCGTTAAAGAGAGAATCAAAACTGCTTTCTTCATAATCTTCGGAGCATTTGCAACAAATGCCGTAGCTATGATCCCACTATTCTGGGCAGGAGCAGGTCTTATCAGAGGATTCGCCCTAACCACTTTAGTAGGCATAGCAATCGGAGTCTTCATCACAAGGCCCGCTTTCGCTAACTTCATAGGTCAACTAGAAGAAGATTAAAATCGCTAACATAAAATGACTGATGCAATTATTCTTGCAGGTGGTTCTGGAAAAAGACTTGGCATGGATGTGCCAAAAGCATTAATCAAACTAGGCAACGAAACTTTAATCGATAAACAAATAAGATGGCTCAAAAGTTATGGGATCCAAAAAATAATTGTTGCAGAAGGTTATAAGCACGAGCAAGTGCAGAACTATCTTGGAAATAAAGTCATTCATTCTGTCGAGAAAGAACCATTAGGCACTGCAGGTGCAATAAACCTTGCCCAAAAACATGTTTCAGGAGATTTTATTGTAATTAATGTAGATGACCTGACCCACATAAAAATAAACGAGTTAATTGCGAAAGGGCCAAACACGTTGTGCTTAGCTCGTATGCGTTCGCCTTACGGGGTTGTCCATACAAAAGGAGATTTTATAACTCGCTTTGAAGAAAAACCCCTTCTTAACAACATCTGGGTTAGCTGTGGCACTTATTTTTTAAGCAAAGATATCCTACTTCCTGAAAAAGGAAGTATAGAAAACGAAATTTTCCCAAAGATGAAACTAAAATATTACAAACATTTCGGAAAGTGGAACACTTTCAATAACCTTAAAGAAGTGGAAGAGTATCTTAAATTTGCCGAGAAAATAAAGTTAAAAAGATTAAATAAAATTAAAAACAAAATTTCCAAAAAATCTACTAAGTTATAAAATGCTTCCCAAAACACATCTAGCCGCAACAATGTTTCTAGCTGCAGGATTAATCCTCATAGGTCTGGCAGATATGCTGCAGGCCTTTCTTCTAATCTTCGGGGGTTTTCTAATCGACACAGACCATTATATTTGGTATGTTTGGAATAAGAAAGATTGGAGTCTAAAAAGATCATATAAGTGGCATTATTCTCTTTATCTTAAGAAAGAAAAAAGAAAATTCTTGCACGTTTTTCACACGGTTGAATCTTTCATAGTTGTCAGCCTGTTAAGCTTTTGGCATTTTATATTCCTCTATATTCTATTTGGAATGGTTTTTCATATGATCTTAGACGTAATTCAAGCAGTAAATCATAGATTTTATGCAAAAGAAATTT
Source organism: Candidatus Woesearchaeota archaeon (assembly GCA_964540065.1). Lineage (GTDB taxonomy): Archaea > Nanobdellota > Nanobdellia > Pacearchaeales > JAHJTO01 > JBHPFA01. Next base: position 9,663 of record CAZIKY010000011.1, on the reverse strand, counting down.
CAAGTTTATATTCCTTAATTAAGGGAAACTAATTATTTTCTATAAGCAATTTGTTTGAGAGTATCTAAAACCACCTTTATGTCACCATCTTGAATGAGCTCAAATCGATATAACAAAAAGGCAGTTATTGGCACTAATAAAAGGCCCCAATAACCTAAAATAAACGCCAATGGAACCAAAATGGCAAAAAGAATCATTTTCTTTAATTTACCTAAAAACCCTAATTCTCTTGTTATAAGTGTAAAAGCAGTTAAATGTGCCAAAGTCGTTGCAATCGTAATCCCCCAAAGCCCATATTTGGGTATTAACATTACATCTAAAAGGATATTTAGAAGAGCAGCACCAACTATGGGGAGGAGGGCCTTCTCCTGTTTAAGTTCTCCCATCGCCCTAGTATAGGTTAAGAAATATATCCCATAGAAAATAATCCCCGTAGATAAAACGGCGACATAAACCTCATTACCAACATATTTTGGAAAAAAGAGATCAAATAAAATGGGTAAAATTGAAACTAGTAATATTGCTAAAAGGATTGTAACGGAGTAGGCTACTCTTAAAACTCTTAAAAAAACCCTTCTTGAAATATCTTTATTTTTAAGTTCTGAAGTTCTTGTTAAAAGAAAAGCCCCTAAACTTAATGGGATTATAGTTAAAATATTTGAAATAGGCCCGACAATATTGTAAATAGCAACATTTTCAAAACTAGAAAGTAGCCCCAATATTGTAGAATCCAACCACCCCAAAAAAGAAAAAGAAAAAGAAACCAAAGTAGTCACAAGTCCGGCAAGAAGATACTCTTTAATAGAAGCGATTTTGATCCTAAACTTTCGAGTTATCTCTCGGATTTCGTTTCTAGTAAGGAATATGACTCCCAAAGACACAATTAAGTAAGCAGAGCTATAAGCTAGAATTATTCCTGCCTTACCCAAGTTAGAAAGTAAAACTGCAACCACTAAAGTCACCAACACAAAAAGCACATCAAATGCTTGGGTTAGGTGGTATTTATGTTTAGACTTCAAAATTACGCTTCCAATACTGCTAAAAAAAATAAAAGGGATAACTAAAGCAAAAGGTAATGTCCAAAAATATTTTATAGAACCAATCAACCACATTATAAAAAATAAAGTTCCAGATATGGACAAAAAATAAAATACGCTTGAAACATCTTTCTTTTTAATGTACCACACCAAAAATACAGTACTTAAACCCATAAAAGCAAATACAGATGTTAGGTGGAAAACAGACAAAACAAAGGAAGCCCGACCATAATCTGCTTGAGTAAAATAATTTGCAAAAACTAATAAAAGAAGATAAGTGATCCCTTTAGATAAGATACTTAATCCAAAAGAGTAGACGGTCTCTTTTTTCCCCTTAATCATATTAATCTTAAAAAAGATGTTTATTTAAACCATTCTAGAAAGCCCTATTCTAGGTAGGCTTTGATGTACTTTTCTTTCCAAAAGTGGTTCGAGTATTTTTTGACCGCATAATCTCTGGCTTTTCTTGAAAGAGCATCTCTCTCTTTCTGCGATAGATCAAAGAAGCTCTTTATCACGGCTTCAACCTCCGAAACCCTTGTCTGGACTTGATAAACTGCTTCAGATTCATCAAGTTCGAAATCTTTAGAAACGAGGACTGGGACTCCGCAAGCAAGAGCTTCTTCAGTAGATAAGCCTATTCCACCCCCACCCCTATTTGCACAGAAGCTGAAGTCAGAAGCACTATAATAGTCTAAGAGTTCTTCAGAAGATTTATCTGAGATCAACGTCAAATTCTTAGCCTTCTTAGGGAAGTTCTGATCAATAAGCCGACCTATGACTACAAAATGGATCTCGGGATGACTTCTTACTATCTCTGAAAGCACATCAGAGCACTTAAGGTAATTAATCCTCCCAACAAAAATAACTATTTTTTTGTTAAGTGGCAAGTGAAGTTTTTTTCTCGCAACAGTTTTATTTTTACTCTTGAAAAAATCTGTGTCAACCGGCGCCGCAAGCCACCTTATTTTTTGTTTAGGACTAAGGAAGAATATTGGAGCCCTTTTTGCATTTAAAAGATCTGTAAAGAAGGATTTTTTAGAAAAGAAGACAAAAGGATAAATTAAGAAAAGTTCAGAAAATGCTCTCATCTTAGCTTTTATTCCTGCTTCCAGATAGTGTTGTTTGAGCACATCTGTCAGAATATTCAAACAATAATCTGTATCACTAAATAACGTGGATAAAAATAATATTGGAGCAGAGGTATGAAATCCTAAATTTATTAGCCTATCTATACTGTTCTCTTTACAAAATCTTCTTATTTCAAATGGCAAGGTTATAGGATTATGATGGAAAGTCACTAATTTTGTCCTCTTTAAATCATATCTCTGTTGATAATGTTCCTCTTCTTTCCCAACATATCTATCGGTAGTTATTAAGAAGATCTTAACATCTTTTGGGAAGATTTTTTCATAAAAGCGCATTCTTACAAGTCTATTAAATGCAAATCCTACTGTAAAAAAAGCAATACCCTTCTTCATAACGGGGTAAACGATAACTAATTTAAAACCTTTACTTTTAGTTCAATAAGCCTTAAAAAAGACATTTCATATAAGATTTAAGATGATCATCAGAAAAGGCGCCTTCAAGAGCCGCTTAAAAGAGTGCATAATGTTTTTAGATTATGTCCTCTGGCTTCTTTTAGACCCTTCAAAGTTCAAAAGAATAAAGAGGGACCAGATAAAGAAAGTCGCGCTTATACATCAGGGAGCAATAGGTGAGATCCTAATAACGACCATTTTAGCAGAAACCTTAAAGAAAGATTTAGGGTGTGAAATAATATACATGCTCCCCTTAGGAAAAGATCGATTGGTAAAAGGAAATCCAAGCGTATCTAAAGCAATAGAATACACAGGGAACATTTGGCAAGATGCAAAAGTTTTAAAGGAAGAAAAATGCGATCTGGCCCTAATCTTTCAAGCTTCATTCAAAAACTCTTTTCTATGCAAACTAGCCGGAATAAAGTATAGGGTAGGCGGATTTGGCGGTTTAAGAAGATCTCCCTCGATCCTCTTTACAAGGCGAATATTTCCGATATGTCATCAACACTCTGTAGAATGCAACTTAAATATGATCCGTAAAATCGGTTTAGATAGTAGGGGTCTCAAGCCAAAAGTATTCTCTTTAAAGGAGGAAGATTTAATCGTAAATTCAAAACTAAAGAAATTAGGCATAAAAAAATATATGGTTATACATCCGGGATTTGGGAAAACTAAAATGGGTTTCAGAGACCCATCAAGATTATGGTCTATAAAAAAATATGCAGAAGTAATTAATCGTTTGGTTAAAAAATATCCTCACAAGATTATCTTAACCGGTTTGCGTGAAGAAAAAGAATTAATCTCAGATATTATGGTAAACGTGAGCAATAAAAAGAGAACACTTGATGCCTCGGGGCTCTTCAATCTCGGCGAGATGATATCTTTAATAAAAAACGCCAAATTAGTGATCGCTCCGGATACTGGTGTAAGCCACATTGCTGCCTCATTAGGGGTTCCCCTAGTAAATCTTGAGGGGAGGTCTGGCCCAGAGGAGTGGGGGCCTGTAGGTAACTATAAATTAATAAAAAACCTTTATCATAGAGAACAATATAGGATATTCGAATCTCTAAAAAAGCCCTTAATCTTCGAAGGAGGATTGAATGCAATCACTCCACAAGAGGTTATCTCTGCAATAGAAAAACTACTTAGATAGTTTTATCTTTTCTAAAATTTTGACGACTTCAAGGCTTAAATTTGCATTTGAAAAATCATTTTTTTTGTTTGATATCTGGGAGATGAAATCTAAGCATTCTTCTTCAAGGGCGCTTTTATCTGTAGAATATATCTTTTTGAAGTTTTCTCCTTCTATCAAGAAAAGATCGTTGTCTGACCATAAAAGATTTCTTCCGTCATATTCTATGAATACTTTTTTAGATTTCAATGAAGGATCTAAACGATTAATAAGGATTTTAGCATTCTCGTTCTTGCCTAAATTAAGAGTAAGGCTGCAGAAATGTTTTTTAGATAATAGGGGCCCATCTATTTCTACCTTAATTTTATTAAATTTTTTATTAAAAATATCAAGAATTATTGAAAGATCATGGCAAGCAAGATTAAATAAGATGTCCTCATTAAATGTTCCAAACTTGTTCCAAGTGAAAAGGAGGGAATTAATCTTATTTTTACCTAAAATACTTTTAATCTTTTTATATACTGGATGGTAGAGGAATATGTTTCCCACAAATATCATCTTTCCAAAAGACTTAGAGAGGGAAATCAATTCTTTACCCTCAGAATATTTTAGACACATAGGTTTTTCAAGGAAAATGTGCTTACCCTTAGACAATGCTTCCTTGGCTAAGATAAAATGTGTATCAATTGGTGTAGCTATGATCACTGCATCAACTTCTGGATCCCTTAGGATCTCTCTATAATCTGTTAAGGTGATCACATCTGGGAACTTCTTCTTGATATCCAAATTTCTTTCTTCACTCCTGTTAGCAGCATATTTTACTCTAGAGATTTTACTGAACTCAGCAAGGAGTTTAGACCCCCAATTGCCGGTACCTATAATCGCTGTGCAGACTTGTTTCATTTATGAGAGTAGCACTTAAGGATATTTAAAACCTCTTCAGCCGCGTCGATGCATGTAGGAATTTTTCCAGAAAACACTTTTATTGCTCTGTCATCGATCATCTCGACTACTGTCGGCCTAGCATCATCATGCTCTCTTTTAGGCAAAACCGTTCTTACTGTGAACATCGAACCAACATGGACTGCATCCTTCTTTATTCCGGGAAAGAATGTCTCTGCCGCGTCGATGAACTTTCCGAAGTTTGTTATTGGTGGGTTTTTGATTATCCCATTGTCTACCAATCCTCTAAAATTTTCCGGGATTTCAAAATTTTTTCCTATCACCCTTTGGTGTATCGCATGTTCTACATTACCCATCAAAGTATACCCTGTCCTGCCATAAGGATCGATACAGGTAAATGGTCCATCTCCAACAACAAAACTGATGTTATCATACTTTTTAGGGAGCTTAAGAACCAACTTCTCAATTAGTTCAAATTGATAATCTATCTGCGCAGAGGGGAAATCTTTAAGAAGGGGATTAATCGAAGCATAAGTTGCAATAATAACAAAGTCGTATTCTTTAAGGTCTCCATAATTTACGTCTCTATTCAAGAACACCCTCACACCATATTGCTTCATTTTTTCCAAACAGATATCTTTGAATTTTTGGGGATCAATAACAGCTTCCTTAACTTTGACTACTGTTTGGAATTTTTCCTTATTAATAAATTTAGCTTCTACGGGTTCAAATTCAAGGCCACATTCACTCCATATTTTAAAGCAGTGCTCTGCACTAGCAAATGTTTTTTCCTTTGCTATACCATAATAATGCTCATGGGGGTCATCAATAACACAGTCCCTGTAGAATTCTCTAAATCTTTTTTCCCCATAAAGGCAGGAGAGTATCGTATCCTTGCTTCGAGGATAGTGATATCCTCTATGTAATCTGAACTGGTTTATTCCTGAAGCAGACATAAAGATATCTTTGTTTTTCTCAAAGAGATCCACAGAATATCCGTTTTTAGCCAAAAACCATGCAGTAGTACATCCAAAAATACCTCCGCCGACAACAGCAATTTTCATAATTTAGGATAAAGGGTTCGCCTTTTAAACATTTCTTTAAAAATTCACAATAGCTACTTTTCAGATAAAAGTGACATGTAAAGCGCATAAATCTCTTCTATTGGTTTATGGCTGAATATCCTCTTCTTGGCCTGCAAATGATTAGACTTTATCTTTCCAATAGCCATAAGATCGATCTTCTCAGCTAGATCTTTAGGGTCGCCACGCTTAAAACATGTCTCACCTTTTCCAAACACTTCTAGAAATACTGGATTATCTGCATATATAATTGGTATCTCGAACCAGAGTGACTCAAGAAGAACTCTTGGAAAGGGATCTGGCCATTTTGAAGGGATAATTGAAAAAGCGCTCGTTGCGTAAAGCTTCATAAACTCTGAATGTTCAAGTCTTCCATAAAACTTCACATTCAGTGAATTTTCTTCTGTAATCCTCTCCATCTCATCATAGCAGGGTCCACTTCCCACAACATTCAGTCTAAGCCCTTTGTTTTTCACAAATTTAAAAGCGTTGATCATGTCCAAAACTCCCTTGTATTCTTGCAATCCCCCTACATAAAGGACCTCGTTGCTTTTTCTCTTACCTTTTTTGAAGATGGGAAAGGTAGATTTGTCAAATATGTTGTAAACCGGAAATATTTTTCCACCGTCAAAACCCTGCAACTCATGTATTTTGCCGGTAGTTTTTGATATAGGGATATAAAGATCAATTTTCTTGCTATAATGGGTAACGATCCTGCTATAAGCGGCATAGAATACCGAAAATAAGGCGTTTTTGGAGGGGTTTCCCTCCTGCGTTCTGTAAATGCTCTTTAAAGCATCAAAAAAACCTATCCTCTTTTTTTCTATTATGTTATCTGAAGTATAGCTTGTTGCGATTGCTGCAAAATAATTGTTTAAGGTTGCAACAATCTTGTATTTCTTTTTGAAAAATGATGCGGCCGGAATTTGCCAAGTATTATACACATGTATTATATCTGGATTTTCTTCTTCTATTATACTCTTGTGGAGAAGAAGAGATAAATTCAGGAAAAGTGTTTGTGGATGCAAAGCAGGTCTTTTAATTCTTATGACTTTTATTCCATCAATTTTCTCGATATGAAGTTCTGATTCCCCGTCAAAAGACATAACCGAGACATCAACATCTTTCTTAGACAAACCTTCGGCAAGAAGTTTGACGCTTCTTTCGGAGCCCCCCTTAAGATTTGGATAGTAATAAGGGGTTACAAATAAGACTTTCATTTTGGAAGTTTTAATAATGGATGAAATTAAATCTTTTTAAATATTGGTAGATTAAATAAATTAAGACATTTAACAATTGTTAAGGGGTCTCCAAGAGAAAGTATAATAAAGCTATTTAATCAATTTAAAAAATGAAAAAACTTAATATCATTTTTAGAACTTGTGCCATAGTTAAAACAATGGGCCCCACAATAAGGCCATTTAGCTTAGATAAGCCAACGCTTATTCTTAAATGCCTTAAATCTCTTCTTGAAAGTTGCAAGGGTTATGAGGATAGAATCTCCCTAGATATAGTAGATGACTCGAGTGGTCAAAATTTTATAGATAAGATCCATAAAATTATTTTACCCCATAAATTAACCTATCAAATTCATCGCTTAGACGTAAAAAATAACGGGCGCTCCCTAGAGTATTGCTATAATCTTGCAAGAAATACTAAAGGAGAGATAATCTATTTTTGTGAAGACGACTACTTCCATTTAAACAAAGCAATTCCTGCAATTTTGGATGCTTACGATTCTAAAGTTATTAGCTCTTCAGAATTTGCAATAAACCCTATGGATTATCCGGTTTTATATCAAAATCTCTTTCCGACATTAATCTTCAAAGGAAAGTATAACTATTGGAGAAGCACACATATGTCTACTGCAACATTTGTCATACCCACAAAATTATTTAAGAGATATATTGATACTTTCTTTAAACTAGCAAAATTTAATGAAATAAGCTATGGTGGGGAAAAAGAAACGGTAAATAGGCTCTGGCTCAAGGAGATTCCCTTAATCTCCCCAATACCTTCTCTTACAGGTCATATGCATGAAGGTTATTTATCTAATTTTGTAGACTGGGAAAAAGAGATAAGTAAGATAAAAATAAATGTTTAAACTTCCAGTCATTTGGTAGATTTGATAAAAGGATTATTTTTATGCGAAGTTTTTTATACTTTATTCAAAGTATATACTGTTGTCATGGAAAACCCAAAACATCAAAACAAAATTGGCGCCTTAATTAAAAATTTATTTCCAAGAAAGTTTATTAAAAAAAAATCAGAAACCCATTTTGGATTAATTCTTTTAGACCGGTGGAGGTACGTGCGTGGAGAAAGTCTTTTAGACATTGGGTGCGGACATTGTCAATTCATAAATTTAAATCCTAAAAAAATCAAAGTTTATGGATTTGATATGTTGGTTGCTCCAGAAGCAGAGAACGATCGCAGAATTAAGATCGGAAATCTGGATAAGGCACTTCCATTTAAAAAAAATCAGTTTGATACTGTCACATTATTTCATGTTCTAGAACATTTAGATGACGGTCTTAACTCTTTAAGAAGAATCGCTAAAGTGATTAAGATGGGGGGGAGAATAATAGTCGTAGTCCCCAACTGGTCGTTTAAACATTTTTATGATGATTATACTCACAAAAGGCCGTATACAAAAAAATCGCTTTATCGAATATTATATGACAGTGGTTTTAAAAATATCAAGATAATAAATGGACCCTGTTTTAACAAGTTAATCTCATCTATCTTCTTCCTTCTTCCAAAAATGAGGTTTAGATTGGAAAAACTTTTTGGAATAATAAATCCCTCGGAATTTATTGCGATTGCAGATTATACTGGTAGAGATACCAGAGATTTTTATTTTTCTAAACAATAACAAAGTTATTCTGAGACGGGTTTTACCCCAACTTGTTCAAAAACTCCCCTCTTTTTTAACCTCGAGTTATTTATTTTGTTTTGAAATATTCTTAAGAAATCTCTCTTTTTATTGATCTTAGTAAATAACTCCAGATTATCGACAGATTCATTTAAATTTTTGAACAAAGATATGTTGAACTTATTAGAGTAATACATCCGGGGTTTTCTAAGTATTTTTCTGTAATATAATTCCCGGGAATAAAATAAGAAATTTTTCAATTTATGTTTGAACTTCATAAAAGGTCATGTCGCCTAATGTTTAAAAACACTTGGAAATAAATTTATAAACAGTTATTTATAGACAAAAGTATGGACTTTGAAAATACTGGCTCTTGGAGGGAGTATGGAGAAAAAATTGGGTTTATTATAATGTTTGTAATGTTTTCACTTGTTCTTTTTGGAGTACTTTACTTTTCTGAAAGGTTACCTTCTGAAGGAGGTTACTTAGGAGTATTTTTAATCACTTTGTTTATAACATTATTTGGGAGACTTATTAAAAAATGGCTAAGTTGAAAGAATTTTTGATCGGAATAAAGGCCGGACAAAAGAAATTTGGAGAGAATATCGCATTAGTAGTAAATACTCTTTTACTCTCAATAGTTTACTTTTTAGGAATAGGGTTCACATCTATAATCGCTCAAATTTTAGGAAAAAGATTTCTAGAAATAAAGCCTGAAAAAGATGCTAAAACTTATTGGAAAAACTTGAATCTTTCCAAAAAACCGTTGGAGGAGTACTACAGACAATTTTAAAATGTACGTCTTAGGAATTAGTTGCTATTATCATGATTCATCTGCAGCTTTATTGAAAGATGGAAAAATAGTAGCCGCCGCGCATGAAGAAAGGTTTACAAGGAAAAAACATGATACTTCTTTCCCGGAAAAAGCAATAGAATTTTGCCTAGAAAGTCAAAGCATAAAAATAGAAGATATAAGCTACCTAGCATTTTATGAGAAGCCCTTATTGAAATTTGAAAGATTATTATATCAGCACCTAAATTCATTTCCAAGAAGTTACAAAATATTTGTTTCTAATATGCCTTCTTGGTTAGA
>CAZIKY010000010.1:0-18433 GCA_964540065.1 Candidatus Woesearchaeota archaeon | reverse complement strand
TTACAACTGCAACATCTCCATTCTTCAAGAAGTCTGGATTCTTCTGCATTTCCTGTCCAGTCTTTGGATCAAGCTTTGATACCAGCTCCATGAACTGGCAAGGCACTTGAGCAGTGTGAACGTGGAAAACCGGTGTGTATCCGACAGCAATAACTGTAGGGTGGTTTATAACTGCTATTCTTGCAGTGAATTCTTGAGCGATTGTAGGCGGGCTTGCAGCATCTGCAATTACATCTCCCCTTGCAATGTCCTTCTTACCTATGCCTCTGATGTTTATACCAATATTGTCTCCAGCTTCTGCACTAGGTAATTGGGAATGATGAGCTTCAATTGTCTTAACTTCTCCAGGAACTCCTTTCCCGCTTCTTCCAGGCATGATTACAATCTTCTGTCCAGGCTTCATTACTCCGGTCTCAATCTTACCGACTGGAACAGTTCCAATACCTGTAATTTCGTAAACGTCCTGTACAGGCATTCTAAGAGGAAGATTGGTAGGTTTCTCAGGTGAATCGAACAAATCTAGCTGCTCGAAAAGGCTAGGCCCATTGTACCAAGGCATTTTGCCTTCTTTCTTAACTACATTTTCTCCAAGGAATCCGCTTCCAGGGATAAATGCTACTTTATCAGTATTATAACCGGATGATTTAAGCAATTTTGTCAAATCTTCCTTTATCTGATTATAGACTTTCTGATCCCAATTTACAGTATCCATCTTGTTTACCCATACTGCCAAATTGGTAACTCCCATGGTTCTCATTAAGAATGCGTGTTCTTGAGTTTGGGGCTGTACTCCGTCTTTTGCAGAAACAGTTAAGAAACCCGCGTCTGCCTGGCTTGCTCCAGTGATCATGTTTTTAACGAAGTCTTTGTGTCCAGGAGCGTCAATTATTGTTATTTCTCTCTTCTTTGTATCGAATTTCTGATAGGATAAGTCGATTGTGATACCTCTTTCCTGCTCTTCCTTCAATCTGTCCATGACGAATGCAAATTCGAATCCTTTCTTTCCAAGCTTCTCTGCAAGATCCTTGAATTTTGCAAGTTCCTGTTCAGGAAGAGCTCCGGCATCGAACATAAGTCTACCAACAGTAGTCGACTTTCCGTGGTCAACGTGACCAACGAAAATTACATTCATCTTTTCTTTTGCTGCTGCCATTTTTTTCGCAATGTTGTGAGAAAACAGCCCTTTATAAACATTTCTGTTTTTTTGTGCAAAACTTAAAACAGAAAAAGTTAGCCTATCTGGGAGTCAGATCATAAGTTAGAATCTCGACGGCAAAAACTCCTATTAGCCATAAAATGTTTATTCCCGATAAAAACCACCAAGCAAAACTTGTGACTAAAAGTGCGATAAGGTGGGCATCTCTGAAATTTCTTTTGATTCCAAAAATTATTGGGAGAGTTTTATAATTATCTTTTTTGTCTTTCACTACGTCTCTGAGGTCTCCGGCAAAATTTCTGCAGAAGGTTAATCCTGCTGCAGCAAATGAAAGCGGCTCAGCAAATCCTATCAGCCCGCTTACAAGAAAGTAAAGCTGCAATCCCCTAAATAACGGAGAAAAACTTCCAAAGTATCCCTTATTTTTCTCAGAGTAGAGGAAGCTTGCTAGGAGGAATCCTATCACGGCGGCCTTGTAATACAGCAAAACTCCCAAGACAATAAAAATGGGCCATAAGATCAGATGAAATTCCTTTCGATAAGCATGTTTGTGCCTGAATTCCAAATAAAGCAAAAAACCAAGGTGCAGCAAGATAACTCCTAAAAATTCTCGCATTCCGGCGCTTAGCGCAATAAGCATCAGAATAAGATCCGCAAGAGAGTATAGTCTTATTTGTCCGACATAATTCAAGAAATTTTCAGAAAATCTCTTCATGAAAAAACAAAAGATTTGAAGGTTTAAAATCTTTTTAATCAGTCTGCAAGGCCTTTTCTTTGCCTTATCTGCTTAGTTACCTTCTGCTGGACTTCGTTAGGTGTCTTCTCGAACATTTGGTCTACAAGAGAAGAAACTCCTCTTCCGGCAGTTGCGCTTCTAAGATCCGAGCTCCATCCAAGCATTTCGCTTACCGGAAGCTTTGCCTTTATCATGGCAGTGCTTCCTTCTTGGTTCACTTCAAGCATCTGGCCCCTCTTAGAGGTTACAAGCTTTGTAATCTCTCCCATGAATTCGATAGGAGCTTCAATCAAATGGACCTGAAGAGGCTCTAAAATTATAGGATTAGCTTTAGCCATTGCTTCCCTTATTCCATCTCTAATTGCAGGATAAACCTGCGCAGGACCTCTGTGGATCGCATCTTCGTGAAGTTTCATATCTACAAGCCTTACTTTCAATTTCGCACAAGGCTCTTTTGCCAAAGGACCGGCATCAACAACCTGTTCAAATCCATCCATAACCAAACCAAGAACCTCTCCGATTTGGACTATACCCTTGGTATCATCTATCAAAACACATCCCTTATAGATGTCTTTGTAACTCTTAGCTTCATCATAGTCTACTCCAAGAGATTTAAGAGTGTTCCAAAGAACTTCTTCTTTCTTCTTCATTCTTCCTTCTTTAATTTTTTCAGCCTTTATTGCATCATAAACTGCATCCTCAAGAGGCTCAATAGTCATAAAGAACAAATTGTGCTTATTAGGCGTCTTTCCTTCAGAAACTGGAGACTTCTTTGTTACAGCTTCTCTATAAACTACGATCGGAGGAGAAGTGATTACATCAACGTTCTTCTCAGTCTTTATTCTATTCTCTATGATTTCAAGATGAAGCTCCCCCATTCCAGACATTAAGTTTTGCCCGGTCTCCTCATTAATTTCAATTTTAATGGAAGGATCTTCCTTACCGACTTTCTTAAGAACTTCTACTAGCTTAGGAAGGTCCATCATCTTCTTAGGCTCTATGGCCTTTGTGATAACCGGTTCGAATATGTGCTTTAATTCAGTGAACGGCTCTTCTTCCTGAAGAGTTATTGTCTCTCCGGCGTTTCCGGATATTCCTGACAGAGCAATTACATTTCCTGCAGTAAGCTCACTGGTATATTCGGGCTTAACTCCGTTATAGATTACAACTTGCTGTACTTTTTGCTTCTGCTTGGCATAATTAAGATAGACATCAGTTCCTTCCTTAATCGTCCCGCTGAAAAGTCTTCCAGCAGAAAGTTCTTTTCCTGAAATAGGATCAATAACAATTCGAGTGATTACAAAAGCAACCTTTCCATCTTTGTTGCAGCTTATCAAATCTTTTCCAAATTCTGATTCTGGATCTCCAGGCCATATCTTCGGAATTCTGTATTTCTGGGCGTCAAGCGGGTTTGGAAGATGCTTGATTACCATGTCAAGTATTACTTCGTAAAGAGCAGCATTTTTCCATATCCATTCATTTCTTTCTTCCTCAGGCATGGAATAAATCTGCATAATGTCCTTGAATGAAACTCCCTTTTTCTTCATGAATGGAATTGACATTCCCCAATTATCCCTTGCAGATCCAAATGCAACGGATCCATCCATGATGTTTACTTTCCATTTCTCTTTAAACTCTGGCTCCGCAATTTCTTCAACAAGTCTATTAAAATCATTTATGACTTTAATGAACCTTTCCTGCATCTTTTCAGGGGTAAGTTTTAACTCATTGATAAGCCTGTCAACTTTGTTCAAGAACAAAACCGGCTTTACTCTTTCCCTAAGAGCCTGCTTTACTACAGTCTCTGTCTGGGGCATGATCCCCTCAGAAGCGCATACAAGAACAATTGTCCCATCGATAGCCCTCATGGCTCGGGTAACATTTCCTCCAAAGTCTACGTGCCCGGGAGTGTCAATAAGATTGATCAGATAATCATTATTATCATAAGTATGGACCATAGAGACATTGGCAGCGTCAACTGTCATGAGCCTTTCCTGCTCGTCAGAATGCTGCCAGGTTGCCATTCCTTTTTCAAGGTCTCCAGCATATTTAGAAGACATAAAACCTGCAGCAGCAAGAAGATTATCGGTCATGGCAGTTTTTCCATGGTGGATGTGGGCAGAAGTAGCGATATTCCTGATGAAGAGTGGATTCTTAGAAATCCTTACGATCTTTTGTGCTTTTGTTTCTTCTACAGCCATTTGATTTCATCATTTATTTACGTTGAGTGTAAATTAAGACCCTATTTAAAGTTTTTTGCCCAAATATGTGATATAATCTTTAAGGGGCATACGCGAAACATCTGCGTCATATACTCCGATTCTTTTTAAAAAATAAAGCATTTGTGAAACATTTCTTTCCTTAGAAAGCTCATTTTCATATTTTTCGAAGTGTTCATCATTTATTGCTCCCCACACAGTAATCCTTGGCCTGTCTCGGCTTATCTTTTCAACAACCCCTATTACATCTTTCACTCTTCTCTTGAACTCTTCTTCAGAGATAGTTTCTTCAAGCTTAACAGTTGTTCGAGCCATTTTATTTTGCCAAATTTTTTGAATCTTTGCAAGAATTATCTTGCAGAATCAGCCATCTTTTCTGTTTCTACTCTCTTAGAAACAGCTGCGCTTTCGTTGCTGTTGCTATAAGCTGCGATAAGCTCATCAGCCAAAGCAGATTCAAGAGCCGCTTTTTTGCCGAAAGATTTATCTTGGGCGCCATGTGAAAGATTCTTCAAAGCGATGTTTATTCTTCTTGTTGGAGAAGTGTCAACAGCTTGAGGGTATCTTGCTCCCCCATATTCGATAGTTGTAATTTCTTCCCTAGGAGCAGCATTTTCTATAGCCTTAACAAGAACCTGGACAGGATTTTGGCCTGTCTTCTTTTCAATTATTTTGAAAGCTTTCAAGACAGCTGAAGCATTTTTGCTCCATTTTCCGGTAGCATGAAAAGTCATAACTCTGTGCTTCTTTCCCCTGTGTCCTGGAACTTGAAGAGCATTTATCAGTCTCTCAACAATGTTTATTTCGGCCTTCGCGAATCTGGCCCTTTCTCTTCCCCTGTTTTTTGGAAGAAGCATTGGAGAAACATTCAAGTATCTTTTAAGTCCCGGATCTTCAACCTTAATCTCCGCAACATCAAATAAATCAAATAGTTTCATTTTATCTAAAATTATCTTCTACCCTTCTCTATTTTGCCTCTCACTAATTCAAGAAGCGGCTGATCATTTACTTGTATTACCTGATACCTTACTCCACCCATATCTCCCTTTGATCTTCCCTGTTTTCCGCCGATCCTTTCTATAATAACTTCATCGTGCTCATCAACATATTTCTGGGCAAGGTTGCCTGGAAGGAAAACAATCAAAGGCTTTCCGTTTTTGATCAATTGAACTTTAGCGCATTTTCTCATCGCAGAATTAGGCTGCTTGGCTTCTTTCTCTACCTTTTCAAGAACAATGGCCTTTGCCTGGCTAGCTCCTTCAAGAGGGTCAGCTTTCAAAGCATAATCAAAGTTCCTTTTCTTCCATTTTTTGGAGCTGGCTTTGAACTTCCTCCTGTTGTTTGATATCTTTCTTCCAGACATTATTCCCATTTTAATTCAGTTTTCCAAGCGAACATGCGTTTTTAAAGGTTTCTGCCCAGAAATCTTTAAATATTAACGGTGCTGAAGGGTATTATGGTAATGGAAATAAGAGAGGCGAGCAGTGATTCTTCAAGGTCTAAATGTGCATGCGGAATGCCTGCAAACAAGATCATTTCGCATGAAAGCAGGTACATTCCTATGTGCAGAACCTGCTTCTCTCAGCTTAGAAATCTAATGAATCAATTCGGATAATCTTCTTTTATTTAATAAAAGAAAGAAGGGCATCAAGAGCAGTCTGAAGCTTTTCAACGCCATCTTCGGAGGTAAAATGTCCTTTATTATGCTCTACAATTACTCTCGAGCCTAGCTTTTTCTTGAAGATCTCTGAGTCTTCGACTTGGACAGATTCATCATTGTCTGAGAATATAGAGACAAATCTGTCTGCATGTTTTTGCGCCGAACTAAAATTAAGAGGAGCAATCCAATCTTTCATTTTTACTTTCTGCTCTTCAGTCAGCTCAGGATCATTAAAGGTGTATGGCGCTACAAAAACAACTCCTGCAATGGTCTGGCCCTTTTTCAGAGTTGATAAATATCTTATGATCGCATTTGCTCCGAGGCTGTGGCCAACTAAATAGCAGTCGCTATGGTGGTTTTCAACAAGCCTGGAAATATGCGTGACCCACTCTTTTGGATCTGGCCAATCAGTATCTTTCATCTGAGGTGCCTTGGCAAAAATTCCTCTTTTTTCAAGCTCAGATTTCAGCCACGGAATCCAATGGCCGTCAGAAGTTCCACCCCAGCCATGTATAATAAAAACTCTTTTCTTTCCCATTTATAAAACAGAATTAAACCACTCTCAAACCTTTGATTCCAAAGTGCCCTTTCAAAATTTCGGCAAGCTCTCTTATCCTTACTTTATCTCTTCCAATAAGGGAAGCCTTTGCCTGCTGGCCGGCATGTATAGTAATATAGCCTTCTTCATCAACTATCTTCTTGAATTTTACCGGCTGGACAATCATTCTTGTAAAATTCTCAAGCCCTGATTCTGGAATAACTCTTACTCTCTGTCGGAGCATAACGCTTAATTTCCTCAAGTTTGCACCTTTCTCCCCAAGAGCCTTTCCCAGGAATTTAGGATCAACAACGAAAATTCTGGCATTATTATAAACAAAACTTTCCTGGGTTCTGACGCCGGTTACCCTCGAGAAAAGGTTTATGCATTGAATAGATTTTAGATCAAGTTTTGCACCCATTTTATATATCCACCGGTTATTTTAGCTTTTTAAGGTTTGTTGTTAAGGATCACTCCGTTGCTATCCATAATTTTATCTCTATTCTTCCTTTTCGGCCTTAGAAGTCTTTTTCTTCTTTTGTTTCTTGGCCGCCAAATCCCCGGTGATTTTAACAAGAAGTCCAGGCAGACCGGTTCCGATAGGAACAGGCTGGTTCAAAATAACATTTTCGATTACGCTGTTCAAGTCATCCCTGCTTCCTTCTATGGAGGCATTTACAAAGTGCTTAATTGGGGTTTCGAAGCTCGCTCTTGCAAGTATCGAGCTCTTCTCAGAGATGATTCCTATTCTGGTTATTCCCTTAACTTCTCCGCCGGAAGTCATTGCATCTGCAACAAGAAGAACGTGCCTTCTGTCGATGTCAAGACCTTGCTGCGAGATAACCTTGTCAATTTCTCTTATAATCGCGTTTCTGGCAGCTTCAATTCCAAGAACTTCAGCCACTTCATGTATGTTATTTGTCACGGTCTTTTCAGCGCTAACTCCCTTGATCTTCATAACTTCCTCAAGGTTGCTTCCCGCAGTCAAAATTACATATTTATTCTCTCTTTTGACTATCAAAACCTGCTCTACATCCTTTATTCCAGCAATGTGCACTTCCTTGAGCTTCTCTTTCATCTTGTACATTTCCTTGAATGAAGCTCCATCAGCATTGACAATCACGCTGTCTTCCTTCAATTTTGCCTTTATTCCGACTTCATCAAGCATGTCAACTACAGTCTGAGCAGTTATCTTTGCAGATTTCATAGAATTCTTGTCAAGCTTTACTTCTATTTTATTTTCGGTGAAAAGTATGCTTAATTCAGTGGCAATGTCTTCAAGCCTTACCTGCTTTATTTTCTCTGCAATGGCTTTTGCAGAGTCATCATTATTGTGGCTTTCTTCAAGATATACTTCCATTTGAGGCGTGGAGGGTATTCTTCTTGCATCAAAGATCTCAACGAGCCTTGACAATCCAAGTGTAGTCTGCATTTCGCTGACTCCTGCAAAGTGGAATACGTTAAGTGTCATTTGGGTGGAAGCTTCTCCAAAAGACTGTGCAGTTACTAATCCTACAGCTTCTCCAGGAGCGATATTGCTGTTCTTAAGATGAAGTCTGCTTACATCTTTTCCATCCTCCCCGTAAATAAACTGGACAATCTTTCCCCTAGCATCTCTTACTGTTGAGTCATATTCTATCCTGATGTCTTGAAGAGCATTAGCAAGTCTTCTGTACAAATAACCAGACTTAGGCGTTCTAAGTGCTGTGTCCATCAGAGCGTCTCTTCCAGTCATTGCTCCGAAGAAGAATTCATAAGGCTTAAGGCCCTCGAAGTAGCTTGATCTGATGAAACCCTTTGCTTCTGGGCCAAGGTCATTTTTCTTAAAGAATGAAAGTGTTCTTCCGCTGTAGCCAAGGTCGATTCTCTTTGCCCAAAGAGCTTGCTGTCCTACGGAACAGGCCATTTGTGCAATATGCAATATGTTTCCTGCAGCTCCGGATTGTATCATGATGTTCGCAGGGTTTGTCTCTGGTATTTCCTTCCTTACGATATCTCCAAGCTTGCTTCTTACTTCGTTCAAAGTATGGAGTATTCTCATCTCTCTGGATTCTTCCTTTGTCTTTCCAGGGATTACAACTAGCTTTCCAGTGTAATAGTCATCTATGATTTCCTGAGTCTTCTTGTAAGAATCTTTAACGGCAGCATCTACTGCAGACCGTATAGTGGGCATGTTTACATCAAAAAGCGAAACTGTAAATCCATGCTTTGAAAGATAATTTGTTCCAAGCGTGAAAATTCTGTGAAGCGAATTTATGGCTTCTTTTCTTCCGAAATGCTTGTCAACATCTACAATTAAGGCTCCGCCTTCACTTCCGATTGTGTTGTTATCAACAACTCCCTCTTCAAGATTTCCGTCTGAGATGCTTATTGTTTTATCTGTCTTGGTTTTTCCCTTGTAATTTATCTTAGGTATAAGCGCGGAGAAAACTTCTCTTCCGCTTACAACATTTCCTTTGGCCTTTGCAATCTTATCTATATCCCCTCCGGCTTGTGCTACTAGCTGTACAGCGGTGGATTTTGGAATCTCTTCCAAGCTAAGCAAATAATTTCCTGTGATTCCATCAGCGATGCATCCAAGAAGGTTAGTGTTGTTCTTAGGGCTTATCAAATTGTTATTTACATTCAGAAGGACTTTGGCTTCAGCCATAGCCTCTTCGTTCTGAGGCACGTGGACATTCATTTCGTCTCCATCGAAGTCTGCGTTGTAAGGGAAAGCAGTTCCAGGATGAAGTCTGAATGTTCTATAGTCGAGTATTCTTGCTTCATGCCCCATTAAGCTTGCTCTGTGCAAACTAGGGTGTCTGTTGAAAAGTACAATGTCTCCGTCCTGAAGATGTCTCTCTACAATATATCCTATCTGGACTTCCTCCATTAATTCTTTCTTAAGCTCTTCGGTTATTCTCTTCTTCTTTCCGTCAGGCCTTACCAAATAGGCTGCTCCAGGCCATTCGTCTCCTTTCTCCATCAATTTCTTCAATCTAGCCATGTTAAGGGTTGTAACCCTTTCAGGAACAGTCAAAGTTTTAGCAACATCAAATGGAATTCCAACTTCATTTAATCTAAGGGCAGGATCCGGAGAAACTACGGTACGTGCAGAGAAATTTACCCTCTTACCTGCAAGGTTGTGCCTTATTCTTCCTTCCTTTCCTTTTATTCTCTCACTTACAGAATCAAGCGGCTGTCCGCTTCTGTGCCTTGCTGGAGGCACTTGAGAAATGCTGTTATCGAAGAAAGTTGTAACGTGATATTGGAGCAAATCCCATAAGTCTTCTATGATAACTTCTGGAGCTCCAGCATTCAAATTCTCCCACAGTCTCTGGTTGCTTCTTACCATGTCTCCAAGCTTGTGAGTCAAATCGTCTTCGCTTCTTTCCCCCGTGTCGAGAGTGATGCTTGGTCTTGCGGTTACAGGAGGTACAAGAAGCAAAGTAAGTATTGCCCATTCAGGCCTTGCAGCCTCGGGATCTATTCCCAAAAGCCTGCAGTCATCGTCGGAAATCTTGGCAAGCCTTGCCCTTATTTCTGTAGGGAAAATTCTTTTCTTCCCTGCCTGGAAAATTGTAGGCTTTTCAACCTTGATCTTTACCTGTTCAGATTTGCAATGAGGGCATTTCTTGACGTCTTTAGCTTTCTTAAGTATGTTGTGTCTGTGCTTCTGGACGTTTTCCTCGCTTAAAAGTATCTTTCCGCATTCTCTGCATGTAGATCTCAAAAGAAGTTCGACCATTGGAACATATTTGACATGGATCACAGGCCTTGCTAATTCAATGTATCCGAAATGTCCCAGACATTCCTTGAGCTTTCCTCCGCAGGTTCTGCATCTTATTCCCGGATCAATCGCTCCGAGCCTTAAATCCATCAAACCTCCGTCTACAGGATAGCCTCCCATGTCATAAAGCTCTGGAGTAACTACTTTCGCCACTCCGAGCCTTTTAATCTGCTCTGGAGAGATTAACGAAAACGTTACTGCTCCAACTTTTTTAGTTACATAGTCTTCCATTTTGATTATTCGTATTTATTTGATAATACTAGGTGAGGGAAAATGTGCAATGCCATGAGCTCTTCCATGAAAAGCTTGAATGCGTAGCTTATCTCGACAGGCTCTACAGTTGTATTGTTGCATACAGGGCAGTATTCCTTCTTTCTAAGCTTATCGATTATTGCAATGCTTCCGCATTTTGAACATATGTGGACAACTACTTTGTCAGAATCATATCTTTCCTTCAAAAGCAAAGATGCTCCATGTCCTATGATTGCATCTTTCTCCATTTCTCCAAGTCTAAGCGCTCCACCCTTGCTTCTTCCTTCAACCGGTTGTCTTGTCAATAATGTGACCTTTCCTATTCCACGCGCATGAAGCCTGTTTCCTACCATATATTTAAGCTTAAGGTAGTACATGTTTCCGACGTAAATCTTAGCTTTCATAGGCTCTCCAGTTATTCCATCATAGAAAGTTTCCTTTCCGTCAGCCCTGAATCCAAGATCCAAAAGCTGCTTTTCAAGATCTTCTATGGATTGCTTCTGGAAAGAAGTTCCATCCATTATCTTTCCGCTTAATGCTCCAATCTTCCCAGTCAAGAGTTCAATCAAATAACCGACCGACATTCTTGAAGGAATGCTGTGCGGGTTGAAAATTAAATCTGGCCTTATTCCCTTTGAGGTGAAAGGAAGTTCATCCTCCGGAGCAATGAATCCTACAACTCCTTTTTGTCCGTGAGGAGCGGAGAATTTGTCTCCAAGCTCAGGAAGTCTTAAGTCTCTTGCTCTTACTTGAACAACAGTATTCCCTTCAGCATCTTTAGTTATGAAAACCGCATCAACAGTTGCCTTTTCTTCCTGCCTTACTGTTACGCTGTTTTCCTTTCTTGATTTAGCCATGGCCATTTCTTCCATTTCTGAAAGGAATTTAGGAGGTGAAGTCTTTCCTATTACAACATCTCCGCCTTCAAGCCTTGCTTCAGGATAGACTATTCCATCCTCTTCGAGATATTGATAGCTTTTCTCTACCCTGTATCCGCTTACATCTTTTGAAGGAATAGTGATTTCATCCGCAAGCCCTCCAGCATAATTAAGCTCGACTCCGGTGTATGGCCTGAAATATGTGCTTCTTGCCAATCCTCTCTGCACAGATCCTTTATTCAAAACGATTGCGTCTTCAACGTTATATCCTTTGTAAGGCATAATTGCCACGACCATGTTCTGTCCGGCAGGATAGAAAGGAATAGTATCATAAACGAAGCTTCTCACAACCGGCTTTTGAGGGTAATGGAGTATGCTTACATCTGTATCAAGCCTTATCGGGAAAGATGCAGAATAAAGTCCAAGCGATTGCTTCTGAGTCTTAGTTCCCTTATTAAGACGGGAGCTGTGGTCATGGTCAACGAAAGGAACAAGAGAAGTGATAAGTCCAAGAAGAGCGATATGGTCTATTTCAAGGTGAGTGTGTTCGGGAGTAAGATCTTTCTTGTCAAGGGCAACAAAAGCATTTTCCTCTTCTGCAGCGTCAAGATATTCCACTATTCCTTTCTTAACCAATTCTGAGAAAGACATCTTGCCTTCTTTAAGGGCCTGCATATGCTCCTCTTTAAGCATCGATTCTCCATTTTTAACGACAACCAAAGGCCTTATGACTCTTCCGGTCTCTGAAGTTATCAAAACAACATCTGATTCTTCATCATGCCTTATGCTTAACTCATTAGGCAGAAGACCCTGTCTCCTTTTTTCTCTTACATTCTCGGAAAATTCACTAGGATTTTCGGTTTCCCCGACGAATTTTCCATTGTAAAATACATCTGTCATTTTATCTTAATTTTTCCTTACTTCTCCTTTGAGGGGATTGCAGCCTTCATTCCGCTTTCCTGAAGCGCGGACATGAAAACTTTGTCATCCATTATAATATCTGTTGAAATTTTAGCAAGCAATGCAAGGTTCTTCCTCAGGCCGATAGGAGTTCCTTCCGGAGTTTCAATAGGGCAGAATCTTCCATAATGCGTCGGATGCAAAGTTCTTGCCCTGAAATTCTCCTGCTCTGTAGGCAAGAGGCTTATAATTCTCTGAAGCTGAGAGAACATCGATAGATAATTGTTCTTATCCATGTTTTGAGTAACTCCTGTTCTCTCCCCAATCCATGACCCTGTTGCGATTGCAGACTCGATTCTTTGGGTGAAGAGTGTTGCTTTTGCAAGAGTCATCAATGAATAAATTTTCTTTTTCTTCGCCAATCTTATCAGGTTATTCTGAAGATCCCTAAGAAGCATTGTAAGATTGATCCTGAATAAGTCGGAGAAAAGGTCTCCGGAAAGCTTTACTCTTTTATTCGCATAATGGTCTTTGTCTGTAAGCACTCTCTTCTCCTTGGCGATGAAGAACTGCTTCATAAGCTTGCATAAAGTTATCGCCTTCTCAAGCCTGTTTTCTGGTTCAACACCTATGTGCGGAAGAAGATATGAATCGATTCTTGTTTTAAGCTTGTCTTGAACCTCTTTCTTTGTTCCGACTATGGAAGTTTTCTCAGAAATCAGGTTCAAAGCATCATTTGAGGAATGCAAATTGGTATACTCGTAAAGATTTACAACAAAACTGTCGCTTTCCTTTCCAACAAGGGCAGCGATTTCAGCATCTTTTACAAGCCCCAAAGATTTGATCAAAGGGATTAAAGGAATGTTCTTGAATCTTGAGAAGCTTATCTCCAAGATTCCGTCAGGAGACTCCAATAAGGAGGTAGGGATTTTATAGGCTCCTCTTTGCGAGAAAAGCCTAAGCATTATCTTCTTCTTGTTCTTAGTGTCTTCATTGACGAAAGGCTGGTTTGAAGCCAAGTCTTCAAGAAGAACCAATACCCTTTCATTTCCGTTTATTATGAAATAGCCCCCAGGATCGGCAGGATCGATGTAATTCTCTGCGAGCTTCTCTCGAGGCATGTTATAAAGATGGCAGTACTTGCTTCTTACCATGATCGGGATCCTTCCGATTTCCACTTCATTATGTTCAGATTCATTGTCTTTTCTTACGTTTATTTCAAGGTAAACAGGGGCGGAATAGGTCAAATTCCTAAGCCTTGCCTCGGCAGGAAGCAATGCATGCTTGCTTCCATCTGCTTCGATCATATCTGGCTTTCCAACCCTTATTTTTCCAAGCTCAATTTTAACGTCTTCACTCTCTATGTTTTTGTTGACTTCCTGGACGATCTGCTGCATTCTCCGGTCTATGAAGTCATTGAAAGAAAGGATATTGGACTCGACGAGCGAATGTTCGCCCAAAAACTTTTTGATTAATGTGTGTTCCTTGTCCATTTTAAGAAATTATGCTACAACAATCCGGTAATAATTGGATTTTTCCCCCTTTTCACTCTTTCTTTCGATTTTGATGACATCTCCGATCTTCGCATCCTTTGGAAGAGCCTTATCGGTCGACTTTATCGACGGCAATTGAGAGGTGGCAATATCAAATTGTTTAAGAATTTCCTTTACCTCATCTTGCTTTAGTTTAGAATGTTTTGGCTGGAGCTGATGCATTTTAAGCGGAGAACATATATTTACAAAAAGGTGCCTATTTAAATGTTTCGTTAAACTCAGACATAGAAAAATCTAAGGGATTTATTCACTCACCCTTCTTTTGGCCTTATGCGGATTCGGTGCCCATTTTAGCCGTTATTTTAAGGCATAAGAAGTATATAAACTCTTTGCAAATTTCTGCAAATTTAACAGTTTTAGGCTCAAGCTTTCCTATTTTTAGAAAAATACTTTTCTATCTGGCTCCTTACAGAATCCATCAAATTTAATTCTGCCCGCGGGATTTTCTCTAAAGAATATCCCGGAGTTGTAAAGAACCTTATTGCCCCAAGCATGTCGACTCCGCGGTATTTTTCTCCATCAAATGTCACAGACGAAGAAAAAGTGTAAAAAGTTCCCTTTATATCAAACCCAATTCTTTCTGCAGAATACTTCCCATCTTTATCCTTATTGAATTGAGCTGTCCGGCTCCCAACTCTCTTCCTTTCATCTAGGCTGTAAGTTACCTCGCATGATAATCCTTTGGCAACATACGCTAACAATTTTTCAGCCTCTATCAGACTTACCTCTCGGGGAAACTTTATCTCTGTCCTTCCCAGAAGCTCTTCAAGCGAATCTTTTTCTTTTTTAGGGTCAGCAGAAATCGTCATTTTAGTTTTTGTATGGAAGTTTATACTTTTTATCAAATTCAGAATCTCTCAGGATTCTGGCTAAACCCTCGCCAGTCAAAGAATCTCCATGGATCTCTCTTTCCTGAAGAATTGTCAGGCTGCTTTCAAGATAATTTCTTATCTCCCGGGACTTTAGGCCGAATTCATCTCCGCCAATTTTTACCCCTTGAGACAACGCAAGAAGCTCAGAAAGTTCACCTAATCGGTATTCTTTGCCCACTGTGCCTAAAAAGTATGAGATATCTTCGGGTCCGACTTTTAAGTTTCTCTTTCTCTTAAAACGCTTGGTAAAGTACTCCTTCGCACCTTTTCCAAGTCCCCCGGGATTATCTCCCCAGTATCCTGTGCGGCAGCCGGAAAGCCTGTCGCACGCTTCATAAAGTTTTCTCAAGCTTTCCCTTGTTGGCCCGGAAAGAAATGATTTTTGAGCATTAAGAAATTCTGCACCCAATATGGCGTTTTCATTTGACCTTGCTATATCAGAAAATGCATCCGACATCTTAACCTAAAATAATCTGCCGCAGAAGTATAAAAGCATTATGGCGCAACGAAATAACTTTAGATATTTATGTCCAGAAGTCAAATGATCTCTATTATCTCTCCGACTTTCTTTTTGAGGCTGTAAAGCTTCGGAGGCCTGTAAGAAACCTCTTTCTTTATCCCTTCTTCCTCCAAGATATCAAGCGAAATTATCTTCTTTACAAAATTTCTCTTGTCAAACCTCTTTCCGAAGACAATTTCATAAATTGCCTGAAGCTGTCCCATCGTAAACTTTTCTGGAAGCAATGAAAAGGCTACAGTAGTGTATTCAAACTTCCATCTTAATCTTTTCAGGGCATAGTCTAGGATTTTTTTATGGTCAAAAGCAAGTTTGGGCAGTTTGGAAACGGAAAACCAATCTGTTTCCGAGACATCTGTTGAAGCCTTAAGCTTAAGATTTTCATAATTTGCCAGGGCCATATACGCGACAGTTATTACTCTGCCTCTGGGATCCCGTTTTGGATCCCCAAAAGTATAAAGCTGCTCCAAATAAACATCCTTCACCCCCGTTTCTTCTTCCAATTCCCGGAGCGCAGCACTGTCTAAAGACTCGTCTATCCTGACAAAGCCTCCCGGAAGCGCCCACATCTCTTTGAAGGGTTCAAGGTCTCTTTTAACCAAAAGAACCTTTAGCATTTTTTCATGAATAGTGAAGATAACTATATCGGCAGTAACCGAGGGTTTCTCAAACTCTTTTGCCATAGTGTTAGCAGCACAATAAGATATATAAAGTTTTATCTCGATATGCCAATATGGTTACAATTCTCTTCCCCGGAAGGCATCATATGCTCACCAACTTTCAGCATAATTATCTAAAAGACTTAATCAACAAAGGGGTGGATGGAAAAAAAGTAGAAAAAATCATCTTCGCAGTTACTTCATCGGATCATGCAAATACAAGAAGAAATCCAATACGCCTTTACCTCAGAACCTTGGCTATAGAAAAATTCTCAAGAGATTTTCCGTGCGAAGTGAAGGTCTATCCGATCCCGGATGTAAAAACCACACAGAAATTTGCAAAATATCTTATTAGCCAAATCTTCTATCAAGGCGGGGAAGCCTTAACTCCAAAAAACACTATGGTTGCTTGCTCCACTCCCCCGGTGATAGGCCTTTTCAAAAAATTAAAATTCAAAATCTTACCAGCAGAATTAATTGATGTTAAGAAAGACAAATACTCCACACTTAGGCCGTATGAAGTGATAGAATTGCTTGTGTCTGCAGGGAAAAATTGGAGGGAGGACAGCAAATGGAAAGAACATGCCTCGCAAGCGACACAAGACGTTTATTTTGAATATAACCTGGGAGATTTAATCATCGAGCTATTCAGCGACTCTCTTCTTACCGAAGATGCAGACATAACTGAGACAAGAGACTACAACACTTACGCAAAAGGAATGAACCAGAATGCAGACTTTAAGTTCAGAGACATCCAGCCATTTGTAAGAGAAGGGAAAATAGTGGATGCTGGATGCGGAACAGGAGCATTGGTCTGGCTTTTGTCTAAAAATTTCCCAGAATCAGACATTCTAGGGATAGAAGCGACAAGAAAGTTCTATGAATTTTGCAAGCTCCAGGAATATCCCAACCCATTTGTTTATTTCTACCGCAGAAACATCACAGATCAAAACTTCAAAGAGGATACAATCGACACATTCATTTATTCATCAATCCTCCACGAGATTTATTCTTACATTGGAAAAGATACACTCCGGAAAGTCTTGAAAAATACTTTCAAACAGCTTGTCCCTGGGGGAAGAATTGTGGTAAGAGATGTAGTCGGCCCTGAAAAAGGCAACCAAAAAGTCTATCTTGAGCTGAATTCAAGCGATGGGAAGGACAGAGGGCAAGTGAAAGAATTGTCGACCTATTCGAAATTCTTCAAATTCTCTAAGGATTTCACAAGAAAAATAAAATTTAAGCAGGTCACTTTAAGCGGCAAAAAATTAATTCATCTAAGCCTAAGAGACGCTTATGAATTCATGAGCAAGATGAATTACACCGATAACTGGGATAGCGAGATGCATGAAGAATTTGGCTTCTGGTCTTTTTCAGACTGGAAAAAAGAGCTGAAAAAAGCAGGATTTAGAGTTGTAGAAGGATCGCATCCGTTCAAAAGCGATTATATCATCGATAAGATGTACAAGGGCAAAATAAAAATTTACACGTCGTCTAAAGGAGAGCTTGTTCTGATTGATTACCCTCCAACAAATATGATTCTTTCCGGAGAAAAGCCTAAGGTCAGATAGATTCCGCCCATTCTTTTATCTGCTTAGATAAATCCTCAAGGGAATAAACTATTTTTACTTCCGGCCTGGCAAGTTTTGTTTGAATCTCGACATCTTTTTTTCGAGCATACTCCGGATGTATTCCTATGAAAACCGGTTTTACAGAAACAACTTGCTTTCCAAGTTCATAAAGCGTTATAGGGCAAAGAGTTTCCCTCGTGAACCAAAAAGAAACCGCAGAAGCTTTCATTAAATGATCGAATTCCCAAGAAATCTGCTCTTCCTCCATTCCAGGATCTTTCTGGGAGAAATTTTTTCTTCTTGGATTCAACAGCGTGATTTCTAGATTCTCCAGAAGCTTTACAAATTCAGATTGCCAATCAGAACATCCGGATATTCCGCCGGCTAAGAATAAAGATTTTCCCAGATTCTCTTTGTATCTCTCAGGGCATTCAATGTATCTCATCTTACTTCAGCCTAACAACTTTAAGGGGTTTCCCAAGCTCGATGACAATCTTAGACCCTTCTTTGATATTTATTTTATCTATTGAATCAACAGACAAAACAGCCTGGGAATCGCTGAGGGAAATAATCTCCAGCTTCTCTCCTTCCTTAAAAGATCCGTTGAGAAGTTTTGGGTGGATTATTTTGCCTTCATGGGGCTCTGTAAGGATAAATCTTGCTTCTCTGCTTGTTTTTGGGAATATATCTCCTTTCTTGAACAAATATTTCGAGGCAGAATTATACCACCCAGTAGAGCCAACCCCTGTGGCAATTATCAACCCAGAACCTTTCTGCTCCTCAGAAAGACTATTTAAATTCAAAATATGCCTCGACATGTTAAATCTGCTTTCTTCTCCGATAAACACTTCTGAGATGGCAAGATCTTCAACCGCTTTATTATTTATTTTAAGCTTAAGCCTCGCCCATTCTTCTACGTTAAAATTGCCCGACAGCAGATTCTCTATCTTTTCTCCAAACTCTTCAACATTGCATGAAGTAAGTGCGCCATCGCTTCTTACAGAGTCGGAATTTATTCCGATCATAAGCTGGTCGCTTATGAAATGTGAAAGATAAGAAAAATGATTGTCTCCTCCAAATGAGATAACCAGCTTGTACTTGGAGGCAAGATCCTTAGTCAAGCGATCTCTCTCAACAAAACTCGCTCCCT
>CAZIKY010000009.1:0-24278 GCA_964540065.1 Candidatus Woesearchaeota archaeon | reverse complement strand
TTGATTATATCTAAGGTCCCATCAAAACTGC
Organism: Candidatus Woesearchaeota archaeon; assembly: GCA_964540065.1. Lineage (GTDB taxonomy): Archaea > Nanobdellota > Nanobdellia > Pacearchaeales > JAHJTO01 > JBHPFA01. The sequence goes on along the minus strand of CAZIKY010000009.1, from coordinate 24,247 downwards.
CCCCATCAATGCATAAAACTTCAAAATCTCTGAAGCTCTGCTTGAGGATAGAGTCCAGACACTGCGGAACCAGGTTTCTACCATTATATGTACAAAGAAGGACCGAAATTTTAACCATGTTCGAATATGCCCTCTATAAATCCAATAGCATAACTAATGTGGATAGTGGGAAAGATAAATGGCAATAACATCATTATGGGGAAAGATTTTTCTTTAATTCCTCCGATTACCGAAAAAAATAGATCGAGAGCAATATAGGCTACCAAAGGATATATCGCAAGGGGAGTAAACACAGATATTACCGGCAAAGAGATAAGGTAAACTAAAAATATGCTGGGTAAAGAGAAAAAGACATTTTTCAAAGATATTTTCTTATCTACGAGCATCCTTGACTTGCCATAGCGGAATATTTGTTTAGATAAGGCCGAGAAACTTGCTCTTCTAAGATTATATGTCACTATGTCGGGAGAATAAGCTACCTTAAAACCAGCATATTTTGCATCATTTATGAACTTAGGATCTTCTCCAGGGTAAACCTTTTCATCAAATTTTACTTTAGAGAATACTTCTTTCCGGCATATAAGATTTGCAGTAGTTAAAGAAAACTCATCTGCATTAAGGTCTATTCTTTTATGCTGCTTATATCTCCTTACGGCTAAACCTCCACCAAATGATGCCAAAGCATAACCGCTAGCCTTAGCAAATTCGCCTTCTTTGCCATGAGTTAATTGCGGTCCCCCGACGATATCAATTTCAGGATATTTTTTAAAGAACTTTAAAACTTCATCCAACCAATTTTCAGATAGAAGTGTATGTGCGTTTATGAATGCCACAAAAGGGGTCTTAGCTTTTTTTGCACCCATGTTCCTATTCTTTGAGGGGCTTATCCCTCTCTCGACTAGAACTTTAATTCCAGGATATTTTCTGACATCTGCCCCTATGCTACTCCGGGATCCTGCAGGTATTACAATAGTTAATGGAAATTTTTTGCTCATTTTTACTTTTTAATTACTCTGAGTTCGAAGATGACCTCTGCGCAGGGCAGGATCCAGCAAAAAAGTCTTTCATAGATTGCTGGGCTAAGGTTGATAATCGGATTGAAGAGATAATTCAAGGGCCTTAATGCCTCTCTTGTAAAATTAAGCCTTCTCCTTAATATTTTGAATTTTACGGGAGCATAATGGCATTCATTAGTAAAATATTCCATAGTAAAATATGAAAATAATCTTTTATGCGTCGGGTCGCGATAGCTTACCCCGCAGCTGAAGTGCGGAACTCTGGCCTTTATAACTGCTCCAGGTTTTGAGATCCGATTAATCTCAGAAAGGGTTTTAGCTAAGTCATCCACATGTTCTAAGAAATGTGAAGAATAAACTTCATCAAATGTGCTGCTTTTGAATGGCCAAGGATACTTGTTTAAATCCCAAACAACATTGGTTCCAGTAGATTTTACAGAGTCTACATTAACATAGCCTTTAATAGGCTTCTCTCCACAACCCAAGTTTATTTTTGCCATTTATTCAAGTCTATGGTGTATTTTAATCCATTCAGGCATCCCATCATATGCCTTAACTATTCCCTTAAAAGGAGAATTTATTAATCTTAACCTAATTACTGAAAAGAACATCCTTGTAGAAGTTTTAGGAACGTTTAATTTGCTTCCAAGTGAATCCTCCCATCTTATGGGCATTTCCAATATCCTGTAACCAGATTTTTTTAATTGATAAAGTAGATCTATATCAAAAGCCCATTCTGTTATTCCCAATCTTGTCAAAATACTCTTTATTGCCTTTCCCCTAAAGATTTTAGCTCCACATTGTGTATCATAATATTTTAGCCCGAATATTAAGTTAACAAGAGAATTGAATCCCCTTGAAGCAATTCTCCTTACAAGGGTTTGTTTTGGATTGACTACCGATCCTTTCATCCATCTTGAAGCTATAACTCCATCATAACCTTCAATGCGGGTTATAAGCTTATAGAACTCTTCTACAGATGTAGAGTCATCAGCATCAGTAAAACCGATTAGGTTCCCCCTAGCCACTTTGAAGCCTTCGATCAAAGCGAAACCTTTCCCCCCACGCTTGAAATCCAAATGACTTATCTGCTGGAATCTCTTTTCAAAACTTTTGACAACTCCCAAGGTGTTGTCTCTGCAGGCATTAAGAACAACAATTATCTCAAAGTCCTTTTTATATCTCTTATCAAAAAAGGAAGCATACTCTTGCAATGTTTTACCTATTCTCTTTTCTTCATTATAAGCGGGGATTATTATTGAAAGATCCATTTTATCTGCCCATTAGGTAAAGTATAATAAATAACAGGAATGAAAAAACTGCCAAGAAATATACCCAGGTATAAAGAGAGGCTTCTAAAACATATAGCCCCAATATTTGTACTAAATTAAACAGCCCCAAGATATAAACAAATCTTTTCTTATTTATAGAAAGTTTATATAAAACGAGAATGTAGGATAGGGAAAGAAATAGCATAAAAACTCCAAACCAGCCTAAAAGCCCCGAAACGCCTAAATACTCGCTTCCAAAAATAATCTTCAGGATTAAATTAGGAAAAAGGAAGTAAACAATCGTCACTATTGCTCCTGCTAAGCCGGCCAAAATTAAAGCCTTATTTTTTATCCCTGTAGGATCTTTTTTCTGCTCGTGGAGCTCAGAAACTTTAGAAAACATAACCATGCTTATTGCAGTTGCACCGAAGAAAACAATTTTCCCAAGGAGAGAGACAGCCGAATACAAACCTGCTTCGAATGCGGGAAAGATATGTTTGGCTAAAAAAACATCTATGCTGTACATTGCAGTTATGCTTAGCAAAGCAAGTAAAACCGGGTAAGAGTAAGAGTACATCCCCTTAGAAGAGAATTCTTTAGGCTTCGCTTTGATTTTGGTAAAACTAAAAACAAACGCCAGAATTGCCGCTAAGATTACGGCACTTATTGCCCCGATAACTTTAAATCCAAAGTAAAATAAAACCCCCAGCAGGACTAATTTAATGACCCCCTCAAAGATAAGATTTGCCCCAAGAGAATTAAACTTCTGCATACCCTGCATAATCCCCCTATTGACTGAGATTACAAACATGAAAAGGATAAGAATTCCAGTAATAAAGACTGGAAAATATTCTATTCTAAGGAACTGGGCGATAAATACCCCTATCAAGAGGTATAAAACAAATAAGCCAAAAGAATAAAACCCTATTCTTCTCAAAGCTCTTCTTCTAAGGGCCTTGATCGTCCCTAAATTTTTCTTTGCAATGAATGATGCAGAAAATTTAGTGATGCTTGTCTGGATAACATTTGATCCGACGGAAAAAATATAGATCAAAGAAAAAAGTGAAGCAACAACAGCATAATCTTCAGGACCAAGTTTTCTAGCTGCATAAAAATGGTAAAAGAAGTTTGTTGCATGAAAAATCAAAAAAGAAACTGTAAGAACTAGGCTGCTCATTAAAAATTTATCTTTTTTTAAACGATACAGTAAATCAAACATTTTATGTTTTAGACTACCCAAATCAAACTGGAGAAAATAAGATGGAGGAGCATAACCATTAAAGTGATCTGTTTCTCAGTAAACCTTCCAGTTCTTGTCAATAAATGTGGGATGGAGTAAATTTCTCTGCCATGGAGAGAAACTATTTTTCCATCCTTCCAAAATCCGTAAGTCTTAGCCTTAAACTTAGACCTTGCCTTTAAGAAAAATTCAATTGCAAAGGGTATTGCAACTATCCCCACTGCCTTTTCCATGTTTCCTAAAATAGCTATGCATGCTAAAACTCCTCCAAGTAGATATGTAAGGGAGTCTCCAGGCAATATTTTGGCTGGAGTCCAATTAAAGTAGAGGAAAGCTAAAAGGGAAGCAAATGCTACTAATGCGATTATTGCAGCAACATATCTTTGATTATAGGCTGCATAAAGTCCAAGCATGCCAATATAAATCACTCCCGAACCTGCTTCTAATCCATTAAATCCTGCAAGCAGATTAACCATGTTTGCAGCTATCAAGACAATCAAGGGTACTAAAAATAAGGGATAAAGCAATCCAAAATCAACATTTCCAAAAAAAGGTAATGCAACATTTGTGGTCCCGGCTTTAATTGCAACCAAAGGAATGGCAGCAATTAACGTCAAAAGTGGCTTTTGCCATTGTTTTAATCCTGCAGATTCTTCTTTGTCTGAAGGGACTATAGAATCATCGATAAAACCTACTAATGTAATAAGTAAGAGTGCTAAAAGCGCTGCAAAAAAATCAAGCAGCAAATTAGGATCATTAAAAATGAATGTCCTTATAAAAATATAAGCAGATAACCCTATGAAGATTCCAGCCATTACTGCTAAACCGCCAGATATTGGCACAAGAGGTCTATCCCTTTTACCCATATCCTTAACGACTAAATCTACTCTTTTCAAATATCTTATCAGATAGGGGGTAAAAATGAGTGTTGTAAAAAAACTTAGCAAAAATATTATCTGGGGAATCATCTTATTTATCTCCTTATCTCGCTTAGACCTGGCCGATCTGCAGGATAACTAGTGTTGAGATATTCCGGAATAAATTTTATGTCTCCAGGATAGTTAACTTTCCATATTTTAATTGGTCCAAGAAGCTGCCCCTGGAAGAATACAAAGTTTGGAAGCCCATAAGCCTCAGAAATTGGCTGTTTTTCCAAATGCACCAATTCGAAATTAGTGCTTTCTTGCAAAATATAAAGTTTAGTGAATTCAGATCTCATAAGTCTAGGACTCAACCATAAGCCTCCACCAATAGAATTTAGCTGCAATCTATTTCCATTGATTACAGTTGCTTCGGGGATTAAGTACAAACATCCATCTATTCCTTCTCCCCCGAAGTCTACCCTTGAATTATCGATATAAATACAACTGATAGGAACGGAAATCTGTTCTCCTTTATCGACAATTATTGCAGTAGGCTGGCCAAAGGTGCCTGTCTGGGAGCCGTTTATCCTCTTTATAGGCAGCATAAATCCTCCAATACCTGCAGAACCTTGTTTGAAAACCCGGTTTTTCCAAACAACTTCTTCATCGAAAGCGGTGCCTCCAGTAAGGAGATAAATGGTTTCATCTCTTTTTTCCTGCATGTTTCTTGGATCTACCCTAAATGTTGAAATCCAGCTATACCTATCATAATTTTCATCAGATCCAATGCTGCTAAAGGCTTGATATTTGCCAATATCTGAAGAATCCAAAAGCAGATAACTCACATTGTGAGAATAATAAAACTCTAATGCTTCAATCTCATTAGGTGAGGTAATCGCTCTACCCATTAGATAATCCCAATAAACAATCGCATTCCCTCCATCAAGCACAGTAGGTCTTTCACCAATAGTCTGCACCCAATATCCATAATCCCACCAATGGGCAAAAACTGCATCGCTTGGCGTATTTCCTCTTACCCAGCTCATGGCTTTCTGCCATTGTACATTGTAAGAGGAAGGAACACTCGCAGAAGCTTGATTATGGGCACTTACGGATAATGAATAAAATTGGGAAATCAACATTATTGCAACTACCGCTGCAAATGCGGCATAAACAAATCTTTTGGTTTCAGAAGTGGATTCAAAGAACTTCTGAGAAAGTCTTACGACCACATATCCACTTATTATTGCAACAATAGGGTAAAGGAAATACAACAATCTTACTGCACCCCTTACAGATAGCAGAGCGAAGAATATCCAAGTTAAGGCAAGTATTGCTCCGTTAGAAAATTCTAAATTATCTTCCCTAAAGCACAGATAAACCAAAGAAGCTGCAAAAAGCAAAATACTTCCGATAAAAAGGGCGATGCTTAATGGATGAGATCCATTTAAAATTGATTCCGGTTTAATTCTTGTAAATGCTAATCCGAAAACAAGAACGGCATATGCCGAAGTTAAGATAATTCTATTAAGATTACTTAAGCTTAAGGCATATTCAAAGATCAAAAAGAGGGATCCTAGAATAAATATCCAGAAAATCCATCCAAATTCCCCTCTCCAAGTGTTCAAGAAAGGTCGATTATTCTCGGCTACAGTTACAGTGAATCTATCTCCTTCAAAAGGCTTAAGCAATTGAGAACTGACTCCTTGATACTCTCTAGAAATCATAGCAGGATCAATAATCAAGATAGCGAGAAGGCCAAGTACAATTAAAATTGCTAGGGTCTTGAATTTATCCGGAGTTCTTATCCTTTCGAGCTTTAATCTCTCCTTTAACCTAGTATTAAAAAGCGCATAATTCAAGACCATTAAACCTAGGACAAAGTAGGAGAAACCGCTTGTAGTAGAGGTTAATAGGCTCCCATATTTCTGATGAGTGTACAGGATTGGAGTAAATCCAATAATCCAACCAGCATAAGCTAAAATGGATTTACCCTCAAAATTTTTAGTAAAGAAATAGACAAAAGCACTTAATGAAACAATTACAAATAGAAAAGTTATTCCTCCCCAAGAAAGACCCATTAAACCTGTAGAAATTCCCGCAGCTAAACCTAAAAGTGAAGCCCCTTTCCAATCTTTTGCTTTCCAGGCGCTAGCCATGAAATAAACTGCCAAAAACAAGAATAAGAAAGCGATGCTCTCTTTCTCTGGAACTCCGGCGAGTGTTCTATGGACAAAGCCTGGAAAAACTGCTAGGAATGCAGTTGAAATCAAAGCAATCATTTTGGAATGTTTGTTATCTTCGAATAGTTTTTTCACCATAAAGAAGAAAGCTATTAGGGTCAAAGCAAAGAATACGACTGGGAGAATAATCGCCACATATTCAACCGCAATATCTGGAGAGAATAAGCTCAAAAATTTGTGCAAATATGCGATGGAATAAGTGACCCCTGGTAATTCTTCTGAGGTATTGTATCCTAAGGGCACGTATCTGAAAGAATCAACCATGCTTAAGCTACCTTTAGCAACTATTTCTTTAGCCCACCTTAAGAAGAGATAGGGGTCAAGATCTGGAGCTAAAGCATAGCCATTAAGACCCCCAGTAGAATCTTTAAGACCCACGATATTAGCCGTTCGGATAAAAATTGCTCCGAACCAGACTATAACTGCAAGACCAATATAATAAAGCCAGGTCTGCTTTGCCCTTATGAAAGCTGCTACTTTATCTTTTCTTTCCTTAAGTAGTGCCTCTTCATTTGAAGCATTAAAATTCCCTTCCATTTGAATAATTAAGTCGTAAGAAACTAACTCTTACTCTAACTTAACCTAAGAAAACTAATTTAAAAAGTTAACTAAAGACCTTAAATCCGGTCTTTTTCGACGAGATCTTCTACTTCTTTAAGTAAATCTTCGGCTGTAGCTTCAGCTTCTACAGTGCCCTTTGCACCGCAATAAGGGCAGCCTTTTGGCGGAACAGGCTTATTAGAATTAAACTTATAATTGCAGTTTCCGCAAATATAAACTCCCATTTTAAACTGAGCGTTTTTTAATTTATAAACTTTGTGATACTTTTAAACCACAAAGCGAACTTTTATCTAGAAAGGATTTTTAAGTCTATAAAAACTGCCTTTCAAATGAAAAACGACCTCTTCAAAAGAGCCTCAACCAATTTTAAATTAGATTACTATTGGTTAAATTCCCGAAGGATAGGTCTTTTAGAAAGATTAGCCTTCCTCTTTAGAAAATACTCTTCCATCATTTCAAATAAAAGAGAGATAAAATATCTGGGGAAGAAGTTCTACTACGATAATCGGTTCTCTCCGGCGATACTCCAAAGCTACCCAAAAGAGATAGAACAAATAAACAAAACTATAAATCTCTCAAAAATAAATACGGTTTTAGATGTGGGGGCTAACATTGGCCAATTCAGCGTTACCTTAAGCTCTCTATTTCCCCATATAAGGTCCTATTCCTTTGAACCTAACACGGGGGTTTTCAAAACTCTTCAAAAAAATCTCTCTCGATCAAAGAATCAGAAGTCTTACCCCTTTGGTTTAGGCTTAAAACCTGGGAAAAGGACTTTTTATTTCTCCCCTTCAGCCTCAGCTGAAGGAAGCTTCTACCAAGAAAATATTAATCAGAACTTTATTAGGAAAGATGTAAATCGAGTTAAGGTAGATATTATAACTCCTACCCGGAGTGAATTAAGGCGTAAGGGGATTCCGACAAAGTTTGATTTAGTTAAGATAGATGTAGAGGGGTCAGAAATGGAAGTGTTAAAATCCCTCAGATCAATAAAATTTGATTACCTCTTTATAGAGGTTTCAGTTAAAAGAAAAGGAGAGGGGTTAAAAGAAGTTAAGAAATACTTAACTCGCTCTAGGGGAATAGAGCCAAGGCTCATTTATTATAATCTTCCTGAAAAAGATTCTGCTTCAGCGAATGTTATGCTCTCCCTAAAATAATCTCGGAGTAACAAAAACTTCTATCAGCATTCCAACAACCAATAGAAGGAAAGCAAGAATAATAAGATTGAACGAATCATTTATTGTTTCCCAGAACTTCTCACTTCCATAATTGTGCCTTATTAAGGCGATGCTTATTATTCCTCCGGCAAGAGCTGCCACAAAATAAGCTGCTATTTCTGGAAGACCATGAATCATATATCTTGAAATTGCTATCGGGAAACTGCTTATTGAAGATTGGGCAAATATCCCGACTGCAGTTGCAATAACACTCGCATTCCATGCTAGGATAAATATCGCTCCTGCGCCAAAAATTATCGAAAAGGCGATGCTGAAAATAAGGACATAAATATTATTCACAAAGATGCTAATGGCGTAGTCTTTAGACGTTGCCCCTCCGCTAAATCCCTTACCAAAAGCTCCAGTTACAATTCCCCCATTCTTAGAAACGCATTCTTCTACTTGGGAAGGCCAGTTAATGTGGCAGTACTGCTCTATCTGGGCTTGAAACGTATTCCCCAAATACTCCGGGAATAACAAATATCCAAGAGAATAAGCCACTAAAAAGCCCAAAAATAGGCTCATGAGGGCATAGATCGCCTTACCATGTTTCTTAAACAATCCGCCATGCTCTTTTTTATAGCTCCTTTCTTCCTCCAATTTTATCAAAAAATAGAAGAAAGGAATGCTGAACATGACTGTGAAAGTAATCACAAGCATGCTAATATACTTGGAAAAGACGGGATTATTACTGAAGAGCCAGTTAGCCAGGAATAATGAAGCTCCAGCATAGACAAACCCCACAACAAAAAGCTCCCATGGATGTCTCTCAGCCCTTTTTGGATTCAAAAGCATCTCTAACATCTCTACAAACCGCTTTCAAGATATAAAAACATTTTCAGCCCTCAAAAAACTTATATATTTACTAAAGCTAGGATAACTATGGATTTTGAAGAGGTGTGCAAGGCAATCAAAGAGGTGCGAATCCAAGGAGCTACAGAAGTCGCAAAAGCAGCTACAAAAGCTCTTTTAGAAAGAAACGATCCCGCGTCTGTAAAGAAACTTCTTAACCTTAGGCCTACAGAACCAACACTTAGAAATTCAGTCAAATACGCCTTAAGTTTTCCGAATATTTCATCGGGAGTTAAATCCTCGCTAAATTATTTTGAAAAATCCGATGAGAAAATCGTAAATTTTGGAACATCAAAAATCAAATCAGGCATGAATATTTTTGTACACTGCCATAGCACAACCCTAACCAAAATCCTAGTAGCAGCTAAGAAGCAAGGAAAGAAATTCACAGTGCATAACACTGAAACGAGGCCACTTTACCAAGGCAGAAAAACTGCAAAAGAACTCTCAGAAGCAGGAATAAAAGTAATCCACTATGTTGACTCAGGGGCAAGAATCGCCCTTAAAAAGTGCGATCTAGCTTTAATGGGGGCAGATGCTATAACTCCGAAGAAAGTTTACAATAAAATTGGGAGCGAAATGTTTGCATTAGTAGCAAAAAATTTCAAAGTTCCGGTTTATATTTGCAGCGACGCTTGGAAATTCAGCCCACATGAAGAAGTTATCGAAGAAAGAAATCCAGATGAAGTTTGGGAAAACCCTCCCAAAGGGGTTGAAATAGAGAATTCTTCCTTTGAAAAGATTGATCCTAAATTAATCAAAGCAATAATTTCAGAGCTCGGAATTTTAAGCCACAAAGAATTTTTGAAAAAAGTAAGGTCTGCTTATCCTTTCATATTCAAGTAATAACTCAGACTCATTCTTTAGCCACGGCCTCAGATCGAATTTCCTTTTCTATTCGGGCCATAGATTCTACAATAGTTTTAACTTGGTTTGCAAGATCTTCTCTTGCAGAAATCATTTTTTCTTTCCTTTTAGAAACAGACTTTTTGGCTTCTTCAACCGTTTTCTCGACGAGAACATTCGCTCCAACACTGACGAGCAGTTTATCTATTTTGTCCATGCTTCCTTGGGAAAATATCCCTCCGCCAAGCGGCAAAACAACCTCTGCCTTTCCACTCTTGCTTAATTCTTCAATATTTGCCTCAATACCCTCATCTTGCAGGATATGTTGTTCAAGAATGCTTAGCTGCTGATCCAGCTGCTTGAGTTTGTTCTCCATAACATTCATTTCAAACATTGCTTTCTGAAGTTTTTCGTTTTCCATTTTAAGTTTAATGCACATCCATTATCTTTCTCAAAACCATGCTGTAAATAAAGCTTGAGAAAACATAGACTATGAACCATCCGGCACCATCCCACAAACCGGGAAGCAAAAAGCTAGAGCCAGGGAAAGTAACATTATATGGGATAAGCACTCCAAACTGGACATAAGTCGTTCTCAACCACCAAAATACAAGTATCAAAGGCAGGAACGTAATAAGCAAAGGCTTCATATTATGCTGGAACTGGGCCATATTAATCTGCAGCATTTCTTTCTGAAGAGCCATAACCTTCTCCGGATCCTTCTCTTCCTTTATCTTAGCCTGCATTTCCTTCAGCTTTTCCTTGGACCTCTTTATCTCCTCTTGATTCGAGAAGTGTTTATAGATAAGCGTCAAAAACAGAGTTATAAAAAACGAAACTACCAAGAGGCTTACTAAAGGATAACTTTCAATTAAAGCAATCGCCATTTTATCTTAAATATAGTTATAATGAAGGGTTTTATACTTACTGCTTAAGCATTACCTTCCTTAAAGAAGGATACATGTCATAAGCATGCTGTTGGGCAATGTCTTCATAAAGCTTATAGAAGATCATTACTGCAAGAAGCAATCCTGTTCCTTGAACCAGCGCTCCAATTAGGTCTGCAGCAGAGGAAAGCAATCCAACCGCTGCTCCACCCATTACAGTCAAGGGCAAAATATACCTATTCAAAACTGCTTCAAGAACCCTTGGATCCCTTCTAAATCCGGGTATTTGCAATCCGCTTGAGAGTATCTGATTTGAGACATTTGAAGCATCCATTCCGGAAGTTTTTACCCAGAAGATTGCAAACATCACAGACCCCGCAACCATTAATGACATGAAAAAGAGTCCTTGGAAAATCATGAATCCTGTCAAACTTCCCCTGATTAAATTTTCAACGAGATTCGGAGGAGAAACCAAACTTACAAGCAGGCTAGTATCTGCACCGGTCCAATTTTGATATAAAGTGGCGAATAGATTAACATTTGCAAGAAGTGCTGCAGTCAAGATAACGGGAATGTTTGAAGTGTAAAAGAATGAAAGGGGCCATCTCATTCCAAATCCCCTTATCTGTCCGAATGAAAGTGGAATTTCAACTTTAATTGCCTGGGCCCAAACTACCAAGAAGAATATTAAAAGTGTTGCGAGTATTGCCATTCCCGCAACTGCAGAAGTTATGGTATCTCCTGCAGACAAGGAGTTAAAGAAAACCCATATTCTACCGACGGCGGCAAGCTGATTTTGCTCGTTTATAAATCCAAAAGCGGTTGTGAAAAGCTGCACTCCTACTCCTGCTCCGATAAACAAGCTTACTCCTGAACCAAAGCCCCATTTACTTATGACCTCGTCCATAAACATAACGATAATTCCTCCTAAGAAAAGCTGCAAGATCAATATACTCTCAAATCCTGGCTGAGCTTGAAGCCCCCTCATGAGGACGTAAATTACCGCTTCAAAAAGACAGAAGAATATTATAAGCATCTTCTGAAGGCCCTGGAAAGTTTTCTTACCTTCATGCGTCTTCATATCTATGCTTAAAAGCTGCGCTCCAACTAAAAGCTGCAAAATTATCGAAGCCATAACTATCGGGCCGATACCTAACGAAATCAAAGAACCAAACTGTGCTCCCAAAATTATAGACAAAAATTCAAATCTTGAAAGGGACTCTCCGGCCAAACCATAAAGTGGGATGTTAGCAAGTAAAAAGTAGGAAACAAGAATGGTTAAAGTCCACTTTAGCTTTACATTAAAACCGAGTCTCTTTTCGGCAGGTCTTTTAACCTCTGGAAGGAGGCTCATTATGCCTTGTAAATTCATTTTTCAAGTGCTTTGCCGCCTTTTGCCTCTATTTTCTCTTTTGCACTAGCAGAGAAGCCAGAAGCGCTTACGATCAGCTTGTTAGCAACATTCCCTTCGCCAAGAATCTTATATCCTTTAAGGTTTAGTTCAAAGCCTTCGGAAGTGGATTTAGCAAAGCCCTCTTTTTCAAAATCCTTTAGCTTAAGGTTGATTTCATTAAGGTTAATTACCTTAACTTTTTCTCTTTGTTTAGTATTTAGGCTGTAAAATCCTTTCTTTCCTAGATATCCAGGCATATGCTTCAGGACAAGAGTTTTCTTCTGGCCTGCTTTCTTTCCAGTTCCGGCCATTCCGAAACCTCCCCTGTTTCCGCTGCTTCGGTGCTTCTTTCTAGAGCCCCATCCAACAGTTCTTCTTCCCCTTATTCTCGATCTTTTATCTCGTTTAACCATTTTAAATTTAAAGCATCTTTTTAACGAGTGATGCTATCTCCTTATTCTTTCCAAGTATTCCTTGAGGGTAAGGCATCTTAGTGCTCTTTTTGAAGCCCCCTATAGGTGGGTGAAGCCTGAAATAAGGTCTAACCCCTAATTCCTTCAAAGTCTTTCCCCCACTCAATCCTTTCAGAACTTCATCAACATTATCCACACTCTTTTTATCTTTTAACTTGACTCCTCTTTTGGAAAGGATCAACTTAAGTGTAGAATCTTCGACTTCTCCAAAGGTTATAAGCTCTCTTACAGTGTTTATCCTCGGCAGATCCTCATTCTTCAAAAAAATACAGTTGTATTTCTTTCGGAGCATCAAAGAATCCATTGTAGATTCTTGCGTTCGATTCACTCCGACCAAACCGCTTATCCTTATTGCAATCATCATTTTTCAATTTCTCCAATTATCTTTTAACAGCCAAAGTCTGTTTCAAAGCATTAAAGCAAGCACCAGCATGATTTATCTTTGTTCTGCTTTGACCGAATGTTTTAGTATATACATCTTTCAAACCTGCAAGCTTCAAAACTTTTCTTACTTCTCTTTCAGCGACTAATCCTGTACCTTTTGCTGCAGGCATAAGTCTTATCCTCGAACTTCCACGTTTTCCTTCAATCTTCACGGGAATGCTGTGGCTTTCACTGCAGCTGCAGTCAAATGACCCGCAGCCTCTGCTTATTCGAGTAAGATTTAATTTTGCAGACCTCAAGGCCTTTCCTTTGGCAGGCAAAGTTTCTTTAGCCTTGCCTAATCCAATCCCAATATGCCCATTTTCATCTCCAACAACAATCATACAGGCAAAATGCGGGACATTTCCTTCAGCAGTTTTCTTTTGAGTCTGCCTCCAGAATCTTCTCTTCCCACCGCCAAACTTCCCTTTAGCCTGTCCTATGAGCAAAAGCTCACTTTTAAGATTTGGAAGTAAAGTATCTACAATTTGAGGCTCGAGTATCTTCAAACCTTTGTCAAAAACTTCATCGATATTCTTGATCTTTCCTGCCTTGACCATCATGCCTAACTGAGTTTTAGGCCTCCATTTTGCCAAATCTTCCTCTCTGGCAAGTTTTTCTCTTTCAGCAGCCCTAAGGAATTTTCTTTCTTTCTTTTCCTCTTCAGGAGGAGATTCCTTATATTCATCTACGCCTTCTTCAACAACCTTAGCTTTCTTATCTTCATCGATAGGCTCGGCTACGACTCTTGTTTCAGTTAATTTTTCTTTTTCCAAAGGCAATTTTTTAACCATTTTATTTTTACTTTGCTATTTGCTCCTTTATCTTTTTAAGATCTACTTTTATCTTGGCATGAGCTCCTTCTATCCTTTCAGAAGGCGGGAGTATCTCTTCGGAATGCGGAACGTCCAATCCGCCATCGACGGCTCCCTTAACGACTGCATAAAGCCTGCTTCCTTTAGTAGACTTTGTAAGGCCCAAATCAAGTATTACTCTTTCCACTCCAGCCTTTTTAGCTTTTTCTGCAACCAAAAGACCAAGAAGATATCCTGCGGTCAAATTCTTTATAGAATCCTTTTCAGGCCATCCATACTTTAATAATTCCTTTGAATTTGCGTTCAATAATACCTTATCCTGGGCCCTTTCACTTGTGACTACTTGGGCAACCAAGTATCTGTTAGTCTTTCTTACAACAAGCCTAGGGGTTCTGCCTTTCAGAGCCTTAACTCTGGAAGTATAATTGGTCTTATTCTCTCTTCTCCTTCTAAATTGAACTTTGATTAATCTTTTCATTTTACTTTATCGTTTTCAATGTCTCCTTAAGATGTCTTGTGCTTCTGAAAGTGCCTGCCTTTGCCCAAGCCCTCATCTTCTTCTTTTCTTCCAATGAAATTTCTCCTTTCTCATGAATCTCTGCCAGGTGCCTTCTTATCTTTCTTATCTTGCCTATATACTTTCTTTTTCGGGCCTTAACGCTGATCCTCTTGCTTCCAGATTTCTTTCTTTTTCTATAAACATTCTTTGCTTGAGGCTTTTCATTTTTGACTCTTATTGCTCTGTCTTTAACCAAATCTTCTATATCTCTTCTGGTTATTGCCTGCTGAATGTCATCTAATCTGAGCGGATCGAACCATACTCTTTCAACACCGACCTCTAACATTCTCGCAGCTAATCTTTTCTTAGATGTGAACTTCATCTGTTTTCTCCTTCAGCCTTCTTAGCCGCTTCAGTTTTTGCAGTTTCTTCTTTTTTCGCTTCCTTGCTTTCCTTATCTTTCTTTTCTTTAGCCTCACTTTTTTTTGCTTTCTTTTCTGCAGCTTCTTTAACTGCACTTAAAACTTTTTGGGGGTTGAAATTTAGGAAATTTACTTTCATCTTAGATGCCTTTTCTGCGAGCATTACTTTCTTCTTCATTCCCAGTGTTGAAGAAACTACTGCAACTTCATTCTTGCCGACTTTATCCAAATCTCCAACATTCTGAAGGACCACAGGTTTCATACCGTTAACTAGGCCTCTGATCTCTCGAGGCATCCCATATCCTATGCTTGGCGCTTTTGTATTTCCCTTCATTTTCTGCCTTATCTTTGAATGCCTCCCTCTTGCTCTCCTCCATTTAGTATTCTTGGAGCTTCCAAGTCTAGGTTTTTTATTCCATTCAGTTCTCAAAAATGAAGGTTTCTTTCTTTTTTCCATTTACATCTTCTCCCCGGGTTTTTCAGTTATCCATATTCCGTCCTGGAAGACTCTTCTGTCTCTTCTTCTAACCCTTGTAGCAGTTTCAATATTCGCTGCAGTCTGTCCTGCAGCTTCTTTATCGATTGAAAATATTCTGATAAAATCTCCTTCAACTTTTGCATCTACTCCTGGAAGAATCTTAGCTTTCCTTTCTTTAGCTTCTCCAAGGAAATTCTTTATCACAACTTCTCCCTTATCTATACTTACATTCATAGGGAAGTGGACAGTGCATATCTGCAAGGAATAATTATATCCATCCATTACGCCTTTAACCATATTGTTGATATGGGAAAGAGTGGTCATAACCATCCTCTTCTCATTTCTTGTAGCATTTTTAGCGCTTACAGTGATCGTATTTCCCTCGACTTTAACATTTGAAGGAACCTTTCTCTTAACTTCTCCCTTTGGTCCCTTTACAACCAATTCAGAGTCCAGACTTGCTGTAACGCCTTGGGGCAATTCTATTTTTTCTTCTACATCTGCATGCATTTTCTTATTTTAGTAGCTGTAAGCTAAAAGGACTCCCCCACATCCTTGCTTTATTGCATCACGGTAAGTTGTTACACCTTTGTCTGTGGATACGATTATAATTCCAAGATCTCTTGAAGGCAAGTATCTCCTCAAATATTTTTCAAGTTCCTTCTTTTGGAAATGGAATCTTGGCCTGATGGATCTGCATTCATTCAATTGCTTTATGTTTATCATAACTTTCCTGAACTTGCCCTGTTCTAACTTGTAATCAATATATCCTTCTCTCTTCATTATCTCCAGCACTTCTAGAAGAAGATTTGATACAGGAGAGACTACACATTCAGATTTTCCTGCCCTTTTGGCATTCATTACTTCATTCAAAGTTTTTGTTATTAAATCCATTTTATCCTTAACTCCTAATAATATTTTTTAAAACCTAATTTTGGAGCGACTTCCCTGAAGCATTGCCTGCAGAAGTTCAGGCCGTAATTGCCTACATGGGCTCCCAATCTGCCGCACCTTTCACAAGGCTTTGTAGATATCCCAAACTTTCTTTCCTTAGGTTTATTATGCTTCAAAAATTTCTTTAGCTTGGCTGGCTTCTTCTCAAGCTGCTTCAAAACTTTTCTCCAATCGCTTACAGTCATTTTATTCTATTTTTGTGTTAAAATTATCCTCCATGAATTTTATTGTCTCATCAACAGTAATCTTATGGCCCTTGCCTATCTTTCCTTTCTTTGCTTTCTTCTCGGCAATTCTCTTTCCTGCTCTTGCCAAAGTTACGCATACATCTAATCCTAAAATTCCGATCTCTCTCTGGTATTGGACACCGGGAATTTCGATGTATTCTTTGATGCCGAATGCAAATGATCCTGGATTCATCTGGTCTCTTGAAAGCTTGTTTCCTACAGACTCTAAAAGCCTCTTTAATAACTCTACAGCCTTTTCCTTTCTTAATGTGATCTTGCATCCAATCTCCTGATTCAATCTTAATCCAAATGCAGGTATTCTGTGCTTGGAATAGGTTATCTTAACTTCTCCGCCGCCGAGCATCTGCAGAAGCTTAACGCTTCTTTCTAATCTCTTAGCTTCAACACCTGCACCACAGTTAAGTGTAACCTTCTCTACTTTTATTGCTCTCATTGGATTTTCCATTTTAGCTTCCATTTTATTCTATGACATAAACATTTCTTGGTTTTATCGGGAAAGATTCTTTTCCGACTTTAAGTGTAGCTTCATTCTTATCCACCTTTTCAATAACTGCTCTCTGACCAAGATGTTTTCCTCCGATTATTAGGGCATTTGCTCCCTCCTTAAAAGCAAGATGTTTAAGAACGGTTCTCTTGTTTAAATCCAAGACTAAACTGTCGTTTGTCTTAACTTTCGCATCTGAAAGTACATTGTCTCCATTGAGGAGATTTACCTGAACTTTATTGCCTTTAAGAGTGGTTTTTCCTATAACTTTACAGGCCTTAGACTTTGCTTCAGACTCTTTAATTTCTTCAAGCTCTATCTTTCTCTTGTCATTCAATGTAACTCTGTAGTTTTTCTTTATTTTAGGAAGGCTTATAACATCAAAAAGTCCCACCGGAGCTTTAGTGTCTCCTACAACTTTTCCATTGACTAAGACTTCCTTATTGTGGAGCATAATTCTTGTTTCTCTTCTGCTGGAAGAAAGTTTCAAGAGGTCTCTTATCATGAGCGCTACAGGCATGGAAAGAGATGAAACTTTTCCAGGTTTAGGACTAGTCAAATACTTTGTTCCTTTTCTTGGTATGGGCCAGGTTTTTGGCGAGGCCAATCTTTTTAAGTGACTCATTTTAAAATTTTACTTTTTAACCTCCTTCTTCTCAGCTTTTAATCCTTTGCCCCGGGTCATAGAGTTTAATCTCTTCTTGTCTTCGAGATTCAAAGATAAGATCATTAAGTTTGAAGGATCCAAAGCAACGTTTATCTTGGTTCCATCTTTCTTGGACCTTTGAATTCCATCAACATTAACTTTCAATCGGGTATAATCTAGCTCGGTGATTTTGCCCGTTTTCTTTGCGAAGTTTCCAACCATTACTTTAACCTCATCCCCTTTTCTTAAAGGAAAGCTCCTTCTGCCATATTTTTTTCTTAATTCTTTTCCAAGATGGGCGCTCAAAAGAGCGTGTCTTTTGTGAGCCGGAGCAGAATATCTCCATTTTCTCTGCTTTCTCGGTTTAACACTCGAATTCCAACTTGTTGAAAATTGTTTTTCCATTTTAATCTCAAGCAACTATGCTGGCTATCTTTGAAACCAGCGGCCACCTTTCATTAACTTCCCTAGCGATAGGGCCTTTTATCTGAGTCCCCTTAGGGTTTCCCTTATCATCTTTTAATATTGCTACAGCGTTATCTTCGAAAGAGATTCTCTCTCCAGTTCTCCTTCTCCATTCTTTTTTCTGCCTTATAACTACTGCATCAAATACCTGCCCAGTCATTTCAGGCAATCCAGAACGCACGCTTATTTTAACCTGGTCTGCTATTCCTGCAGATTGCTGTCTTCCTTTGGTGCTTTTACCTCTAACGACCCCGGTTACTTTTCCTATTTTTCCACCGCTATTGTCTGAGATGGTAACTATTGCTCCCAAATTCAATGCGTGTGATCTTTTCGAACTTATTGCTTTCATTTTAAACTTCCTTATCTTATCTTATTCAAAAGAACAAAATGCGTAATTTTGCTTAATGGTCTGCATTCCCCTATTTCTACATAATCTCCGATCTTTATATCTGAAACCATGCATTTTGGAACATGGGCATGAAGCCTGCTTCTTGTTCTTGAATATCGTTCATATTTGGGGAAATAGACAATTCTTTCCCATTCAATTACTGCTCGTTGGCCGACAAGTTTCTTAATTACTCCTTCAAACTTTCTTCCCCTAACGCTTAGGGTGCCGTGCCTATTGCATCTATCTTCGCATTTAGCTCTTTCTTCTTTGCTCATTCGCTTTCTCTTTGATTTTTCTTTTTCAGCCATTTTACGCTTCTATTGAATCCTCTGAAAATCCTAATGAAATAAGTTTTTCTCTTACTTTTTTAGCATGTTCTCCTTGAAGCTCTATCTCATTGTTCTTGACTGTGCCTCCGCAAGCCAAATCACTCTTAAGCTCCTTGAGTAGCCCTTTAATATCTACATCCTTTGCATCTATTCCTGTAACCATCGTGACCATTTTTCCGTATCTTTTCTTTTCAACTTCGACTTTTATCTTTTGCTTGGATTTTGCGAGGACTTCGCAAACACATGCCTCCTTAGGCAAACCGCATTTAGGACATATTTCCATGCTTAGTTAGTTGCTTTTGATTTGTCCTCCCTTTTCATATTCTTATCTGAATTCATTTTAGTGAGCAGTCTTGCAACAGTCTTCCTTATTTCCCTAGTTTTTATTGATGCTCCTTGGGAAGGTTTAGAAGATTTAACTAATTCTAACCTCAATTCTCCCAACTTCTTGTTTAAATCATTCATTGAATATCCTTTCATTTCTTTTTTTCTTATGACTGCCATTTACTTCTTCTCCCCTAAATTCTCGGCACCGCTTCCTACAGCTTCTTTAGTTGCCTCAACAGATTCCGCTAAAACATTCTCGGTGTTTATGGTTATTTTATCAGGGATGAAAACATCTGGAGACAAAATAGCTACCTTAACTCCGGTAATTCCCGGCTTTGTTAAAGCAAAAGCCTTAGCTCTGCTTACAAGTTCTGCAGATTCGCCTGTCTTCTTAAGATATCCGAAGCTGAATCTCCAGGATCTTGCCTTTTCTCCAGGAAGTTTTCCGCTTAGAACAATTTCGCATCCAAGAGCTCCCGAATTTTTTGCCCTTTCAAGAGCCTTATACGCAATTATCTTGAAAGAATTTGTTCCAAATCTCTCTATAGACATTGCTATTTGGTCCGCAACTGTCTGAGCGTCAAATTCTGGTTTTAAGACCTCCGAAATTTCTACTTTTGGATTTTGGAATTTGAATTTCTCCTTTAAGTTCTCTGTAAGAATCTGGATATTTTCTCCCCTCTTACCAATAATCCCTCCAGGTCTTGAAGTTACAACAATTATTCTCTCGCCTATCGGCGTTCTTTCTATCTTAATCCCGCTGACCTTGCCCTTTCCAAGGCTTTCCTTTATGAACTCCCTGATTGAAAGTTCATCTTTCTTGAGGGCAATTATTTTCTTTTCGATCATTTTATTTTTATTTATTTGCTGGCCTCCATTTTCTCTTCAACCTTTTTTGTTTCTGGAGCCTTCTTCTCTTCCTTTTCCGCTCCCTGAAAACCCTCAAAAGTTACATGCACTCTCTTAAACTTCTTAAGCCTGTTTCCAGGTCTTTGGGGTCTTGAAGCCTTATCAGTCTTTGCGAAAACAACCAACTTTTCGGTATTCATTCCTTTAACACTTGCATTTGCGCTCAGACTTTTAAGCATCTTGGTAAAAACCTTTGCAACATTTTGAGGATATTGTGCTCCATGGCTCGTTACTCTAACTCTACCGCCTTCGTTCTTAACTCCCATTTCTTTTTTCAGAACCTTTTCAAGGAATTTCATTGAATCTGAAACCTTTTGGTACTTGATAGCCTTGCACATTGTTGAGGCATCCTTTTCAGAGATTGGAAGATCTCTTCCTCTGACTATGACTTTCATTCCGCTTCCCGCATTTTGAAGTTTTTGTTTGCTTTCCATTTTATTTTTACTTGACAGATAATGCTGCCGAGGATTTTGTAGCTCCGATTCCAGGTGCACTATGCGCAACCTTCTTGACAGTTATAGAAAACTCTCCAAGCAGATGCCCGATCATTTCCCAATTTATATCCACAGGGACATATTCTTTGCCGTTGTAAACATTAATCTTCATCCCCACAAGGCTGGGAACGATGACCATATCCCTATTATGGGTTTTTATCTTCTTATTTGTCTGAACTTTCTTTTTGCATCTCTGGACAAATTTCTCTATTTTATCATAATTTCTCAAGACTGTTCTCTTTCTTCTTGAAGAAAGAAGCTTGGAGAATTCCCTCACATCTAAATTTGAAAGTTCTTCAGTAGTTTTTCCCCTGTATGTAAATTCTTTTGCCATTTTCTTATTATCCTATGAGATTATCCTCTCTTGCCTCCCCTTCCAGTCTTTCTAGGCTTTAGCAGTCCAACCTTTCTTCCAGGCGAAGCCCATCTTGGAGCAATTCCGCTCTTACCCATATTCTTTCCTCTTCCTCCGCCCCATGGATGGTTGACTGCGTTTCTCTTTATAGGAGAGGTTCTGTGATAATGCTTGTTTCTTGCCTTTAATAGGTGATGTTTTCTTCCGGCTTTTACAAATGGCTTTTCAGTTCTTCCGCCGCCAGCAACGATTCCAACAGTTGCACGGGCATCTTCATCAAAAATCATTTCTTTTCTTGAAGGAAGAAGCAAAGTTACTCCTTCCCCGGTTTTTCTTAAAACATTTGCACTTAACCCGCTGGATCTTACTAATTTCCCGCCGTTCATTGCAACAGTCTCAACATTGCATACACTTGTTCCAAGAGGGATTTTTGAAAGCGGAAGTATGCTGCCGCTTTTCACTTCGGAATTAGGCCCAATACCAACTTTCTGGCCAACTTCAAGCCCTTCTGTTGCAACATTGAAAAATATTCTTTTGTTTGTCTTGATCATTACCAAAGGCGCGCTGTGTCCGCTTATACTTATGAACTTTGAAACTACTCCCTCTCCTTCTTCGCTAGGGTAGGTTAAGTGTATCCTGTAAGCATATTTGCTGGTCCTCCAAGTAGGGCTTCCCTTCCCTCTTCTCTGCTGTAATATCCTTCTTCCCATTTTACAATTACATTAAACCTAATTTTGCTGCAACATCTATTGCAGGGTTCTCCTTTTTGAGTTTTATAAATGCTACTTTCTGATTGTTTCTTATCTGCGTATCAACATTTTCAACTTTAACTTCAAAAGTATTTTCCACTTCCTTCTTAATTTCCTGTTTGTTCGCTCTTCTATCTACAATGAAAACAATTTTGTTTTCACTCTCTAAAAGCTTTACTGCTTTTTCTGTTGCAAGCGGTTTTAACAATTTCATTTTATTTGCTCTCCCTCTTCCTTAGCTTTTCGATAGCGCCTTCCGTGTAGATTGTCAATCTTCCGGGCTTTCCAGAAGGAGCCAAGGTAGTAACATTCAGCTCTTCAGCTTTTGCAAATTCAAAAGCAGAATGTGAAAATTTCGGAGCTTTATCTGAGATTATAAGGACTTTGTTTCTTTCAGCAAGATAGCTTGCGTTACCAAGTATCTTCGAAACAGATTCCTTCAATTTCTTTGTTTTATCCAAGTTTACTAAGTTTTCTTCAACAACAAGAGGGAGATTTATCTTTGAGAAATCTGCTTTGGGATAGTATTTCTGCAGCAAATCTTTTGAGGTAGTAGCAGATATCAGGCTATTTATCGCCATTTTCATCTCCTTCTTGTTTATGCTTCCAGTCCAAATCTTGGAAGCCTTTGGAGGATGAGCCTCTCTTCCACCTCTTGTTCCGGGGATAGTCGCTCCAACCCTTGAAACCCTTACCCCCTTTCGAGACATAATCTTTCGAGGTATTCGTGAAATTCCCAAACCTTTCTTTGTTTTGTATTTTCTGCCTTGTGTCTGGTGGAAAATTCCTGAAGCGCTGTAAAGCTGCCCTGCAAGAGGGAAACTTCCATAAGGCTGTCTCTTGCTCAAAGTCAAGAAAGCCTTCCTTACAATATCTTCTCTAACTCCCGTCTCGAAGCATTTGGGCAATTCTATTTCGCCCTTTACACTTCCTTCAACAGTCAATATTTTTGCTTTAGCCATTTTACTTAGATTACCTCTAGAACTTCGAAGTTCTGCTTTGCAATCTTCTTAGTAGGCCTCATCGAGAAAGTCATCATGACTGCTCTTTTCTGAGGGCCTCCAATAGATCCTTTGATAATACAAAAATTACTTTTAAGCGTTCCATAATGCTCAAAGAAACCCTTTTCCTTTCCACCCTTTATTTTTTCCAGCTCTTTGCCCATGCTCAGGAGTTTGTTATTATATTGCACTCTTGTAAAATAACCCATCTGTCCTGCAAGAGGAGAGTAATAAGTCACCCTAGCTGGATGCCAAGGCGCGAGAGATCCAGGCCTTCGCACTCCCTTTTCGCTCTTATGCTGCTTCAAATTTAATCCAAATCTTTTTACGGGGCCAGTAAACCCTTTCCCCTTAGTAACCGCATGAATATCGACTAGCTGACCATTTTGGAAAACATCCTCTACGCTTACTTCTTTCCCAAGAATGCTTTTAGCAAAATCTAATTTTTCCTTCAGGGTTCCAGAAAGTCCCACTTCTGCGATATCGGGAGTTTTTTTCAAGTCTGTTTTCTTAGAGACAGTGTAAACCAAAAGCCTCAAATCCTTAAAATCATTCAATCTCTTTTCAGCATCAGCAAGATCAGAAGCCTTTTTAGGAAGTTTTACCCTTCTTTTAAGCTCATCATCTAAAGAAGGCGAAAGAACATCAAGGGCAACTTTTCCGTCCTTATAGAATCTAACTGAAAATACCTTCAAAGGAGGGCATTCAATTACTGTTGCTGGAAGAACTATATTCTTGCCCTTAGTCATAGAATTATTTGTGTTGTCTTTAGCCAAAAGAGAAACCATGCCCGCTTTATATCCGATAAATCCTAAAATTTTATTTTTAGCAAGAACGTTTCTTCCCTCAAATGATCTCCAGTTTACACTAGGTAATTCTTTGGCTGCTCTTTTACGAGGCCAAAACTGCAAACTTCCATGTCTTGGTCTTTTTAGACTTCCCATTTGTATTTTTGTTTACAAATGCCATTTGAGTGCCTCAAAAGTGCCTGTTTTGAGTTATACAAAACTGCAAAAGGCCATTTATAAACCTTCCTGTGTTTATTGATCTGCGAACAGTTTCGGAAAACACTTTTCTAGAGCGCTTTCACGCTAAAAACTCTTTTTCCGATTTATTCGCTCTGCCATCAACGTTTAGCTCCCTTATAAGCTTTCCCTTTCTCTTTGCGAGCTCTCTTATCCTAACCGGGTCACTTTCTCCTTTAGGGAGGATGATTTCTTTTATCTCGAGAGTATGTTTGGCGCTGATTTGATTAAAGTTTGGATAGTCGAAGAAAAGGTCTTCAATAAAGCTTTTATCCGAAGTTTTTAGTGAGCAGAATTCGGGCTTAGGCTCCTTTTCTCCACTGGCAGCAGGCTTCGCGCTTTTAGGAGCCTTAGGTTTTATTTTGAGCTCG
>CAZIKY010000008.1:0-30485 GCA_964540065.1 Candidatus Woesearchaeota archaeon | reverse complement strand
CGAACATCCCGTAACCTAGATTTGCCGTAATTCCGCCGATAATAAAAAGCAAAAACCCTGAACCTCATCTGCTCCTCTCTAAGGAAACCTTCAAGATAGGAGTTAATTGCATTCTTTGAAGCCCTTATTGAAGATATTACCCCATAAGCTGAGGGTTTTCCATAAACTATGTTAATAAAATCAGTCATATAATCAAGAAGCAGAAGGTCGTGCTCGATTACAACAACTGCTTTGTCCTCTTTCACCAGCTTTCTTATGAAATCGCTCACCCTTATTCTTTCTACGATGTCTAAGTAAGCCAGCGGCTCATCAAAGAAGTAAATGTCTGCTTCTTTAAGGCAGGCTACAGCTATCGCAACTTTCTGAAGCTCTCCCCCTGAAAGAGTGGAAAGATCTTTTCCGAGGTATTTATCTATCGCCAAGTCTTTTACAATTTCCTCCTTGCTTATGCTGTGATGATGGTTTTCCGGAACGTTCGGGTCTTTGAATTCTACCGCTTTATCAAGAAGTTCATCCACTTTTCCAAACTGCATTAAGCTGAAAATGTTCTGAGGTTTTATCGAAGATTTAAGATTTGGAAGTTTTTCAAAGTAATTCATGAGCTCGGATCCTTTGAGATAATCCCTAAACTTTAGCTCCGATAGCTCTTCGTTAGTTTCTCCAAAATTAGGGTTGGCTTTTCCGGATAAAATTTTCATGGAGGTAGATTTACCTATGCCGTTTTTTCCTAAAATTCCAAGAACATGGCCAAATCTCGGCATTGGGACCCTGTAAAGCGCAAAGCCGTTTTTTCCATGTCTATGAAAAAGATCTTTGTCCAATTCGTCCGGAAGGTTAATAATTGAAATTGCTCCAAAAGGGCATCTTTTAGGGCATATTCCGCAGCCTATGCATGTGCTGGCATCAATGAAGGCTTTCTTTGTGATGGTTATGCATTCAACCCCTTGCCTGTTTACAGGGCAGAGTTTTTCGCATAGATTGCCGCATTTATCCGGATGACATAGATCCTGCTGAATTACTGCTATCCTGCTCATTTTTGTCCCCAGATATAAAAGCTCAAGCTAATAGAATAAGAAACCCGGTTTTCAGGGAAATATTAAATTAGGCATGAAGGGGGGTGATGAAAGACTTTTAAATAGTTTATGCTTCACAAAATCATGAAATGTGACTTATGCGGAAGTGCAATTGAAGAAACCTTTCTTGGAAAATTGAAAGGCGCAGTTGTAAAAATAAATGAAGGCGGGAAGAACAAAATTTATCATGTTTGTTCAAACTGCCAAAAGTCCGTCGGCAATGTTAAAGACGCCTTAAGGAAAAAATAATTCTGAATTTTTATTTTCTGAAAAATCCGATAAGTATAAAAAAAGAAATTGCTTTAAATTTTCAGCAAATTGCGGCAAATTTTTCGGTCGAGAAATAATTTTTGTTTCAAAAACCGTTTTGTCGGAATGGATACGGAGAGTAAGCTCTTTTTTATTATAATGCTCTCAAGCTGTCCTTGAAGTCGGATTTCAAATTTTTGAAGAGTGTCATCTATGCACTCTATTTTTGATCTATCTTTTTCAAGGAGGCACAAAATAGAGATAAGGAGGTACAGAAAGATGAAGAAGAAAGCAATGAAAAGAAAACCTAAGAAGGCAATGAAGAAATCAAAATCTCGTGCCAAGAAATCGGGTAAGAAAGCTAAGAAAAAGAAAAGAAGATAAGATAACTTCAATTCTTTAGTTTACCTGTGGAGATAAATTCTCCATAAATTTTTCCCTTACTTACCCATTTGTTTTTTTGGAGGTAAAATCTTAACTTTCTCTTCAGGTCATATCTTACACCTACGCGGTTCGAAGATGCGATCTGAAATTTTTCTTTTTTTGAAGGTTCTGCAATAATTATTTCAGAATTTGGATCGTAAACTTTTATAGAACTATGTTGTTTTTCTATTCTTAAGGCATGTGTAAGCTTCCCGGGCCCGTTTGTAAGGCCGAATCCATCCCTTCCACGATGGTTTTTCATTAGTTCGATTCCTTCTACAGGCTCTAGGGCTCGGATTAATACTGCTGCCGGAATGCCTTCTTTTTCCGTTACAACGTTAAAAAGCCAGTTGTTATGGACCATGTAAACAAAGGCTTGTCCGGGATGTCCCCACATGGCTGCTGCCATCTTTGGAGTCGTAAATGCCCTTGATGAAGGATCCTTCAGGCCATAATAAGCCTCTGTTTCTACTATCTTTCCGACCAACCTATGATCGCCGAGCTTCCGGATAATTAACTTTCCCAAAAGATCTTTTGCAACTTGCGCAGAATCCCGATCGTAGAATTCTTTTGGAATAATTTTCATTAGTTTTAAAAACAGATCGGGATTTTTAACCTTGTGCCTCCGTAGCTCAGCGGTGGAGCACCGGTTTCGTAAACCGGGGGTCGAGGGTTCAAATCCCTTCGGAGGCTTGTTAATTAAATGGTAAAACCCAAATATCTTTATCATGGAAGTGGAAGAAGACTTATTGGTGACAAACTCTTACCCAAGCAAGCAAGAGATCTTGATCCTAAAAAACATCACAATAGCCTCAAGGGAATATATGCCTCTTCTGTGAAAGATGCTGCTATTGCTATGGCTCTTCATTCATGTAAGGGAGTGAGAGAAGGAAGTATGCAGGTGCATAAATTAAATGGAAAGTTTAGAATAAAAGATTCAATAATTTATAGGGGTTGGCCAAAACAAAAATACATCTATCTTTACACATTATCGTCAAGAACTTTTGAGAATATGCCTTTGGGGAGTGCTCAATGGGCATCATTTGAGCCAGTTAGACCTGAAAAGATAGAAAAATTACTTGTAACAAGTTACCTTCATCTTATCAGAAAGGCGAGCCGTAAAGAAAGGCTTGAATTTTTCAAAGAACACAAGATAAAATAAAGTCCTTTAGGGGCTTACATTTTTCTTTCTATCTTGAGCCTTACTTGGATTTCTTCATCTCCGTTATTAATTAAACATATTCCAGATGTTCCTGGAACCTTGCATTCACCACTTTTAAACTCAAGAATTTTTGCATTTGGGCTACATCCAGCGAATTGTTGAAATGCTTCGTCCTTAGCCGCTGCCCTGCAGTCTTCCTCTGACTCCGTCCAAAAAGCCTTCAAGGCTTTGTCGCTGTCAAGTTTATATTTGGTGATAATCTCTTCAGATTCCTTGCTGAAGGCCATAAAGATCTGATTGGGTTCAAGAATAAAAGCATCGGATTTTATGACTTTCCAATAGCTTTCTTGAATCTGGGTATCGAAATTATTTGCAGTATTCCCTGTTATAAAATCTTTATTGGATTTGATTATTAGTCCAAATTTATATCCCCAGAAACCTGCACCAAATATAACTACAAGAGTTATTGCGAATAAAACGTGTTTGTGCCCGTCAGTCCTTCTGCGGCCATGCATCCTATGCTCCATGAAATACCTCTTTCAAAATATATTTTATAAGACTATATAGAAATTTTTCTTTTTAAATCTTTTTACAGATTTGCAAGGGAAGATTTCATCCTCATGGAGTCAGAGATTCTTCCGAGTTTCTCATAAAGAGCCATAAGCCTTTCGGTAATTTTCCTTTTAACCGCATTGTCTTTCGCACTTTTTAGTATCCTTTCATAAACCTGTGCAGCCTTAGTCATTTTTCCGCTTTTATCCAAGGCTGTTGCTTCAGCCATGTAAAGGTCTGCAGAATCGCTTTGAACCCTTGCTTTCTCATTCGGAGCTGCAGCTTCTACTGCTCCCCTGAAATTGTCATCTGCAAGGAGGTAGTCTCCAGCTTTTATCGCAACTGCCCCAGCCTGCATATGCAGCTCCTTTTTTGGCTCGAATCTTTCACATGCGAGCGCTGCATTTGTCAATACTCTTGCAGCGCTTGACCACATGCCTCTGTTGGCATAAACTTCTGCGAGTTTTTTTGAAACAAGAACTTTAAGATTGGGCTCGAGCTCTATTCTGTTGTTTAAATTTTCAAGGTATTCCTGCTGAAGCATAGGCCCCAGAGTTTTTAGTTTCTCTAGAACATCGCTTTCGCTCAGATTCTTCCTCTCTTCAATCGTCCTCTTCACCATCTCTTTAAACCTCTATGCTCTTCATTGCGTTATTTCAATTTATAAGCTTTTTTATAATGATTAATAATCATTGATTTTTACATCAAAGGAGAAGACTTTTAAAGATTAAACCACTGTAAAAATGAAGAAAAGATGGCGAATAGGTTACTTTCTTTGACTTTCGTATCTCTGCTCCTAGTTTTGAGTTCATTAAGCTTTGTTTCTGCAGGCAGTAATTCAGCGTTGGAACAATTATGTGCTATGCAACCAAACAATCCGGATTGCTGCGGCTTGGAAGGTTTCAAAGATACTTCTTATTGCAAAGAAGTTACGTCTAAAACTGATTCTCAAAGACCCGAACTTACTGAAGAAGATGTTGAACTAGGATTAACTTATGAACAAATGTTGGCAGTTATGAACTGCAAGCTGGTTGGTGAATTCAGAGAATGTAGCCCCCAAGGTTTTAGACCGTTTAAAGCAAGCAAAAATTTGGAAATAAGTGTGGCCCCTGTAGAAAACAAAGGGGTTTTAGAAAGCCTTTTAGCTAATGCTGGGAGGAGAATCAGTTTATTGAATAGACAGAGGTATGTTGTAAGGACACCTACTGCTGTGGCTGGAGTAAGAGGTTGGGCTAACACTCAAGAGTTGTTAGATGCCCTTGCAAATGGAGAAGCTAAAATTGTTGTTAGGCCAAAAAACGGAGAGGGGACAGTAAGCTTATTAAATGATCCTGAAGAAATTTCTCTTTCTGAAGGAAGAACATTCGAACCTATCAAAGAAAAAAGAGAGACAGGTCTGCTTGCTAGGTTATTTGGATTACAATCAGGATTGTTCGGTTTTAGCTAAAATATTTCTCTTTTAATTAATTTTATCTTTGGGGTACCAAGCATTGAAAATTTCTTTTGCTCTTTTTTGCTTTTCTTCCGGCGAGAGCTTGTGTACCTCTTTCCTTGAAGGAGTATCTGGATAAGACATATATCCTTTGAACATAACTAAATAGGCAGCTTTCTGATAGGCGGGATCAACTTTCTTCATTGCAAAAGGATGCAAACTTCCTTCGAGCCGCACAAATTCTGTCGGCTTAGATGAAGAAAAGATAGAGTGCAAAATTGCCCTGATTTCGCTATGCACAGGATTGTAGCTGGTGATCTTATCTAGTAGGTGTCGCTCTTCATGCCTTTCAGCAGCTTCTTCTGCAAATGAACTAAACTTCTCTACAAATTCCCCCTTATCAATCCCTTTCATAATATCTCCCACTGCCTGATAATAGGAATCCCACGATTTTTCTGAACTTTTCTTGTTTAGGAGAGAGTTATTCTCGCTGATTTCATCTAATTTTCTGTAAAGGTTTTCTGCTTCCCTCCTGAATAAAATCCGGTTTATTGTCCCACCTAGAGAACCGTCTTCGTATTTTCTACTTTCGGTCTTAGGTTGTTTCCAAAGAAGATCATCTATTGTGTGGAATCCTGGAAGCCATCTTGCTCTTTGATCAACTATCTCCACAGTTGCGCCGGCCAGCTGTTTCGTTTCGACAACAACTGGTTTTCTACAAAAGTTGTAAAGCCCAGAGTATGAGGTAAACAATGCTACTCCAAGAGCGAGATTTTTAGGCGTCAAAAATTTTCCAAGTTTTTCCAAAACGCCTGGCTCTTTTACTTGATCTTCAGAGTCGTAAACTGGTGACACTTTTCTTGGTCTAGGCTTTAGAAGTGTAGATAATCTCCCTTCCTCGATCATTTTTTTCGCATTTCTGGATTCTTGCATGGCGTCGCTAACAAAGAGCATTGTTGCCAGAGTATTGCTAAGAGCTTGGCCGTGATGCTCTATGCCTTCCTTTAATCCAGATTCTTGCGCTTTACGGAAGCCGGATGCATAATGGAGGGCTTCACTCAATGTCTGTAGGTCGAGGTGAAAAAGAGACCTTTCTCCGCTAAATTCATCTTCATTTATCCCTTTATAGTGTGCTGTAAGGAGATCATTGCTCTCTGGGGAGAAATTACAAAGTTTTGAGAGATTATTGATTTCTACTGATCTGTCTCCGACTTCTGCGTTTTCCCAATTGACAAATCTTATTATCCCTCCAGGGGTTTTAATCATGCTTCTGCTTCTGAGGTTTTTATGGATCAGCCCCAAGGCTTTTTCCTTGTAAGCTTCCGGGTTCCCTTCCACCCTTGCCCTAAATGCGTGCATCATTTCAGTGAATGCATCAGAAAGCTGACTTTCTCCAAAATTGGATATATGGTCTTTTATCTGACCTTCAACTAAATGCAGATGATCTAGAGCATAATCTCTGCATGTTTGAAAGTCTGTCCTGAAAGGTTCTTTTCTCAAGAGATCGTCAGTGGGAACTTCATAAACTTGATTCAAGGCCTTAATTATTTCAGGCATGTTTTGATCTATTTCTTCTTTGCCAAGAGGATATCCTGGAATCAGCTCTGCGACCATGAATGGAGCAGGGAAAGGCTCTTTTCCATGAATGTACGCTTTTGGAGCAACATCGTACTGCTCCAGAGCTTTTAGCTTACGGAATTCTTTCTCAAAAGAGTCAGATCTTGACTTGTTTAATCTGAAGAAGAATTGATTTTCACCGAGCCCTATGATATAGTTTATGTTGGCGTCTCCTTCGATTCCTTCAGTTATCTTAGGTTTCCCTTTCTCTTTAAGCCCTAGCTTTTCAGGGTTGAGACTAGCAAAATAATCTGAAATAATAGACTCTAGCTCTGTCCTTTTATTCCCCATCTTATCCTTTATTATAAGGGCCAAAGGAGGTATATAAGCCTTGCTATCTGTAACTATGATTAAGTGGTAATAGTGGAGAGATTTATTGTGCAGTAAATTCTCCTTCTACTGCACCGAGTTCTTCAATTAACCTCTTTAATTCTTCCGTCGGGATTTTTACAGAATGAGTTCTGAGTCCTATATTGAAGGCATTAGCTTTATTGTTAAAAACTCCCTTATCAACAAGGATCTTTATTTGTTCTTTATGACCAAAAGGCGGGACTGCACCTATCTGACAGCCAGTTTTGTCCATAACCTCCGGCTCTGTCGCAATCCTTATTCTGCTTTTTGACCATCCAAGAAAAGCGGCGACTTTCTTTGCGTCCACTTTTCTATCTGCAGGGACATCAACAACAACCCAATTGCCCTTTCCGTCTGTGAAAAGTATGGCCTTGACCCCTTGTTTAAGTTCAAATCCTCGTTGTTTTGATGCCTGCTCGCTAGTGATCACTGGCTCGTGCTCAAGATATTCTACCTTATACTCGCCTTTAGAAAAGAAATTTTTGATGCGATTTGTTTCTTCAGTCCCCATTTGATCTGAAAAGGTGATAGGTTTAAATATTCTCTTTAGCCTTTTTGAAATACGCAGGGATACCGAAGCGGTCAAACGGGCGGGACTTAAGATCCCGTGGCTTAGTGCCTTCGAAGGTTCGATTCCTTCTCCCTGCATCTAAAATTATGAAAACTAAAAAGAGAGTAAAGGTTTCTTGGTATGAGAGAATTTCTTCGAGACAGTATTTGTTTTTAAGTTTATTAATCCTTGCCCTTTTTGTAATAACTCTCCTGCTTTTAGGTCGCGTTCCAATTTGTGAATGCGGGTATGTCAAATTATGGCATGGGGTTGTTTTTAGCTCTGAGAATTCCCAGCATCTTGCAGACTGGTATTCTTTTTCCCATATAATCCATGGTTTCGTATTTTATTTCGGCTTTTGGTTCCTTGGGAAGAAGCTTAGCAAGAAAGGAAAGATCCCCCTTGCTTTAATCCTCCTGCTTATTTTGATTACTGAAGCAGGTTGGGAAGTTTTCGAGAATACTCCATTCATAATCGAAAGATATCGGGCAGTCACAATCTCCTTGGATTACTATGGAGATAGTGTTGTTAACTCTTTCATGGATGTAATGTTCACTATGCTTGGAGCAGCTATCGCTTTTACCTTCCCAGTATGGGGGACGATATTGGTTACCCTTAGCCTCGAGCTATTTGTCCTTTATTTCATAAGAGATAATCTTACCCTAAATGTTATCATGCTTATTTATCCCATCAAAGCAATTCTAGTCTGGCAGCAGGCCGCTTACAGTCTCTTTCTGATGAGAATAAAAAGCCTTAAAAACCTCTGAGAGTTTAGATTTCTGAGCAGACTAAACCGGCGTTCTAGCCCTGCGCTGTAACACTAGCGGGCTTTAAGTGGGTTGAAACTGAGACTGTGAAATATTTCGCTCAGCAGTCTCGGTACGTACGTTGACGTTTTGTCCTGCTTGATCTTACTTTTGCGAACTAGGTCAGGCCCGGAAGGGAGCAGCCTTAAACTTTAGTGTAGATGCTTGTAGGGTCGCAAAGCCGAGGAAATACCGAGGTAAACTGTTGAGCAGATATGAGCTTTTTCAGTGCGTCTGCTCATTTTCGCAGACGCAATGTTTAAGATTAAAAAGAGGAGATTCTTAATAATTTTAAATAAATATGGTTGAAATTAAAAAGGTAAGAGAGGGTATGTATAAGATAGAAAAAAGCGGAGCTATGAAAGTTCCAGTAATAGTTTTTGCTTCTGAAGAAATGCTTGAAAAGATAAAGCAAGACAGAACATTATGGCAAGCAACCAATATGGCTACGCTCCCAGGAGTACAAAAAAATATCATTGTACTGCCAGATGCCCATGAGGGATATGGGGCTTGCATCGGGGGAGTTTCTGCGTTTGATGCTGAGAATGGAGTGATAAGCCCGGGAGAGGTGGGCTTTGACATCAATTGCGGAGTTAGACTTCTTAAGACCAACATGAATAAAGAGGAAGTTTATCCCAAGGCAAAAGAACTTCTTCACCAGATATCTAGAGATGTTCCCGCAGGGGTTGGAAGGTCAAATATCTCTATAAGCAAAGAAGAGCTCGATATAGTTCTTAACAAGGGAGCTGAATGGGCTGTCAAAAATGGTTATGGTAACAAAGAAGATTTAGAATTTTGTGAAGAGAATGGTAGAATGAAGACTGCTGACGCTTCTCTCGTTTCAGATAGCGCCAAAAAGAGGGGGCATGATCAGATTGGAACGCTAGGTTCTGGAAATCATTTCCTAGAAATACAATATGTAGATGAAATTTTTGATAAAGAAGCTGCCGAAGCATTTGGACTAAAAGAGGGGCAGGTGACGGTTATGATTCATTGTGGCTCAAGAGGACTTGGACACCAAGTGTGTTCAGACTATCTAAGGAAAATGGAAAAAGTGTTTCCGGAAATAGTTGCAAGCCTCCCAGATAGAGACCTCATCTACGCCCCCACATCGCATCCTTTGGCAAAGGAATATTTTGCTGCTATGTCTGCTGCAGCAAATTTCGCTTGGTGCAATAGGCATGTTATCGGCCACCAAGTTAGAAGATCTTTTTCATCGATTTTCAAAGATTCTAAACTTGAAACTATTTATGACATTGCCCACAACATCGTTAAGCTTGAAGATCACAAAGTCAATAGTGAGACTAAAAAAGTATATGTCCAGAGAAAGGGGGCAACAAGAGCATTCGGCCCAGGTAGAAAAGAGATACCTAAAAAATATCAGAAAGTCGGCCAGCCGATAATGATTCCGGGAACTATGGGGACTGCATCTTACGTCCTCGTAGGTGAAAGCCAAGAACTAAGTTTCAGCTCAACTGCTCACGGCGCTGGAAGGGAGATGTCCAGGCATGCAGCAATAAAAAAATATGATGCAAACAAAATCAAGCAGGAGCTTGAAGCAAAGAATATATTCATAAAATCAGCAAGCAAAAAAGGCATTGCTGAAGAAGCCCCGGGCGCTTACAAAGATATTGAACAAGTTGTTGATGTCTCAGATCAGATTGGAATTGGAAGGAAAGTTGCTAGGTTGAAGCCGATCGGGGTTGTTAAGGGATAAATATGAATGAAAAAAGATTAAGGCAGACATTATTTATTTTAGGGATATTCATTTCAGTTGCATCTATAGCTTATGCACTTTTGGGGAATAAGAATTGGTATTTTCCTGCAGTATTAGGTGTCTGGTTCTTTTTTGATTATCTTGCTTCTACAAAGAGCAAGAAGACTACCCTGCAAGTATTAATAAAAGATAAGAAAAAATTTGCGCAAATATTCTTTCTACTTATCCTCCTTGGAGGTTTTATAGAATATACCGGTAGAATACTCTTTGGATGGTGGATCTATCCCGCCATAAATTCTTTAGCATTAGAAACTTTTTTGATTTTATTTTACCCATTTATTTTGATGTCTTTTAGGGAATCGTATGTTTTCTTTAAAGAGATAACTTCTAGTAAAATTTTAGCTTATCTTCTGGCAGTAATAAGTGGAATGATAATCTGGGAAATTCCTAACCTTTATTCTGGAGATTGGATTTACTCGATGCCTTTAGCGGCATTTATAGTTGGATGGTTTTTATTGATTTGGGCTTCGGTCTACATTTATAGTGCTTTAGAGATAAAATGAAAAGATACGAATTTCTTTCACACACTGCTGATGTAAAATTTAAGGCTTATGGAAAAAGCCTTGAAAAGGCTTTTGAGAATGCAGCTTATGCCTTGACGGAGGTTATGATCAAACCAAGCAAAGTAAAGGCCAAGATTAAGAAAAAGATATCTGTTAAATCGGAGGATGTTAAATCTCTTCTTTATGATTTTCTCGAGCAGTTTTTGATCCTGCAGGATAGCGAAGGCTTTATCCTCAACAAAATAAAGAAAATTGAGATTGATTGTGATGAAGAAAAGGGCAGATCAAGCCTTTTGGCAGAGGTTGTTGGAGACAACAAGATTGAAGCATATGATATTGACACCCATATAAAAGCAGTGACGTATGAAGATATGCTTGTAGAAAAGAGTGGGGGAATTTACACCCTCCAAGTGATCCTTGATATTTAAGCGATTTAACAAGATTTTTATACATTCTTTCATTCGGAAAGACCATGAAAAAGAGAGTGCTTTTTGGCTTTGTGGCGATATTCTTACTTGTGATATTTTCAAGCAGTGCATTAGCCTTTGTGCCCAGTTATCGAATGGGATCCTGCAGCGCGCAGGAAGTTGGGCAGCAAAGGGTTATCGCTTATGAAAACAGCTGCGGATCAGCTTTATCTGAATGCAAACTTGTTAAGTCTGGCGCTTGGACGCAAGGAGGCTATTTCTGGCTTGCAATTTCATGCTCTGCGCCTTCAAATGGAACTTGCTGCGCAAGTGATTGCGGATATGCCGATTACAGTAAATCGTGCGGATCATGTGCAAACTGTGGATTTAAGGGGGCATGCGACGCTTTCCTGCCTGAATCTACTCTCTGCCAGGAGAACTTAACAAACGGCTTCTGCAGTGCCTCAGGATCCTGCACATTGGATAAAATGGGCTCCCCAATTTATACCAACAATCAGGAGAATATTTACATTTCAAAGATACAATTCGAGAATTCTTCGTTCTTTTCTGAAAATGTTGTTTTAGACGTTGACTTCTTTGATGATCTTAGATTAAGAGAATATAAGGTCCGAGTCTGCGATGAAGAATCATATAAATTCTTCGCCAATAGATCGGAGTATTTCCCTGCCCCGGTTATAATTGGCAACTGCGCAGAAGAGATTTTCCCCTTAAGCGGAGCGATAGTTCAGCAGGACCTTAAACTTTCCAGGGAAATGTGGGATTGGATCCTTGAAAAGATTGCTAACCAGGGAAAGATGAGTGTGAGTTTTGATGTTTCAGATTTTGTAGGAAATGTTAATCTTACCGGCCCGTTGTTTTTTATAATAAATGATTTCACGAAGCCTTCCGTTACAATTTCTCATGAAATCGTTGATGTTCCAGGAGGGAAAGAAGTCCGATTAAAGGCAATCGCGGAGGATTCATTTGATGAAATTAAAACTTCGATATTTGTAGATGGTGAGAAGATTGGCGAGTGCGAATCTTCACCTTGCGAGGCTAGGAGAGTTTACACTTCAGGCTCACACAACTATTATGCCTTTTCAATAGATCCTTCTGGAAATAATGCTACTAGCAGCACCGGCACTTTTTCTTTTGCCGAAGAAGAGCCGACATGCTCTGATTTGTTCGGACAAGTTTGCAGCGGAGAAGATACCTGCAGCCAAGAGACTTTTTCCGCTTCGGATACTGACCTCTGCTGCCCCGGAGAATGTGTCGGTCCTGTTGTGCAGGTTCTGAGCTGCCAAGAACAGGAAGGAACTGCCTTCAATCCAGCAACAAACACCTGTAATGGGGAGGAAGCAGTAGCTTCAGGACTAAGCGGATCCTTAAGATGTTGCATAGGCACTGTGGAAAAGATTCCGGATGTTGACAGGCTGGAAGTTTATTGGGCAGACGCCAGCGGAAACAAAATAGCTTCGTCAGCGCTTGGAAGCGAGGTCAGATGCTTCGGAGCCGGAACTTTAGTAAGCGATGCAGAGTTTACAATCTATAAGGAAGAAGCTGTCTTAAACAAGAAAACTGCACTTCCTGCTTCGGTCTCTTTAAAAGTAGATGAGCAAGGCAAGTATTTGTGTGAAGTTGAAGTTGGAGGATCCAAAAAAAGCGCTGAACTTAATGTAGTAGAAGTTCCCGTACAACCTAGAACTTCTACTGTTCTGCCTGTTTTCGGAATATTTAACATTGTTGCAGTTTTGGGAGTAATAATCTTATATTATCTTTTAACCGATTTAAGGAAAAAGAGGGAAAAATATGGCTAAAAAACTTATTAGGAAGAGCAAAGTTGAAAGAGAAGGACTGTCACCTTTGATGGCGACTTTCCTTCTCGTAATAGTCGCCGCAGCTGCATTGTCTGCAGTATTTTTCTGGACAAGAACAGTTGAAGTTGAAAGGCTGGAAAAATTTGGGGCTCCAATTGAAGATGCTTGCTTAAGGCTTTCATTTTCGGCTTCGCTTTCTTCACAGGATATTCTTATAGAGAACTCCGGAGAAGTGCCGATTTATGCGATAAATATGGTAGTCGTAAGGGATGAAGGAGAAAAAGTGGTCTTTTTGAGGCCGAAAGATGGCATAATAGACCCTACAGAAAAAGATTCTGTTACTGCCTCTGTCCTTGACCTTTCTGGAAGGATCGAATCGATAACTATTGTGCCCATAATTGTGGGAGAGTCTATAGATGAGTTTTCTACAAACAAACTTTACACTTGTGTAGGCCAAAGAAGACAAGTTCTTTGATCTTAAGTCGATATTCCCTCGATAGACAAGTTTTTATAGCACTTTCCATTGCTAATCCTAGATAATTAAAAGAGGTCATAATGAGTATTAAATCGGGATTTAGTGATAAACATACTGTTTTTACTATAGTCCTTTCGGCCCTTATTGTTTTTTCTGCGATTATAGTAAGTGCAAGAGTGAATATCCTCAATCTAGATATCGCCACAAGCTACGGCCCCGGACAGCTTCTCGAGGGAAGTTTAGATCTGAGATTAAGTGCAGAGCCTGCAAACTCGGAAATAGTTGTGTCAATAGAAAGGGGAGATATTGAAACCAGGGGCACATTTTCCCTGCTTGAGATCATCCGCAACTCGGGCGTTAATTTTTCATGTGATCCTGCAAATTGCAGGCCAGTATATGATTTAAACAACCCTTCTAAAACAATTTCGCTCTCTTCCGGAGAGAGATATTTCGGATTTTTAATAAAAGATGGAAAAGAGGTTCAGATAAATTCGTTGTCTTTTGACATCAGAGGAAAGGGCAGTGCAGAAAGCTGCGGAGTCAATCCTGCAGAGATAGACCTGCTTTCAGACGGGGAGAATGACTGGATTTATTCTCGAACAGGAGGTTATTGCGACTCACTTTCTCCAAGCAAAACATATGAGCCAAGCGAATCTGAAGCAAAATACAAGCTAGGGGAAATCCCTTATTGTGAAAAGATTAAACTGAAAA
The DNA here is from genome assembly GCA_964540065.1 of Candidatus Woesearchaeota archaeon. Classification (GTDB taxonomy): domain Archaea; phylum Nanobdellota; class Nanobdellia; order Pacearchaeales; family JAHJTO01; genus JBHPFA01. The sequence continues at coordinate 16,580 of CAZIKY010000008.1, read as the reverse complement.
AATCCAACAGGTTCAAGGTCGGTGCAGACTTTGTGGATGATGGATCTAACTTCCCAATTATAATGTCTATTCATGACCTCTCCACGGGGGAAGGAGCTGAATGCGATTTTCTTCCAGGAGACGGCGCTTCAAACTGTGAAGTGGTGTTTCCAGTAAGGGAAGAGAAAGAATATTATGTCTGCGTACAATCTTCCGATGAGAGCAATTATCTTCTGAGAGGAGAAACTAAGAGTCCGAACTGCGGACACTTTGGCTTGGAAGAATTTACTTGTGATGAAAGTGGAATAGATTATGCTATTTATACTCAGCCCGCAGCCTTTGGAGTCTTTAATGGTACGGAAGCTTTCAATGCAGAAGTTTTCTTAGAAAATACTCAGAAAGATTTAGTGAGTTATGTCCAAGAGTATATTGACGAGAACTATGGTGCAAATTGTGAGGATGAATGCATCATCCCGGTAGAAGCCAATTTAGTTAATCAGATAGAAATATCCAATTTAAATTTTAGATATACTACTGATTTAGGAGTTGTTGATGAAAGCGATGTTTATCCTCTTGACAAAGAAGAGGCAAGAGTCACTTCTGCAAACTACACTAAACTGCAGCTCTCAAGTTTAGGCTTTAATGTTCCTTCGATATATGGAACATATGACCTTTTCATCTCTTTTGGTGAGGAAGATTTCCGTGAAAGAATAAGAGTTGAAAGAGTTCCCCAGATAAATGCTGTAACTCCAACAACTGTTCAGGCTGAAGTTGAAACAGAGTTCTCCGCATCCGTGACTTCTCCAGATAATAATACTATCGTGAGCTATTTCTGGGATTTTGGCGATGGAATAACTGGATCGAGCACTACCCCTTTTATCAAACATACTTATCCTCTCGGGAATTTTGCCCTTTCCTTGACAGTTACGGACAACAAAGGCCTTTCCTCGACTAAAAGTTTCAGCATCTTGACTCTTCAGCCCAGGGAAGCAGTAATGTCAATACTTGCTGCAAAGAAAGGTAACCTTGAAAAGCTTGTTGCAGATGTAAATAATATCCCCGCATGGTACTCCGAAATTGTAAAAAGGGTTTTGAATGTTCAGAAGATCTCTTCCGACCTGCTTGCTTTCGAAAGCGAAGCTTCTTCGCCTTCTGCAGATTATTCTCAGATAAAATTATCCTTGGATAGATTCCCTGTTTATACCGGAATAAGAGATGAAGATCTTGGGGTCTCTTCTCCAATAGCTGCAGTCGAGATTTCATATCTTGAAAAATTAGGGGAACCAGTGCCCTTTGAGAGGAGAGAAGAGATAGCAAGCAGTATAAGGTCCTGGCAGGCAGAGAATATAGTGATTAGCGTAAGCGGAACTGTGAAGAAGGCTTTGGCAGATACGGGGGCAGAGAATAATCTAGATCTGGCTACAGTCTTGAGAATAACAATTTCGTCAGCGGATGGGGCGCCTAAAGAGAAAGTTTTCTTTGTAATGAAGCTACCATCTGGAGTTTCTTATGAAGAGGCTAGATTTAACACAAATGGCACTTTGAATTTAGGAGATGCTGTTGGGATAATCTTTGATAGAGTCGAATCTTCGAGAGTTGAACTTGCTCTTCCCGGCAGAGTTAATCCTGCTGACTTAGAGGTCTTTGCCACAACAAGTCTTGATAGGATTGCTCATCCCGAAGTAAGATGCGGCAACCTAATTTGTGAAGCAGGGTTCGGAGAGAGCTATGATACTTGCCCTTCAGACTGCAGAAGGCCTTTGACTGGGCCAATTATTTATTCTGCTTTGATAATAATCTTGCTTGCCTTAGGGATTTATGTAATCTGGAAATATTATGCAGCTTATTATGAAAAGAAAATCATGCAAAAGCTTTTCTCAAGAGATGAAGATTTCTACAGCCTTACATTTTTCATAGCCAGTGAGCTTAACAAAGGAACCAAGGAAGAAAAGATCAGAAAGGACCTTGAAAAGGCCGAGTGGTCAAAAGACCAGATAAACTATGGCCTAAAGAAAGTCAAAGAGCAGACCAAGAGCCTGCAAAAACAAAGCATACTTAATTTTACATCTGATGAGCTTAAGGCTGGAAAGAATGAAGATGAAATAAGCGGGGACCTGAAGGAAGCCGGATGGAGCCCTAAGCTTATCAAATGGGCTTTGAAGAAGGCCAAGAAACGTATTTAAGGAAGCATCAATTCTAAATTAAATGAAAAAGAGATCTGGAAAAAGAGGAGTTAAGCAAGCTATCTATTCTAAAAAAATTGCCTTAATCATCGCTATTTTTGCTGCTGTTTTTATCTCCTTTTTTCTTTTGACCAAGTGGCAGCCAGGAATTCTGCCTTCACCTCCGGAAGAATCAAATGAAACTTGTGTCGAAGGGGATTTCAGGCAATGTTCTCTTGAAAATCTTAACTTAACTGGAGTATGCCTTTCTTTCAGCGCCAATGAATCCTGTGTAAACAGCAGCTGGACAGGCTGTTTTTATGATTTCAGTGTTCTCCCAGATTATGAGGCTAATGAAACTAAGTGCGACCTATTGGATAATGACTGCAATGGATTAGTCGATGAAAGCCAGAATTGCAGAGAAGCTGTATGCGGGGATGATACCTGTGAGGGGGGAAAAGGGGAAAATTGTGCTTATTGCTCTCTAGACTGCGGCAGATGCAGTGAAATTTCAGAAGGGATAGAGATAATAAATCCAGACGATAATTCAACCATTCCCTTGGGAGTGTTTAACACAACTGTAGAGATAGAGACCGACGAAGATTCAGAATGCAGATACAGCACCAGAGAGGGCTTTAACTTCCTGCTTGGAAGGCTTTTCGAAGAAACAGGAGAGCGAACACATTCTTTCTTCCTTTCCAACTTTACCCTCGGAGGCAACTATACTTTTTACTATAAGTGCTTTGATGGATCGCAAATATTATATGCGGAGCACTTCTTCAATGTTGAAAAGCCTTTTACTGGACCCGTTAACATAACACCAGTTCCAGAACCTCCAAGAACTGTAGAGATAGTTGGGGGGACGAGAGGCACATTTGACGGGTTGATTTTGATAGGAAAGGGCGCCGATGCAAATGCGATAACAGCAAGCATACAAAGAGTCCTTAAGCCTTCGGGAGTAAGGGATGCCTCCGATAGTTCAGAAGCATTGCTGAGGTATGTAGATCTAAAACTTGGAGGGATAGAAAGACAGGATATTGTTTCTCTTGAGGTTTTCTTTTCTGTAGAAAAGAAAGATCTTTCTTCTGGAGGAAATATTGCCTTGAAGGTTTATAATGAAAATGAAAGCAAATGGATAAGATTAGACACTGCCTTAGTAGGCGAAGATGAAAATTTCTTTGAACTATCTTCTAACTCTTCAAAGACAGGATTGTTTGCAGTCGTTACCAAAATCTCGGATGTTAAAAGTGATGCCCTCAGAACGATCTCTTGCGGAGACAAATCCTGCCAGCAATACGAAAGCTGCAGCTCTTGTTCTGCCGATTGTGGCGAGTGCCCTGCCCCTGTAGCTGTATGCGGAAATAACGTTCCAGAAAATGGAGAGACCTGCAGGAACTGCCCGAATGACATAATATGCTCTTCAGGAGAATATTGCTCTGACGCAGGAGTGTGCACTGAAAGAAGGTTCCCGATTTTCGCATTAACAATCCCCCTTATAATTCTGGCTCTTGCAGCAATTATCTTCTTTTCATATAAAATGCTCCTTCAAAGGAAGACTGCCTCCGAAGCAGAGAATTTGGGAGAGCTGGTGTCTTATATAAAAGAGTCAATCCAAGCTGGGGAAAGTGAAGAGGCGGTTAAAACAAACACTCTTGAGGCTGGATGGACCGAAAAAGACTTCAAAAATGCTTTGAAGAAAGCTAAGAAATCTTTATTGTAAGATGGTAAAAAAATAAAGAAAGGTTTATAATTGCTGAGTTTTTCTTTAAAAATACGAAATAAAAGACAGTAAATTTTGAAAAGAGGAAAGATGGTGCTAAAACAGATAAGAGATTTCATGAACAATTTTATGAATGTTTTCTCCTTTAAGAAAAATGTCAGGCTTGGTTTTTACGGGCCTCCAAATAGCGGTAAAACGACCCTTGCAAACAAAATCTGCACAGATTGGCTTGGGGAGGAGATCGGCAAGGCGAGCAAGATACCTCACGAAACGAGAAAAGTCAATGTAAAGGAGAAGGTAGACATAACCCATAACAAAAAGACCTTGACGTTCAAGATAGCAGATACTCCCGGGATTGCCACAAGAATAGATTATGAAGATTTCTTGAGCCATGGATTAAGCAAGGGAGAGTCCAAGAAAAGGGCTAAGGAAGCGACTAAAGGGATTATAGAATCGATCAAATGGCTTGATGATATGGAATTGATTACTGTTGTTTTAGACGCTACAGAGAACCCCTACAATCAGGTTAATATGACTATCATCGGGAATATTGTCGCCAGAGATATACCGGTATTGGTTGTGGCAAATAAAATGGATTCCAAAAAGGCCAATTTAAAGAGGATTGAAGCTGCCTTCCCAGAATATCCTGTGGTGGGAATTTCTGCCAAAGAAGGATCCAATATGGAAGAGTTTTATGATACACTATTTAAACTAGTAAAGAAGATTTAATAGAAGTAAAATGGAAAAAAATTTCGACAAAGATGAAATAATGGATTCGCAGCTGATAAAAGAAGGAGTAGAGAAGAACAAAGATTATGCAAGCGCGATGAAATGGATAAGCGAGAGATTAGTAAAGAGATACGGGGCAGAATTTGGAGGGACCTTGGCTATTGAATATGACAGAATAGATAACAAATTTATACTCAAATACGGAACTGAAAGAAGAGAATTCGAAGAGGATGAGCTCGGACTAATCCCTGCAGAGATAAAGTTTTTGAGAAAGCTAAAAAACAAAAAATAGGTGGAAAATGAAAAAACTTACATTGCATTTTATGCCTTATGATGAAATCGAGGGGCTGGATAGTGGGGAAAGGATAAAGAAGCTTCTGAAGATTGTCTTAAATGAAAAAATAGTCCTTATACAGGGAAGACTTAAGCCTGAAGAAGAAGTAAGGCTTATTGAGGATACCATGGCAATGATCGACCATATAAAAGGTTTCAAAGGGGTTGAGCTTGCAGTACTTAACCCAAAAGGAAGCAACAATATTTTTGATGATTTCAGAAGAGGGCTTGCAAAAGCCCTTGTTGGAGACAGAGAGGCTATGACTGTAATCGGTCCAGCAAGTATAGTCAAAGAGATCAAAAGAGATCCAAGCAAAATAGAATTAATGCTCAATAAAAAGTGAGAGAAATCTAGGTAAGGGAAGGAGAGACAAAAATGAATTTAAAAGGGGAAAGATCTGAGGCAAACCCATACGGGAAATCTGGAGATGCTACAACAAAACAGATAATCGATAGGGTTTTGAAGAACTTCGGTGGCAGCAGCCAGAAAAAAGAGTCTAGCGAAAAGACCATCGGAGAAATGGAGGATGAAATCCTTAAGGAAGTTCATTCAAGGGCCCAGTTCATAGACTTTAGAAGCCAATAATCTATGGTCAAAGAATACTAAACGTTTGAAAGCAAAATATCCTAATTGGATTCTTTTTCCTCGTCTCAAAAAGTTTATTAAGACCTTCTGTTTTTTCAGATAATGCCTCACCAATGTGTCAGATGTAAAGCAACTTATGAAGATGGAAGCTCTGCGATCTTGACGGGATGTTCTTGCGGAAGCAAATATTTCTTCTTTTTCAAACAGTCTGAGATCAAAGAAGAGATCAAAAAGCTTTCTGAAGCCCAGCTTATTGAGATAGAAGAAGATATAGAAGAGATAATTGGCCCTGTGGAGAAGAACAAGCCAGTGATTTTGGATTTAGAGAGTATAAGGATCACTGAACCGGGCAAGTTTGAGATAGACTTAACGAACCTTTTCAAGAGAAAACCGGTGATTTACCAGCTAAAGGAAGGCAAGTATATAGTAGACCTCGCGAGCACTTTCCAAATAATGCGCGGAACAAAGCATCCTTCTCCTAGAAAGGGCGGGGGAAATAAATCTAAAAAATAAACCTGATTAAAGGGGGTTAGAAATTTATGGTTAAGAATTTTAGTGAAATTTTTGATAGGAAACTTCAGGAGATTAAACCTTCATCTGAAGAGGAAGACAAAATAAAGGATTTTGTCACAGGATTTAAAAAAAAGCTGGATAAAAATCTCAAAAAATACGAGGCTAAAGCAGTTCTCGGCGGCAGTTTTTCTAAAGGGACAACTATAAAGAAGGATAAATATGACGTAGACATCTTTGCAGTTTTTCCTAAGAGGGTCCTGAACAAGGATAAAAACATTTCCAGCCTTCTTGAAAAAGCCCTTAAAGGCACGGGATTAAAGGCAAAAAAACTTCCGGGGTCAAGAGAATATTTTAGCTCTAAGGTTAATGCAAAAGGGTCTGAATTCGGGATAGAACTGGTCCCAGTTATTGAAATAAAAAATTCAAATGAAGCGCTAAACGTTACAGACGTATCTGTTTTGCATGTAAGGTATATCAAGGAGAAAATAGCTAAAAACAAGAAGCTCTCCGATGAAATAAGGCTTGCTAAGGCATTTTGCTATGCCCTGGGCTGTTATGGTGCTGAGAGCCATATAAAGGGATTTAGCGGCTATTGTCTGGAGGTTTTGACTGCCCACTATGGGAAATTTATAAAACTATTAGAAGCAGCTTCCAAGTGGGGCAGCCAAGAGATCTTAGATCCTGCAAAACATTACAAGAATAAAAAAGAAATCCTCGAAGAAATAAATGAGGCCAAGCTTTCGTCTCCCTTGGTTACTATAGACCCTGTTCAGAAAAACAGAAATATCGCTGCTGCCCTTTCTTCCGAAAAATTTGAGATCTTTAAGAAAGCAAGCAAAGCTTTCCTTTCTAAGCCCTCCGAGAGATTCTTTGAAAAGTCTAAATTTGATGAAGAAAGAATAATCTCTGAGTCTAAGAGAGGTAAAAAAAGCCTCTATGCAGTCAGAGCATTCAGCGACAAGATCAAAGAAGATATATCGGGGTCGAAACTGCTTAAGTTGCATAACCTTCTGAAACTAGAGTTCAAGAAGAGAGGTTATGAAGTAAGAGATTATTGGAATTTTTCTGACAAAAAAGCTTCCTCTTATTTTAAAATATACGGCACTCCAAAAAAGATTTTGCATAAAGGTCCTCCGACAAACATGAAGGAGAACGTTTCGGCGTTTAAGAAGAAGTGGAAAAAAACCTTTTTCAAAGAGGGAAATATTTTTGCTGAAATCACCCCGCCTTCTCCTGAAGAGATCTTAAGCCCCGATAAGAAAATTTTAAGAGAGATGGGGATAAATTCTTACAGATTCGAAAAACTTGCTTAGGATCAATCTAGGAAATAGAACTGCCCGATTTCATCACTGTTTGCCACTATGTCTGTCGAGGTAATCATGCCTACCAGTTGATTTTCACTGTCTAAAACTGGAAGCTTCTTTATTTTGTTCTTGAGCATAAGATAAACAGCATCATCTATCAGAGATTCCTGATCGATTGTTACAAGTTTTTTGCTCATTATCTCACTAACTGCCACGCTGCTGCTTTTCCGATCTTTAGCTGCGATGCCAGTGATAACATCTCTTTCAGTGATTATCCCAAGAGGCCTTTTGCCGTCTGTAACAACAAGAGAGCCCACCTTGTGTTTAGCCATTATTATAGACGCATCTTTCACAGAAGAAGCTTCGTCAACAGTAAGGACTTTGCGCATTACCTCTTTTATTTTCATGTTCAAATTAGGGTTTCAAAGGTTTTAAACTTTCTTTACATTAAGCTCTGAAGCGGATTCAAGGCTTTCTTTTAGCTGGTCAGTGGACATTCCCAAAGACAATCCAAAGCTTCTTAAAGTGTATGGATCAGAAGGTTTTTTGCCGAATGAGGCTAAGACCATTTTCGTTTTGTATTTCCTGCATAAATCAATGTTTTGCATTATCTTTCCGATTCTCTCTGCGCGCTCCAGTCCCTTGAGTTTCTTAACCGAGCTGAAATCGACCCCTATCAAAACCTTGTTTTTAGAGGCCAATTCACATAAAACCTGGTTTAAACCAGAATCCCGATAGTGCATAAAGTTGCGCTTTCTTGTTCTTTCCGGGCTTAACAAAATTGACACCCTTTTGTCACTTACGGCCACCCGATTTATTTCGTCATTTGACCCTAAAACTGCGATAGTTTTGCCTTTTGATGAAGCACTGGAAATTTCCTTCCTTAATTCTTCAAGGGAGTCTGTTGCTATAAGGATAAAATCTTTTTGGTCAATAAAGACTACCCGGGTGAAGCCTGCTTTTTTTGCTTTCTCCTCTGAGATCTTGGATTTTTTCGAGATTAACACTTCAAACATTTTTTAACTCCTAATAAGGTTTAAATATAATTTTGAACTTAAAAACCTATCTTGTAAAATGGGTGATAAGACTAATCCTCCTAGGGGAGTTTTTATTGTTATAGATGGAATTGATGGATCCGGGAAATCTACTCAGGCACTTATCTTGGCCGAGTGGCTTATCAAAAACAATAAAGATCTCCTTATGATTCATGAGCCGAACAGTAAAACTACTTTTGGAAAGCGATTAAAGACGATGCTTCGGACCAAAAAGGCTTCTAAAACTTCTAAAAAGAGTTGGGTCTCAGTTTTCACCCAGATGAGATTGCTCAACTTAAAAGAAATAAAAAAAGCACTTGAATCCGGGAAGGTTGTAATCTGCGACAGATATTATTATTCTACGATGGCTTATCAGCTGCCCGAAAAAGAATGGAAGGGTTATTCTAAAAAGTTTTTGCATCCAGATCTTGCAATCATCCTTGATCTTCCAATAGGTGAAGCATTGAAGAGAATAAATAAGAAAAATTCTGAACAGAGGATAAAACCTGCGTTTTTTGAGAAATCGGTTTTGCTAAGAGATGTTCGGGCTCAGTTCTTGAAGATGCCCAAATATTTCAAAGAAGTCAGAGTTATAAATTCCTCATCCAAACCGCATAAAATTTCCTCACAAATTAAAAATGAGGTGAGCAGAGTATTATGATAATAACACTTTCGGGTTATCCTGGGAGCGGAAAGTCCACAGTTGCTAAATACCTTGCTAAGAAATTTAATATGGAGAGGTACAGCATGGGAGACATGAAGAGGAAAATGGCTTCTGATATGGGAATGACTATAGATGAATTCAATAAGCTCTGTGAAAAAGAGTCCTGGAGCGATGATAAAGTCGATTCTTATCAGGAAAAACTGGGAAAGAAAGAGGATAATTTCATTATTGATGGGAGACTGAGCTGGCATTTTATCCCCCAATCGGTTAAAATATACCTCTCTATAGACTTAGATGAGGGCGCCAAAAGAATTTTTGAAAATCCTCGAGAAAGTGAAACCCGAGATAAATCTCTTGAAGATGTGAAAAAAAGGATAAAGAAAAGGGTAAAGAGTGATGAAGAAAGGTTCAAAAAACTTTATGGGATAAAACTGTCTGATCTAAGCAATTATGACATTATAATAGATACCACAAAACTTTCTCCGGATCAGATGAACAAAGAAGTTGAAAGAGCTATCAAGAAATTTAATTCTCAGTAACTTTCTCTTGCTTTTCTTCTTAAAGTAGATTCTAGAAGCACAAGGCCTTTGGAAATGCTTTTATTTTGGTCGATTAATGTATCCAGCTTTTTCATGAGCTCTTCATTCTTAGACTTCTCGACTTCTTTTACCGCCTTATCTTCTCCGGCAGCCTTACTGAATTCCCTAAACATCGACATCAGCTGTCCAAGCTCTCCAGTTAGCTTTCCCAGGTCTAAAGCTAGGTCTGCGACTACTTTCTGAAGTGCTACAGAATTCTGCATCAATAATGAGATTGAATCTTCGTCTTTTAATCCGCCCTCTTTTGCCATGGAGTATAAACTTCGTCGAGATTTATAAAGGTTTTCGGAGGAATATTTTAAATCTAAACTTGGAAGTCTACCGGGGCAATCGGTTCTCCAAGGGCTGTAGAATAAAGCTTTCCGATGTCTTCATTAGGGTTATAGTGCTCTATAGAGCCCACTATGCCCTTTCCACGGTACCAGAATTTGAAATCCTTTTGATCGTGAATATTTGTTTTTGCCTTTGGAATGAGGCTCTTAGCGCTTATCACGTTTGCAATTATTTCCCCGTCTACCCTATAAATAAATCGGTAGTGACTGTCTGGATGTATTGGGGGGACTATCATGCCTATCCTCCCTTCAAGTGTAACTTCCTTTCCCCTAAATCTCTTTAAGCTTTGCATAGCATTCTCCTGGGAGATTTGGGTATTTAAAGCTAGCTTTTCTAAAGAAATGGGGGCAAAGGGAGTTGAACCCCTATCAAACGCTCTGGAGGCGCTTATGTTGCCGTTACACCATACCCCCTCAAGAATCCTTATTCTAAGTTGTTTAAAAACTATTTGCTTGCCCTAGTCCCATTTGATTTTTAAAGGTTTTAAAGTTATTTTAAATTGAAATAAAGTTTAAAAAGAAAGATCTAAGAAGAATAATATGGCTAAACCATTTCTAGATGAAATCATTACAAAAACGAAGGAACCTCCAAAAGACAGCGTTAGTTTCTTGAGATATTGCGAGCTCTTACTTTCTGGAGACTATGTTGGGGCGGGAAAGGAACTAAATAGGATATCAAAACAAGAACATGAGAATATAGCTAGTAAATGGTTAAAGGGAAAAGCCAATTTAGGTTATATCGCTTCCGAAGCTTTTAGATTATATTTCGAAGAAAGATTTACAAAACCGGAATTAAAAATCGCTTACTTGGTTTATACGAGATTGGGGCCTAGAGGCGCCCTAGAAATGGAGACTCCAGAATCAAAAATCCAGTATAGGCTTCAACCATCTCTTGAAGGATTTCCCAGGTAATTTTCTTATTAGTAGATCAAATAGAAGATAATTAGAATTAGAAAAACTCATTTGAAAAGTCTTTTTGCTTCTTCTATTTCTTCAGAACTTATGGAGCAGCCATTAAGCTTCACCCCAAATAGAAGAGCATCAACGACTTTTTCCGGAGGCGCTGGAAGCTGGATATATCCTTTCTTAAAGGCTATCAGGCAGAGCTCTGCCGATCGGATTACATTAAACCCTTCGAAATGAGTTGTCTTGCTTTCGCTAAAATCTACCTCTCTGTGGAGCTTTTTCTCTAAGAGCTCGCGGAGGTTTTCCGGCTTTTCAGCCAAAATCCTCGAAGTCCTTTCATCAATCACCAAAGCAGTTTGGTAATCCTTCATTATTTCCGCTAAAGCAAAGCAGCTTGCTTCCCCAACGTGGATTAACCTTATTTTTTGGCCCTTGGAGGAATATGCAGAGTTTGCATTCTGCAGAACCTCCTGGGTTTTGCTTTCAAGATGCTTACTGCTGAACACCTCAAGTGTTCCTTTTTCCAAGAGATCTTGGATCATTAAAGCTTCCAGCTCGAATCTCTTTATCTTCAGCGGGGTTTCAACTGCTTCTTTTCTAACGTGGGGAGTTATAAAGAATTCTGCCCCAGAACTTTCTTTCAGCTTCGGAAGTATTCCCAGAAGATTATTCATCGCAAGGGAGATTATGCTCGACGTATCAAAAATTAAAGCCTTCTTTTCCATTTTACCCTAGTAATTTTTCCGCATTTTTAAGCCTCTTTTGTATAGGCATTGTTACTCCGAGATTTACGTCGGATATCCCTGTTTTTCCTGCATATTCTGCAAGTTCGAAGAGCGATATTCCAAGTAGGGAAGCGGTCTGCTCTAGAGAGATTCCATGCTCGTAGATCCTCGATGCCTTATTGATCATAGCTTTTCTGAAGACTTCCTCGACATATTTTTTCAGATGCCCTGAGAGTTTGTTGATTGCCTCTTTTAAAGCACCCATATCTTCTCTGAATTTCTCCACTTTGTCGTTTTCTAAATCAAAAACCGCTTTGTCAAGACCGGATAGGATTGCTCTCTCAAAAGAAGGCCATTCTTTGTACTCAGTGTATTTAGAACGTTCGACGATTTTGCCTATTGCATACACTAAAACGGCTACAGCAAGGCTATCTGTATCCTGGTAATGGCTCGCATTATGGATTGTCCTGTTGCTTAACTCCTTAAGCTCAAATACGTTTTTAGTTATAACTGCCTCTTTTGTCTTTCTTAAGATATACAAGATGTTCTCCTTTTCGTATACTCTCCCATACATCTCTCCCCGATTTCCGGCCCTCTTTTTTGCCATGCTCTCAAGAAGGGGAGAATTTATTTAAAGCTTTGGAATTACCTAATAAGATGATAATAATTCTAGACACTAATTTCCTCATATATTTAGTAAAGCACAGAATAGCGGATAAGTTAAAAGACTTTGGGGGGAGTTTGGTTGTGCCCGAGACTGTTGAAAAAGAGCTTGAAAAGCCTTCGTTTGGCCCAGAAGATAGGGCTTTTGCCTCTGCGGCACTGGAATTGCTCAGGAAATGGAAGGTTTCTGTTGTGCCTACAGAGCTAAAGAATACCGATAAATCTCTCTTGGAACTAGCCAAAGAGTTCAAAGAAGCGGGGGAAGAGATTTATGTGGCGACTATGGATGGGGAATTAAGCTTTAAGCTGAAAAGGCTGGGTGCAGGGTTAATCAAGGTCAAACGGGGAAAAATACTGAGCAAAGAGTAAGGAAAAGGTTTAAAAGGCAAAAAATCGAATAAAAAACATGTTCTACGTGGTTGAAATTGAAGACTATGTCAGAGTCTCGCCAGAGTTATTCGGAACTCCGGTAGATGAAGCAATCGTTACTCAATTGCAGAAAAGATACCTAAATCTTATCGATAAAGATTTGGGAGTTATCGTCGGTGTACTGGATGTGCTAAATGTTGGGGAAGGAATCATAATTCCTGGCGATGGAGCCGCGTTTTACAAATGCAATTTTAGGCTTCTTGTCTTCACACCTGAAGTCCAAGAGCTGGTTTTCGGGGAAATAAGCGAGATAACAAACTTCGGGGCATTTATGAACCTCGGAGCGATTGAAGGAATGATACACGTAAGCCAGACAATGGATGATTTTGTAAGTTTCAGCAAAAGCAACACCCTTACAGGGAAAAATTCAAAGAGATCTCTTAAAAAAGGAGACCTTTGCCTTGCAAGAGTCGTCGCTGTGAGCTACAAATCCGACCCTCCTAAGATCGGACTGACTATGAGGCAGCCTGCACTCGGAAAGATCGAGTGGATAAACGAAGATAAGAGAAAGGCCAAGAAAGGGGAAAAGGGCGAGAAAGGAGAAGGAAAGAAAAAGGGGAAGAAGGAATAATAAAATAAAATGAAAAAAGTATGTAAAAAATGCAAAATATTCGTCAAGGATGCGACCTGCCCAGAATGCGGAGGCACATCTTTCACAGAAACATGGAAGGGAAGAGTAGTAATTTTCAAACCGGAAGAATCAATAATCGCCCAAAAGCTATCAATTAAAAAGCCCGGAGTTTATGCAATAAAGACAAGATAAAACTAAAATGGACCTGAAAGTAAAATCACAAAAAGATAATGCATTCCTTGAGAGGAAGGAACTAGTTTTAGAAGCAAAGGGTGAGAAGGTTACTCCTTCATATGCTCAACTTAAAGCAGAGGTTGCTAAAAATCTTAAGGCTTCGGAAGATCAAGTAGTTCTGAAAAAAGTTAATCAGCAATTCGGTAAACAAGATGTTCTCGTAGAAGCTTACCTTTACAATTCTGCTGAAGCTGCAAAGAAATATGAGAAAGTGAAGGTCAAGAAGGGAGCTGCAACTCCGGCTCAATAAATAAGATGGCAAAAGAAGGAAAAAAAGGATCTAGAGAAAGACAGCCTAGCAAGAAGTGGGAAAAATATAAAGTTGAAGGCGATAAAGTTGTCAGAGCAAGATATTGCCCTCGATGCGGACCAGGAATATTTCTCGCAGTTACAAAAGACAGAGCTTTCTGCGGAAAGTGCCATTATACTGAATTCTTAGAAAAGAAAGCTGAAAAAAAAGCGGCTTAAGAATATTATAATTTTTTAGAATGATTTAAGGGGTTATGTGTACAAAGTACGTCAGATTCTATATAAAGAATCCCTTTAATTTCCCTTAAATTTAGAAAATAAGTTAATTTAATTCACCTTTATTCTACAACCCTTGAAGCAGCCGTCTTAGCGTATCAGAAGAGATGCCAAAACGGCTTACTTCCGGGCAAAAAGAGGTGATATTATTACATAGTAGTACCACTATTTAAATCTTTCGGTTATAGTAATTTTGTAGTAGTATCAACTTCTTGTTCATGATATAAGAGTATTTTAATAAGTATTAAAACTTATTGAAGTGTAGATTAATTAAAAATGGAAGAAGAATTGAATAAAGGCCCCTCGAGCAATAAGATGGGGCATGAGGAAGTTTATAGCCTTCTTGTTTCGAGGGAGCTTAGCTGGCAGCAGATAATTTATGATTTGATAAAGAGCGAGCAGCTCGACCCATGGGACATCAACCTTACCCTCCTAACCCAAAAATACATGGAAAAGGTGCATGAATTGGAAGAATCTAGTTTTGTGGTCCCCGCGAAAGTGCTTTTATGTGCTGCAATTCTTCTAAGGGTAAAAAGCGAGCTCCTTATAGACCGTTATATCAAAAGTTTGGATGAGATTCTCTTCGGAAAGCCCGAAAAGAAAGAGAAACCTCCGATAGAGATAAACTTAGATGATGTTTCAGAGCTCTTCCCAAGAACTCCGTTGCCTAGGCCTAAGAGAGTTACCTTGCCTGAATTGATACAGGCGCTTAATCGGGCGATGACTACCGAGCATAGGAGAATAAAGAAGGAGATTGCAGTAAAGCATGCTATAAACCGTTTCAACCAATTCCTTCCAAAATCCAAGACAGATGTAAGGTTCAGGATAAAAAACATTTTTGATAGGATAAAAGAATATTTCCGCAAGAACCAGGCTGAAAAGATGACTTACAGCGAGCTTTCCCCTTCCACTGAAGAGAAAAGAATGACTTTTGGACCAGTGCTGCATCTAGACAATCAAGAGAGAGTTCTACTTGAACAGCTGAAACATTTTGATGAGATCTATATTTATCTGAAAAATGCTGGGTCTTCCGATGAGCTTTTGAAGGACTTAAAGGAAAGAGAAGAAGAATACCGGCAAGAAAAGATGGAAGAGCTGGTTAAGGAGAGTATAGAAGCAAGTATAGAAGAGACTGAAGAAGATATCGCAAAGAAAGAGGAAATGATTGAAAACAAAGAGATTTCAAATAGATTGGATGAAGATTTCGTCAGAAAAAACGTTGAAACCAGTAGTGAGAGTGATGAATTAAAAGATCCTACTTCAGCTTCTTAGTCAAGTCTTTTATTGAAACCATCTCTTCTTTACCAGATTTCATATCCCTTAGCTTAACTTTTTTCTTTTTGGCTTCCTCTTCGCCATAGAAAATGACATATGGCACGGAATAAGAATTGGCATATTCTAATGCTTTTGATATTTTCCCGAAGAATACTGTGCAGGCAATTCCTTGATCCCTAACTTTTTCAGAAAGTTCAATTGCTTCTTTGTCCTTTCCGATAGAGATTATTAAAGTCTCTCTATTATCCGGTTTAAGCTTGGCAAGCTGCGAAATCCTCTCCAAACCAAAAGAAATTCCAGTTGATTGCACCCCGTTTATTATGTAAGACCCGCCGGCGGTAATCGTCTCCTTAAATTCAGGAGTTTTAAGCTCATAGACTGCCCTGTTGTAATAAGAAAGCCCTCGTGCTAAACTTGGCTGGAAGTTTATCTTAACGCCGTATTTTTTGCAGTAATCCTTCAATTCTTCCACTTCCTTATACGCATCGTATTTCTTGAAAAAAGATTCCGGCTTTTTGAAAATTTCCAGGGTTTTTTCAGCTTTGTACTTCTTTAGATTCTCTTTTACCTGCCTTTCTTCGAGCTTATCCAGTTTATCTATTTCTTTGATAACCTCTTCTTTGTTCTTCACTCCCTCTTTTTCCAAGATCTCGTTAAGTAGATTCCTATTGTTGACGTTTATTAGGGCCTTAATTCCGAGTTCTTTGAGAACTCTGGCAGTCAGCGCTAAGACCTCTGCTTCTTCTTTTATTGTCGCGCCGATTATATCTACGTCGCATTGAGTGAACTGTCTAAATCGGTTTGCCGACGTGGGTTCGTCCCTGAAAACAGGGCCTATTTGATATCTTTTATAAGGAAGTTTTTTATTCTGCGCGGTTCTTTTCAGTTGGAAAGTCAGCTCATACCTAAGGGCAAGATTTCTTTTTCCACGGTCCTGAAGCTTGAAAATAGACGATACTGCTTCATCAGATGCATTCTCTCCTTTAACAAATTCTTCATATTCCACTATTGGAGTTTCTGCAGGCTCAAATCCGTAAAGCCGGAAGTTCTTTATAAGAACCTCTTTTATCTTCTCGCGCTTCTTCGCTTCTTCCCCGCCGTAATCATCAAATCCTTTTACTGTTTCCATTTATTTCCTCCTTCAAATGTGGCGACAGGGGATCGAACCCTGACCTTTCGTTTCACAAACAAACGTTCTGCCATTGAACCATCACCGCCACGCAAGGCCTCTTTTTTAAGGATGGCAAGTGGGAATCGAACCCACACCCAAGGCGCCACAGGCCTCGACGCTACCATT
>CAZIKY010000007.1:0-42767 GCA_964540065.1 Candidatus Woesearchaeota archaeon | reverse complement strand
AAAAGGAATCTCAGGAATTTGTCGATGCAATTAAGGATGGATTACGCTGGCTTGGCCCCGACACCCTTGGCTGCTAATGCACAACCAGGATAGGGAGAGCCGACAGCGAAGTAGCAAACCGCGCCGTCAATGTGGACTATCGGGCGCGACAACCCTGTTATCCTTGAGGTACCTTTTCTGACACTTTCGAGCCCCACTAAAGAGCTTCGAAGGTTCGCTAGGCCCAGATTTCTCTTCTGCATTTCTTATACTTCGAAATACAGTCAGGCAAGCATTTGCCCTTACACTCTTCTCCAGATTTCTGACCTGGATGAGCTTACCGTTAGGCCCTCGCGATATCTTTTCGCGAGGATGCCGCCCCAGCTAAACTGTCCGCCTGCCACTGTTCTCCGTAGAGTTAGCGTTCCAACAATCGCTAAGTAGTGTTACATTGTCGATCATCTTACCCAAAGGATCAAATCATCTCTCCTACTTACGCTATGTAACAATCGCTGAAACACAATAGCAAGTTACAGTAAAGGTCTACAAGGTCTCCGCTTCCCATTAGGAGTCTCAGGTCTTTTCACCTGAATAATATTTTCAGAAGGTTCTAGTTAGGGACACTGACAACCTCATTGAGTCATTCATGCAAGTCGCCATTCAGACGACAAGGTATTACGCTACCTTAAGAGGGTCATAGTTACCCCCGCCGCTAGACGGGTCTTAGCTCCCTTGAAAAGGAGTTTGAAACACCGTCGCTGGGCAGACCTCACCAGTTGTACGCATCCTTTCGGATTAGCAACTAGCTACGTTTTTGGTAAACAGTTGGGCCATCCTTGTAATTGCAACCTATCAACGCTTGACAGACGAATCTGTGTACACGAAGTTAGGCATCCCTTATTCCGAAGGTACGGGACTAAATTGCCGAATTCCCTTAACTAGGTTAACCTTTCATGTCTTAGCCTTCTCAGCTAGAGCACCTGTTCCGGTTCTTGGTACGGTTACTAATAATCTCCAATTCAATCTTTCACTGGCTCCAGGACTCTGCAAACTTAAGTCAAATAAATTCTCCTGATTCTTAGCATTACGCTCCACAGGTTTCTTTACTCAATGTCCGTAGACATCCGCATATCCCGAAGCAAATTGAACCTTCAACGACTACTAATAGGGTTGGAATATTAACCAACTGTCCATTCATGCAACGCAGTTAAGATTGCATTTAGGGCCGCCTAACCCTCAGCTAATCGGTAGTGCTGAGGAACCCTTGCTCTTTCGACAGCACTGGTTCTCACAGTGCTCAGATCCTACTATTACCAAGATTCTCATTCCACTGCGCTCCATCCCTTCTTACGAAGAAACTTCTACGCACAGTGAACGCCTGCTTACCCCTACACTCTTGCGAGTGTGGCCGAAGTATCGGTGATTTGCTTAGTCCTGTCTATTTTCGGGGCCTCAAACCTTGACGAGTGAGCTGTTACGCTTTCTTTAAAGGATGGCTGCTTCTGAGCCTACCTCCTCGCTGTCTTAGGTTCATGACACCCTTTGAAACAATTAGCAAATACTTAAGGACCTTAACTTCGGTCTCCATTGTTTTGGTCTCGTCCTGCTAGCTTACCCACCAGGACTGTTTCCTGTTCTTCATGCCTGCAAATTCAGAGTTGGAGAAGACACCGTGTCCAAAAGGACCTGCATGTCAATTCCGTAGCTTTACCTCACAAGCAAAACGAACAAGGCTATACTTTAGTATATTTCAGCAGGAACCAGCCATCGCCGTGTTAGATTGGCTTTTCACCCCTATCCCCAGGTCATCAAAACACATGTACATAGAACTTGTTCAGACCTCCACCCCCCGTTAGGGAGGCTTCGTCTTGCCCAGGGCTAGATCACGCGGTTTCGGGTCAAATCCCAGTGACTAAACGCATTTTCATACTCGCTTTCGCTATGGCTTCGCTTACGCTTAACCTCGCCACTAAAATTTACTCCTTGGCTCGTTTTTCAAAACGCACGCTACAACTCCTTAGAGCCGTAGCTAACTATCTCTGCTAGATTTCAAGGTCTTTTCACACCTTATCAAAGGTACTTTTCAGCTTTCCCTCGCGGTACTAGTGCACTATCGGACTTAGACTAATGTTTAAGGTTGGCTCTTAGTCGAGCCATATTCACACCTCCTAACCGGGAGATGCTACTCTCTTAGCTGGAATTTCCATAACGGTTTTGTTTACGAGGCTATCACTCTCTAGGGCTTTTCTTTCCAGAAATATTCGACTCCCCGTCCCAGGAATACCCAACCACCACATCTTTCTTTACTTTCATAAAGAAATTCGGCTTGCCTTATACTGTTTTCGCTCGCTGCTACTAACAGCATCACTATTGTTTTCTTTTCCTGCGGCTACTGAGATGTTTCAATTCGCCGCGTTTGCTTTTTCAAAAAACTTCCGATTTTCATCGGAACTGTTTCAGATTCGGGAATCTTGGGATCGATGCCTGCATGCGGCTCCCCCAAGCTTATCACAGCTTGCCATGCCCTTCTTCGCAGTCTAAACCTAGCTATCCATCTAGCAGATAAAAAAGGCTAATAAACTTCTTACTCATATTAATAATGTAGTCTAAAAGACTACAAACTAATGGTAATGGTTCCTAATTATTCTTCCTATGCTGCTTCATCGCAGTTAACATGTAGTGATATTAACTACTCATCCTTCACCCGCGACTCACATCGCGAGCTGCATTTGTTTTTATTTTTTGTCAAACTCTTTGAGTTTGAAATGGACCCGACGGGATTCGAACCCGTGACCTCATGCTTGCAAAGCACGCATTCTACCACTGAACTACAGGCCCTATTCGCTGAATGTGTGGAGTAGTATCTTCTAATTATTATCAAAAATTTCTTGTCCCGATTTTTAAAACTTTTTCAAAAAAGTTTTTTGAATTTAGGAGGTGATCCATCCGCAGGTTCCCCTACGGATACCTTGTGACAACTTTTCCTACCTCACCTTATATGGATTCTTTCATTGCTGACTTCATCCATACAAAACTCGGTTGGAATGATGGGCAGTGTGTGCAAGGGACTGGGACTTATTCACCGGACGCTAATAACATCCGATTACTAGGGATTCCAGCGTCATGAAGGCGAGTTGCAGCCTTCAATCTGAACTAAGCTGAATTTTAGGGGATTTGCTTCTCCTTTCAGAGTTGCGTCTCATTGTATTCAGCATTGCCGCGCGCGTGTAGCCCAGGGAATTCGGAACGTACTCACCTGTCGTTGACTGCGCCTTCCTCCTTATTACTAAGGCAGTCTGTATAATGTGCTCTTTCTCCAAGTAGCAATTATACACGCAGGTCTCGCTTGTTACCTGATTTAACAGGGCACTTCACAGCACAAGCTTACGACGGCCATGCATTTCCTCTCAGCGTGTTAGGTAAGCCCTTCAGACTGACCTTCATCCTGCTGTCGTTCCTGGTGAGGTTCACGGTGTAGAATCTAATTGAACCGTACGCGTCACCCCTTGTGTATCCCCCCGCCAATTTCTTTAAGTTTCGGCCTTGCGGCTATACTCCCCAGGTAGCTTACTCTTCGACTTCTCTTCAGCACTGCACCCTCCCTAAGAGAGCACAATGTTTAGTAAGCAGTGTTTACTGCCGGGACTACATGGGTATCTAATCCATTTTGCGCCCCCGGCCTTCATTCCTCACCGTCAGAACTGTTCTTGTAGCGTGCCTTCGCCATTGTTAGTCCGGTCAAGATTAAAACATTTTACCGCTACCTTGACCGTACTCACTACATCTCCCAGTCTCTAGCCCCGCAGTATCTCCTGCCCGCTGTTACGTTAAGCGTAACAATTTCACAGGAAACTTACGAAACGAGCTACGAATGTTTTAGACCTAATAAAAGTGGCTGCGACTTGGACTGCCGGGATTACCGCGGCGGCTGGCACCGGTCTTACCCAGTCCTTATTCTCCTACCTTTTTAAAGTAGGCAAAAGCTTCTCTAATGAGAAGCACTTTGGATCCCTCTCTCATCCTTTCGGACATTGGAGAATTTTCCCGCCTGCTGCACTCCATAGAGCTAGGACTAGTGTCTCAGAGTCCTTCTCAGGGCCTCTCCGTTAAGAGCCCTTACCGATAAATGGCTTGTTGAGTAATTACCTCAACAACTACCTAATCGGACGCAGTCTCATCCTAAGACCTTACGTTTCAGCGAGGGCGCATTCCAGCCTCCCACACCTATCAGTTCTTAGCCTCAGTTTCCCGAGGTTATCACTAATCTTAGGGTAGATTAACTACGCGTTACTGAGCAGTTCGCTTCCCCTTGCGGAGATAACTTGCATGGCTTATTGGAATCCAAATAGCCGCAGCCTCTAGCAGAATAAACTAGAATTGTATCGACGATTCTTCCTATCTATCATTCATCGTACCAGCGACGAAGATTTCATAAGAGAAAAATATCGACGAGATTATAACCTAAAACCTAAATTCGTACCTTAAATCTTAAAGAATTTTTGTTTCACTAGAGGATACTACTCCAACATCACACCCTAGCGAAGTTAAGGCACTCATTTAATGACATTTTATGTCTTTTCTTAGCTTCGGACCGTTTATAAACCTTTCTCCAGAAATAAAGCTAAAATAAGCAGCAAACTCCAAACAAATTTTCAATGAAAACCTCCAAAAACCACAGAACCATCTTAAACTGTTATCACTATGTGATAGTTAAAGGCAGAAAGATTTAAATACCTTTTAAGACACTAATTTAGAATAAAATATCCTTTAATCGGGGGGTGGAAAACCCGTTTAGGAATGAATTATGGAAGAATTAACAAAAGAAAAAACACCTGAGCAAAAAGAAAAAGATAGGCAGACCGCTCTCGAAAGAATGATCGTTGGAATAAGGCTTCACGAACTCAAGAAGCCAATGACTGTCGTAAAAGGTTTTGCAAACATCCTCGCAGAATATACTCAAAGTCAATTCAAGAAAGGAAGCAATCCCTACAAAATGATAGAAGAAATTTACACTAGGATAAACGATTCTGTATGCAACTATCTTGATACTTTTGTAGGAGAACAAAATGAAGAAAAAACAACTTTGAGAAAAGGTTATTTAGATAAGATTAAGGGAAATTTACTTTTTGGGGAAAGGTTGAAACTTTTTGAAGATTTAAGGGGGCACAGCAAGTACGAACTGAAACATTCTCTAGAATGCCTCATGCAGGCACACAATAAAACAAAAAATGCTTTGGCTAAAATAGAAAATCAGGAGTTTACATACGAAAAAGCAAAACCTCTCCTAGATAATTTAAGTCAAGAAGCTTATGGGATGATTCTTAACGTAAATAAAAAAATAAATTTTAAATCTACTTGTAGTGAAGAATTGAATAAAGTAGAATTAAATGCAAGAGATTCGAGGGATATTTTTATGATATTAACAACTAACTCTGAAGAATCAATTGAAAAAGAAGGAGAAATAGAAGTAAGGTCATATATTGAAGGCGGAGAGATTAAAATTAAGGTAAAAGACACCGGAAAGGGAATCCCTCAAGATTTAATTTCCAAACTCGGAACTCAAGGAATGACTTATGGAAAACAGAACGGCAGTGGTGCAGGTCTAGCATTTGTAAAAGGGATTGTAGAAGGGAAGTATGATGGCAGGCTGGAAATTTATAGTGAAGGTGAAGGCAAGGGAACGGAAGTCACTGTAACAATTCCGCTCAAAGATTATTCTAAAAAAGGAGAGCTTAGCTTAAACTAAAATGATAGTCTTAAAACATTTATCTGATGATGGAAAAACCATTATAGGGGATGACTACAAAGGCAAAGATGGAAGAAGGCATGTCGGGAGACTTTCCATATATCTTCCGGCAATTAATCCTGAAGGAACATCTGTAAGATATACTATTTTCGAAACATCTCATGACACTACAAAACTCGAGATAAAGGCAACACTATTCGATAAACATGGAGCTAGAATGGTTTTAGATTCACAAGAATTCTATGGCCACTCTTTAGCATCAAAAAATGAGGCTGAAAAATATGCTCGAGGATTCATTAAAACTCTCGAAAGAAGAGTAAAGTAATTTTAATGCATAACTTTAGTAAAGTTATCTTTCTGGAATCTTATTATCCGATCTACAAAACTTTCAATTTTTGTTTCGTGAGAAACAAGAATGATCTGCCCGGTTTTTAATTCGTTCAAAACATCCCTCATCCTATCGAGTTGTTCAAAGCTGAACCCATCAGTAGGCTCATCAAGAATGAGAATATCCTTGGTTTTTATGTCTGACATAATGCTGTTTATTACCTGATTAAGGGCAAGCCTATATGCAAGAGCTGCAGCAGTTCTTTCTCCTCCGCTGAGGTGATTATATTCTATTTCATATCCTTGCTGTTCAATAACAGGGGTGAAATCATTATTTATCCTTGCATTCAAACCTTCGGCAAGCATCCCAAACCACTTTCCAAAAAGATCTGAAAATTCAGCATGCACTTTGTTCATAACTGCCTTTTCGATTTCTTCAACTAAGGCCGTAAAATTGGCAGAAATCATCTCTTTAACCTTTTTAGTCCTGGAGATGCCCAGTTTTATCTTTTCTTTATCGGAAATCTCCTTTTCAAGTTTTTTTATCAGCTCATTAAGGTCTTCAAATCTCCTCTCATTACGAGCCTTCATTATTTCCAGTTGTTTTTGCCCATCTAAGGCTTCTTCAAGCTCCCTTCTTGAAGAGGAATAAACCTTTTCCAGATCTTTCAAAGAGGATATCTCCTTTTCAAGAGATTCCTTTCTTGAAGCAAAAACAGATATTTCATAAGCCAGCTTTTTGTCTATCTCTTCAAATCTCTTAAGGGTATTTTTGGAATTCTTGATGAATTCTATTTCCGCCTTTATAGAAGCAGCATTCCGATCTTCCAATCTGAGATTATTTATCTCCAATATAAGTCCCTTCTTTTTAACCTCTAAGTCTTCTTTTTGCTTCTTGTAATCGGAAATTTTAGCATCTATCTCTAAAATTTCCTTTCTAGTTTTATCATCAATATCATGCTTGTGCTCAGGGCTTACCTTTTGCCGGCAAGTGGGGCAATTTTGGAGAGAATTTATTTCGCGAGTAATTCTTTGTAATCTCGATTTATTTGCCTCCTCCCCTGCACTTGATCTTGTAAGCTCAATGTATAACTTATCTATCTGATTAAGTTCGGCTTCCTTAGCTTTAAGTCTTGAAGAAATTTCTTCTATAGCCTTTTCATCAAAGGACCTGCCCAGGGTTCTTTCTTCAAAATTTTTAATTTTAGCCTCTATTTCATGAAGGCTGTATAAGTTCTGGCTCTTTTGCTCAGATTTTATCTTAAGTTCTGAAGAAACCGACGAAAATTCATTACGCAATTTATTAAGTTTACTGATTTCCTTTTCTTTATCTTCAATTTTTTCCCTCTTTTGCCTGACGGATCCTGAAGCTTCTTCTAACCTATTATTCAGAAGAAGCACCTCTTTATGGATCTTAGAAACCTCCTCTGTTTTTGAACTCAGATCATCTTTTTTTTGCCCTAAATCCATTATCTGCCCCTCGCTCTCCTTTATTTTCTCCCTAAGGTGGGCAGACAAAACTTCGCTGTTCTCGATTATCCTCTTATAGCGGTCAATTCCAAATACTCTCCTCAGAGTATCAAGCCTTAAAGAAGAGTCTTCTGTAAGGATGTTCTTCATCTCTTCCTGGGGAGTATAAACAGTATAACGGTAGATTATTGGATTCTTGGAAACGTACTCTTGAGGATAATTCAGCAGACTCAAAACCCTGCTTTTCAATTCTGTGCTTGAAAGCTGCTCCCTCACTCCATCAATTTCTATATAGCTAGAGTCCTGCTTTATAGAATCCTTATTTTTCTTAAGGACCCTTTCTATTCGGATATTTTTTCCATCTATCTCCAGATCGAGTTTAACTCCGCCAACATTTTTTCCATTTCTAAGAAGAATGTTCCCTCCAACACCTCTCTGCAAACCGAATAAAGCAAATTCTACCGCCAGCAAAACACTTGACTTGCCGCTGCCTATATCCCCGCTCAAGAGGACATTCCCTTCTGGAAACTCTATCTCTGAGATGTCGTAAGACCTTATATTCTGGAGCATTATCCTTTTTATTTTCATTTTAAATTTTCAATATCTACGCCGTTGTAAACCCCCTCGATTATCCTTTTTTGGAAGGTAGCTGATGTTTCTCCCTCATATTTCTCTAAGTCCAGGCACTTCATCAAATTTTTAAATAGCTCTACAAAAGACTTGTCTAAACTTTTTTGATTGCCGAGAATTTCTTTCTCTATTTCTTCTATATTCTCTGATTTAACGTTCACTCTAACTTTGAATTCAGGGCTTTCCAATTTGGAAGTATTTTTGAGCAGGACATACCTTCCGCCCTTTTCAGCTTCTTTGCTTATTTCCGAGAAATCCACCTCGCTAGTCTTGCCGCTGGCAAGAGTCCCGAATACTCTTAACATTACAATCTTATCCTTGATGTTCTCTTTCTTAAGATGTCCAAGGATAATTGATGTTGCAAGCCCTGGATTCTTATTTGAAACATCTACTTCAATTAAGGCAGTTTCCTTCAGTTTGATTTCCTGTTTCTCAAAAGTAACTTTTCCATCCTCAAAATTTGCAATTATAAAGCCTCCATTTTCAAGTTCCTCCACTTCAGAAAAATTATTTGGGAAAAGTGGCCCAGGATAGACTATTAATTTCCCATTAACTTTTTGGTTAAACGGGGTATGTATATGTCCCAAGGCATAGTAATCAAAACCGGAAGGGAGGTCATCTACATCAACGCTTTCTATGAGGTCATTGGGTTTATTCTCATTTATTGTCGTATGCAGCATGATTATCTTTAACCGATCTTTATACTTTTCAAGTGGAGGAGTCTTTACGCTTCTTATCAAATCCTGCTCTCTTTGGGTTTTTAATCCGGCCATTCCGGAAATAATTGCTTTAGTTTTTGGATCTTCGTACAAAGACAACTCTCCGGTGCTTCCGACATTTATACATAATCCCGCATTGTGCAAAACATCCAGAAAAGTTTTTCCCGAGGCAGAGAAATCATGGCTTCCGGGGATGAGGTAGCAAGGGATTCCATAGTCTTTAAGCTCTTTCAGCTTGCTTGCGGCAAGTTTTAACACTTCGATAGAAGGCATAGCTGTGTCAAAAAAATCTCCTGCAATCAAAATAAAATCCACTTTCTGCCTTATGCAGGAATCTACGGCCATTTCAAAAGTTTTAGAATTAAGGGAATTCATCTCGGGAATTTTCCAACCCCCCAAATGACAGTCAGCAAGATGCGCAAATTTTACCATTTTCACCTATTTTATTTAAAAGATACATGAGAAAGTCAAAAAGAATCTTTTAAACTTTGTTGAAAGTAAACAGTTATTTCCTTTTAATCTCTATTTTAGGAATCTACGAGATAAGCAAATAAACTAAGATCACTATTAAGATAGCAATCATTGAAGAAACTGCCGCGATAGACCACATAATCCACCTTTCTCCCTCTACCTTTTCGCTTTTTTGGGCTGTAGCGTCGACCTTTGGCAGTTTTTTAAAAGAATTAGGGGCAGGCTGCTGCTGAGGTTTCTTAGGCTGGAATCTTATTATCTCCTCTGAAATATCTTTTTTGTTAGTTTTTGCGGAATCAGATTCTATTGATTTGAGAATCCTCTCGATTTCTTTTGCGCTATAGCTCTTTTTTGGAGAGGTTCCGATGTCTTCCTCGGCCCCATCATAATCTTCAGATCCTTCAGAATAAGTTTCTTCTTCCATGCCTCATCACTTCTTCTCTATTGCAAAAATCATAAATGCAATAGTTCGAGCGATGTTAATAAAAAAATGCAAAATTCCGGCGACAGGATCATAAGGAATGAGGCCCACTATTCCGGAGATAACTGCAAATAAAACCACAAGCAGGAGCAAATCAAGGTAATTTTTTTTAGCGACGTAAAAGCTTCTTTTTATAGAATTTACAACCCCTCTGTCTTCCAAGAGCAAATAATTTAGGGATAGCGAAAAAAACAATGCAAAGAGAAGGACAGCCAAGAGCATTAGTCCTCCAAAAAGGTAATAATACCAAACATTGGGCGTCAAAACGAAATACGGAAAGATTATAATTAAAACTGGTGCGAGTAAGATAACTCCTACAAGAAAAGAAACTCCAAGATACCTCAACCAAAACTTTTTGCCATAAGCCATCATCGCCTTAAGGCTGGTCTTTTTACCCTGAGAGATATCCTTTACCATCCCTAATGCGCCGGCATTTATTACTAAGTAAACAAAAGTGAATAGCAATGCCAAAATTAAGGAAGAGATTAGGCCTAAGGCAAATTGTGCTCCTGTAAAAGGCAGCAAGGATAAGTCAAGACCGACTATCCCGAAGGCCACCAAAGCTAAACCAGATAGAATTACCCCTATTACTAAAAAGAAGGTCGCGAGGAAATAAGGCACAATAAGGATAGGGTTTTCAAGAAGTTTCTTAAAAGAAGAAACAGTCATTTCCCAAACATTGCTCTTGCCCGTTGATACTGTCCCTACCCTCTTTTTCATTTTACGTTATTATCTAATCTCCAAGGTTTTTAACTTTTACTAATTATTCTTTTTTATTAATGCAGTTCTAAACTCTCTCCATCTTGCATTAAATAAATATTTTTTCCAAGTTCATATCCTATCTCTTTGCCCAATTCAGCAACAGGAGTCAACGTTTTGATATCTCCTTGGATGGGGATGATGTGTTTAGGGCTAAGCATTCCAATAAGGTCTCTTATATCTTCTCTGCTAAGGTGCCCGGAAGTGTGGACATCTGTGAAGATTCTTGCGCCTTTATTATGAAGATTTTTTTCGAGCTTTTCCCTATTGGCGATAGTTATTGGTGTGGGAATTGTCCTGCTTGAAAAGATAATATGGTCGCCAGATTTTATATGGAAAGGATAAACTTCATTGGCAATTTTCACAAGGACACTATTTGGCTCTCCCTGATTACCCGTACAAA
Organism: Candidatus Woesearchaeota archaeon; assembly: GCA_964540065.1. Taxonomy (GTDB): domain Archaea; phylum Nanobdellota; class Nanobdellia; order Pacearchaeales; family JAHJTO01; genus JBHPFA01. Next base: position 31,782 of record CAZIKY010000007.1, on the reverse strand, counting down.
CAATTATCCATTTTTGTCTTTCTTCAGCAATCTGCCTAAGCCTTCTTTTCACTTGATTTTTATAAGTCAAAATTTCTATATCCTTCGTGAATGGGGCCAATCCAAGTCTTTCAGCCGCAGTTACATATCTATACATACTTCTTCCCAAAAACAAAGTTTTTCTTCCGATTCTCTTGCTGAATTCTACAACGCTTTTTAGTCGGGGAATATGTGAAGCGAACGTGGTAACGATGATGCCTACATTTTCATTGTTATTTTTTGTAAGGACCTCCTCCAGCATATCTCTCGCAATTTTTTCACTAGGAGTCTTCCTTTTATAGTCGGAATAAAGCCCGTCCACGATTAGTGTAAGGACCCCTTCTTCCCCGATTTCTTTAATTCTTTTGTAATTAGTCGGAGGGTTGAGTATCGGAGTTTCATCAAATTTAGGGTCGTTAACATAGACTACTGCTCCTTCAGGAGAATGAATCGCGATTAATGCCGTTTGTAAGGTCGAATGGGGCAAGTGCAAAAACTCTATCCTATAATTCCCAATTTTTATCTCGGAGTTGGGTTCAACAGATTGCATTTTATTAGGGATTTTGATATCAGAATCTCTGCATATTGCTTTAAGTACTTCAATAGAGTAAGGCGTCCCGATTATTGGAGCATCATATCTGTGTGCAAGATAAGGGAGTGCGCCAAGATGGTCGAGATGCGCATGGCTGATGAAAATCGCTCTAACCTTTTTCCTTATGTCTAGCTTATCAAGATAATAATCATCTGGAACAGCACCTATTCCCCTCATCCCCCTTTCGTGGTAGAGGTTTTCACTTTCTTCAACTTCAACTATAGGGGTAAGATAAAGACCGCAATCGAGGATAAAAGCATCCTCTTCAAATTCAATACAGGCCATATTTCTCCCTACTTCAGAGAATCCACCGATAGCATGAACTTTTACCATATTATTTCAGAAAAAAACAGAATTTCGGGTTTATATAATCATTGACTTTACCCTCTTCTAGAGCTATTTGAAAATATTCTCCAGCTGGCCGGGCCCAGTAGAGATTATGGAAACAGGAAATTTAATAAACCTTTCAAGGTCTTGAATCCCAAATCTGAGACCTCCTGGGAGATCAGAATAATTCCTTATGCCCTCCAAAGAACCGTATCCAGGATATTTTATGTACAGAGGAGTCATTTTTCTTAAAATTTCAGAATCTTTTGTAAAACCCAAAGTTTCACCGGTGCCATTTTGATAACCATAAGCAAGATTGAAATGTTTGATCCCTGAGATGGCATCCGGTTTAGTGAGGATAATCCTTGTCTTTGATCCGTTAAACTGAAAAGCGTAGCGAGCCGCAACCATGTCTGTCCATCCAACTCTTCTAGGTCTTCCAGTCGTGGCCCCATATTCATCCGCAGCAAGTCTTATTCCGATTCCCTGCGAGAAACTATCTCGAGAATTTATCATCTCTAAAATCTTTTTATGGCGCAGGTCGTATTTTACATTGCCATCTTTACTCGTTCCAGTAAATGGAATTCCCCATCTTAACAGTTCATCATCCCTCGAAACATTTCCGCCGCAATAATCCTCAGACTCTTTTCCGCCAATTTCTGTCGGGAAAGGCCCTCCGCCGACCCGAGTCATGAAAGGGAATTTAAGAAGTCCCAAAGTTAAATCTACAGATTGTGCAGAAATTCCGACACCATTTGCGGTCCCATTTAGGGAACAATCAGAAGCGGTTACATAGGGGTAAGTCCCATGTTCTATGCTTAGGAGGAGGCCTTGCGCACCTTCAAGACATAATTTCTTGCCGCTTTCCAAAAGTCGATGGGTCTCTTTGACTGTGTCTCTAACCAATGGCTTGATCTTCTCAAAATAAATGCTTAACTCTTGGATAACTTTTTCCACATCGATTTTTTCTTCAGGATAGGTTTCTGTCAATTTCGTGATCTTTTTGCAGAATATATCCCTATCGAGCAAATCGCCAATGGCTACTCCTCTTCTGGCAATTTTATCGATATAACATGGCCCTACGCCTCTCCCGGTTGAGCCCACCCCGCCATTCTTTTGGGATTTATTTTTGGAGCCATCAATGGAAACATGATGCGGAAGAATTACATGGGCATCTCTGCTCACCATAAGATTATTATAAGACATTCCCGCAGTTCTGAGGCTTTCTAGCTCTTCGCTCAAGACTCTGAGGTCAATAGCCATTCCATTCCCAAGGATATTTATCTTGCCTTCAGAATCGTAGGTTATCCCAGAGGGAATTAAATGAAAGACCCTCTTTTTCCCTCCAACGATAACTGTATGCCCTGCATTGTTTCCCCCGGTGCCGCGTGCAATAACATCTGCCCAGTGGGCAGCAAAGAAATCTACAAACTTGCCCTTTCCAGTATCACCGTATTGGTTGCATAATATTGCCACTACTTGAGAATCACCGACTAATTTTTCAAGGGCGGCCATAAATCACCAAGGACAGTTATAGAAAACAGTATTTAAGCATTATTGTGAAAAAACAATTTAGAGCAAAAACCTTATAATTTGGTCTTGGCTTAGTTATAAGTCAAAATGAAAAGCAGAAACCAGGTTATAATCGCAGTCACAGCCGCTGCATTTGTTGCTCTGATAATTTTAGTTGCTTTTCTGATGAGGAGCCCGGAAATCAGCAACGGAGAAGAAGATTCTAAAAGGGAATTAGTATGTGTGCCTGCACAGTGCTGCCACCCTACTTCATGTGTGCCTGCAGACCAAGCGCCGGATTGCTCGGAAACTTTTTGCACTCTTGAATGCAGGCCTGGAACCCTGGACTGCGGCCAAGGATCCTGCCAAGCAGTAGAGGGTAAATGCGAGGTAAAATGGGAAAATTAAGAATTCTTCCTCCAACGATGAGGGAAAATAGAAGATACCTCTTGCTCGAAATAAGGGACAAGTCTAAAGTTCAGAAAGCAGTCCTTAAGTTCATCGGGGAATTGGGGTGGGGAAAAGCCGGGCCGCAATTTATTGAGTCAAAAGAAGGCCTTATCTTAAGCATCAATGCCAAGTCTCTCGACGAAATTAGAACTTCTCTGAAGCTGGATAATATTAACGTTGTTAAAGTTAGCGGCACAATTAACAAGTTAAAATCCCGCGCAGCCTAAGTATTCAGAAAGGTTTAAAAAACTAGATTTCTTTGGAAGATCGTACTTGTAATATAAGGAGTTTATTCTCAAAAAGATGGATATGCCAATGCAACACCAAATAATGGGATATGATCGAACTAGTGCCATCTTTAGCCCGGATGGTCATCTTCTGCAAGTTGAATACGCTGAAAAAACAGTAAAGTTGGGCAGCAGCTCCGTCGGCATGGTCGCATCTGATGGAGTAGTTGTAATCGCTGACAAAAGAATAAAAGACAAATTGATGCTTCCAGAATCAAGTGCAAAAATACACGAAGTAGATTCTCATGTCGCTGCAACTGCGGCCGGAATCTTGAGTGATGCAAGAATTCTTATAGAAAGAGCACAGCTTAGCGCCCAGCAGCACAGACTAACTTATGATTCTCCAGTTAATACTGAATCTCTGGTTAAGGAAATTGCGGATATTAAGCAAAACTTTACCCAATACGGCGGAGCAAGACCATTTGGAATATCAATGATGGTTGCCGGAGTAGATAAAGACAGTTCGAGAAATCTTTTTGTAACAGATGTTACTGGAAATTATTTCGGTTTCATGGCTACTGCAATTGGCGAGAACGACGAAAAAATAAAGGAAATCTTGCGGAAGGAATACAAAGAATCCATGAGCACCGAAGAAGCAATCCGATTGGGCTTGAGCATTTTTAAGAGGATCCTTGGAAAAAACTTTGATATAAGCAGGCTTGAAGCAGCGCACATCTCTTCAAAAGAAAAGACTTTCAAAAGATTTTCTGGAAATGATCTTAAAAAATACCTTAAATAAACCCAAATTAGGGTAAATCATATTCAAAGTCGCAAGCGAAATATTCGGCTGCGATTAAATCGGCAATTGAGCCGCGACAAAATAAGGAGAAAATTATTAGAAATATGGAAAAGAAAATTCTTGCAGACCATCGGTCTCAAACTGTTGTTAGAATGAAGGTTCGAGGCCACGTTTTCGAGGCCTTAATCGATCTTCAGAAAGCCTTAGAATTCAAAAAAACCAATAAAGGAAACCTTCAGGAAATAGTCGTATTTGACAGTGTTTTTAGAGATTATAAAAAAGGCATTCGTGCAGGAGCAAGCGAACTCGAATCATCCTTCGGCACTTCTAATGTTTATGACGTTGTGAAAAAAATGGTCCTAGAAGGAGAAATCCTTCTCCCTTCAGAATTCAAGGCAAAAGCCCGTGAAGAGAAGGAGAAACAGGTCGTTGAATGGCTTTCAAAGTCTTGTGTTAATCCTAAAAACGGATTGCCTCATCCTCCTCAAAGAATAAAGGGTGCAATGGACGAAGTGGGGGTGAAAATCGAAGAGAATAAGCCTGCAGAAGAGCAGGCGATGCAAATAATGAAGCTCATCAATAAGATTCTTCCGATAAAAATTGAATCAAAGAAAATTGCAATTAAGATCCCTGCAATCAATGCTGCAAAATCTTACGGAGTAATTAAGGGATTCCTCATGAAGGAAGAATGGCTTTCAGACGGATCTCTTTCCTGCGTAGTTGAAGTGCCTTCAGCTTCGATAATGGACTTTTATGATAAATTAAACTCAATAACGCACGGAACTGCACTAACAAAAGAATTATAAAGGCAGTTTTGGACTTTTTAACGTACTAAAACAATGAAAGCAGAAGAACAAATTAAGGAAGAAACAAAAGAAAATAAACCAAACAAAGTAAGGCGAATTGTAATTCCAGGAGAAGTTGTAGCTTCAGGTTCAAATTATCTTCCTGGAGAAGGCACAAGAAGGGAAGGAAATGATGTCTGCGCCACCCGATTCGGCATACTAGAAATGGATGACCGGTTCACCAAAGTAGTTGCTCTTTCAGGCACATATATCCCAAGAAAAGGAAATGTGGTCATAGGAAGGGTTCAGGATATAACTTTTAACGGATGGGTAATGGATATAAACAGCCCCTATTCTGCATTTTTGCCTATTATTGAATGCAGGGGATTCATAAGCAAAAGAGATGATCTCTCATTAATTTACAGTCATGGGGACATGGTTGTAGCCAAAGTAATCGGCGTCAAATCTAAAGGCGTGGATTTGTCTACGAAAGAAAAAGGCTTTGATAAACTTGAAGACGGATTGGTTATAACTATAAATTCCAATAAAGTTCCAAGAGTTATTGGTAAACAAGGCAGCATGGTAAATCTTATCAAAGATTTAACTGGCTGTGATGTTATCGTCGGACAGAACGGAGTTGTTTGGATAAGGGGAGATAACATTGATTCAGAAATAATAGCTAAGGAAGCGGTTATGCTTATCGCAGATCAAAGTCTTACTGAAGGGCTTACAGATAAGGTAAAAGAATTTTTGGAAAAGAGAGTTAAGGAGAAGAAATAATCATAAAATGGCTTATTCAAAAAGATATGACGGAAGAGATTTCAATGAAACAAGAAAAGTAGAGGCTAAAGTCGGAGTTGTGCCAAGGGCAGACGGATCAGCAATGTTTTCATTCGGAGACACAAAAGCAATCGCAGCAGTTTACGGTCCGAGACCATTGCATCCACAATTTTTACAGAATCCTCAAAGAGGAGTTTTAAGATGCTTTTATGACATGATGAGCTTCTCAGTATCTGAAAGGAAAAAACCTGGCCCTTCAAGGAGAAGCCAAGAAATTTCGCATGTTACACAAAAAGCCCTTGAACCAGTTTTGATGCTTACAAGTTTTCCTAATACCGTTATAGATGTATTCATAAATATCACGCAAGCAGATGCAGGAACAAGAACTGCAGGCATAAATGCTGCAAGTCTCGCATTGGCTCATGCAGGGATACCTATGTCTGATCTTGTAGGATCAGTAAGCGTTGGAAAAATCGGAAATTCCATATGCGTTGATTTGACAAAGGAAGAGGAAGACTACGAAGAAAAAGATGAAAAGATGGCTACAGACATCCCGCTCGCATTCACATTAAAAGGAAAAAAGCTTTCATTATTGCAGCTTGACGGAAAGATAAGCAAGGAAGAGCTTCTTAAGGCGGTAGAAGCCGGGAAGAAGGCTATGGATCAGATTTATGAAGCTCAGAAGAAAGCTTTAACTTCAATAAAAGGATAAAATGTTCAAAGACTATATTGCTTCAAGAGTAACTGGTGCTAATGGCATCAATTATGCTATGCATAGCGGTGCGGTAAACTGCACAGTTTATTACTTGCCAAAAAACAGCAAAATAGGAAATTATCAGGGAGGCAATTGCTGAGCCTAAACAAAATGGAAATACCAAATGTCACAAGAAAAAGAATGAATGATTACCTTAGTCAAGGCAAAAGATTCGACGGAAGAAAGCCCTTTGAATTAAGGGAAGTTTCAATAGAAACTGGAATTTCAAACAAAGCTGAAGGCAGCGCCAGAGTCAAGATTGGAGACACAGAAGTTCTTGCAGGAGTAAAACTTAATCTTGCACAGCCTTTTGGAGATTCCCCTGAATCGGGAGTGCTTATGGTTACAGCAGAATTTTCTCCGATGGCTTCAGAAAAATTTGAAAGAGGCCCGCCATCAATAGAATCTGTAGAGCTTGCAAGAATCGTCGATAGAGGAATAAGGGAAAGCGAAGTCATAGATTTGGATAAATTATGCTTAAAAGCCGGAGAAAAAGTCTGGGCAGTTTTCATAGATATTTACCCGGTTAATGATGCGGGCAATCTGATAGATGCTGCCGCATTAGCTGCAATGGCCGCACTCAAATCTGCAGTATTCCCAGTCGTTGAAAATGAAGATAAGATCAAATTCGGAGAATTTACAGATAAGAAACTTCCACTAAAAGAAGAATATCCTTTAACTTCTACATTCCATAAACTTGGGAAATCCTTCCTCACAGACCCTGTAAGCGAAGAAGAGCAGGCGAGTGAGACTAGATTAAGCGTCTCCATGTCTTTATCTAAAAAAGGCGAGACAATACATGCGATGCAGAAGGGCGGAGATGCTACACTTTCATCCGAAGATCTTGAGCTAATTCTTAATGAAGCTTCTAAAAACATAAAGGATCTTTCGGAAAAACTTGAGAAATCGCTTAAATAAACTAAGATGGAAAAAGAAGGCTTTACAAAATATGAAGTTGCAAGGATTTTGGGAGCAAGAGCATTGCAGCTTTCCATGAATGCCCCATTGCTTTTAGTCATTACCAAAGAAAAGCTTGAAGAGATTAATTATGATCCTTTGAAAATCGCAGAGCTAGAATTTGAATCTGACGTTCTTCCAATAACTGTCAAAAGGCCTTTGCCGGAGAGAGTAGAGCTTGAAGAAGAAACTGAGGAAGAATCCGAGATACTTAAGGAAATGCCTTCTGAGGAAGCCGCCGTTGTCCATAAGAAGGATGAAGAAGAGGAAGAAAAATCGCCGGGAGCAGAGGAAATTTCTCCTGCAGCAGAATAAACTTATTCTACAAAACCCTTTTCAGCCAATATCTCCATAAATTTTTATACGGGTTTATGCTATTAAATGCATGATAATTTCTAAAATCTGGGGGGAAAAGATCTTAGATTCAAGAGGTGAACCTTCGATACTAGTTACAGTTGAAACTCCCAAAGGGAGATCCAGGTCATCTTCTCCATCGGGAAAATCCAGGGGGAAATTCGAGGCAGCACCCTTTTCAAAAAGAGGACTAGATTTTAGTATCTCTTTCATAAATGTGATCGGCAAAATGCTGATTAACAATAAAGTTTCATTAAAAGAGTTCTCAGACTTAGAAAAAGTCGAAAAAATAGTCAAGGAATACGATAAAACCTCAAACTGGGAGATTATTGGTGGAAATGCTTTGTTTGCCCTTGAATCTGCTTTGCTTAAGGCAATGGCTTTAGATCAGAAAAAAGAGCTTTGGAACTTTCTTAACCCTAAGGCAAAATTGATTCCAATGCCTCTCGGAAACTGCATAGGGGGAGGGGCCCATTCAACTAAAGAAGTGCACCCAGATGTCCAAGAATTCCTCATTGCACCGCAGGCAAGACATTTTTATGATGCATACTTTGCAAACCTTCAGGCCTATAAACTTGCAAAACATGCAGTTATGCAAAAAGATAAAACCTGGAACGGAGAAATTACCGATGAGAAAGCAATATGCCCAAGCCTCCTTACAGAAGAAATCTTAGATCTTCTTGAAGAAGTAAATAAAAAAATCCATCTGAAATATAAGGTTCCATTAAGAATTGGGATGGATGTAGCCGCATCCACATTATGGAAAGATGGGAAATACCATTATAAACACACAGAAACAGCGCTTGATTCTGAAAAACAAATCGCTTATTTCAAAGAACTAATTGAAAAATATTCTTTATTTTATGTTGAAGATCCATTGCATGAGGAAGATTTCCAGTCTTTCTCAGAGCTTTTAAGGCAGACAAAAGGCAAAACACTCATTTGCGGAGACGATCTGACTGCAACCCATTCGGAAAGGCTTGAAAAAGCAATAAAAGAAAAGTCGGTAAATGCAGTAATTGTTAAACCCAATCAAAACGGGTCTTTGTTAGAAACAAAAAAATTCTTAGATTTGGCAAAAAAGAACAAAATCACTCCGATAATCTCGCATCGTTCTGGAGAAACTGCTGACACCACTATTTCCGATTTGGCCGTGGCTTGGGAAATTCCATTTATCAAGGCAGGTATCCTCGGAAGAGAGAGGCTGGCCAAGCTACATCGGCTGTTAAAAATAGAAAGGGAACTGCCCCATAGTTAACAACTAATTATTTCTGAAAAAGCTAAAGATTACTACCAATTGATAGTTACAGCAAAAAGATTTATAAACCCTAAAAGAAGATTTTTATGATGGAAAATTACTTGGATCTTATCACAGATAGGAACAACTCTTTGAATTACTTCTTAGGCATGCCTAGGCACAACATAGCTGGGAGAGAATACATAATCTCCTCCCCGAGACTTGTCCCAGATATGACTACGGAATATGGATTCAAAAAGGTCTACGTCGCAGAAGTGCTTCTAAGGCCAAAAAACCGTTCAAGACTTGTCACACTAGAGGTTTCAGGCAAGAAAGACGGCAAAGAAAGAAAATGGACTGGCAACCCCACCGATACTGAAAAAAGGGATTTATTATGCATAATCAAAGCATAATCCTTCAAAACAACCTTTCTTTTTATTTGGAAATGTTTAAAAATCATCATTTCCGTGGTTTCACATGGCAAAAGCAAAAGCTGAGGTAAAAGCTAAAGAAGCTGAAGAATCTGCAGAAGAAGAATCTGCTTCTAAAGAGGAATCCAAAGATTCTAAAAAGGCAGAAAAGAAAACCAAAGCTTCTAAGAAAGAATCTAAACCCGAAGGGAAAGAAGAATCTTCAGAAGAGAAATCTGCTTCAGATTTAGAGGAAAAAAAGAAGAGAATTGCTGAAAAAGCCAAAAAACTCGCTGAGACACTTGAAAAAGTTGAAGAGAAAAAAGCTGCAAAGGCAGAAAAGGACGAAATAAAATTCGAAGGCTCAGATGATATGCTCGTACCTCTTGAGGATTATGTAAAATCCGGAATATATCTTGGCACAAAAGTAATTACTACAGACATGAGGCCATATGTCTTCAAGAGAAGAACTGACGGTCTTGCGATAATCAATACCAAACTTGTTGATGAAAAAATAAAAACTGCAATATCCTTCATTTCAAAATACGAGCCGGAAAGGATAATTGCAGTATGTAAGAGAGAAGCTGGATGGAAAGCCCTTAAGGCATTCGGAAAAGCTACTGGAATAAAGGTCTTCACTAAAAAATACCCTGCAGGCGTGATCACAAATTCAACACTTGAAGAATTTTTTGAACCTTCACTTGTCATGGTTACAGACCCATGGCTTGACAAGAATCCGATAGCAGATGCAAACCAAATAAATGTTCCTCTTGTCGCAGTCTGCGACACAAATAATCTCACATCGAGCGTAGATCTTGTTGTTCCAGGAAACAACAAAAGCAACAAATCCATAGGCCTTATTTTTTGGCTTCTTGCAAGGGGCTATATAAAAGAAAGGGGCCTGGACAATGAGCTCCCAGAATTGAAAGAGTTTGTCGGGGAATAAATCTACAGATTTACAGTCGGAAATCAAATTCAGCGAAATGTTTATAAACCATTTAAAACTAATCTAAATTAAGAGGTTTTTTCTGATAAATTAAAATGAGTGAATCTGAAAAAATGAACATTGTAAAAACAGGAACCACTACTGTGGGCATCGTCTGCAAAGATGGAATAGTTCTTGCTGCAGATAAAAGGGCTACAGCAGACCATTTAATTGCAGACAAAAACGTAACAAAGGTAGTGAAGCTCTCAGATAACATCGCAGTAACAATTGCAGGAGGGGTTTCAGACATTCAGATGGTCCTTAAGTTGACCAAGGCGGAGCTTGAGCTCAAGAGAATAAGGACAAAACACCTTCCAAGCGTAAAAGAAGCCGCAAATCTTTTTGCAGGAATCGTTTACCAGAATATAAGAAAATTTTCAACAATAATCGGAGTTTCACACTTCATAATTGCCGGAGTTGACTCTGATGGATTTAGTTTATATGATGTAGCCCCAGATGGCGCAGTTTCCAAAAGAGAAGATTATGCAACATCTGGAGCTTACGGAGCAATATTAGCTTATGGCATACTTGAGAATGAATGGAAGCCAAATCTAAGCATTGAAGATGGAAAAAGGATGGCTTTGAATGTATTAAGAACTGCAGTTAAAAGGGACGCAAGTGTCGGAAACGGAATAAACATTACAGTCATAGACAAAAACGGTGTCGGCGAAATTAAAACTGAAAAGATAGAATAAAACGATAAGAGGCATTAAATCTCTTTTCTAAACTTGTATTGGTTGCTGTCGAGGATAGGGCAGCTTTGATTGGCGTTAATAACTAAATTATAAAACTTTTAAATTAAATAAAATGGCAGATATTCTGAAGGAAATAACCAACGAGCTTCCAAAAGGCAGCATCAGCTCTGCTCATTACGAAGGGGCTAACATAGTCCTCTATACAGAAGATAAAGATTTTTTTATAGAAGGAGAGGAAAAAATCAAAGAAGTAGTTAATAAGATCAAAAAGAGGATAGAGTTGAGGGCAGATGAAAGTCTACTTTTGTCTGAGGAAAAGACTAAGAAAAAAATAACTGAATTGATCCCGGAAGAAGCAGAAATAACTTCAGTAAATTTCGATTCTCAAAGAAGTATAGTGGTGATTGAAACTAAAAAACCAGGAATTGCGATAGGCAAGGGCGGAGAGATCCTCAGAGAAATAAAAAAGCATACTTTCTGGATACCCCAGATACAAAGAAGCCCTTCTGTCCAGAGCAAAATAATAGATACCATAAGGCAGGTTCTTTACACAAACAGCAATTACAGAAAGAAGTTCCTAAACTCTATAGGTAAGAAAATCTATACTGATTGGTCTCCTGAAAAGAAAGAAGGATGGGTAAGGGTAACTTTCTTAGGGAGCGGAAGGCACGTTGGAAGAAGCTGCATCTTGCTTTCAACAAACGAAAGCAAAGTGCTTTTAGACTGCGGGATAGACGTTGGCGCAGAAGATAAAGAAAAATTCCCCTACTTTAATATCCCAGAATTTAACATAGAACAGCTTGACGCAGTAATCATATCTCATGCACATCTTGATCACTTCGCGCTTCTCCCATACCTCTACAAAATGGGATACAGGGGCCCTTGTTATATGACTAGCCCAAGCAGGGACATTGCAGCGCTTTTGGCATTAGATTTCGTCGGAGTTGCGTACAAGAAGGCAGAAACTCCTCTTTATTCCATAAGTGATGTGAAAGAAATGGTGAAACACAGCGTAACTATTGATTACAATACAGTTTCCGATATAACTAAAGACATAAGACTTACATTCTACAATGCAGGGCACTGCTTGGGGTCGGCGATGGTCCATCTTAATATCGGGAATGGGCTGCATAATCTCCTTTATACCGGAGACATGAAATATGGGGCCACATTAACTTTGGACCCAGCAGCAACTGTTTTCCCAAGGATGGAGACGATGATCTTAGAATCCACCTATGGTGGAAAAGAGAACAGTCTTCCAAGCAGAGAAGAATGTGAAGCCGATCTTTTTAATGCGATCAAAAGGTCAATAGACCGGGGCGGAAAAGTTTTAATCCCTAGTTTAGGAGTCGGAAGAGGCCAAGAAGAAATGCTTCTGGTTGAAAAAGCGATAAGAGAAGGCAGGATGCCCAATGTTCCAGTATATCTTGACGGAATGGTGTGGGATGTAACTGCGATCCATACAGCCTATCCAAATTTCTTAAGCGGAGCTGTAAGGAACAGGATATTCAAGGACGAAAATCCTTTTGCACATGAATGTTTTAGAAGGATAGGTTCTCCAGAAGAGCGAAAGCAAGTGCTTACAGGGGGCCCATGTGTAATCATCGCGACATCTGGAATGCTTGTCGGAGGGGCTTCAGTAGAGTATTTCAGAGAGCTCGCAGACGGCAAGAACAATGCAGTAATCTTCACTTGTTACCAAGCTGCGGGAAGCCTCGGAAAGCAGGTTAAAGAAGGACTTAAAGAAATTAAAATGGTAAATCCTGACGGAAAAGAAGAAATGGTCCAAATAAATTTAGAGGTTACAGCTATAGACGGGCTTTCAGGGCATTCGGGAAGAAACCAGCTCATGTCTTTTGTAAATAACTGCACACCAAGACCTAAAAAAGTTATAGTAAACCACGGAGAGCAGTCAAGATGCCTCGACCTAGCATCTTCAATCTACAAGACTTTCAAGATAGAAACCGCTGTTCCAAAGAACTTGGAAACAATAAGATTGAAATAACCCTTTTTATAAATTAGACTATAAAATGTCTGTAAAAGTAAAACTTATTGTACGCGGCGTGGTTCAAAAAGTAGGTTATCGTTGGATCGTTAGGGATGAAGCCAACAAACTCGGAATTAATGGGATAGTGAGGAATCTTCCAGATAAGACTGTAGAAGTTATATGCGAGGCTAAAGATGAAGCAACACTCAAAGAATTTATCTCAGAAATCTCGAGAGATCGTTTTCTAAGCGCCAAGGTTGACAAAGTAGAAAGGACAGATTATCTGGGAAAAATCAATAAAGGATTTGAAATAATCCTCAATTAACTGAAACAAAAATCAGAACAGGAAGCTTACCAGCCATCCGGCCAAAGCTCCAACAGTTATGAACGGCATTGCAGGATAGAATTTTCCTTTTTTAGAATAAATAAACAGCCAAAGAAGGCCAAGTGTCGATCCGAGGATTATAAACAATGCAGGAATCAAACCTGCTCCGTACCTTAATGCTACTCCTGCAAAAATAAGCGGAAAGGCAACATCTCCTCCGCCAAGCAAGGCGAGAGAAACCTTTATTCCTCCCATTTTTTTGAGAGCCTTACCGTTGCGCTTCATAGCCTTTATCTTCTGCAGTTTTTCATGCTCTTTTTTTGGAAGATAAGGCACGAAGAAGCCGCTGAATATCTTCAAGTTTTGTATCTGATATTGTGCAAGCTTAACCATAAACTTGCTCCTCCATACTGCCCACATGTCATAAAATGAGATGACTATGAGGAGCAGGATAACTGACCAAGGCCTCAAAATTGGAACGAATATCGCCGCCAAGCCCGGATAAACCAAAAGCTCTGTGAAATTATGCACCAATATATTTCTTCTGAAAACTTTGTAAAAAGTCAAAGGAATCGCAATGAGCAAAGCAATTTTGTCGACTCCAAAGGTAAATTCGGGCAAAAATTTTCCAAGCAAGGCATTAAGCGCAACAGACATTGTAATGAAGACCACAAAGGTGAACCATATCTGCAGAAGCACATTTGCCCTTAATCTTGTGAGCAGCACAAAAATAAGTATTGCAATAATAAAAGCAAGGCCTATACTTGCGATTGAAACTTCTGGTTCAACTTCTGGAGGTTCAAGATTGTAGGGGATTTTTTCTCCCAAGCTGATGTTCTTTTGCACGCCATCTTCAACAATTGTAATGTTTTTCGGAGTATAAGCATCAATTACTACAAGCCCAAGGAGCTGAGTCAGGATAAACATTGATAGGAGGAGAGTTATTATTCTGAATTCATGTTTCATAACTCTTAAAGTTCAAGAGTCTTTATAAAACTGCCGTCGTCTGAAGGTTTTTAAATCTGCAGAACCTATTTCTGTCATGGCAAAAGAGATGAAAGTAACTCCTTGGGAAGTTGTTGGAGATGTAGATTATGATAAGCTCATTAAACAATTTGGAACTGAGCCAATCAATGATGATTTGCTTAAAAGAATAAAGAAACATACAGGAGAGCTCCATCCGATGCTTGAAAGAAAAGTGTTCTTTTCCCATAGAGACTTAAATTGGCTTCTTGACGAATATGAGAAAGGAAACAAATTTTTCCTGTATACTGGGAGAGCCCCTTCTGGGCCGGTCCACTTAGGGCATTTAGTCCCTTGGAGATTCACCAAATGGCTTCAGGACAAGTTTAAGGCCGAATTATGGTTCCAGATACCCGATGAAGAGAAATTCTTGTTTAACGAAAATATGACTATGGAAGATTCCGATAAGTGGACTTCTGACAACCTGCTCGACATTATTGCAGTGGGTTTCGATCCTAAGAGGACTCATTTCTTGAGAGATACCCAACATGCAAACATTATGTATCGTGAAGCTTGCAAAATCGCAAAGAAAATAACCTTCTCAACGGTAAAGGCCGCATTTGGGTTTACGCCCCAGAATAACATTGGCTCAATATTTTACACCTCGATGCAGGCAGTTCCAGCAGTGCTTCCTTCAGCCTTAGCGGGCAAAAACATTCCTTGCCTTATTCCTCTCGCCATCGATCAAGACCCGCATTTCAGAGTTGCAAGGGATGTTTATCCAAAGCTTGGATACTACAAACCAGCAATTATCCATGCCAGATTCTTGCCACCATTACAAGGCAGCAGCGGCAAGATGAGCAGTTCTGAAGAATCCACCGCAATTTTTACAACAGATACTCCTGAGCAGGTTAAGAAAAAAATTAACAAATACGCTTTTTCAGGGGGCCAGGCCACCATTGAGGAACATAGAAAGAAAGGTGGAAATCCAGACGTTGATGTCTCCTTCCAGTATTTGAGGATGTTTTTCGAGCCAGACGATAAAAAACTCAAGAAGATTTATGAAGATTACAAATCTGGAAAAATGCTTACTGGGGAGCTTAAACAAATATTAATCGACAAGATCAACGATTTCTTAAAAACCCACCAAAAAGCGAGAGAAGCAGCCAAGAAACAGGTGGATAAATTTATCTACAAAGATTAAAAATATCTTTAGAAGGCAGACTAAGGATGAGAGTTAGAATATCCAAATACTCTTTAGGTCATCATTTCTCAAACTTACCCTTATTAAATGCGGCCTAAAAGAACCCCTAATATTGCTAAGACTACTCCTAAAACCATCGCCCAAGTTCCAAGTTTTTTATCTCCCTTGCTATAACCGGTGTATCCAAGGATTACTGCAAGAAGACCGAAAACTCCGGAAAAAGCAAGCAAGGAAAGAACTGCTGAGACTATGCCTAAAGCACTATATATCCTTCCCCCAAGTTTTTTTGTAGCCCTCTTTTTAGCTTTTGTTTTAGCCATAAAATCCTTAAATCTCCTCGATATTTAAATTATTTCCAAGATGTGTTACCTCTTTAAAATAATAACATACAGAAAGGTTTATATACCTAAATGTATCTCTTCTGAGTAATTAAAAATGATAGTTAAACCAGAACTAGTCAAAGAGATAAGGCACTCCTTCAAACTTAATATTTATGAAACCAAAGTTTGGCTAGCCTTGCTTCAGAAAGGAATGGCAAGTGCTGGAGAGATTGCTGAGATGAGCAATGTTCCTAGATCAAGGACTTATGACGTCCTAGAAAGCCTTGAGAAACAGGGTTTTGCAATAATGAAACTCGGAAAGCCGGTAAAATATCTCGCAGTAAATCCTTCAAATGTCCTTGAAAAGCTTAAGAACAACCTTGTAAGGGAAGCTGAAGAAAGGGCTGAAGAGCTTGCAAAGATTAAATCTACTGAAGATTTCAAGCAGCTTCTTGCCTTGCATAACGCAGGGATGAACCCTATACAGGCAACAGACCTTAGCGGGATGCTTAAGGGAAGATCAAATTCTTATTCACACGTCAAAAACTTAATAGGGGAGGCGAAAAAAGAAGTGCTTTTAATGACCAATTCTACTGAACTTTCAAGAAAAAAATTCCTTAAGCAGACTTTTGACAGGCTTTCAAAGAAAGGGGTCAAGATAAAGGTTGCAGTTAACTGCAGCGAGGAAGATCTTAAATCCTTCGAAAAGGAATTTTCAAGCGCAGAACTTCGATCGGTTCCTGTTGACAGCAGATTCTGCATTGTAGATGGGAAAGATATGATTTTCATGCTTCATCCAAGCAGCGTTGATGAAGACAGAGACAATGGTGTTTGGGTTAAAAGCGATTTCTTCGTAGACTCATTATCAAATTTCTTTAACCTTGCCTGGAAAAGGAAGTGATAAAGATGCACAGAGATTACATCTCTTCAGGAATTGCAGGTTCATCTTCTTACTCTATACACAGCGGAGCTGTGGCTCAAACTATTTATTATTTGCCTAAAGATGGCAAAGTAGGAAATTACACTGGGCACAACTGCTGATTGTTAGTAAAATAAAGGACAAAGAAAAAATGACAGTAATCAATGCATTGAAATTTGATGACGAATCCGGCGGAATGGTTGCCGATGAGGAAAGTTCTAATTTCCATAATCTTAGGAAATACGATCTGACTGAAAAAGTTCTCAGACTTGGAGATGGAAAATCCCCCGTAATATTTCTTGGGGGAAGTGGAAACTCTTCTCTTCTTAAGGAATCAAGAGACAGAATCAAGGCAGATTATACTCCTGAAAAAAGCGTTCTCGAAGTGACAAAATCTCTATCAGATATTATGCAGGATATCAAGAGGCAGAAGATCGACGGATATCTGAAGTCTACTTATGGGGTGAATTCTGCAGAAGCCCTGGCTGGATCAAAAAGTGCAGGAGACAAAATGATTCAGATAAACCCCTCACTATTGGAGCAGATAAACCGGGACTACAAAGCCCATACAGAAGAGTCTGCAAAGTTCTTTGAAAATGTTTTTTTAGTTATTGGAAGAGACAAAGACGGAGTTTCTTTATACCAAACGAGTATGAGTGGAGCACCATTCTCAGCATATAACCGATATTTGACTCTCGGATCCGGAAGCGATGAATCTGATAAAGTTTTATACAGGTTCCTAAAAGGCTTCAAAAGGGAGCAAAGGGGAAAGATAGACTTTGTCGAAGGAATGGCCGCTTTAATCCGGGCGACAAATGCTTCTATAGACTTTAATATCGGTGTAGGCGGAGTCCCAGCTATAGCTTATTTCAATTCGAAAAATGCAAAAACTTTGAAAGAGGATGAGTCTAGGATGGCTGTAGAACTTGTAAGGGTTGGAGATGCAGGATTAATCAGCGGAGATAAAATGCGTGAAGGGTTGAATAGTCTTCTTGTAGAGGAAAAAAGCCATAAGGAAGTTGAAGAAGGAATTTTCGGACAGTCTAAAAAATATCGTCAAATAATGTCTTTTTTGAGAGGTTATAGGGATTAAAATGTGCAATGTTTGCGGTGGAAAAAAGCCAGAGGAAGAGCAGTACCATATAAATGACTTTTACAGCCCCTCAAATCCCGGAAGAAGAGAATACATGAACCTCCAATATTCTTAAGACATAATTCTCAAAACCTTTTTAAGCCCCTCGATACTGTAAATGGTATGGAAGAGGTTGAAAAAATCATATCTATCCTAAGCCCTATTGAAAGGGACGTTTTGCCTTATCTTAAGCTTAAGGGCGAATCTAAAATCGTTGCAGAATCCAAGATGGATGCTGCAAAAGTTAAGAGGGCTTTGGGCTACCTTGACAGCAAGGGAGTGATAAAAGTCCAATTCACTCCGAAAAAACAGGTCGTTCTTGGGGAAAATGGAATTCTTTATCTCAAGCAAGGCCTTCCTGAAAGAAGGCTTCTAACTGCCTTGCAGCATTCTAAAAAAGAATTAACCCTCACTGATGCAAAAACAGCCGCCAAACTTAATGACCAAGAACTCAGCATTTCATTAGGGGCTTTAAAGAAAAAGGCCGCGATAGAGCTTCAAAACGGGAAAATCTCTTTAAGCTCTGCAAAGCAAGACTTGACCAAAAAGACTTTGGAAGAAAAATTCTTAGAATCTCTGCCTCTAGACTTTAATTCCCTTACAGATGAGCAGAAATTTGCCTTAAACAACTTGAAGAATAGAAAAGATATTATTGTAATCGAAGAGTCAAAGGAATCCTCATACGAAATAACTCCTCTCGGAACCAAAATTTTGGCAAACCTTGACAAAGTCAAAGCAGCAACAGCCAACACAATTGAAATTCTCACTCCAGAAATCTTGAGAAACGAAGGCTGGAAAAATAAAAAATTCAGGGCTTATGATATAAAAACCGCAGTTCCAGCAATAAACGGCGGAAAAAGGCATTTTGTAAACCAAAGCATAGAATATGGGAGAAGAATCTGGACAGATCTTGGCTTCAAGGAGATGTCAGGACCGATGGTTGATAACTCATTTTGGATATTTGACTCATTATTCACTCCGCAAGACCATCCTGCAAGAGAAATGCAGGATACTTTCTTCATTAGCGGAGTAAAGGGCAAGCTTCCGGAAAAGAAATTAGTTGATGCAGTCAAAAAGAGCCATGAATCTGGGGTCTCCGGAAGCAAGGGATGGCAATATGACTGGAAAGACGAAGTCTCTAAGAAAATTATTCTCCGGACGCACACAACAGGGTTGTCTGCAAGAACTCTGGCAACAATTAGTCCAGATCAGCTTCCAGCAAAATATTTTGCGATAGGTAAAGTCTTCAGAAATGAAACTGTTGACTGGAAGCATTCATTTGAATTCTACCAGACTGAAGGTATAGTAATAGATGAAAATGCCAATTTCAGGCACCTTTTGGGGTATCTTAAAGAATTCTACACCAAAATGGGTTTTGAAAAGATAAAATTCGTTCCAAGCTTTTTCGCATATACCGAGCCAAGTGTTGAGATTCAAGTTTTCCATCCTGAAAGAAAAGAATGGCTCGAGTTGGGCGGAGCAGGAATGTTCAGACCTGAAGTCACAACTCCTCTTTTAGGAAAGCCAATTCCTGTGTTGGCTTGGGGACAGGGATTTGACCGTATAATTATGGATTATTACAAAATAAAAGATCTAAGAGAGATGTATTCAAATAATCTCAAGCATCTGAAAGAAAAGCAATTTTGGATAAAATAAAATGGCTAACGTAAAATTTTCAAGAAAAGAAGTTGAAAAGCACATCAAATTGAATAGTGAAAACTTAGACAAGATAATGATGCTCGGCATCCCTGTAGAGGGATTGACAGATAAAGAGATAGAGATACAAGTCCTTCCAAACAGGCCGGATCTTTTATCTATGCAAGGCTTCCTTAGAGCCATTAATTCAGCGCTAGGAAAAGAGCCCGGACTGAAGAAATACAAAGTTAATGCGGCTGAGAAGAACTTTAAAGTAAAGATAGACTCTTCAGTAAAAGGCGTCAGACCTTACACTGCATGCGCAATAGTTAAGGATCTTCATTTTGATGAAGAGAAGATAAAAGAAATAGTCGAGATGCAGGAAAAGCTGCATGTCACGCTTGGAAGGAATAGGAAGAAAGCAGCAATAGGAATCTATCCTCTTGAAAAAATCGCCCTTCCAATAAGATTTGAAGCAAGAAAGCCCGAAGATATAAGATTCATCCCGCTTGAAGCAGAAAAAGAGATGAATGGACTGCAAATCCTTCAAAGACATCCAAAAGGAAAAGACTTTGCCCACTTATTAGAAGATCAAGAGAAGTATCCTATTTTCGTTGACGCAAACAACAAAATACTTTCTATGCCTCCGATAATTAACAGCCATGAAACTGGAAAAATAACCGAAAAGACAACTACTGTATTCGTAGAATGCTCGGGATTCGATTTTGCAAACCTAAAGAAAATACTCAACATAATAGTGACTTCCCTAGCAGATATGGGTGGAAAGATTTACGCAATGGAACTAGACTACGGGAAGAAAGAAATCACCCCAGATCTCACTCCGGATGTAATGAGAATTAACCTAAATAATGTAAACAAAACGATGGGATTAGCTCTTAAGGAAAAAGATCTTCAGAAGATTCTTCCTAAAATGGGATTTGAATACAAATCAGGAAAAGTATCAATCCCTGCTTGGAGAACGGATATCTTACATGAAGTCGATATCATTGAAGACATTGGCATAGCTTATGGCTATGATAATCTTGAACCTGAAATCCCAAAAGTTGCCACAATCGGCCAGGAAGCAAAGCATAATCTTTTCCATAGTAAGGTTGCAGACATTCTCGCTGGACTGGGACTTCTTGAAGTTTCTAGCCTTCATCTAATAAAGCAGGATGAAGCCAAAGAAATAGTGGAAAAAGAAAGAATCGAAGTAGCGGATTCAAAGACAGATTACAAGTTTCTCAGGCCAAACCTTATGGTCCCGGCAATGAGAATTCTGTCAGAAAATAAGGATAACGAGTATCCCCAGAAATTTTTTGAGATAGGTACAGTTTTCGAATCAGATAAAAGCTCAGACACGGGAATAAAGGAAAGGCAGGTATTATTTGTAACTCTTGCGCCTGGAAACTTCACAGAAGCCAAGCAGGATTTAGATTATCTTCTAAGAATGATCGGTCTCGAAGCCAAGATCTCCGAATCAAAGCACGACAGCTTCATAGATGGCAGGACTGGAAAAATAATCGTCGATGGTAAGGAAGTAGGGTACATCGGAGAAGTTCATCCAAAAGTTCTTTCAAACTGGAATCTGCTAGTGCCGGTTGCTGCATTCGAATTAGAATTGGACAAAGTTTTGGAATTAATTTAAGAATTAAATTCTTCCATAATTGTCTTCATATCTCACAATATCTTTCTCATCAAATTCTCCAAAAGAAATTTCAAGAACCCTCCCACCAATTCGTGAGGAAAGTCTATGCTTTGCTTCTTTTGGAATAAACGCCTGTTCCCCTTTCTTAGGATTAAAGGTTTTATCCTCAATTTCCACAGTTAAACCCTCGTCAAGCATAATCCATAACTCTTCGCGGCCCTTGTGTGATTGTTTGCTAAGAACATGTCCGGGATTTACAGTCAGAATTTTGACAGTACATTTCTTATTAAGAACGAATTGCTCGAAATTCCCCCATGGTTTTTCCACCTTGGTTGACCTTTTCATCTTATCAGAATTATCCCAAGTATCCTCGATCCAAACTTGCCCCAGTCCAGGTCATGCCTAACTTTTGAGTTATGGCCTTAAGTTTTAGCTTTTCCTTTGCCCAAACTTTTGATACTTCGAGAATAAATTTAGCCTCTTCTTTTTCCTCATGGTGGATATCCAGGCTTAAAGATGCAAGTTCTATCTTGCTCAATTCCTTGTACAGCGCTTCCATTTCATTCCTAGAAGAAGGCGTTACACTCTTGAAAACTGCCATCATAAACAAAGGCGTTGGCCCCTCTGTTGGGTTCAGCATTACCTCTAAAAACCTTACGATGTTGGCGAGCTTTTCAACCATTACAAATCTAACAAGCCTAAGGAGGTGCTCTGTTTCTTTATCCTGGAGCTTTTCAATGTCAAAATCATCATTGAGTTCCGAGAATCCCGGAAGCTTGTATTTTTTCTGAAGAACTCCGTATTCTTTCTTCAATCTTGACAATCCGCTTTCATCCTTGGCCATGTTGTCAAAAGATAAAACGCTTATTTAAGTCTTTGCCTTACAAAAACTAAGACTTATTTTTTTCCGACTCTTAGGTATAACTTTATTCGAAATCTTCATTGCTTAAAATACTAAAAATAAAATAATAAAAAAGAAAAAATAAAACTTTAGGGATTAATTCATTCCTGCAGTTGCGTTTTCAGGTTTTCTTCCTGCGCTGGCATTTCCAGGCTCTTCAGGCATTTTTCCTTTTGACTGGTTTAAGGCCGTTTCAACCGGGCCATGCCTTTGAACAGCCGCCAAAGCAGTATTCAAACCATCCAAGGCCGCTTCTGGTGCATTCTCTATCACTCTCTGCAGAACCTCTGCAGCGACAGATCCTGCTCTGTCAGAATTTGTTTTATTAATTTCATCTACCGCCTTGTCAAA
This sequence comes from Candidatus Woesearchaeota archaeon, assembly GCA_964540065.1. Classification (GTDB taxonomy): domain Archaea; phylum Nanobdellota; class Nanobdellia; order Pacearchaeales; family JAHJTO01; genus JBHPFA01. The sequence goes on along the minus strand of CAZIKY010000007.1, from coordinate 9,515 downwards.
AGCATTTGAGCTTCTAGCCATCGCTGTTGCAATTCCTTGTTTTGCGGCTTCAGGAACATTTTCTGAAGCTCTTGCAAGAGCAATTAGGTGTTCTCCTGCTTGTCTCGCGACTTCCTCTGCTTCATCTTCGTCGCCTTCAGCTTGTCTTTCGCGCTTTGACATTGCTTTATCATAGCCTTCTAGCGCTTTTTCCAAACCTCTTTCATGGTTCTGGCTAGCCATGGCTATGGCTTCAGCAGCCCTTTCATCAACTAAAGACGAAACTTTTTGGAAAACATCAAAAAGCCTGTCTGCGAAATAGAATGGGCTATCGGGTGTTATTCCCGGATCCGGCAGCTCTCCTTGAGCTGCAACAAGTGATGCAGAAACCAACAAAACTGTCATTAAAACAAAATGTACTTTCATTCAAACCTCCTTTTAACAATAAGTTAATGAAAAACTAGGGAATTTCTGCGTTAAATAAGTTTCTCCCATCAAATTTATAAACTGCCACGGCCTAAACTAAGCATGGCAGTTTGGATATGGGTGGTTGCTGGATTAGCTGCGTTGCTTGTCTTAATCTTTGTTTACTATTTCAATAGACTTGCTATTCTTGGAAACAGAATAGATAACAGCCTATCACAGATAGACGTTCAGCTTAGAAAAAGAGCAGACCTTGTTCCAAATCTTATTTCAACAGTAAAGGGCTACACAAAGCATGAAAGCGCAGCTATTGCTAAAGTAGTTGCTGCAAGGAAGGCGCTTGTCGGAGCAAAAGACATTGTAGGAAAGATGAAGGCAGGAAATCAGCTTGAGGGAGCTTTGAAAAGCCTTTTTGCAATCGCTGAAAATTACCCTCAATTGAAAGCAAGTGATAACTTCCTGCAGTTGCAGCAGGAATTAGCTGCAATTGAAGATAAAGTTGCATATGCGAGGCAATATTATAACGATTCTATATTAACATACAATAATCTAGCAAAAACTTTCCCGGGAGCTTTCTTCGCAAAGCTTTACGGCAAGAAGGAAAGGGAATATCTTAAAATCCCTGAAGCGGTCAGGGCAGTTCCAAAAGTAGAGTTTTAGTCTGAATTCTTAAATAAAAATGGCTGAAAGAACAAGCTTCCATGATGAGATAACTAAAAACAAGGTCAAGTCAATAGTTTTAATCTTTGTAATCTTTTTAGTTTTCCTTCTCTTAGGATATGTCATCTCCCTAGCAACAGATCCAGGATATTTCTTCATAATAATGTCTTTGTCGATAGTAATCTCAATAACCTATCTGCTTTTCAGCTATTACAATTCAGCCAAAATCGCAATATTTTCAGTTGGCGCAAGGGAAGCAAAGAGGGAAGCCTACAGGCAGTATTACAATGTCGTTGAAGGCTTAACCTATGCTTCCGGACTTCCGATGCCAAAACTTTATGTGATGAACAATCCCCAGATAAATGCCTTCGCCTCTGGGAGAGATCCTCAGCACGCAGTAATTTGCGTGACGACTGGAGCATTGGAAAAGCTGGACAAACATGAGCTGGAAGGAGTTTTAGCCCATGAGCTTAGCCATATAGCAAATTATGATATCCGTTTTATGACTCTGACTGCAGTTATGGTAGGTTTAATTTCAATAGCTGCCGAGATCTTTTTGAGGAGTTTGTGGTTCAGAAGCGGCGATAGAGACAACAAGGGAAACGCAATATTCCTTATAATCGGAATAATTCTTGCAATTCTCGCGCCGATTTTAGTTCAGCTTGTTCAGCTTGCAATATCCAGAAAGAGAGAATTTGCAGCAGATGCAACCGGAGTAAAATTCGTTAGATCGCCTACAGGACTTATCGGTGCGCTTAAGAAGATTAGGACAGATACTCCGATGAAAGTTCCAAAAGCTGTGGCCCCTTTATTCCTTTCAGATCCAATGAAAAGAAAATTCACAAATCTTTTCTCAACACACCCTTCACTTGAAGAAAGAATAAAGATCTTAGAAAGGATGTAAGATCAAATTTAATAATTATTTTAACCTGAAATACCTAGCAGTCTGAAGTTCGGGAACATTTTGATTGTAGCTATATTCAAACACCTGAGCTTCTCTCGGAGCCCTTTTCGATATTTCCCTTAAAACATCTTTTTCTAAAGGTTTGCGCCCAAGGTCATAAAATTCAATAATCTCAAGATCTCCAACTGGAACAACTTTCTCTATTTTTCCATTTACCCTGCCTTGATAAAGGCCTGCTGAAACAATGCTTAAATTTTCTAGTCTTTTCATAGTTTTTTGAAATAAAATGCAGAATGGTTACGTCTCTCTGGACCATGGTAACTGATTTCATAAGCCTGGGCACCTTTTGGGGCCATCTGAACAGCCTTAGCTTCAACGGTCTTTATAGGTACTGGAAGCGAATGGTCTGGGAAAGAAAGATATTCTAAACCCCCGATCCTCTGGACCTTCATTTTTTTCCTTCCTTGATAACCCCAAACTATCTTGTTTTTCATGCAGAATTCAGCTTCCTTTCCATCTACAGTATCTATTCTATCTAATTTTATTAAAGCCATTTTAATCTATAACTCAAACTAATAAAAAGACACCTTTAAAAAGATTTCCCTTTGTCCTCAAATAGGAATAAAAGGAAAGCCCCCGCCGAGGATTGAACTCGGGACCTCGTCCTTACCAAGGACGCGCTCTACCACTGAGCCACGGGAGCACTAGGGCAGGAAGAAAAAGAGATTTTAAAAATGTTTCAATTCTGGGGAAACCAATCCAGTTTGGAAGTATATCTCGCTAAACCAACTGCGTACCCAGTGATTCCCGCAACATTCTTTACAACTTGCCCTGTCCAACCAAAGATTGCCTTTCCCAAAAATAAAGCATCTTCTTTATTGGTAAGGTCCAAATCGTTATCACGGATTATAAGAAAAGCAGAAAGAATCAAGAGTACAACAAATACAACCAATAATTTTCTTATCAAACCAAGCATTTACTAAAGAGGATTTAAGAATATATATTCTTTTTGTCGACAATGGGTAATCTTTAATAACCCCTAAATTCTCAAGAAAACATAGCCCCTTAGTCTAGCGGTCCAGGATGCGAGCCTCTGGAGCTTGCGACCCCGGTTCGAATCCGGGAGGGGCTATTCATACTTAAAATGGATTGGATTTCATTTATAGGTTTTGCAGCGGCGGCAGGCACAACTCTCGCTTTTGTGCCGCAATTCCTCAAAAGTTGGAAATCTAAGCATACAAAGGACATCTCTTTATTCATGTATTCGATATTCGTGATTGGGGTATTCCTATGGCTTGTTTATGGGGTATTGAATGATGACCTTCCGCTTATACTCTCTAACGGTTTGACATTCCTCTTGGCAGCTTCAATACTATTCTTAAAAATAAAAAACGGTTAAATGGTAACTTTAATTCAGGCAATTATTCTAAGCATCGTTCAAAGCATAACTGAGTGGCTTCCAATAAGCAGCTCAGGGCACTTAGCACTTGCAGAACATTTATTCGGAATTCGCGATTTCTCTTTTATGATCTATTTGCACTTTGCAAGCATTCTTGCAGTCATCTATGTTTTCTGGGGAGATCTTATGAAGCTTGCAGACCTAAAAGATAAGGCCAATCTTCGATATCTAGGCTATCTTCTGCTTGGCATGATCCCAATCGGTATCATAGGTCTATTGTTCAGGGATTATGTTAACATGATTTTCATAGACATCCGCTCTCTCGGGATGCTCTTTATCGCCAGCGGATTAATCGTTCTTTCATCAAAAATCTCAAAAGTCACTAAGGAGAAGCTTAGTCACAAAGAAGCCCTTTTTGTGGGCTTCATGCAAATGTTCGCAGTCCTTCCAGGGATTTCAAGATCGGGAACAACAATAAGCTCCGGACTTCTAAGCGGAATAAAAAGAGAGGAAGCAGTCAGATTCTCATTTCTAATGGCTGTGCCATTGATCCTCGGCGCTTCACTCCTAGAACTCGATAACCTTGCCGCCTCAAACATAGATTTTAACATCCTTGCAGTCTCCTTCATTATCACATTCTTGACAAGCATAGCTGCGATTAAAGTCCTGCTTAAGATTGTAAGGGAAAAACACTTCTATCTTTTCGGAGTATACAATTTAATCCTGGGATTGTTGATACTCTTTTTAGCTTAGATCCTCTGAAAACGAAACACTTTTAATATTCGGATCAATCTTTTGTAAGGGACAAAATCTCAAAATGAAGCACCATGTAAAAAGAAAGAAGCCAAATCCATTTATTGTAGGTTTGGGAGCCTTTTTGATCATGATAGGAATTGCAGGGCTTTTATTACCTCTGCTTCAAGGAGTAGTAATCATCTTTGCAGGCCTTTCAATTATTGCCTCACAGATTCATTCTGTTAAAGTTTGGCTGAATAGGACAAAATTAATTTTAAAGGAACATTTTAAGTAAGATCAAATAAAATGGGCTTAATCGGTCTTTTGATGGAATATTTCTGGAAAGATGAAGATAGGCATGTCCCTGACAAATGCTGCAAGGTTGCTCTTTCTTGGGAAGATTTCAAGGTATCGGATCAAAAGGGAGCTTATTCTTCCTGCAAAGAATGCAAGACTCTTTATCTTAAAAAAGAGAAATCAGAGCTTTTCATAAGTAATGATCGGCCACAGGTTTATTCTAGAGAGAAAGGCGGAACATGGAAGCATTATGCCTGCAAATCTGAGGCTTATCCTTTCTTTCTCCCGACACAGATCGAGAACGGAGAGATGTTTATGCAGCAAGAGAATGGCTTAATTCCGAAAATAAGCTACCTTCTCTACTGTCCGGGATGCGAAAACATAAATCCAAGGCAGCTTCCAATAGAAGATCGCCTTTCATCAAGAAAATGATTGGCAAACGAAACACTTTTAATCCCTCGAAATCACACTTTCTTGTGCTCCCTTAGTATAGGAGTTAAGTACGATGCCCTCTCACGGCATAAACCCGGGTGCGAATCCCGGAGGGAGCGTTTATTCTTAATAGATATATCCGTTAAAAGGCGATAATCCTTAAAAATAGGGGAAGAAGCTTTTTTATATGGGAGATCTGGAAAAACTGCTTGGAGATTATCAGGTTTATTTAGAATATTACAACAGTCGTTATGCTGGCTCTTTTTCTGAGGGATACGATCCAAGAACTGGAGGAAAAGGAGATTCTTCTTGGGATCCGCATGGAAATGCTCATCTGGGAGGAGATGCTCCAGACATAAGGATTGTAAGTGAAAAGGTTATATCAGAGCTTGAGAAAGCAGGATATAAATCAAAAATAGATATAAGGCCAGTAATGAACGAAGCAGCAGGATTCATGTTGAGGGCAGGCACTATTCCTCGGCACAAAGAATGCTGCTACAGGGCTGCTACCGAGGCACTTTTGGCCTTAACAAAAACTTTCTTGTATCTCCCTCCAAGAGAGGAAAGGCCTTCAGGTGAATCTGAATTGGATCTTCTTTCTTCACAAACTCAGTCTACAAATTCGCCTTAAGAAAGCTATTTAAATGGGATTTACATTAAATGATTATGTCTTTGGGCAAACAGTGGCAGGTGATTAAGCAGAATTGGTTAATCTCGCTTGTTGTCGTTTTACTTCTAATCTCAGTTTGGTCTAATTCGTTCGGCGGCTATTATGGCGGCGCAGATTATGGCGCAACAAAATACTTTGAAGAAGGATTGGTGGGTGTAAGCAGAGATTCTGCGGTTTCTAGGGAAGGGATTGCTTCTTCTTATTATCCTTCAACTGGAGATATTGCTCCAGAAACAGAAGACAGGTCAATAGTTAAGACTGCTTCTCTAAGAAGTGAAACAGAACGTGGAAAGTTCGAAGAAACAGAAAATAGTCTTAAATCCATTGTAAAAGCTGCGGAAGGCTTCATCCTTTATGAAAATGTTTATGTAAGCGGCGAAGAGGAAAGAGAGCAAGCAAAGCACGGAAGATATGATGTCCGTATTCCAATAAGTTCCTATGATAATGTTATTATGCAGCTTAAACAGCTTGGAAAGACGCAGTACTTTACAGAAAGCTCAGATGATATAACTGCTTACAGAGTCAATCTTGAGGACGAATTAAACTCTGAAAAAGCAAGGCTTGAAAGATATAAGCAGCTTCTAAGTGAAGCCGCAACAACTGAAGAGAAATTGCAGCTCGTAGACAGAATTTTCAATCAAGAAAGGACCATAAATTATCTTGAAGAATCACTTAAAAATGTAGGAGAGCGGGTAAGCTACTCAAGGATTTCAGTAAGCTTGGACGAAAAAGAGTCAGGTTATGCGAGTGTACTCTTCGTAAAGTTCTCAGAGCTGGTTTCAGCGCTTGTTTCAAACCTCAATTCTGTACTTCTTTTCTTATTCGGAGCATTGCCTTGGGCAATTGCAATAGGAATCATCTGGCTGTTTGTCCGTTGGGTAAGAAAAAGGTAATTTGGGAATTAAATTTATAATTAATTGTTAGAGAAATAATTCTTTGGCAGGTCTCCATATATGTACATTCCGGCGCCTAAGCCCCAACCATTTGACCTACCATAAAGCTCTTTGATTTCAGGTTTTCCGTTAAATCTCTCTTTGCAAATTGCTTCTAATTGAGAAATGCTTCTAGAGGTAAGGGGCTTAAGTTTCCCATCTTCACCATTTGTTTCTATTACTTTTCCCCTCTTATCAACTAAACAATATTCTCCGGTTGGCATGCAACAAATCCAATTTTTTGAGGCTATATAAAGTTTTTGGAAACCTCAATTATTCTAGAATAGAGGGGTAAACGAAGATTTTCTGGCCTTTTCTCTGGCAATTTGAAGCATTTCATCAAATGTTAGGCCTTTTCTAGAAGCACAATCTTTAGCTTCTTCAACATCATTTAGAGCTATCTCCCTTTTCAAGATAGAGTCTATTCCTATCTTGCCAAGAAGTTTGCCAGAATAGGCATTATAAGCAATAGATTGGATCGAGAAAGGAGTTCCCGTAAGGTAATTTTCTATAGTTGGATCAAGCCTTCTACGTTTTATAGAATGGATCTCCTTTAAAGGCATTAAATCTATAGGAGAGCCATTTCCAACAAATTTTGGATGACCATATTTATTTGAATCTGCCCTCCAACCTTTTGGAAGATCTAATTTACGGGATTGATTTTCCGCAATGAAATCGAAATCTCCATGGGGTTTCGGGAGACTATATAATTTATGGCAAAGAGCTCCATAGAGATAGCCCCCCACTACCCAAAGAGAGCCGAAGCTGTTCTTTCTAGCGATTTCCAACGCATCTCGGAAATTATAATCTTTAGAAGCATAATCTACGAATAACTTTGTCAAATCCATCTTTTCTTAGAACCAAGAGCTTTTAAAAACCTTATTCTGAGAAAGTCCCGCCGACCTTCACTTTCTTCCCAAAGCTAGTGGATGATCTCAAAGAAAGTTCATGAAACTCTCTCATTTCGTAAAGTCCATATCCTCCTTTATGCTGAAGAACAAAATCTTTTATTCCGATAACCGATGCAAGTGAACTACATCTGACGCAAGATGGCGGACCACAATCTTTAAGGAACCCTTCTTGGATTTTTGCATGATACATTCTTCCGCCGGAAGGGTCTTTATTTTTCTTCAGAGAATCCAATCCAGCAAATACTTCAGCATGTTCGCAGTAATCTGCGCAGATATCTCTGCACACATTTGGAACGCATCCGGATTCGAAAGGCGGCTTGTTATACCCTGCTCCGATTATTTCATTATCCTTAACAATTACAATCCCTCTTTTGGACTTTTCGCACGGGGAATTAACTGCCGCTTTTATCGCTTCAGCCATATATCTGTCTGCTTCAGCGATTTCCGCGCCTTGCAGATACCTCACTCTTCTCTCCTATCAATCTCGTTGTTCACTATAGATACAACCTGAGAAGCAAAATACATCTTATTGCCGATAGAAACGGGGATAACCGACTTCTTAAGCCTCCTTAATTCTTTAAATGGAATTCCTTCATGGTCTCCAAGAATAAACACTGGATTGGCCCCCATTTCTACTTTCCTTATGTCTTCCCCCCTCTTATCTAAAACATAAATCTCCTTACCTTGATCCTGAAGTTCCTCTACAACTTTCAAAAAGCTTTTCTTTTCAACCCAGATTCCCGGAAGGGCTTCGACTTTCCTATCTTTCTTGTACTTATAGAGCGCTCTTTTAATCAATCCAGAAATATCTTTTTTGCTTATGTCTGAGCCTTCCCCTTGCTTCCCGCTTCCTTCTGAAGGGCTTATTTCAATATGTTTTGGTGGATCTGGGGGCCCGCCGAAAATTAAATGGAGTTTTGTGTCCGTCCTTATCGCATGACTCATAAAAAGAGAGTTGATGACGATATGTACTGCAATATCCATCCTTCCAGCTTTCATAAGATCCTGGCCGAAATTTCCCGTAGTGGGTGCATTTCTCGAATAATAGACAAATTCCCTCATTACGAAATGAAAAGCTTTAGCTTTCCCTCCTGCCAATCTTTAATTATCTTTATAGAGGTCTTTCTCCTCTCGACTTCTCCCCCACGCTTAAGGTAGCCGAATCTTTTCCCTATAAGATCCATGACTTCTGAAGGGTCATTACTGTTCAGCTTTATTTCATAAAGCTCTTCGATCCCCTTTTTATTTTTAGAAAGCATTTCCCTAATGATATTATAAGCGACCATCTCAGGATCATGAAGTTTCTCAGCATTTTGAGCGCTTATCAGTGCGAGCTTAAGCTGTTCAGACTTATCTTTGCTCTCAATATACCCTGGACCGTCAACAAGCTCCATTTTTTTACCTCTTATCCATCTTATCTCTCTTGTAAACCCTGCTTCTCTTGAAACCTTCGCAGCACCCCGTCTGGCTAAGCGATTTATCAGCGAAGATTTACCCATATTAGGATATCCTAAAAGTCCAACTTTCCTTCGAGGTTTTTCAACTTTGTCGAAAATAGAGTATATCTTTCTCCTAAGCACATCAACACCAAAACCTGTTTTGCATGAAACCTCGATAACGGGGGCAATTTTTGACAAGGCTTTCTTTGCTTCGATTACAGTCTTTCTTGGAGCAATGTCAAATTTATTGAGAACGAAAATAAAATTCCTTCCTTTATTTTTGAGTATCTCCTCAATTCTTTTATTCCTGCTGAGTTCCGGCATCCTTGCATCCAAAAGCATGAGGATTACATCTGACTGATCGATAATTTCATCGATCATCTCTTCATATTTTTCTTTCTTATACCAGTCAAATCTTATGGGTACAAAAGCCATAATTAAAGAGGTTAAAACAGGGCTATAAAGATATCGCTTTACTTGATGCTGCAGGTTTTGAGGGTATCTGAAAGAGAGTATGTAGAATAAATCAGCATTCCTAAACCGACTATTTTTAATTCCAAACCATATAGTGGCAGAACTGAAACTGCAGATCCAAGCCCTATAAATGAAGCGAGAGTAATCCCGCAAGCAGGGCATCCGGCAACGAGAACCCCCAAGAATCCGCCAAGCAACCCGGCGCTTCCCTCTTTAGAACCAAGAGCACCTTTTCGGGTCATTTTTCTCGCAAAATTAAA
>CAZIKY010000006.1:0-46753 GCA_964540065.1 Candidatus Woesearchaeota archaeon | reverse complement strand
TATCGGTGAAGATGATCCGATGGAAGATTCTCCAGATGCCAAGGAGATATCTCATCTTAAGAAAGAGATAATTGTAAATGATGTCGTAATGAGATATCAGAATAAGGTTCCTGCTTTGAAGAATGTTTCATTGAAGATTCCTGCAGGAACAACAACTGCGCTTGTTGGGAAAAGCGGTTCCGGGAAGACGACTCTTGCCTTACTTTTGATGAGATTCTATGATCCTGACAGGGGGAAAGTCACTTTTGACGGAGTTGATCTGAGAAAAGTGAAGAGATCTTCATTAAGGAAAAATATAATGTGGATCCCGCAGGATACAAGCTTGTTCAATAGATCAATAAGAGACAATATTGCTTATGCAAATCCTAAGGCTTCCATGAAAGAAGTAATTGAAGCCGCAAAACTTGCCCATGCCCACGACTTTATTATGAAAACTCCTAATGGATATAAATCTGTTATCGGGGAAAGAGGAGTAAAGCTTTCCGGAGGACAAAGGCAGAGAATTGCAATCGCAAGGGCTTTGCTTGCAAAGCCTAGTGTATTAATACTTGATGAGGCTACAAGCCATTTGGACAGCGAAACAGAGCATGCAATAAAGGATTCTATAAATAAACTCCACCATAAAACAACTTTAGTGATTATTGCGCACAGGCTTTCTACAATCCTCCACGCAGACCAGATTGCAGTTATGGAGCATGGAAAGCTTATGGATGTCAAGAAGCATGACGAGCTCTTAAAAACAAGCAAGATTTACAAGGCCCTTTATGACCTGCAGTTTCACAAGAATGAGTAATGCTATAAGGCTCACTTGAACCAAAGCTTTAAAAAAGGAGAATTCTACCGAAGATTGTAAAATGGCCTTTAAAGTAGACATAGGTTACAGGGGGAAAACGTATCATTTAGATGTCCCTGGAGAAGAGCTCGTTGGAAAGAAAATCGGAGATACAGTCTCAGGATCTGATATTGCTAAAGAACTTTCCGGAGCAGAATTTGTAATTACCGGTGCTAGCGATAAAGCCGGATTGCCTGCATCAAAGATGGTTGAAGGAACCGGCCTTAAGAGAGTGCTTCTTAAGAAAGGATTTGCACTTCATAAAAGGCACAAAAAGAAAAAGACTTCTAATCCTAAGCTTGTTAAGGGCGTAAGGCAGAGGAGAAGTCTTAGGGGAAGCACAATAAGCAGCGATATAGTTCAGATAAATCTTAAACTTACCAAGGAAGGAGAAAAACCTCTTCCTGCACTTTTAGGAAAGGAAGAAAAGCCTGCAGAAGCAGCCCCTGCTGCAGAAGCTAAAGCTGCCTAAATAATTCTAATCCTCTTTCTTTATTTGTTGTCACTGGTTGGTGAATACAAATAGAAAGGTTTAAATAGTCTACCCAACTATAAGGATTAACATAAAATAATAAAATGGTTGACAAAAAAAGACTCGAAGAACTTGTAAAAGAAGAGTCTTCACTGAGAGAAGCATTAGAAGGAGTTACAAACGATCCCTATAATCCGGAATATGGGACATTCTTTGGTGAAAGAATTGGCAGTCCGCTTAAGTACGCCGGAGTCTCTCCAGATGCCTTGAGATTTGATCTTGGAAATGCCTCTAGAAAGGCACATAAAGATCTATTAGATTATACAGCAGAGAATGTCCAAGACCTGGTTGAAAATGTAGATGAAAAAACTTTATTTGATTTAACTGCCCAGATATTAGATAAAAAACTTTCAAATTATGTTCGCCTAATGAATGCTCCTCAATCAAGCTCTAGAATCAGAGCTATGGCTTCTGAACTTGAAAAAAGTAAGGATTATAGTAGTTATTACAATGCCAGTGTTAATTCAGAGAAAATTGCCTACGAGTTCAGCAATCTTTTACACCTAGAATTTGCCAAGGCTCAAAAAGTTCTTGGAGAGGATATAAAGATCGGAAAAGAAGAGGTATTTGTCTTAGATGGAGCAAAGGTTAAAGAATATTTTGCGGATAAATTTAAGGAAGCTGAAAGCAGTCAAAAAGAAATTTTCTATAGGAATTTAGCGTACAAAGTCTTGGAAGCAGAAAAGAAGAAAGAGAAGTCAAACGCTTAATTTCTAGTTTTTAATTTTTGTAATTCTAGAATCAGACTAAGTCTTAGTCATTAGACTACGTCTTTACCGGTAATTTTTTTGATAGCTATAGCCATCTCTCTAATGTATTCATCTGCACGGTCACGCCATAACTGAAGCTCCTTGCCATCTACATCTGTTATCTCTCCTCGTAAAACTTTGTGCGTCTGCAAGTATATCTCCCTGTACCAATCGACATATTTGCTGTTGAGCAATTTCTTATCGACTAAATGAGATTTTAACACTTGAGGTATATGCTCCGGGCTTGGAGGAGAAGCTTTTGCAGCAATTATTGCGGCATGACTTGAGTCAACAAAAGCCCAGTATAGCGCTTCTAAACCACTTATCATATTCACTTTGCATCGAGCCATATGTGAAGGAGATCTTCCCAAGGTTATGTAAATCATTTCAGGGGTCGATTTTATCCTTCCCTGAGCAAGAAGCGCCTTTAAGGGGGCAAGGAAACCTCCAAAATCTATTAATGGAACTCCCCATCTTATAATATTTGTGACTACCGGCTCGCCCCGCATCATTTCATCCCACCAAGTTGTAAGCCTAACAGTGTTAACGTGAAGCGGCTTGACATAAGGATTGCTTTTGATAATCTTTCCAAGCTCTTCTCTGTACCATGCGATTAATTCATCATCCCATTGTATTGATGCATCATCTATAACTATGATTAAATCTATATCTGATTTGGGTTTAGAAATTCCTTTTGCAGCGCTTCCGAAAAGAATTATGCTCTTTATCGGGGTGCCTATTTTTTGATAAACTTTTTCTGCGAAATCGTAAGCAATCTCAGTATCTTTTGTAAGTTCAAGAGTTTTTGCTATTTTTTTCTGTTCAGAAGTAGGCTTTGGAACAGCCTTGCTCATAACTTTTTCTTTCAATACCATCTTCCTCTTTTATTATATGTTCAAGCTTAAGACGTATTTAAACCTTATCCGGTCACTCCATCGGAGTTCCGCTGAATCTTCCGCCTTTTCCGCCGGCTCTTCCACCAAGCTCAACCGGCAGTTGAGAGAACCCTCCGCCGTACATTGAGAAGTGCTGCTCGGGGAAGACCGCGCCGTAGCTTGAAAAATAACTGCTGTATTGTGGGGTTTGATGCCAGCCAGGCCCTGCGCTATAATAAATAGGCGAACCCAACTTTTGAAGAGAGTAAAGATGCGGGGACGCTTTGAATTCGGCAACGAAAGCTCCTGCTTCGATAATTGCTCTCCCATCATACCCTTTAGATTTAAGAGATTCCATGATTTTTTTGAAAGGAACATTTCCCATTCCCGGAGGCAAGTGGGAATCATGATATCCAAAGTTGTCATGAAGATGGGTATGTTTTACAAATTTTGAGATTTTTCCTGTTTCCTCCATAATTTTCTCCTCCCCATAGCCATATTTCCTGATCATATTTATATGTCCTACATCCCAAGTTGCTCCGATCATCTCTTCCGCTTTTGTCTTTGCTCTTTCAGTATCCATTCCCTGAGCTTCCATCTTCTTTACAAATTTTTGCCTTGTAACTTCTATCAGTTTTCTCAACTCCTCTCCAGTGGACATCGCAACGTGAGGGTGAACGTTTTCTATAGAGACGTATGGTGCGTTGTCTTTGTACTTGCTGTAAGAATCCACTGCAATATTACTTAGGGTTTCAGAAGCCTTCTCCATAGCAAATTTCTCTATTGGCTTGAAAACTTCAGGGGCTTCCATGCCTGCCAGTTTATGAAACGTTTTTCCAAAAAGCTGCAATCTTAGCCTTTCTGCCTCGCCTATGCTTTCAACTTCTTTCTTTTTCATCGTTTTATCAAAATTCTTCCAATCATCATTTACAGATTCTAAAATTTTTTTGTTTTTTTCTCTTTCTTTTTTATCGTCTGGAAGGAATTCCTGTGCCTTATCATACATCCCGTTTATTTTTGAGCCAACATCCGATAGGAAACTCTTTAATTTGTTGGACTCTATTTGATATGTGTTGAAGGCTTGGCTAAGATGGGGATCCGATTGTATCTGGGCCAAGCTTATTTCTCCTTTATTTAGCGCCTTTTCTATTTCGGCTCCGCGGGTTTCTTCTATAGTCCTCATAATTTCTTCTGCATCTCTTAATCTTTCCACAACCTGGAGCTTATTATTTTTCCAGTCAGTGTCATTTATTTTCTCTAACTGTTCCTGAGGAGTCTCTATTTTTTCTCCCTCTCCTGGGTAATATGTCTTTTCCCTTTTTAAGGGAGCAACTTCCCCGCTTTTTTGATTTATGACATACATTGTTCCAAGAGTTATTTTTCCCTTCTCATCTTTTGTCCATTCATTTGCTGGGACGTTCATTCCCGCAGCGTGGATTGTAATGGGGATAACGCCTTTTGGGCTTATGTCATGGCTCCTTTCAACAACTGCTTTAAGCTGCCTTTCAGCATTTTGCCTTTCTTCTTCTCCGCCCCATCCTCTTCCTTCTCCAGCGAAACCCGAAGGATCTATTAAAGGGGCGTGCACCGTGACTTCTGCATTTGCAAGTTTTGCGAGGCGGTGCATTTCCTTAAAATGCTCTAGTGGGATTGTTTCAAAAGTTGTCGGAGAAATAGTTCCCATTTCCACCACTCTCATTCCTTCCCTGAGCCTTGCTTCAACCTCTGAAAGCTGATTTGCAGTTTGGGTTGAAGTCGATGCTCCGATTTTAGAAGTCGGAAGAAGCCCGCCTATAAAAGTTTCATTTAAGCCTTTTCCAGTATCCGGAAATAAGGGGCTGTATCTTCCAGAATAATGCTCGTGAGTATGATCGTCACCCATTTTAATCTCTTTAGAATATCAATGCCCGGAGATTAATAAATGTTTTTCCCTCGATGTTGCCCTGCTTTTTCCTATTCTTTTTTGCCTTCTTTCTTGCTCATAGCTTTCTTCATTTCGTAAAGCTTTGATTCCCTCTCTATCCGGGTTTCATCCACTCTTGATTCATATTGGACACTTTTTTTCTCAAGGCTGTCATAAACATCTGTCTGCAATGCTTTTTTGAAGTATGGGGCAATCGCAACAGGTTCATTTCTGCCAAAAGCTTCATGCTCGACATCAAAAACGTCTTTGAGTTCTTGGGTTAGGTCATACTTTATCGGGACAATTTCCGGAGTTTTGGAGGGTTCATACATTGCCGCTTTTCTTCCGTAAGAAACCTTCTCTTCCTCTTCCTCCTCTGCTCCGATTCTCCTCATTGGGGCAACCTCTACAGCGCCCTCAAGATTTCTAGGGGCCCTTTGGGTTCCCAAGGGCAATGGGATTTCAGTAGTAGAGGCAAATTCTTCGGTTCCTGCTCCGACTCCGAATAAAACCGGAGAGCCAACTTGCTCTACTTTTTCTCTGAGGCCGCCCTGTTTTTCTTTTTCTTCCTCTTTCTCATCTGCTTCCTCTTGCTTTAACTCCTTTACAAGGCTCTTTGCCACATCTTTGAGAGTTACAGTTACTTTTGGCTCTTTCTTCTCTTCTTTTTCGGCCTTGGAGGCAGAGGGCTTTTTAGCAGCCTTAGGTTTAGAAGATCTCTTTTGAAGAGAAGCTTTTACTTTAGCTTCCGCTTCTGCCTTAATTTCTTTTTCTTCTTTAGCTTTCAATATGTTTTTAGGCATTTTAATTTGATTGTGGTCTTGCTTATAGTTTTAATTGCACTCGAGAATCAATGACAGTCTCTATTTATCTTTTACTCTGCGTGATCGGATCACTTGCTCTTCTTGAGGAGCAATGCAATCTCCGCTTTCTTATCTCTTAACCTTTTTACAGCTTCTGGATTATCGAACGGGCTGGGGAAGCTTGCCATGCCCTGGCTTTTCTTGAAGACATCAAATGTCTTGAAGCAAAATTCTGCAGCATTTAATTCAGTAAGCTCCCTGAATACAGATTCTTCGTAATTATCCTCCTGTATGCCTTCCTCCATTAACTTTTTCTTTTTTTCTTCCTTCTCTTTCTTTTCCTTCGCCTTCTTTTCCTTCGCCTCTTTTTCCTTTTCGGATTTTGAAGGCTTTACAAAGATCTTTTTTACTTCGTCATAAAGCCCCTTAAACAGATATTCCTCTCCTTCTTTCTTTTCTTCCTTGGGCTTGGGCTCTAGGAAGTGCTTCAAATCATCTTTGAGCTGCTCAAGGCTCTCCCCACTTACTCTTTCAGCGACTCCAAAGATGCTGCTTATGGAGTCATCTTCTCTCAGTTTTTCGAAAAGGAGCATTTCGTCTTCGTTTAAGGCGTATGCTTTGAATGTTATTTCTGCCCTTCCTGCGTGGGGCGCCTGCTGAGTAGGATAACTCCTGAATTTGAAGTCTACAAGGATGATCTGCCAGAACTTTCTTATTTTATCTTCCTTCCCTCCGAACCCTGGAGGTAAATTTCCAGATTCGACTTCTTCTCCAAGATCCATTTGCCTCTTAGCAAGCAAAGTTAATTCCAAAATCATTGACCCGAAGACTGAAACCAGTGCAGGCTCTACATTTTCTTTCATCCTTAGCTGCTCTGCCGCCCTTATATAGGGCCTTACCCAGCTAGAGTATAATTTTATCGTGTCCACTTGGTTTCTCAAATAAGTCTTTTGTATCTCATATCTTTTTGTAAGCTCCTTTTCGCTAAGCTCCACCCATTTTACGAATTCTGCAACTCTTGGCTTCAGAACTCTTCTTACAATTTCATTTACCTCGAGCTCTTTATCATCGACTGATTTGTTCATGTCGTCAAGAGGCTTTCCTACCCTTGGCATCACCGACATAAATGCCGGCCTTAAAAGGGTGAATCCGTACTGCTGGGCCATGTTGTTCAAACTCCCCATTCCCCTCAATGAGTCTACAGAATTCATCCAAATCTCTTTGAGGGCAAGTATTCCTCTTTCTCTTTCTCCAGGATCTGAGCTTTTTGCACGCTTATATTCCTCTAATCTGAGCTCGAAGTTTCTGAGATCATAAATTAAATTTATTACAGATTTTACAACCATGTTTACCGCCCCCAAAATCTTCATGGCCTCATCCTGCATTTTTGTCGCCCTTTGTCCGAGGTCTGTAAAGTAAGCGCTTCCGGGAGCTGCTGTGAAATTATCAACAAGCTTTTCAGGCTTGTATCCCGCAAGGAAGTCAACTATCCAGAAATAAATCGGCTCTAAGGCACCGACTCCGGTGTCGTAGACTATTCTGTTCTCCCAAATTGGCCCTTTGCTGTACCTTGGAGCAACTTTTCCTATTAAGTCTTCTACTTCACCCATTTTTACCGTTATCTCGTTCAGAGGTTATACTAATAGTACTATTCACCTCTGAACATAGCAGGCTGGAAGGATATAAAAAGTTTGCCAAGCTGAGATTATCATGGCTAAAAAAGAGGCTTTTTCATCTGGATCATCTAAAGGAGATTATTTGCTCCTAACAATCTTAGTTATAGTCTTTATTGCAGACAGGTTAACCAAACTTTATCTTGCTGATTCCTGCTTCTGGCAGTTTTGCATCAAACGTGCAACTAATTTCGGGGCTGCTTTTGGGATACTTGAGGGGCAGACATTATTTTTGATTCTTGTTGCCCTTGCAGTTTTGATAGTTATAGCTTCAATTTACAGGGAATCAGGCAGAGGGATAAAATGGGGGCTGGCATTAATCGCCGCGGGAACTATATCCAATCTTTTTGACAGGTTTTTTTATGGATATGTAATTGATCTCTTCTCGGTCTTTGGCTCTTCTTCTTTCAATATTGCCGATCTAAGCAATCTTGCTGGAGCTTTGATTTTGGTTTATGCCCTTATCGGGGACAGAAATAGATAAGTTTTAAAGTCGAAATCTTCTTTATAGATCATGGCTGCAAAAAAGAAGGTGGATGATAAAAGCGGAATAAAAGAAGAGAAGATTCTTGCTTATGCTCTTGAAAATGCTGTGCTTCATAACGGGAAAGCACAGACGAATTCAGTTCTTGGGAAGCTATTTCTTGAGGGTTTGAAAAAAGAGAACATCAGAGATGTAATGCCAAAGCTCCAGGAGATTGTAAAGAAAGTAAATTCCATGGGCAAGGAAGAACAGCAGAGGGATTTTGACGGATTGAAAGATCTTGTAAAAGAAAGAGTCCATGAACAGAGGGAAGAGCTTCCAGATTTACCAAATGCAAAGCCGGGGAAAGTTGTCATGAGGATGGCCCCAAATCCAAATGGGCCATTGCATATCGGCCATGCAAGGATGATTATTTTGAATGACGAGTATTCTAAGAGGTATAAAGGGAAACTGATTTTGAGGTTTGATGACACTGATCCAAAGAATGATAATAAAAAGCCGATGAAAGAGGCATATGCCTGGGCTGAAGAAGACTTGAAATGGCTAGGGGTTAAGTATGATAATGTTGAGAGGGCTTCTGCAAGGCTCGATAAATATTATGGGTTCTTTGAAGAACTGATTAAGAAAGATCTTGCTTATGTCTGCACCTGCGAGCAGGAAGCCTGGTCGGAGATGGTTAGGATTAAGAGAAAAGCATGTCCTTGCCGTTCTCTTGGAAAAGAAGATCATCTCAAGAGATGGGGTGAGATGTTAAAAGGCAAGTTCAAGGAAGGGAAAGCTGTTGGAAGGCTGAAAACTTCAATCGATGAGAAAAATCCCGCAGTCATCGACTGGCCCACATTTAGAATCGTTGATAAGCCAGATCACCCTTTCGAAAAGAAGGCAAAAGTTTGGCCTGTTTTGGATTTTGCATCTGCGTATGACGACCATGATTTCGGCATTACACATATTGTCCGAGGGAAAGATCTTGCGACATCTGAAGAAAAGCAGAGGCTTCTTTACAATTTTTTGAAATGGAAATATCCTGAGACTGTTGTTTACGGGAAGTTCATGACTACTGAAGACATGATCATCTCTAAGAGCAAGATCGCTGAAGGAATAAAGGCAGGAATTTATTCCGGGTATGATGATCCAAGGCTTTCTCTTCTTAGGGCTTACAGAAGAAGAGGAATAGAAGCTCAGTCAATAAGGAATTACATTAACTCTCTTGGATTAACGCAGCATGAAACTACTGTAGCTCTCGACATTCTTTTTAATGAGAACAAGAAAGTCATTGATGAAATATCTAACAGGTATTTTGCAGTTTTTGATCCTAAAGAAATTGAGCTAAAAGGTTTGGATAAGAAAGAAACGACTGCCCCTGTTTATCCGGACAAGCCAGAGAAAGGCTTGAGGAAGATAAAGATTCTCGATAATAAAGTGTTTGTTCAGAGGGAAGATCTCAAAACAATAAAACATAATGAAAAATTTAGGCTTATGTGGCTTGCAAATTTTACATTAGGGCATGAATACTGCGGTTTTGCTGAAGAAATCGGCCCTGCAGATAAAAAGCTGCAATGGGTTTCTTCTGATGGAATTCCAATAAGTCTTGTTATGGATGACGGCTCAATAAAGAGGGGTCTTGTTGAACCCAATGTTCTTAAAGAAAAGCCCGGAAAGCACGTTCAGTTTGAACGCGTAGGCTATGCCGTTCTAGAAAATCTTTCTAAGAAAGAAGTTAGTGCTTACTTTACTCATAAGTAGATTTAAATAAAACCTATAACAATACTCTCTATGCCTAAAAACAGATTTATTCTTTATTTCTCTGCGCCCTCATGCTCGGGCAAATCTGCTTTGACTGAAGAATTATTCAAAAGGATTCCAGATGTTTATCTTGTTGGAACGGATAAGCTTAAATGGCAATTGGCTGGGTATCATCGCGATAAACATCGCCCCTTATTAAAAGAAATAACCTTTGGGCTTCTCGAGGTAGTTTGTAAAACCGGCATTCCTGTTATCCTTCATTTGACGGTACGGAATAGAAAAGATTATTTTAAACTGCAAAGGCTTGCTAAAAAATATAAATATCGGCTTGTTACTGTGGGACTTACCGCGCCAAAAAATATTTTGATTAAGCGTTTTCGCGAAAGAGTTGCCTTGTCTAAAAAGAAAGGTTTTAATATTTCTGTGAAAGATGAAAGTATTTATCTAGAGAACCTTTCAAGAAAACCTTTTAGGCCGCGAGGGACGCCTGTTTTTGACACTTCTATTAACAATGAAAAGGTTATCGCAGATAAGATAATAAAAGAAGTATTGTAAATCTATGATTATTGTCTTCTCCCTTAGAATTTTCCAAAGTTATTCTGTAATGGAATAATGCTTAAAAAGGTCTGAAAAGGAGATTAAGAGATGGCTAAAGAAAAGAATCTTGAAGCAAAATTATCTCCAAGAGATGCATTAAAAGCAGCTAAAGCTTATGTCCATGGCTTAGACATCCCTTATAAGGTCAAATATGGTTCTCCAAATATCATAAATTATAAAAGAAAAGATCCAACAAAACCTTCTAATGAAGAGAATCGTATCCCGGGAGAATATGGGGTTTCTGTAACTGTTGTTGATAAAGACAAAACCGAGGTATATTTCAATTTGTATATCGATTCTGAAACTGGTAAGCTAAGGGAAGAATCAGTGTGGAATCCGAACGCGAAACAGATTTATGCCGCACTTGAAGGTAAAAGGCAACATTATGTTTTAATTATGACCGAGACTGAAAAAGAGGCTAAAAGAATCTCTAATGAACTTTACTCTAAGAAAGGAATAGTGAGTGTAGTTTACGGCGGCAAGGAGTTAGTAAGGCAAATGCAAGCAAATGCAGTTCTTGCATGGGCTCACGGAGCTAGACATAACGGCAAACCAAAATCTGTTAAAGTAAAAACTCAAGAGAAAAGAAGAGAAAGCCTTGTAAGGAAATGCCAGGTTTTGAGCGAATTTTCTAGGGAATAAAATGTATACTGGCAGAATTGAGAAAGAATATTACAGAAGACTTGAAGCAATAAACTTGCCGACTAAAGATGAGCCTAACCAGTATCTTCTTCTCCATAAATACGGCGATGGAAACATCGCTCCAAGGAAC
Source organism: Candidatus Woesearchaeota archaeon (assembly GCA_964540065.1). Classification (GTDB taxonomy): domain Archaea; phylum Nanobdellota; class Nanobdellia; order Pacearchaeales; family JAHJTO01; genus JBHPFA01. The sequence continues at coordinate 35,790 of CAZIKY010000006.1, read as the reverse complement.
TTCAACTTTAAAGTTTATAAAAAGAAGAATGGAGACCTTACTTTAGTAACCACAAATAAGAAAACCTTGGATGATCTTATCGAGAAAGGATTTTCTTCATTTGAAGATGGCTTTAGAACTGTTGACAGGAGCAGAGTAAGACCTACTGGAAAAAGTTATAGATAAGACTTGATCTTATCCGCGATTTCTTTTTCAAAGATTTTCATTTTGCTTTTATCTGTTTTGTAACCGACAAGCTCCATAAATCCCTGGCCTTTAACTTTCTTTTTTTTGACTGTTCCAGAGAATTCCATTGGGCCTTCCCAATAGTTTATTGTTCCAAGAAGCATTTCTGTATTAGGCAGCAGGGCTTTGGCTCTGAGCTTTATTTTTTCGCTTGGTATGGCTATTTCCCAATCGAGAGAGTATTCTGCCCCGCTTGCGGGGCTTTTCCATTTCCTTTTTCCTGGCTTTAATTTGACAAGTTTTGTGTTAGATGTTGTTCCATCGGGGTGCATTATGCTTGCGAGATAGCATTTTTTACCTTTACCAAATTCAACACACATAAAATTGGTATTGTTGTCTAGCTGGACTGAAAACCAGTTCCACTGGTCTAAAGAAAATGGACTGTCAGACCATTGATGGTCCATCCAACCCTGCCCGGAAACCTCTATCTGCTTTCCGTTTATGAAAATCTTTCCTTTGATTTCGAGGTCTGGAAGAGAATAATAATAGCTTGTTTTGTGCGCTTCATCTGTATCCAGCTTTATGAATCCAACTTCTTCTTCAAGAAGCGGAGGGGATTTAGCTTTAAGGAAAAGGTCGAGAAACTCATTTACTAATCTGTATTCATCCTTACCTACTTTTTCTATTCTGTGCGGAGAATCGCTCCACGAAGTTGGAATAGTATATCTGACAGACAAGAGATTAGGGAAACTTTCTTTTGACATGTTAATTAAGGGATGAACATTATAATAGAATTTTTTGCATTTTATATCGCACAAATTTGACTGCGAGAAGTACATCTCCCTCGAGACCTTACCTTTCATGAAAGGGATCCCCGCTTTGCTCGGATCAATTTTGAAGAGGCATTTCATAAAGGCGTACTTATTGCCTTTCTTGTCCTTAAGATTGCCGTTGAAGTACCACCATTCCACTGGAAGATTATGCTTTGATTCGTCTTTCGGGAATTTTACCAATGGCTTTTTCATCTTTCCTCTTTATTTATTGCTCTAAAGAGGGCTATCTTTAAATATTGTTCTTTGCTTGTTTTTTTATGGGTGATACAAGATCTAAACTTCTGAAATTAGAGGATGACTTCTGGAAATCTTTCCTTGCATGGTCTCCACTTAATGCTACTCTGATTGGCTATTCGGAGTATAATGGCCTCTTACCTGATTTGAGTTCAGAATTCAGAGAGAAATGGATCTCCAAGCTGAACTCGATTAAGAAAGGGCTAAAAGCCCTTCCCGAGAAAGAACTTTCTAAAGATGATCTGCTAACAAAGAAGTTTTTGGAGCATGAAATAGAAAGAAAGCTCGGAAATGAAGAGTTCAAATTTTACCAATCTGCGGTAGACCACCTTTTCGGACCGCAAATTTGGCTTTGGACTTTGACAACCATCCACCCGCTCAAGACACAGAAAGATTTTAACGATTTTTTGAAAAGACTTAACTCTTTTCCCAAGTTTGTGGATGAATATATCTCGAATCTAAGTGAAGGCCTTGTAGAGAAAAGAATTTCTCCCAGGATTTCTGCAGAGAGAGTAGCCGATCAAATTAAGAATATAATCAAAACCCCTATTTCAAAAGCCCCTTTGATAACTGATGTTGAGAAAGCCACAAAAGATTGGCCTTCTGAAAAAAGAAAAAAGATCCTGGCAGATGTAAACAATGCTCTTTCTAAGTCGGTTATTCCGGCTTATTCAAGGCTCCTGGACTTCTTTGAAAAGAAGTATCTTAAAGAGGCGAAGCATAACCATGGCATCTGGAGCTTTCCTGATGGCAAGGAAGCATATGATTATTGCATCTTCAATTATGTTGATTTCAATCTAGATCCAGAAGAGATCCATCAAATTGGCCTGAAAGAGCTGGAGAAGATTCATGAAGAGATGAATTTAATTGCAAAGAAGCATAAGCACAAAAACTTTACTTCTTTCTTTAAGGCATTTAATGAAGATAAGGGCAACTTTCCTAAGTCGCGTGAAGAGCTGCTGAAGATATACAAAGATTCTTTCATCAAACTTCAAAAAGAGCTTCCGAAGTTCTTTGGAACACTTCCAAAAGCTAAATGTGAAATAAAACCTGTTGAAGAATTCATGGAGAAAGACAGCCCCGGGGCTTTTTATTACCCTCCGGCTTCAGACGGTTCCAGGCCGGGAATATTTTTTGTGAATACCTTCGAACCGAATAAAAGGCCAAAGTCAGAAATTATGACTGTTACTGCCCATGAAGCTGTTCCTGGGCATCACCTTCAAATAACGATCGCCCAAGAGGTCAAAGGACTTTCAGATTTCAGGAAGCATGTCTTAACTAATTCATATGTTGAGGGTTGGGGCCTTTATGCCGAAAGGCTTGCTGATGAGATGGGAGTTTATGATGACTATTCCAAGTTTGGAATGCTTATGGCTCAGGCATTTAGGGCATGCAGACTGGTCATAGATACCGGGCTGCATTATAAGAGATGGAAAAGAGAAGAAGCAATAAAATTCATGAGGGATAATGCTCTTTGGGAAAAGAAAGCTGCTGAAGCAGAAATTGATCGATATCTGATTATCCCCGGACAGGCCCTCAGTTATATGATCGGAATGCTTAAGATAAAAGAGCTTAGGCAGAGAGCGGAAAATGAACTTGGAAAGAAATTTGACAAAAGGCTTTTCCATGATGAAGTCTTAAGGCATGGGCCTCTGATACTTAATCTTCTAGGAGAAACCATTGATGGATGGATCGTTAAATCAAGTAAACAACCATAGTTACTATGATTCCAAGAAGGAATCCAGTGATTATTTCTGGAGAGGTATGGCCCCATTCTTCTCTCATCTGGTTTTCAAAAAGGTGGCTGTGCTTTGAGGGCTTGTGGCCCATGCTTTTCATAAAAGGAACCAGCTCGTTGATTATCTTTGCATGTCTGCTTACACTCATCTCTGCAAAGATTACATCCGTTATTACATAAAGCAATGCTAGGAGCATTACTCCGAAAAGTACTGAGAACCCTTCTGCAAAATAAACCCCTAATGTCAAGGAAGTCGCAGTTGCTGTGTGTGAAGATGGAAGGCCTGCAAGCTCGAAAACGGATTCCATTGAGAATTTTCCATGCTTGAAAGAGGCAATCAGCATTTTGGCTACTTGGGCAATGATCATTGTGGCTAAAGCTGTCAAGAAAACTACCTGGCCTGTGAATTCCATGATCTTATCTTTCTTCAGGCATATAAAAAGTTAATCTTTGCCAGATTTATGTTGAGTATTCTGTCGAAGAACGCCTCAGCGTCGATAAATCGACAGCAAGGTTTATAAATACCCTTTCTTTTTCAGTCTTGGAAAGAGATTAAAGAGGGTATAATCTAAGTCTTTTTTGACGTAGAAACGATCTTTGATGTTAATTTTCAATAAATAAAGATGGCTGAAACTGGTAAAAAACAATCATACGGCGCTGAGGCAATTAAGGTAATGAAGGGCCTTGAAGGCGTCAGAATGAGGCCTGCAATGTACATTGGGAGTACGGGCAAGGAAGGGCTTCATCACCTTGTTTATGAGATTGTCGATAATGCGACTGATGAGGTTATGGCAGGTTTTTGCGACAAAATTAAGGTTTCTATCAATAAAGACGGTTCTGTGACTGTTGAAGACAACGGCCGAGGAATTCCAGTAGATGTCCATCCTGGTGAAAAGAAATCGGCTCTTGAAGTTGTAATGACTATGCTTCATGCCGGAGGAAAATTCGAGCATAAGGCCTATCAGGTTTCCGGAGGACTTCATGGAGTCGGAGCTTCAGTCGTTAATGCTTTGTCAACTAAGGTTATTGTTACTGTAAAGCAAAATGGCAAGATACACGAACAATCCTATAAAAGGGGAGAACCTACCGGGCCGCTTAAAGTTTTGGGGAAGACCGAAGATACGGGAACTACAGTCACATTCTTTCCAGATCCAGAAATATTCTCTACAGTTAAGTTTGACTTTGAAATACTTGAAGGAAGATTAAGGGAGCTTGCATTCCTTAATCCGGGAGTTTCTATTGTCTTGGAAGATGAGATAAAGGGGAAGAAAACTAACTTTAAGTTTTCTGAAGGAATTATTGATTTTATCAAATGGATAAATGAAGGGAAGGAAACTCTTCACAAACCAATATATTTCAAGAAGGAATTCGGGGATAACAGCGTTGAAATCTCTGTCCAGTATAATAACTCTTACAATGAAAGCATCTTTGGATTTGTAAATACAATTAACACTGTTGAAGGCGGAACCCACGTATCGGGATTCAAAGCGGCACTTACCAAGGCGATAAATGATTATGCCAATAAGAAGGGGATGCTAAAGAATATCAAGATCTCGGGAGATGATGTTCGTGAAGGTCTTGTAGCTATTGTCAATACTAGGATAAAAGATCCTCAATTTGAAGGTCAGACAAAAACCAAACTTGGAAATTCTGATGTCAAGGGTTTAGTTGAATCTATTGTTGCTCAGCAGCTTGCTGAATTCTTTGAGGAAAATCCCACTGTTGCCAAGAAAGTTGTACAGAAAGCAGTTTCTGCTGCGCAGGCCCGTGAAGCTGCAAGAAAAGCAAGAGAGCTTGTAAGAAGAAAGACTGCAATGTCGACTTCCGGATTGCCCGGAAAGCTTGCTGATTGCTCTTCGAATAAATTAGATGAAACTGAGCTTTACGTGGTGGAAGGAGAATCGGCCGGAGGTTCGGCAAAACAAGCCAGGAACAAAGAATTCCAGGCAATTCTTCCGCTTAAAGGTAAACCTCTTAATGTGGAGAAGGCTTCGCCCACAAAGGTATTTTCATCTGATGAAATTGTTGCCCTCGTTACTGCGATCGGAACAGGAACAGGAGAGAATTTTACGCTTGACAAACTGAGATATGGTAAGATAATTCTTATGGCAGATGCTGATGTTGACGGGCAGCACATCAAGACATTGCTTCTTACATTACTCTTCAGATACTTCCCGCAACTTATAGACAATGGAAGGGTATTCATCGCAGTTTCCCCTCTTTACAAAGTTAGAAAGGGACAGCAGGATCATTATGTATACAGCGATGAAGAACTGAAGAAGCTTCTTGAAAAGCTAGGCGGGAAGCCAGATGTTCAGAGGTTCAAAGGTCTTGGAGAAATGAATCCAGAACAGCTTTGGGAGACAACGATGGATCCCAAGAGGAGATTCTTGAAGAAAGTTTCTGTAGAAGACGCTGCAGTTGCGGATAAGATCTTTTCGGTATTAATGGGCGATCAAGTTCAACCAAGAAGAGAATTCATAGAGCAGCACGCAAAGACTGCTCAGCTCGATGTATAATTAAAAAATGGCGCAAGAAAAATTAAACAAAGGAGAAGTTGAGAAAGGAATACTCGAAGCAGAAATATCTGAAGAGATGAAGTCTGCTTACATCGACTATGCGATGTCAGTCATAGTTTCAAGAGCGCTTCCGGCTGCTGAAGATGGGCTTAAGCCGGTTCATAGAAGGATACTTTATGCTATGCAGCTCCTTGGCCTCCAGCCGGATAAGCCTACGAGAAAATCCGCGAGAATCGTTGGAGACACTATGGGTAAGTTCCACCCCCATGGAGACATTGCGATCTACGATGCACTTGTAAGAATGGCCCAGGATTTTTCATTAAGATATCCTCTTGTAGATGGGCAGGGAAACTTTGGTTCGATAGATAACGACCCTCCAGCTGCACAGAGGTATACTGAAGCAAGACTTTCAAAGATTTCTACAGAACTTATTGCAGACCTTGACAAAGATACTGTAAAATTCCTTCCAAACTTCGATAATTCCACTGAAGAGCCGGAAATTATGCCTGGAAAACTCCCAAATATGCTTCTTAATGGTGCCCAGGGAATTGCTGTTGGAATGACAACAAATATCCCTCCGCACAATTTGACCGATACTTCTAATGCCGTGATCGCTTATCTCGAGAATCATGAAATAAGCATCGACAAGCTTATTGAGACTATCCAGGGGCCGGATTTCCCTACCGGGGGATATGTAAGCAGACAGGGTATAGAGGATCTTTACAAGACTGGAAAGGGAAGCATGGTCTTGAAAGGCAAGACTACTACTGAAAAAATAAGAAATAAGGAAGCAATAGTTATTACTGAACTCCCTTATCAAGTTAATAAGGCAGATTTGATAACAAGCATTGCGGAGCTCATGAAAGACAAGAAACTTCCAGATGTTTCCGATGTAAGAGACGAATCGGCTAAAGGAAAAATAAGGATTATTGTGGAACTTAGGAAGGATGCCAATCCACAGTTCACCCTCAACAATCTATTCAAATATACAAAACTTCAGACAAACTTTGACGGAATACTCCTTGCACTTGTTGGAGGACAGCCAAAGCTGCTTAATCTCAAAGAGATTATAATGCATTATGTTGAGCACAGGAAGAATGTTGTGCTCAGAAGAACAAAGTATGATCTTAAGGTCGCTACGGACAGGCAGCACATCACTGAAGGTTTGCTTATTGCTCTGAAGGATGTTGATGCTCTTGTGAATATGATCAAGAAGTCGGCTAATTCAACTGCTGCTCTTGAGACCTTACAGACTAAGCTCAAACTCAGCAAGAAACAGGCTGAAGCTATTCTTGAAATGAGATTATCCAAACTTACAAATCTCGAGCAGACAAAGCTCAAAGAGGAAAATGAAAACCTTAAGAAACTTATGAAGGAGCTTCAGGCAATAATTGATTCTCCAAAGGAGATTATTGCACTTATAAGGAAAGAGCTTCTCGAATTAAGAAGAGTGTACGGGGACAACAGAAGGACAAACATCATGGAAAGGGTCAAGGAATTGACTGAGAAAGAGCTTGTTGCAAAGAAAGATGTTATCGTTACCTTGACGGCTAAGGGATATATTAAGAGGACTGATCAGAAAGTCTATCAGGAACAGAGAAGGGGCGGGAAAGGAGTTATCGGCGCAGACCTTGCAAGTGAAGACTTCGTCAAGCAGCTTATAACCTGCAACACTCACGATAATCTGCTTTTCTTCACAACTATAGGAAAAGTTTATTCGATGAAGGCTTACGAGCTTCCAGAAGTTGCAAGGACTGGAAAGGGAAAAGCTATTGTTAATATCTTGAACATACCTGATGAGATCACTGCAGTCCTTCCTGTAAAGAAGTTTGAGGGGTCGGTATTCTTTGTGACTCAAAAGGGAGTTGTCAAGAGAGTCGACATCAAAGAATTTGAGAATGTAAGGAGAAGTGGAGTTACTGCTGTTAAGCTTAATGGGGATAGATTGATAGGGGTAGAGGTTATCTCTCCAGGGGATGAAGTTGTTCTTGCGACAAAGAAAGGAATTGCAATAAGATTTGATTCTGAAGAAGTAAGAGTTATGGGCAAGACGGCTTATGGTGTCGGGGGAATAAAACTTGATAGTGACGATGAAGTTGTTGGGGTCTGCCTTGTTCCGAAAGATGAGAAATTAAGGAAAGGTCTTACCATACTTACTGTCACAGAATTGGGTTACGGAAAAAGAACTCCTATTGAAGAATATAGGCTTACTGGAAGGGCCGGAAAAGGAGTGATAAATGTCAATGTAAGTGATAAGACTGGAAATGTAATTGGAATTGAGATGGTAAATAAGGATGATTCTATTGTTGTAACAACTGCCAAAGGCGTAATGATAAGGGCTGGAATGAAAGACATAAGGGAAATGGGCAGAAGCACCCAAGGGGTAAGGATAATCAAGCTTAAGGACGGCGATAAAGCTACTTCTCTTGCTAAAGTTCAGATGACTGAAGACGGGGAGGAGGCGAGTTAAATGTTAGATCCAGCAACACATATTTTCTGGGAAGCCGCTGCTGTTCCAGTAGGTTTATTTTTGCTTGCTGAAGGGATTTGGACCTTCAGGAAATTTAAGAAAGATAAAACTATGAGGACACTTGCAGTGATAAGGGCAATTATCGGATTAGGAACTGCAATAATTGACGGATTGTTCTTCCTTCCTTCTTGGTTCTGATTTATCGCGATAAATTTTATATAATCTCGCTTTAATGACGTTAAATGATAGACTCTCCCAAGAATGAAATCCTGTTGAATTATGACAATTCCCTTAAATTTAAGTTCAGGAAAGGGTATAAACATCTTAATCCTTATGATTATTACGGTATCTTCTTGGGTTCTAAATGGTACGCTGTCCTTGAGAAAGAGCTGAAAGAATATTTTTGGGATTATTCTGGAAAGGGGAAGAGCAAAGAGTGGCTCGAAAGGAGAGAAGAATTTTTATCTATGGTTTCTGAGCTTCTTTCTTCAGGAGTGATTGCTTTGGGCAAGGATGGCCCCAATCATGATGGGGAGCGGGAAGAGATAGATACTGCATTGATCCATCATTCAAGCAGGGAGTTTTCTGGAGATAAAGAAGAAACCTATAACCTTCTTAATGCCCTTGGGTTGCTTAGGCTTTACGCCGCGAATTATTCAAATAAGGGCAAGCCCTATCATGGCTTTCCTATCTGGTCAAATCACGGCTATGGGGGAAAGCAGACTTTCATCGCATATCATTTCTTGGTTTATCCAGACGGGACTTTCGATCAGGTCTTGAACGATCAATGCATCGGCTGGCATGCCGGAGACTGGAAAGTCAACAAAAAGAGCATCGCGATATGCTTTGTCGATGATCTTGATAACAAGAAGCCGACAGATGAAGCAATCGCGGCTGCAAAAATAATTCTTAGCAGATATCGGATAAAAGAAGTTCTCGGACATTCAGAATCAAATCCAAAAACTTCTTGCCCGGGGAAGATGTTTGAGGAATGGAAGAAGGAGCTTATAGTATAATCGAACATATTTTAATCAATTCCGCAATAAGGCAATTTCCATCTGTATTTCTTTTCCTCTTGCTCGAAGTGTTTCCTGCATAAGTAGCTCCAGCCCCTGTCTTTGTGCTTCTTGCCTAGCATCGCAGGATAAACCTCTTTGTAAGCCTTATTTTTGCACTCTCCATGGTAATCACATAGAGGGACTCTTTTCCCATTAACTATTTTGAATAAAGGGGCTGTTCTTTTCTTATTTTTATTGTTCATCTTTATGATAGAGGTCTAGAAGTATCAAGGTGTCGTTGTTTTTATCATATGAATATGAAAGTCTGAAAGATCCAAAGTATAACTCTCTGGTTCCCTTTCTCGCGTAACGCATTGGCTTGCCGATCTCTGGATTTTGTATTACTTTTAGGATGAGCTTTTCAACCCTATCTATATGCCCTCTATCAACACGCTTTACTGCTTTATCAAAATTAGGTGCCTTTATTACCTCTTTGACCATTTTGCTACCAAGATTTCATTTCTTTTAGAAAATCTTCAGTGCTTTTTTTAATGCCTTTCCCGGCCTCTATTTCTTTCCAGGCCTCTTCGGTTCTTTTAGCAAACTCTAAGTCTTCGGCGAATTGTTTATCTAATTCGCTAGCCTTTTTCAGTATAATCTGATTCTCACCTTTAATTATTATCAAAGTGTCTCCTTCTTTTATGCCCTTTCTGAATTCTGCTGGTATGACTACTTGCCCCTTAGAGCTCATTTTTGTAGTATCAATTTCTACCATGGTAAGATGTATCTTACCCAGTATATAAATGTTTTGTTTTAAAAGATATTTTAGGTCTTCAAGTAATGGCGGGAAAGAATTGTTTAAATAGTTCTTGCCTCTTTTATTAAACAAAAGAGGGTGAAATGGCATTTCCAAACTTCAAAGGCAAGCATGCGCATGATGCGATGTTTTCTCCGGAGGATTTCATGAACTACAGCAAAAAATTGGGAAATTATCCCAAAGTTAAAGCTCCTAAGGCAATGATATTCTGCTACCAGAAAGGGCTTTTTCAGCACATAAAGGAGAATTTTATTGGAGATAAAATTGAAGGTTTCTATGGTGAAAATTACTTCGTAAAAGGCACCAATAATCAAATAGCAGTCACGGGTAATTTTGGGATAGGGGCTCCCGCGGCTTGCGCTCATCTTGAAGAGATGATTGCATTCGGTATCAAGGAATTTATCTCTATTGGGAACTCTGGAACTCTCCAGAAAGACTTGGGTGCTGGGGATCTGATAGTCTGCGAGAAGTCAATAAGAGATGAAGGCACTTCGCATCATTACCTTAAATCTTCTAAGTATTCTTATGCTTCTAAAGAAATGGTCAAAAGGTTAGCTGAGACATTGGATAGGCTTAAAAGAAAATATGTCGTTGGCACAAGTTGGACGATAGATGCTCCTTACAGAGAAACTGTTGCTGAGGCAAGACAGTATCAAAAAGAAGGGGTTTGCGCTGTAGAAATGGAATTGGCGGCATTATTCGCAGTAGCACAATATCGCAAGGTAAAGATGGGTGCTTTGATAAGCATCAGCGATTCGTTGGCAGAGCTTCAGTGGAAGCCAAGACTGCATAAGAAAAAAGAGCATGACGGTGGGAAGGCCACATTTGAAGTGGCTTTAGCCGCTTTAATTAAATAAAAGAGGGTGAAATGAAAAAAGAGAGCATAGATCACTACATAATCACAAGGTTTAGTTTAAATCTTGGAAGCAGGGGTTTTTCACGGAGATTTAACTCGGTTATTTGACAAGAGAAGATTAGATACGCGGTTCCTCATTTTTGAAACTTTCTGTTTGCCCTCGGTGATTGGACAAAAGTCAAAAAATTTTACTTGGATAATCCTTGTTGACCCCTCATTACCTGGAAGATACCTAAAAAGACTAAAAATGCTTGTCAGAGACCATCCCAATATCTCTATTTTGAGATATTCAAAAAGCATGGACCTAAATAACGCAGACTTTATAGAGAAGCACTTTAGAAAGATCTCCTCAGACTATCTTATTACAACCCGGCTTGATGACGATGATGCGTTGAGTTCGGATTTCGTAGAAAGGTTACAGAATGACTTTCAAAAAGTGAAGACTAAAGATTTACTCTTTATTTCGTATCCAAAAGGGCTCCATTGGAGGCCAAATAAAAAGCTAAAGCATGGAGAGTTTTCTGATACTTATTATGAAAGTATTGCTCTTGGACTGTCATTAGCTACCCTAAAAAGGAAATATCCTTTCACTATTTATGGTTGGAGCCATTTGAAGATAGTCCAATTATTAGAAGAATATAAAATCGATAAAAAATCCAAGCTATACAAATTGGCGAAAGCTTCTGGGGATAAAATTAAGGATTGGAACATGAAAGAGAGGTTAAAAATAATTAAGACAAGAGATAATATCTACCTTAGGACAGTTCATGGAGAGAATGATGCTGCAAAACTTGCATCAAAAAGATTCTTTAATAAGGTTAATCAAAAAGTGAATCTAAGTACATTTTCTCTAAATCCTAAGATGGTTGCTAAGGCTAATAGTATATTGGCCTCAGATTATCTTGATCAGGAATCAGCTAGGTAATTACGGAAAGAAAGGTTCAACAAAAGACTGAAATTTAATCCTCAAAGATAAGCTTGTCGCTTACGAAGAGATGCTCATCATTCATTATCGCTGATTCTATGTCAACTATAAGCTCAGGGAATTTTATCCTTAGCTCATGCATTATCTTGTTGTACTGATGGTAGCTTTCTACCATGACTTCCAACTCAAGATTCCATGGGCCGACCATCCTTAAAATATTAAGGATGTTTTTGTCCTTCTTGAAATGGCCAAGAAGCTTTTTCTCCGCTTCTTGATTGTAATTTTTCAGGAATAGGAAGCTTTTGTAAAACTCATAACCTAGCTTATTATAATCTACCACTGCCTTGTAAGCGAATATTATTTTTTTATCATCAAGCCTTCTCATCCTTGTTCTTATCTTATCTATTGAAGTTTTGCATTTATCTGCCAAATTAACGAGAGACTCTCTGCCGTTCTTGAATAAAGCCTTCAAAAGCGCCTTTTCTATTTCATCCAGTTCATTATCTTCTGGCTTTGACCAGAAAACCGGATTTGATGATTCTCCTGTCTCAAGGAAATCCTTTGTTCCAACTATTGCATCAACCATGCTGCAGTAAGTCTTCGATATTATGATTTCCTCAAATTTGCTGATTAAGGCATTATAAATCTCATAAAATTCCTCATGGTTCTTAGCAAAAAAGGCAAGGCCTAAAGACCAAGCTCCGTCCGCGGTGAAGAACGCAAAAGCCCTCTTTTCCTTGCTGACGTAATCATGTAATTTTTTCAGCTGTTCAGGAGTCGCAGAAAGACGCAAGTAGATCTTGTAGGATTGATAGCCTAGTTTTGTGAAATCTATCCAAGTAGTATAACCTTTTATGATCCCATCCTTTTCGAGCTGAGCAATCCGGTACCTTACGGTGTCTTTGGATTTGCCCACAAGCTTCGCTAATTGGGCTTCAGGGATACGCGCATTCTTATCAAGCTCGAAAAGTATCCTTCTATCTATCTTATCTAATCTGTACATATTAAGCTATATTTGGATTTATTTATATACTTTTCCATTAAAAGCTTAAAAATGGATAAAAGGTTTCATATAATTGATATACTACTGTAAAGTAACACATAAGTGTTACGGGAAAAATAAAATGAAAACACAATATCAAAAAAACACGTCAGGAATCTATGTAGCGACGCTTTTCCTTAGAGATGGAAAGACCAGATGGATAAGGGATAGCCATATCTGGAGGCTAAATGGAAGAAGCCCAGAACTTGTCGCTACAAGGCCTGGAGAAGTAAGCGCTTTGGCGACATTCAATGGAGAGGTTTACGATGCAGTTGGAAATGTTTATGGAGAGCCCGGAAAAGCCAAGATATTCAGAACGCTAAAAGATCCGGAAGGGAAAAATCCAGTGGCTGAGAGGAAATATGAAGTGAAAAAACTTTTCCGCAATGTAAGTAGCCTAACGGATTATTGCGGGCGGGAATTTGTCTCCCCTTCAATGGGAAAGCATTTCAGGACAGAGCAGTATTTTGATACTCTTTGGGATCCTGAAGGTAAGGAGCCGCTTTTGGATTCTGATAATGCAAAAAATGCTTCCGGCCTTCTGCTTGGAGGAGTTTTATCAGGGGTAGGGCAGAGTATGCCTCCTCTTCCTGAAGGATTGGTGGGTTATGATGATGAAATATATTTTTGCATTGATGGAAAAATCGCAAAAAGGGCAGATTTCGAATCTCCTGCGAAGCTAGTGGCAGAGAGAAAAGGTGCAAAGGGGCTATACCTGTATAAAGGTAGATTGCTGGATTTATCAATCCTAGAAACTAAGCGTGACAATGATGGTGCAAGGACTTATGTATCTAGGATTTGCGACACCTTTGATGATCCTGAAGGAAGAAAACCTTTAGCAGAGATTCCCGGATATGTTGTAGGGCTATGCAATGATGGAAAACTTTACGACTTAAGAGAAGGCGGGAAAGTCTATGAGACTTTGGAAGGGAAACTTGTGCATGATTTTAAAGAAATTCCTGCAGCAATCTCTCAAAGAGGGTTGTAATTTGTATTTTCATTTTTTATTGTAAGGAAAGTTTAATTAGATATACTGTTAGTAAATAAAATGGAAAAGAGTTTATTAAATAATTTAAAGGGGTCGAAAAAGATAAACTTCCAAGAAGTATTAAAGACTTTCTTAAAAGAGCATGATCCTAAAGTTCATCATTGGCCCTTACACTTATTGGAACAAGCAAACAAACAGGTGGGCTCATGGATAAAGGCCAAATTACCTATGAGTGTAATCTATGAAGTAATGCTACCGGTTCATTACCATAAAAAGAAGGGAGTCTATTTAATCCCTCAAAGGGGAATGATTGCAAAAGACGTTTATCACAGGCTCAAAAACCTCCCTAATTATAAAGACACCAACCCAGAATGCTATTCCACAATAAATTATTTCAAAAAAGGCGAAATTGGAACCATCTTTTTAAGCTCTGTAACCCCTGCAGGAAGGGATAGTTATTCGAATAACGAAGTTAGGAGCCATTTATTGCATATAGATGGGCTGCACAGGATTCTTGCTTTAATCGGACGCAAGGAGAATAAATTGGTTGATTGCATAATTGCAGTAAAACCTTCAAGGCTGGATAGTATTATAAAGGGGTGATGATTTAAGGTAAAATGGAAGAGGGGTTAAGGCTGAATGTCTATCTTGTCAGGCACGGAGAAAAGAACTCTGATGGATCCGCACTTTCCAAAAACGGAAAAATTCAGGCCAAGCTTCTTGCTAAAAGGCTGAAAAAGATTGGCATCCACAGAATCTATTCAAGCGATCTGGAAAGATGCAGGCTTACAGCAGAAGCAGTATCAAAATTGATTGGCCATAAGATCGTCTATGATAAGGCACTTAGGGAAGTTGAAGGGAATGTTAAAGAATATCCGTCAAAACATCCTAAGGAAATTGCAAAGGTAAGGAAGTTCTGGGAAAAACTAACTTCAAAAGAGACTGGACATGTTTTGGTTGTGGGGAGTGGGAATGTCAACAGAATATTATTAGGCATTGCAATGGGGATAAGCCCCCAAAAATCGCGGTTCGTTCAAAATCCCTCCGGCCTTACACATCTGGAATTCTTTAATAAGAACAAAACGAGATTCGCTTACGTCAATGACACAAGCCATTTGCCCGAACATTTAAAGAACAGGCAGTCTTACTGAATCTATTGAGAAACGACTTCTGTTTTCAGAATATTTATTCCGCTTTTTTTGATGTCTTCTAGAACCACCCTAGTAGACTCGGCATCTAAAGCCTCTGGCGGAAAGACTCCAAATGATCCTATCCTTTTTATTGCAAGGATGAATGCTTTCATCATCAAGGCAGTAGGATAGGTGATGAAGTTAGCATTTATTCCCAAAGTGTTGATATCTCTCTGTTTGGGGAATGCTGCAAAATATTTTACAACTTTATCTCTGTCTGCTTGCTTTCCGGATGTTTCTAAAGCAAATCCAAATTGGGCTTCTTCTATAGTCTTGATATCTATCGGTTTTTCCTCAGATTGTGCGCCATCCTTCTTGCTTCTGCTCTTCTTGATTTCTTCTTTAATAAGATTTGCCTGATCATCATATGACTTTATGTCAACATGCTTGACTTTTAGGTAAAGCGGCAGGGTTCCGACTTCGTCCTGCGCTATATGGGCAACCTTTCTTTTTCCGAAAGGTTCTGGAAAATCGTATTCTTCATTATCATCACTTTCGATAAGCTGGAATTTATTTCCAGAATATACGAGTGGCTTGCATTCTATTTCATCGATAAGCCATTCCTTGCACCAGGAGAAGACTGCCTTGTCTGTCTTTGTCTCTTCAAGAAGTCTTATCTTTATCTGATCTACTTCATCAAATCCCAAGATTGATTCTTTTGCAAGAAGGTTTGTCAATCCGGGTGAAACTCCTGAATTTATTAGCCCGATGAGGTTATTTTCCTTGAAGCTACTGTGGAAATCTAGCTGTTCTATCTTGTAGGGGCTTATTGGATTAGGGCTTTTATCTTCTCCCCAGTATGAAGCCGCATCAAGGTAATGGGCTTTGTTCTTAAGGCAGCAGCCCATTATTGGGAGGTTGAATATTGGTAGGGCAGCATTTACAACAATTTCAGGTTTTACCTCTTCAACTAGCTTTGAAAGGTCATTAGGGTCTGCAAGGTTGGAGCTTCTTAGCTCTATCTTTCTGTTAGAAACCGTTTCTTTTATACTGATGTCTCCGCATATAACGGAGGTTATTGATTCCTCTTTTGCAAGAAGGTCTGCAAGAACCCTTCCAACCTGCCCATATCCAAGTATTAAGATCCTCATCGAGGATAAATTCTTCGTGGAGGGTATTTAAGCCTTACTGAGATTTATAAAGCCCATTCGTGAAATCTCCACTGGAAATTTAAAAATTCCATCAGAAACTAGGGTATCTGATGCTTTTTGTTACTTTAAAGTGGCGCAGAACGAAGGTTTTATAAACGGTGTTTAATGAGGTTAAAAATGGCTTTTTTGGATATTCATCTTGAAAGCATAGATAGGAAGTCATTTTCGGGAGGAAATGTACTAAGAAGGCTCATGGATTTGTATCATCATGAAGTTCCTGTTGTCCTATCTCTTCCGCCATGGATGGAAGATTATTGGAAAAAGGAAAATCCGGCAGTGATTGAAGTGGTAAAGACATTAGTTAAACGGCCGGGAAGCTTCCTTGGGCAGCAAGGAAACATGCATAAATGCAAATATGATCACACTGTTGCAGATCCTTGGCATGAAAATTCCTGCTTTTACAATGCTCCGCTGAGCAAAGAAGAGCAGGGAAGATTAATGTGGGAAGGAAAAGAAAGGCTTGAGAAACTTATTGGGGAAAAACCTGCACTTTATGTTGCTCCAAATCACCAATTTGACGAAACTACTTTAGATGTTGCGGAAAATTTAGGCTACAGGTACTTTGCAGACCTTAAGCTTCTTCCAGTTAAGCCTTACTATCATGGAAGCATGCTTGTCGTTCCAGAAGCTCCAATAAAGAAAGGTATGACCTCTTTCGGGAATTATATCCATTATGATGAAATCGACCGCCACTTTAAAAATTTCAGCAATGCAGTCATAATGGCTACCCCGTTAAGCATGCTTAAGGGAGAGTCTTCTCCGGACATTCTTTGGACTCCCAATCGCGCCCTTAAAAATTCTTATAAACTCGCAAGGGATGCTAAGAGGCTTTTATCCGGCAGAAACGGCAGCCATTAGTTATATAAAGCCCCAAGTTTTGATTTAATCGGTTGAAATGGGTGAAGGGAAAATTCAAATTGATGTGAGCAGAGTAATTCCTATCTTTGCTGATGAGGCAATGGTTGTTTCAAGAGTTAAGGCGAAGAAAGATGGGGAGAAAGTGGCCGGGAAGGAAGGCCATATCGAGGTTATTTTTGTAGATCAGCTTGGCGCACAGCCAAGGGCTATTTCTAGAGTGGTTATGTCAAGGAACACGGCTGAAGGGCTTCAAAAGATCCTTTCAAACAATGTAGAGAAACTTGATGCCGAGCTTAAGAGCAAGAAAATGCCTCAGCAGAAGAAACCTGAGAAGTCGGAAGCAAGCAAAAACGATAAGGGTTATTTAGGATAATCTTGTTCTTTTAGTGATCCTTTTTGCGAAATTATTGGGTTTTAAGGAAATTCTAATGGAGTAATAGCTATTTTTACAAATCTTTCCATGCTTCGTCCTCTTCTTCATTCAACCAAGTCTTAGCGAAAGTTTTTTCTGAAAGGAGAGCACTTTTAGGGACTGATTTTCTTAATAGAACCTTATTCTCCTTTCTAATCTTTTTAAGAGCTTCAACCGTCATAAATAAAACTAAACCTTGCCTTATTAAAATATTCCTATTGACTTATTGTTGGGCTGGGGGATAAATATGTTTTAATACTCTGGGTCCAACTATTTTTATCAAAAGAGAAAATGAAATGGAAAGAGTTCTTTCCATACGAGCCGAGGCTTGATCAGCCTCAGATAGCGGACTTTGTATGGAAAAATATAGTGGAAAAAGGGGTTTGTATTGTTGAAGCCCCCTACGGAACCGGGAAAAGCATAGCCATGCTTTCGGCTGCCCTTGCTTCGGGGAAGAAAGTTGTTTTTGCCACATGCAACAATGCCGCGCATAACTCGATAGTTGATGAAGTTTTGAAGATAAATAACAAGCTCGGAAAGGAGCTGACTGTTGCAAGCATTGTTGGAAAAGGAAAGCTTTGTCTGCAGGAGAATTTCACATATGAATGGTGCGAGGAGCTTAGGAAGTTAAAGAACTGCAAGTTTTATGAAGGCACTTATGACACGAGCAAGTCAGAGAAAGAGCTCACAGATAAGACTGCAAAAGCAGTCCAGGAAGTGGAATTTGTTGTTAAGAAGAGGCCTTATGAAATTTTGCACCATCCCTTCTCTAAGTTTGTCAATGAAAAAGCATTGGAGCATGGAGTATGCCCTTATGAGCTTATGCTAAAGCTTGCTGATCGCGCAGATGTAGTCATCCTGGATTACTTCCACGTTTTTACGAATCTCTTTGCATTTACAAAGAACAGGATGGGGATAGTTCCTAAGAATTCTATACTCTTCGTTGATGAAGCTGATGAGCTTAAGGACAGGATGCTTTCCTATCTCACAAAACAGATTTCATCTGTGGCTTTGCACAGGCTTAAAGAACAGGCAAAGAAGACTGAAGGGATAGATGACAAGGATATGACTTTCCTTGATGATTTTGTAAGGATGTTTTCAGAAGCTTTTGAAGGAAAGCAAGGCTACTTTGATGTTAACAAAGATGAAATTGTAAAGAATATTGGCCTCAAGTTTGGAAAGTATGAAGATTTTATTAATCGTCTTGGGGAAATTGTTGAGAAAATCTCTTCAAAGACAGAGCATGTTGCTGCAAGGCCAGATACTTTCTTTGAGCTTTTATGGGATCTTCCTAATGAAATGTTCTGCTATGGGCTTAAAGATGAGCATAAGGAAGCCTTGATGGTTTCAAATTATGAGCTGCATAATGCTGTTCTCATGGAGAATGACGGGACACAGATGAGACTTAAGAATGTGCTTAATGAATTTAACTCCGCAGTCCTTTTCTCAGCCACTATTGGAAACGTGGAGATATTCAAGAAAGGGATAGGGCTTGATTATGCAGATTTTTTCTCTTCAAACAAGTTTAATACAGATAATTTTAAAGTTATTCTGAAGAGAGACATCTCTTCGCTTTACAAGACTAGGAAAGAAACTGCCCAGAAAGTCATTGATGATGTCAAATTCTGCGGCGCGATGTCTGATGGGCTTCTTGTAGCCCTGCCTTCTACGGCAGCGAGCTATGATATTGTCCCGCATATTGATGCCAAGAACCTTGATGTTGTAAAAGAATGCAAGCAGGAAACTTATTATGCTATCCTTGGAGGGAGAAGCAGCAGGGGAATAAATAAAGCTCATAACCTTTCAACAGTTTATATCTATGGACTGCAGCTTCCGCAGATGGATGACTACTTATTCTTGAAAAGAAGAGAATATCTTCTTAAGAAATATGAAAGAGAAGTGGCTTACAAGTTCCTTTACAGCACGGTTGTGAGCAAGGCATGCCAGACTGCCGGAAGGATTTTTAGAAAAAGGCACAAAAAAGGACTGGCAATATTTGCGGATTCAAGATATAAGTGGGATCCTATGCAGGGCAGTTTCTTTTTCAACTGTTTCCCGGCTTACTTTAGGGATAAGATGGTTGAAACGAATGACAAGCAGTCATTTGAATCTGCAGTAAGCACATTCTGGGGCAAGCTTCCTTTCCAGCAGGGGAAGTTAAGCTAGTTTCTGTTTAGATTAAAGAAAAAGGGATAAAGATGGCCTAAAATCAAAAAAGATGGCCAATCTTTATTTAATTATATTAAATTATGGGAAGAATTACTTCTTGCCCAAGATTTTGTACATGTTTGTGCCGCAAACTTTGCATTTGCCTTTTGCAGCCTTCATACCATTCTTCATTACTGTCTCTGTAACGTCCTTCATCTCTCTCTGTTCCTTACATTTCATACATCTTCCTTCAACCATTTTACATTACCTCCTTGTCCTTTGGTTTAGATTAAGCTAAAGGTCGCAGTTTTAAGCTTCAACCTCTCTTGATCTTGTAAATAAACTAGAAAATCCCGTCTTTTAAAGCTTTCTTAGTCCTTTTTAGGGGTGTTTTTGTGAGTAAAATTATGATTTGGGCTAGTAAATATAACCCTCATTTACTAAAGAAGCAAATATCTTCAAGGTTATTTCGGATAGGGCGTATCCTTTGTTTTCTTTTCCCACCCATTCTGATGAAGTAATCTCTGCAGAATAGGGGTTAACCCCGCCAATTGTCTCTGCAAAGTACACTCTTGCCTTTAGCTTATCCCCTGCATGAGGGGTTAAACCTTCAAAATCTTTATAGTGGTTCATTTTCTGGATTCTTGTTCCAGAGAGCTCTTCCCCAACCTCTCTGCAGAGGCATTCAAGATCTGATTCTCCCTCTTTAGGCTTTCCGCCAGGAAGGATCCAAACATCTCTTTTCTTGACTAATAATATCTTTCCAGAATCGATTATTGCAGCATTTATTGCGGTTCTCATCTTAAATTGTAGGTTAGGCCTGGCTGACGTCATGCACTCCAGATTCTCTGAGGCCTGCAGGGGTGACTTTTATGAATCTGGCCTTCCTTTGGAGTTCTTGTATGTTATGTGCCCCATTATAACTAAGTCCAGATTTTATGCCTCCGGCGAGCTGATAAAGAATGTCGTATACTGAACCCCTATATGGGACAAAGGCTTCTACACCTTCTGGGACCACATCGTTTATAGAAACGTCTGCCTTGTTTGCCTGGAGCTGTCTTCTTCCAAGGTTTGCTCCGAAGCCGGCCATTCCCCTATAAACTTTGAATCTTTTTCCCTCTCTTGTTATTGTCTGGCCAGGACTTTCATCTGTTCCTCCAAGCATGTTCCCGAGCATGACTGAAGATGCTCCTGCTGCAAGTGCTTTTACGATGCATCCAGAGGTTCTTACTCCTCCATCTGCTATCACGGGAATTCCATTTTCTTCGGTGACTTTTGCGCAGTCAAAGACTGCAGCAAGTTGAGGCACTCCGCAGCCAGTCACCTTCCGGGTTATACAAATTGAACCACCGCCTACGCCCACCTTAACTGCATCTACTCCTGCTTCAACGAGATCTGCAGCACCTTCATATGTTGCCACATTTCCCCCGACTATTGGAAGTGAGGAACCGAATTCTCTTCTCAAGTTTTTTATGACATCAAGCTCAAGAGTCGAGTGGCCATGGGCTATATCCACAACAATAAGATCACATCCTGCATCAAGAAGGGCCTTTGTTCTTTCCATGTAATCTCCTACAACTCCAATGGCTGCGCCGACAAGAAGCCTTCCTTTCTTGTCTTTTGATGCCTGCGGATAAAGTGTTCTTTTGTAAAGGTCCTTTGAAGTTATAAGTCCTTTAAGTTTTCCTTGTTGGTCTATAACTGGGAGCTTTTCTATCTTGTGCCTTCTAAACAATTCTTTCGCTTCTTCTATCTTAGCGCCTTCTCTTAATGTGGCCAAATCGCGAGTCATAACAAGATGCAGCTGCTTTTCGGTGTTATTCTCAAACCATAAGTCTTTTTGGGAAACTATGCCTATTAGCTTCCGGCTTTTATCAACAATAAGGATCCCAGATATCTTTTTCTCATCCATCATCGTCTTGGCTTCGCGGATCGTAGAATTCGGACCTAAAGTGTACGGGTTTTCGATCATCAACCCTTCAGATCTCTTCACCTTTTCGACTTCTTCCACCTGATTTTCTATGGGCAAATATCTATGGATGATTCCAAGGCCACCACATCGGGCCATAGCAATAGCCATGTTTGCCTCGGTCAGGCTGTCCATGTTTGCAGAAATTATCGGCAGTTCAAAGCTCAAGTTTTTAGTAAGCTTGGACCTCAAGCTTACTTCCTTGCGAGATTTGATATCTGATAATTGGGGCATTAACAAAACGTCATCATAAGTAAGGCCTTCTTTTATAAGGTCCTGTTTAACGTAGAAAACTTCCTTAAGCTTAGAACCTTTAACCTCTTTTTCCATGCCTCTTTTTCTAGAAAAAGTTGTTTTAAATATATTTCTGTGATTTTTCTTGATTATCTTTAGGCAACTGCCTTGTGGGACTTTCTCATGTCCAAAACATATTCCATTCCATGAAGTTCATGGATAACCCTTTCAAACTCTCCGAGCATTCTAGTAACGTCCCCCATGTAAGGAAGATTATCTCCGAATTCCAATTTCCAGATTAGTTCGTTTTTCCGGCCATTTGTGAGCTTTGCATACTCTCGATCAACAATCGTTATGTTTGCATGATTATACTTTGTTCCACTAATTCCATCATATTTTCCCTCATTTATTGCCGGGAGGAAGTATTTCCTGACTTCCTCGCGATGGAATTCACCGAATCTTGAATTCAAGGGAATATCTTTGAGGGTCTGTTCTATTCCGTTTGGCACCCAAATGTCTGAATCTTTTTTGGATTTATCTAAAATAACTCTGAAGTTGTTTTCTCCAAGGAAGTCTATTATTCTTTCTATGTTGAGGCCATCAACAGAGTATTTCCTCTCCTTTTTCACCCTTAGAAGATCTTTTGATCTGTTGTCGTTTTCACCAAAACTAAAACTGTAGTCTAGATATAAATGCGAATCCATTTTGTTTTTTGCACAATAGTCTATTTAAGTATTGTTGTATGGAGAAATAACTTTTTCTTAATTCAAAGGTTCAGCTGAGAAAGTTTCCGCTATATGGCAGCTGCTGTAAACTGCTTCTATTCCCTTTCCTTTGACATCACAGTTTTCCATAGCTCCGATCTTTATTCTCTTTGAAGATTTTGCTATCTCTTCAAAATTATTGTATCTAGGGCCGCAAAGTTTTAGCTGCGGACTTTCAGAATAATCCAAGTAATTGCCGCTGAACTTAACTTCTGTTTGGATTAGGTCGACTAAATAGCAATCATCAACTCTCTTTGCACTTTCAACTTTGCCTTCAATGGAAACATACTGTCTGCTTGTTTCTGTTTTGCCCCTTCCAAATATTACGGCTGCTAATCCTCCCGCAAGGAGGATTCCAGAAAAAGCCATGGCTTTGTAGATCATTTTATTTTACTGGAGCTCTCCCCAACCTATTAATCTCCAATGCCCTTGGAGATTTCTTGCCATTCCAACCTTGCTTCCCGGAAGGACAACTATGGGGATTTTTAGTGTAAGCTCTGCCGTGTCTCCTTTTACTTTATTGACAAGGCCGACAGTTATCGAAGTGTTTACGCTGAGAAGAAGGTATTCTGCTGTTTTTATCGGAGAAACTGCCATTTCTTTTTCTCCTGACCCGATCATTTCCTTGAAAAGATGAGTCTTTAGCTTTATATTGTATGAGGGTTCTGGGAGGGTTCCTTTAAGGCTTACAACACAGCCGCTTAGGTTGTCTGATTTTGTAAGCGAAGGATCTAAAGAAGTTTGTATTGCGAGGGATCCAGAAGGCTCAGCAGAATCTAGTTTTGAGCTTCCTGCATGAATGCTTAGAACTTTAGTTTTGATTGTGGTGTAAACGGTCTTTTCATGCTTCTTTGAGCTCATTCCCGGCTTTATCTCGAGTTCGTCTCCGACTTTAAGGGTGCCCTGCTTAAGGGTTCCTCCAAGAACTCCGCCGGCCAATTTTTCTATTTCTGTTCCGGGTTTGTTTATGTCGAAGCTTCTTGCAACGAAGAACAAAGGATTTCCCTTTATTTCGTGCTTTGGAATAGGAATTTTTAGGATTTCATCATATATTGCTTCAAGATTTACTTCCTGCTTTGCTGAAACGGGAATAATCGGAGCATTTTCAGCAACAGTCCCCTTTACAAATGCCTTAATTTCCTCATAATTTTTAAGAGCCTGCTCTTTTGTCACCGCATCGACTTTATTCTGGATGATTATAATATTCTTAAGACCCTTTGCCTGCAGAGCTACTAGGTGTTCTTTAGTCTGGGGCTTAGGGCAAGGCTCATTTGCCGCAATTACAAGCAAAGCCGCATCGATTATTGCTGCTCCTGAGAGCATCGTTGCCATGAGCATTTCGTGTCCCGGGACATCAACAAAACTTATATATCTTAGGGGCTCGGTTTTTTCTCCGTCTTTCGGGCAGGTTTTTCCCCTTGTTAATGTTCCATCTTTAGGGCATTTGTAGATGACTACATCTGCATATCCTAGCTTTATCGTAATTCCTCTCTTAAGCTCCTCGCTATGCGTGTCAGACCATTTCCCAGAAAGCTTTTGAAGAAGCGTTGTTTTTCCATGGTCGATGTGCCCGACCATTCCAATGTTCAGAACGGGCTGTTTTGATACTTCAGTCATCTTTTGCAGAAGAAAAAGCGTCTTTTAAATGTTTTTAGAAAGGATGAAGTCCATGCCTTAGCGCATCCAAGGATTCTAAGTCCAAAGGTTGGCCAGATTCGATTAGATGGTTGTTTCCAGAAGAATGGAGGTTTTTAAGGGATTCCATTACCTGCTTAATGTACTGGGCTTTGTTTGATTTATATCCATCTCGTCTTCGTATATGCTCTCCAAGGTCTGGATTGAATTTTGGCCTTTCTTTTGCATAATTCAATATTGAAGACTGCATCAGAAGGATGTCGGTCTCTTCTATGTTTTTCACTCTCTCTAAAAGCGGCTGCTTGTATATCTCTCTTTTTTCTGCCAAACCAAGCTCTTGTTTGATTGATTTAAGGGCCCCTTCCCATTCTCTTCCAAAGTTGTAATCTTTCCTTGACTGGAAAATTGCCCTTGTTGATTGCGAGATTGTTATACAATTCTTCAGTAAATCATAAGGGCTCATTCCTGCGATTCCCCTATTTTCGAATTTGGGGTCGTTCTTCATAAGAATTGCTCCCGTAATAACTGAACCCCTTTCAGAAACGTTTAGGAAATCCAGCAAGCTTCTTGTAAATAATACTCTTCCACTTGGGTTTCCCCCCAAAGATTTATCCATAAGATAAAGCCCTCTTTCACTGAATGTCCGGTCAAGATAAGCAGGAGTGATATCAAATGCATCTCCGCTTTTCACAGGAACAAATTCCTGCACACTATCATAGCTCTTTTCTAAAACCATCTTTTTCTTTTCCTCTTTTGATATTTTTGATTATAACTAACTAAATTTAATTAAATTTCTACAGGCTGATGTTTTCTATCTTCATATACTGCTTCTGGGCCATCTTTTCTTCCATTCTTTCTGAGCGGCCCTTTTGGTCCGCCGTTTCCATGTATGCTTATTCCTGCACCATTTTTTCCTGAACTTGGTCTCGCGTATCCTAAATGCACTCTTGGCACGGCCAATTCTTCATTTATCTGCTCTGCGAGTGATGGTGCGGCGGTTTTTTTCCTGCCATTATGCAAATTAAGGTAAGTTGAAACTCCAGCTGCCTTTCCATAAAGTGAAGTAGCTACTTCTAGGAAAGAAAGATAAGGGTGCTTTTTTGCGTTAGCCACTAAGTCCGCAAGCTCACAATAAAGCTCAACATGCCTTCTTTGTCTTCTGTATTTATCCATCAAAAAGACGCAGACTTCGTCTATCACTGATTGCTCTGCTTTGTTGCGGAACATTTCTCTCAGTTCAGATCTTTTGTCTGAAATTACCCTTAAGACGCCTTCAGAACCATTAGTAAGGATTTTTTCCACATTGTAAATGTCTTCAATATTGGATCCCCAATATTTTGTATTCTCTCCAATCTTTTTCTGATACTTGGTAGATTTTGCTTTTGACATCCTAGCTTCAAAAAAAGAGCCTTTATAAGTTTTTCCCTTAGCCCCGCCACGGGGGTGAAAAATATATACTTGGTATATTCTATGGTATATGCCTTTAGGGAGAAATAATCCTAATTCTGAGAAAAATTTTTGTAATGGGTCAATGACTTGAAATCATGCATTCCAGGATTTCGGCTTATCTTGTCTATAATTCTTTTTTGTTCATCGATTCCAAGATATCCTTGCATTCCATCGTAGAATTTCATAAAATCTTTTCTTTTATCTTGATCTAACCTGTCGGAAATTCCTCTTGGTCCGAATGCTTTTTGGCCTATCTCTTTCAGAGTATCCAGATCTTTTTGCGTTAAAACATACTCAATGCCCTTTATATCTCTCTTTTCAGTTTGCATCCACCCCGAAAATTTTGAGCCTTTATAAAATTTTCCTTTAATTATCTGCAAGTGGCAATTAGAACTTGAGAATCATATTTCTGGATGATTATTTTTTCTTGCAGCATCCAGGAGAAGCTTCTTTTCGATCTCTGCAACGCTTTTTCTTACAGAATTTACCGCGTCAGGGTTGACACTTATGCTGTCTATTCCCTGCTTGACTAGGAATTCAACGAGTTCCGGGTAAACCGATGGTGCCTGGCCGCAGATACTTACCGTTTTTCCATGTTTTTTGAATCCTTTGATGATATTGTTTATAGCCACCAATACTGCTCTGTCTCTTTCGTCAAAATATCCCATCTTCCCAAGAGTTGCGGAGTCCCTGTCAACTCCGAGGACGAACTGCGTCAAGTCGTTGCTCCCGATAGATGCCCCGTCTATGTCTAACTTAGCAAATTCCTCAGGCATAAGCGCCATACTTGGAACCTCTGCCATGAGCCATATCTTGAAGTCATCACTTTTTTGAAGCCCTTCAGATTCCATTATCTCCAAGCACTTGCCTACTTCACTTGTTTTTCTTACAAATGGAAGCATTACCCAGATATTCTTGTTTTTCTCTCTGGATTTTCTTATCGCTTTGCATTCAAGCCTGAAAGCGTCTTCAAACTGCTCGCTTATGTATCTGCTCACTCCCCTGAATCCGAGCATGGGATTTGACTCTTCAGCTTCGTATTCTGCTCCCCCTTCAAGCCCTTTGTATTCATTGCTCTTAAAGTCAGAGAATCTCACAACAACGGGCCTCGGAGCTATTGCCTGAGCGACTTTTGATATCCCTTCAGAAAGTTTTTCCACATATTCATTTGACTGGCCAGCTTCGATCATGTAAAGCGGATGCCTTTTTATCTTAGAAGCGATCATAAATTCCACCCTCATGAGCCCAATCCCATCAAAGTCTTTAGCTTTAAGCTTATCTATGAGGTCTGGCTGCCCGAGGTTCATGTAGATCTTTGTTACAGTTTCTGCTTTTGCTGAAGTTTCATGAGGTGTTGACGCAGATATCTCTTCTATTTGTGTTTCCATCGCTGTTGGTGGCAGCTCCGCTGCTTTTCCTTCTTTCGGAAGATTGATATCTTGTTCCTGTTCCTTGCTCCTGCTTTTTTTCATAGAAGACAGAAGCAGTGCTTCTGCGGCTGAAGAAAATTCATCCACTTCTTCAGACCCGGGAACAAGTGTTTCAACGTGAAGCGGTTCTGGAATGGAAGTTTCTTGAGTCTGAGCCTGCACGGGGGCTGTTCCTGCGCTGGTTTTTCCACGATAAATTTTTCCCGTTCTTCCGTCTACTGTGACATATTCTCCTTCTTTCAAAGCGGTTGTTGCCTTTGCAGTCCCAACAACACATGGAATTCCGATTTCTCTAGAGACAATTGCTGCATGCGCAGTCATGCCCCCCTCATCAGTCACAATTGCACTTGCTTTTTGCATCGTTACAACCATGTCAGGATTTGTCATCTTTGTGACAAGAACGTCTCCGCTTTGAATCTTTGAAAGCTCGGAAAGATCTACAATTATTTTTACTACTCCTCCTGCCAGGCCTGGAGAAGCCGGAAGACCTTCAAGAATTACCTCTCCGCTCACAGTTTCTTGGCTTATCGGCTTTTCATGAGTTGTTACAGGTCTTGTTTGAAGGATGTAAATCCTTCCTCCTTCTATCCCCCATTCTATATCTTGCGGGACTTTGTAATGATCTTCCAATTCTCTTGCATAATTTGCAAGCCTTACAAGATCATGCATCTCCAAAACCTGCTCTGTGGCTTTATCTGGGCCGAGAGGTTTCTTTATTGTCTCGCCTGATGAGCTCCTAGTAAAATAAACATTTTTGTAAGAAACTCTTTTTGAAAGGAGTTTAGAAGTTTTTTTATCTATAACATAATAATCCGGAGCAACTGTTCCACTAACGACTCCTTCTCCGAGGCCAAATGCTGCCTCGATAACAATCTCCTCAGCATTGTTGGTCGAAGGGTTTATTGTGAAAGTAACTCCTGCTTTTTCGGCATTTATCATCTTCTGGACAATTACCGCGATGAAAGACTTTTCGTGAGGGAAACCTTTTTTCTCTCTGTAATAAATTGCCCTGGCTGTGAATAAGCTTGCCCAGCATCTCTTTACGGCCTCTGTGAGCTTTGCGATTCCTTTGATATTAAGGAAAGTTTCCTGCTGCCCTGCGAAGCTCGCGGTTGCAAGATCTTCGGTTGTTGCAGAAGAACGCACAGCAACAAAAACCGGCTCTCTTCCGGTTTTTAATATGCTTAAAACATTTGAAGTAGCCTTTTCGATGATATCTCTGTTTATCTCCAAGTTTTCATAGGCTTCCCTTATCTCTGAGGCAAGGTTCTTCGGCATCTCCACACTTTCGATTATCTCGCGGATCTTTTTAGCATTGCTCTCAAGCTGCTCTGTGTTATCGACATTGGTTTCTTGGAGGATTGAAAGAATTCTGTTTTTCAATCCCGTGCTTTCTATAAACTTTTGATAAGCTGTAGCTGTTACAATGAATGCCGGAGGCACCGGAAGTTTTAAGTTGTACATCTCTGCGAGGTTTGCGCCTTTGCCCCCTCCAACAGCGATATCTCTTCTGCTTATTTCTGGGAGCCAGACTATGTTTCTCTGAAGAAGGCTTTCTGAAAAAGCCTTTTCGGCCTGTTCTCTCTGCTGTTTAGCTTTTACTTCTGCTTCCTCTGTCGTTTTTTGGATATCTTCTGGGAGAGTATCTTCACCAGAATTTAATTCATCCAAAAGATCGCCAGCAGAGATCTCACTCTTTTTTGCCATAATTCCCTCTTTTTACTGAACAAAACAAGAAAAGAGATTTAATAAAGATTTGGGCTAAACGCGGACCTGGATTTCAGCATCTTCCATGGGGTCAGACACCAAGTTTTCTCGGTTTTCCTATCTACTCTACAAAAATGTAGAGCGATTTTTAATATAGGCCCTTGACTTTTCCCATTTAACAAAAATGTAAGGGGGAAAACAAAATGAAAACCTACGAATTTCAAAGAAAGGTAGAAGAACTTTACCTAAAGAGAGAGTACAGGCCAGTAGGAGTATCTGTAATCCTTGACTTAGAAGGCAGAGTTTTACTTTTAGAATCTGCAAAAGGCAAAGATGAATGGATGTTCCCTCAAGGAGGAGTTGAGTTAGGAGAGACATTAGAACAAAATATAGAAAGAGAGCTGTTTGAAGAAACAGGAATAAGCCTAAAAAGTGATTTAACAGATCTGCATCTGGGATATTTCTTCAAAACACTAGATGCAGAAAACGCAAGGAAAGACAAGAGAGGATTCACAAAAGGCAAGGCTTACTTTTTCAATTCCTGTACTTACAAAGGAAACGGAAAACTAACTCTTCAGCCTGAAGAGATAGCAGACTATAGATGGGTTTACTCAAAAGAAGCTCACTTATACCTGGATAAAGGAAGGAAAGAGAAAGCAGAACTCTCCAAAGAAGCGTTGAGCAGATCACCTCATCTGCTTTACCAGAATTTATAAGGTTATGAATTGCTCTCTTTAACTAGCTAGAAAACTGGAAAATTACTTCTTTTCCACTTGGGTTATTTCCAAGTGCGAAGTGCAGGGGAACTTAGGCTTTACAGCGCTATAGATCTTCCTGAATTTTCTTACATCTTCTTCTGTGTTAAATCCGCAGATAAATATTGATTTGCCTTTTCTTACTTGTGCTGCCCTTCCGACAGACTTCCCAAATGAAAGCGACATTCCTGAAGACATTCTGTCTGCTTGTGCTACGGCTGCCTGCTTATGCTCTCTAAGAATGTGATGCGGGAAAACTGCAACAGAGATATAATGGTCTGCCCCTATCTGCTCTCCAATTTCTCTGTTGAAGTGGTTTCTTGCAGATTCTAAGGCAACGTCCCTTACTTGGGCATCTTCATCGCTTACAATCTTGACCACCCAGCCATATTCGTTTCTGTTGAACTTGGCTGAGTCTCCCATAACAAATTTAACAACTGCCTGGGGAGGGACTGTCTTTATGTAAGCTTTAGAGCTTACTCTAGAATTTCTTGTGAATGGCCTTGCGATGGCCTTATATGGTGCTGGATTTTTGATTACCATTTTATTTAAGTTTAAGCAGCGATATCCACCTTAGTAGTTATTGCCTGTCCTGGAAGGCCTTTTTCGAATATCACCCTAATGACTCCTTTTCCTCCGTGAGCTGCAGCTACTTTTCCGTTTATTACCTTTCCCTTACCTTCTGGATTTTTCCAAGAAACTTTCTTTCCGACTAGCTTGGAAGCTTTTTCCCTGTTATCGCATCCGTACGGCAGGATAAGGAGATGGTTCATCTTCTGGGTGTTTATTCCCCGTCTGAAGCTTACGACTGTACCTTCCATGTTTTTAGAGTGGATTGTGGGTTTTTAAAGGTTTTTACCTTCAGCTTCCCCATCGGAAGAAGTGTTATCTCCTGCTGAATCTGAAGCTGTAGAATGTCCCGGATCTGAACCTGGAATCAGCATGAAATAGTATTTTTTATCTGGCAAATTGTTAATATCAAAAAAGCGGTTTAGCTTTGAGAAATCGCGGCTCCAAGCCATGTATCCCTCAACGCGATTCCCTACAGCATATGCAGTCACTCTTCCAATTTCCTTCTTAATCTTTGAAATGTAGGAATCATATCCTTTTTTATTAGACTTCTTCCCAAAATATGGAATAATCTCTACACCTTCAACTGGCTTAAGCTGGGTTATATCGACCTTTCCTTCCAAACTTCCTCTTGGCATAGTTTTAGTAGTTTTTTGAGTTTTTATCTTTTTAGGGAAAGGTTTAGCCATATCCCTTGTCTACAAGGTCAAACCTTTCCAAAGCTATTTCTGCAGATTCTGAAATGTGTTTGTCCGGATCTTTGAGGTATTTTTTTATGAATGGCTTGAATGATTCATCTCCAAGAGTTGCTAAGGCTAGGAGGGATTCATGCCTTACGAATACATCTTTGTCGTTTTCTACAGCTTTCATCAAGAATGGGCCTGCAACTTTTGGGTTTGCAGTCTCTCCGAGAGCAAAAGCCGCTTCATGCCTTACAATTGGAGAAGGATCTGTCTCAAGGGATTTTCCAAGAATCCTTACAGACTCATCCGTGCCCATGTTTTCCAGCTTGAATGCTGCCCTTATTCTTTTGGCTTTATTCTCATTCAAATCGAGAATGGTTTTGGCATAATCTTCCATAGAACAAAATAAATCGGAAATGTTAAAAGGGTTTCGGTTGGTGATTTCTATTTGCCTATTTGAACTCGTAAAATCCTATCTCTTTCATACTTGTGCGGATTAATTCATCAACTTTCGTTTTCTCTGAAGCTTCCTTTAACCTTTCTACTTTCATTTTAACATTTGGATTCTTTGCGACTATGCTGCAGCAGTCTTTATACTGCTCTATACTTAATTTATAGGTATCTATATTTCTTGCAAGTTCTATTATCTCCTCTTTATCATATGTTAATAACGGCCTGAATATTGGGGCAAATGAAATCCCGCTCTCAGTTGCCTTGAGATTTTCAAGGGTTTGGCTCGCCACCTGCCCGAGATTATCTCCACTGACTATCGCCCCATAGGCGTTTTTTATCGCAAGCTTTTCCGCAATTCTGAAAATATAATGCTTGAACAAAACAAGGTCGTCGCTTCCGGCAGAGTTTCCCATCATATGAAAATCATAGTTGTGGTATGGAAGAAGATAAAGCCTTGACTTAAATTGGTAATCATTAAGACACTTAACAATTCTCGCTATCTTGCTCTTGCTCGCCTCTTCATTTGTCCTGAAGCTATGCACATGCAAGAAATCAACAGGACATCCTCTTCTCATCATCTGCCACGCCGCAACCGGAGAATCTATCCCTCCCGAAAGAAGAACGAGCACTTTTCCGCCTGTTCCCACTGGGAGGCCGCCGTAGCCAGGTATAATTTCAGAGTAGATATAGCAAGTATCCGAGTAAATTCGGGTATAGATGTGCACCGAATCCCCTTCATAATCAAGTTTTAAACCTTCTTTGCTTGCCGCTTCACGGAATTTTTTGTTTATCTCTTCTGAAGTGAGCGGAAATTTGGGATCTCCTCGCTTTATGTCAAATGAGACCTTTGATTTTCCACTCGCTTTAATCTTTGAGAGAATTGTCTTAACTCTTGCGAGGATGATATCCAAGTCATTTTTAACCTCTTCGACATAAGAGAAATCCTTTATCCCAAAAACGGCTTTTAATGCCTGGGTTATTTTTTCTTTCTTATCGTCAAACGTGCATAAGACTGAGCTGTGCTTCTTTGTTGCTGAGACTAGATTTACCTTTTGGCGCTCTGCTGATTTTCTTATGTTCTCAATAAGCTTATCTTCAAAGTAGGCTTTATGGCCTCCTTTCGTGAAGATCTCGCTGTAATGGATTAAGACTTTTTCCATAGGTCTCATATATCTATCTTGTTTATAAACTCCTTCTTTAAATGCGATTAATGTTGGGAGAAGCAATTTCAGGGAGACAGTTTACAACTTAAAAAATAGAATTAAAGAAGATTATAAATTAAATCAAATCTTGCCTATAAGGTCAATTCCTGGCTTCAAGGCTTTCTGCCCCGGCTTCCAACTCGCAGGGCAAACAAGCCCCTGGCCTTTGTGCTGTCTTACAAATTGGGCAGACTGAAGCTTCCTTATAAGTTCCTGGGCACTTCTGCCTATGCTGTTATCATGAAGTTCATAGGCTTTAAGAACGCCATCTGGATCGATGATAAAAGTTCCCCTTAAACTAAGTCCATCTTCTTCGATGTAAGTACCGTATGCTCTGCATATTCTCCCTGTTGGATCTGCAAGCATCGGGAATCTTATCTTTTTGATAGTTTCAGAATTGTCATGCCATGCCTTATGCACAAATTCTGTATCTGTGCTTACACTTAGAATTTCAGTGTTCATCTTTTTGAAGGTTTCATAGTTGTCTGCAAGCTCTCCAAGTTCCGTGGGGCAGATAAATGTGAAATCTGCTGGGTAGAAGAATAAGACAACCCACTTGCCTTTGTAATCCGAAAGGTTAACACTTTTCATAGAATTATTATAGAATGCCTTAGCTTCAAATCTTGGAGCTTTTTCACCTATAACTACCATTTTATCTAAAGATGTTTGTGATAATGTACTTTTAAACATTTTTATGTTTTATTGCTCATTAAGCAATGCTTAAATAGCCCATTGCTTTGTTTATTTTATGAAAAGAGGGAAGATCTCAAGGGTCAAACCTGTAATTCTTTCTATTGCCATAGCAATTGTTCTCACGTTTTTCATTGCTTATGGGATAAGCGTGTTTTATGAAGCTCCGGAATACCAGGACTTCTGCGGGACAGAGCCCAAGCCTTATTATGAAAATCAAACTGCCTGCGAGGCTGCTGACGGAAAATGGCAGCCGAGGAATTATCCTTGCCCGGAATATGCTCCTGGAGAGGCTAGGCCTATAAACGTAAAAGAAATCTGCCCAGAAGGATATTGTGATTCTGACTTTAAATGCAGAACAGAATTCGAAGCAAAGAATGACATTTACAATAGAAATGTTTTCATTGCAAGCGTTCTTTTTGGCATCGCAGCGATAATTTTGGGGGTCGTCCTTGCTCTTGAAAGCGTAAGCACAGGCATAATGGGTGGAGGAGTATTGCTCATTATTTACGGAGTTTTCAGGTACTGGGGAGAGCTTGGAAAATACTGGAGGCTCTTTGTTCTGGGATTGGTTCTTGCCATCTTGATATGGATAGGATATAAGAAATTCGGCAAGAAATGATCTTAAAATGACTAGGAAGTTTTTAGTTTTAGCACTGTTATTCTTGTTTTCTGTTGCGATAGCATCTGCGCAGTTAGATGGTGTTCTAACAGCTAATGGGTCTTCAGTTTTTATCGATACTGAAACAAATTCTGAAAGCATACAAGGAATTATTGGGGAATTAGATTTGAGTTCCCCAAAGATTAATAGTTTTTTGAGACAAAAAGCGCAGCAGTTTATTGGAAAAGAGATCCCTTTGATTATTTTGACTGATGGAAGATTGAGGTCTTCTGAGAAGCAGCAGATTGCTGATCTCGGTGGAAATTTAAAGTATACTTACACTTTGATTGATGGCGCGGCGTTGAGCATAGACTCCGGAAAACTTCCAGAGCTTGCAGAGCTTTCTTTTATTGAATCGATAGAATTTGATGCGGATACAAAGGTTGTGCTTGCGCAAAGCACAAAACAAATTGGAGCAGATAGAGTTTGGAATGAGTTTGGGGTCGAAGGATCGGGAGTTAAGATTGCAGTATTGGATACTGGAATAGATAATGATCATCCAGATCTTCAAAATGTGGTTTTGGAGCAAGATTTTACAGGAGAGGGGACAGATGATGGGCATGGACATGGGACTCACGTTGCTTCAACCGCTGCTGGATCAGGGGCATTATCTGCCGGACTGAATAAGGGTGTTGCTCCGAAAGCTTCTTTGATAGATGTTAAAGTCTTAGACCGTACTGGATCTGGGAAAATGAGCGATACAATCGCAGGAATCCAGTTTGCAGTTTTGAATGGTGCAGATATTATTTCAATGAGCCTCGGTTCTCAGTTGCCTTGTACGGGAATCGATGCTTCTTCTTTAGCCGCAGACGCTGCAGTGGGTCAAGGAGTTACGGTTGTTGCGGCTGCAGGAAATCTTGGGCCGCTTCCCGGAACAATCACCAGCCCTGGATGCGCAAAAGATGTAATTACTGTGGGAGCAGTGGATAGGTTAGACAACGTTGCACCTTTCAGCTCCAGGGGTCCGACTCTTGATGGGAGAACTAAGCCAGATGTTGTTGCTCCGGGAGTTTTGATCCTTGCTGCACAGGCTGGAGGAACATATGTTCTGATGTCCGGAACAAGCATGGCAACACCCCATGTTTCCGGTGTTGTCGCTTTAATATTGAGCGGTAAAAAATTATCCCCTGCTCAAGTTAAAGAAGTTATCATGTCTACGGCACTAGATCTAAATCAAGATGCAAATTCTCAAGGTGCTGGAAGAGTCCAGGCATATGAAGCTTTTGCAAAAGCCAGAGGAACACAGTCTCAACCTAGGTCAGATGGAGATGAAGATGAAAATAGGGCGAGGAAAAAGGCAAGAGACAGCGGAAGCGTTGATGAAGATGAGGAGGTTTATGAATCAGAGAAGAATGACACCGAATATTATGTTGTCAGGGGGAGAAAGTTAAATGAAACTGAAACCACAATTTATGTGTGGATAAATAAAGACAGCGGGGAGATAGATTTTATTGAGAAGATAAGCGACAGAGTAGAAGCCTTCTTAAGAAACTTATGGCTTTGGATCAACACTATTTATTATAAAACTCTAAGGTTGCTAAGACTTTAATTCAAGAACCTCGTATACTTTAATAGGTTTTTCTTTTCCCTTGACAGTTATTTCTCCGAGAGGATTTACCCTTACAGAATCTTTTATCAAGGAATAAGTTGATTCGCTTATTATTATCTGGTGGCCCTCTGCCTTGGAGCATAACCTCGCTCCGAGGTTTATAGAATCTCCTATCACCGTGTAAGCCAACCTCTTTTCACTTCCAATGTTTCCTGCAACTGCGGGGCCTGTATTGATTCCGATCCCATATTTAAGGTCTCCAAGCTTCTTTGCGATTTCCTGCATTTCAAGGGCAGTTTTGACTGCCGCAAGAGCATGATCTTTTTGATCTAACGGGACATTATATGTCGCCATGATTTCATCCCCCACATATTTATCAAGGGTTCCCCCGTGTTTGAAAACAACATCAGTCATAACACTAAGATATTTGTTCAATTTTGAAACAACTTCTTCTGGGGGAAGTTTTTCAGACATAGAAGTGAATCCTCTGACGTCTGCGAAAAGGACAGTTACAATTCTTTTTGTCCCCTTTAGCTGAAGTGCTTCTTCTCCTTTTTCCATAATCTCTTTAGCAACTTGGTCCGAGACATATTTTCCGAAGACAGATGAAAGCCATCTCCTCTGTTTTGCCTCGACCAAATAATAAACTCCGACCATTGAGAAATAGGATAAGATTGCAGAAGAAATTGGATAGG
>CAZIKY010000005.1:0-52254 GCA_964540065.1 Candidatus Woesearchaeota archaeon | reverse complement strand
TCCACTGGCAGCAGGCTTCGCGCTTTTAGGAGCCTTAGGTTTTATTTTGAGCTCGCAGTCTTTGGTCGAAAAAGACAGCGCGAAAAAGGCTTTGGGGTATTTATCCATAAGCTCAATCAATTTTTTAGGAGAAACTTTAGTGTTCACTACTGCCTGCTTTATTCCCATAAACTGCTTGACTTTCTCAATAGGAAATCCAGCATCCTCTTCTATTTTAGAGTTAGCAACTATAACCCCTTTGATATCTACCTCTCCTGAAGCCTTCTCAAGGCATTTCCTAACAAAAAAATTTGCAAAATCTGCACTCGTCTTAACGGCCCATCTATCTTTTTGCTTCTTAGCGTCAACAAGATATTTATTTGAGAAGGTTCCTCTTCCAAATTTTATAAAATCATTATGAACCTCGTCATCAATCTTTCCAGAAAAAATTTTCTTTAAAACGCTTTCCATCCAAACAATCAAGCAAAAATTGCTTTATAAATTTTTTCGCCACTCTGGAAACGGCAGAAGTTCAAGAAAAAATCAATGTGAAAACCCAAGTCACTCCCTTTACAAAGTGACAAACTTTATAAAATAGTTTTGACTCTCTAAAAGATGTCAAACTCTGTCAATAAACTCCTTTATTTCAGCATTTTTGCAGTTCTTGCAATTGCTTCGTTCCTTATAATAAGACCGTTCCTTGCAGCTATTTTTACTGCCTTGCTTTTGGCCTTTGTTTTCAGACCATTGCATCTGAAAATCAATAGGTACATTAAGAGTCCAACCATCGTCGCGCTAATAGTAAGCTTGATGGTCATTCTTCTTCTGGTTATCCTCACAATAACAATACTCCAAATTTCAGTTAAACAAGTCGTGGAATTCTATTCTTACACTCAAACCTCTGATATCTTAGCCCCAATAAAAGCCCTGCTGGTAAAATATTCAGACATAGATCCGCAGAATTTCGCATTTATCTTTGACACCATCCTCAAGAACATAACTTCAGTAGTTGTAAATTCCATAAACACTGTAATATTGGAGATTCCTTTCCTTGCACTCCAATTTGTGGTGACTTTCTTCGTAATGTTTTACTTCATCCGGGACGGAGATATAATACTCGATTATCTCAAGAGCGTCATTCCTTTCAAAGAAAGCACTAAAGACAGGCTCATACAAAGATTTAAGGAGATAACTTATGCAGTAATTTATGGTTCTATTTTCGTGGGAATAATCCAGGGTTTGGCCGCAGGTATCGGTTATTGGATCTTCGGAGTCGAGGGCGCTTTTGTCCTTACTTTAATGTCCATTGTCCTATCCATACTTCCTTTAGGGTCCTGGATATTGTGGATCCCAGCATCGATAAGCCTCATTAATTCAGGAGAAACTGCAAATGGAATCGGCCTGCTCGTTTATGGGGCAGTATTCGTAAGCTACATCGACAATATTCTCCGATCATATTTTATAAGCCAAAAGACCAAATTATCTCCAGTAACTGCGGTCTTAGGGATGCTCGGAGGAGTATTCTTGTTTGGAGTGGTAGGTTTATTCGTTGGCCCGATAATTTTGGATTATCTAATCATCTTCATAGAGTTTTTCAAGAAAGGAAACACAGAATTAATTTAACTCGAGATAACTTGTTGAAATTATGATTAAAGGGGTGAAAATAAAAGATGTTTCTTAAGGTGAGAAAATTAAGGCTTCTTACTGGAAGGCCTGTCGCAGTATTGCACTCAAACATCGCAAAAAAACTTTCTATCTACGTCGGAGAAAGATTAAGAATAAAAAAAGAGCATTCTATCGTAGCAGTTGTTGACACTGCAGAAGGGATGATAAAAGAAGATGAAATTGAGCTGTCTGCAGAAATAATCCATTCATTAAAACTAAAAGAGGGAGACCTTGTAGAAGTAAGCGCAGAGCCTCCTCCAAAAGCCGCAAAATTCATTCTAGAAAAGTTAAATGGCAAGGAGCTGGATAAAGAAAAACTCGGCCACATAGTAGGAGACATAGTTCATAACACCCTCACCGAAGCGGAAATCGCCTATTTTATTTCAGGGGTTTATGTTAATGGGATGACGGAAGCAGAAATAGCTAATTTTACTAAAGCGATGGTTTCATTCGGAGAAACCTTGGATTTTGGCGGAAAAGTTTATGATAAACACAGTATCGGGGGTGTGGCTGGAAATCGAACTACCCCCTTAATTGTCTCGATATGTGCTGCAGCAGGCCTTATTATGCCAAAGACTAGCAGCAGGGCAATAACCTCTGCCGCAGGAACGGCAGATGTAGTTGAAGTTTTAGCAAAAGTGGATTTTTCCGTATCTGAAATTAAAAAAATTCTTAGAAAGGCCAATGCTTGTCTTGTTTGGGGCGGTGCAATAGGCTTCTCTCCTGCAGATGATAAGATAATACAGGTGGAAAGAATAATCAACCTCGACCCAGAAGCACAGCTCTTGGCGAGTATCCTATCAAAAAAACTGGCAGTAAAATCCAAAGGGGTTTTAATCGACATCTCTTATGGGGAATCTGCAAAGATAAAGACAAGAAAAGATGCTGAAAATTTGGCTAAAAAATTTAGGAATATCTCCAAATTAGTGGGACTTAATCTTAAGGTAATTTTGACAGACGGATCTCAGCCCGTAGGGAATGGAATCGGCCCAGTTTTGGAAGCGAGAGATATCGTTGCCGTTTTGTCCAGATCTCCGACCAGACCACTTGATCTGGAGGAAAAAGCAGTTATGCTTTCAGGAATAATTTTAGAGCTTTCAAATAAAGCCAAGCCCGGTAAAGGAAAAAAACTTGCACGGGAAATTTTGGATTCTGGGAAGGCCTACCAAAAATTCGAACAGATAATAAAAGCCCAAGGGGGAAAGTTGGACGGAGTGCTCAGTAGGTTAAAGCCAGCAAGATTTAGCTACGAGGTCTTAGCAGAGAAATCCGGAATTGTTAAATCTATAGATAACAAAAAAATTGCTTCAGTAGCTTTTTCTGCGGGCTGCCCGGCAGATAAAGCCTCAGGGATTTACCTTCACGTCCACAATGGCCGAAGAGTGAAGAAAGGAGAAAGCCTTACAACTCTTTATGCAGAAACAGAAGAGAAACTGAGTTTCGCCAAAGAAACATACAATAATCTCAAACCCATTGTTCTTAGATGAATTCCAAAAATTAGATTTTTAGAAATAAAACGCCCACACCCGGAATCGAACCGGGATATCCGTAAGGAAACCGGTTTTCAAGACCGGCGCAGTACCATTGTGCCATGTGGGCTTAATTCTAGAAAAATTTACTTCTTATTTAAACCTTAACTTTGCATTCTTCTAAGAATAAAGAAAACCAAAATTCACCAAGTCTAACTATTTCAAAGCTCTGAAGATATCAAATGCTAGCCAAGCTTCTGCTTAGATTTACAACTACAGAAGTCTCGACTCTCCGGATCCTATAGAGGATTTATCCGAAGAGTGCTGCTAATCCTTCTGCAGCTGCTTCCTTCTTTTCTTCTTTCTTCTCTTCCTTCTTTTCTGCGGCTGGCGCTGCGGCGGAAGCTGCTACTGGGGCCGATTTGGCCTCTTCAAGAGCCTTATCAATATCTACTCCTTTCAACGAAGCAATCAAAGTCTTGACTGCGCTTTCGTCTACTTCGGCTCCTGCAGCCTGAAGGACTTTCTTTATTCCTTCTTCATCCACGCTTTTGCCTAACTTGTGCAAAAGAAGTGCTGCATATACGTTTTGCATTTAATTACCTCCCTCAGATTTATTTTGGGTGAGCATGTTATTTAATGCTAGGGCTTCTCTTTCCGCTCTAGATAATACTTGGCTGATAACTTCTTTAGCCGGGTAAGCAATTCCTATAGCAAACTGGTAAGCTAAAGAGAATGCCTCTTGAAGCTTCATTAAGCTTCCTGCTTTGTCTATCTTAATATTAGTGTATACTTTGTTTTCTTTTGAATCATAAGCTGCACTTGCATCCAAACCTACTTCAAAAGGAGTTATTTCAAGTTTAGATAAAATATTTGCAACTCCTTCGGTGATCTTTTCTCCTTCCTTAGTCAAAACCTTGCCTTCCTTTACAGCAATCTTCCCACCAACAATTCCTGCTTTTATTCCAATAGCCCCAAATTCAGCTAATGCTGGTCCTGGAAGAAGGTCTGTAGGTCCTGCTTCAACCTTTATCTCTTTAGGTGCGATTTGCCCGGCCTTTGCCTTTGAAGGAAATCTATTTTCAGACAAAACTGTAGATACTTCAAAAGGATCTGAATTTGAAAAAATGAAAGCCGGACTTTCAGTCACATGTCCCTTAAGATTCTTTATTCCGTCTTTCTTGGAAGTTTCCAGAGCTCTGAGCGCAGTGCTTTTCTTGACAAATTTTACTACTGCCATTTCTCTGAGGGTCTTTCTGGCTTTCTGAAGCTGAGCAGATTCAAGATTTAGCGTGGAGGCAATAATTGTGGTGTTATAACTATCCATCAAAGATGCCAATTCCTTAACATTTTTGACTTTCTTCTCCGCAACTTTGTGCACTTTCTTTTTCTTCTCTGTTTTCATTTTTTCTTTTTCAGCCATTTTCTTACTCTGCAACGATCCTTTCAGGTTTGGACATGGTGAGCTTAAGCATTACAGACCTAACATTATCTTTTCTATTAGGTAAAACATTTAGAACGCTGTTGTAAACAGTCAAAGCATTTTCAACAATTTTGCTGTCTTCCATATTTTCTTTTCCGACAGAGACTTTTACACTAAGCTCTTTGAATTTTATATTGGTCGACTTTCTCATCTTTTCAGCGGCCTTTTTAATCGCCTCTTCATCTTCGACCATGACTACTCCGCCAGTCTTAGGGTTGGGCATCTTTCCCAATGGTCCAAGAACTTTTCCAAAGGTTAAAGCAACTTGGCTCATTAAAGGGCCGGAAGAAATGAATAAATCATAATCCTTTGCCAGATTTTTAACTTGGTCCTTATCCATTGCCTGCATCTCGGCTTTGCTGACTGTTCTGTCGACAGCGGAGCTTTTCTTTTCAAAGAAACCGCATATTTTTGGAACCTTTGTAGGATGGGGCATAGAAAAGAAAATGCTAAGCGGAGTTTTTCTAAGGTCTACGTCTGTGATATTTATCACTAAATCAACGCTTTGAACGAAATCTCTCTTTTGAGAATTCGATCTTAAATTATTTAATGCTTGCTGAAATTTTTCTTTCATAATCTACCTCCTACTTGTCAAAACAAGTAGTGATCTCGGTAAAACTTAATCACTTAGAGCCTTTAAAAAGATTTCTCTTTTAACAAAATTACTTTTCCCCGCTTTCAACTGCCTTAAGGTACTCTTTTATCCTAGAAACTATAGAAGGCAGGTAGAAACTTTCTATCTTCTCTTCAAAGAGCTTCTCAAGGGATTCAAACTCGGTTATGCGGTATTCATTACCGATGCTTTCAACAAGCATCAGATCCTTTAGCCTTCTAAGCTGTCTGCGTATATTTGACTCGGCAATGCCCTTCTCCTCACAATTTGCTGCTCTCCGAGAAACAATAACTCTCTTTTTCACCTCGTCAGTGTTGAGTGCTTCTTTTTTACCGCGAGCATCAATAAGGACAAGGAGAATATCGACTATAACATCCCTTGAATCCCCTGGCTGAAGAAGGCCGAAACTTAAACAAATTTTTTTGGCAAGCTCTCGGTCGCCGAGATTGTAGGGGTTTTCATATTTTCTCAAAGTAATCTCTGACAAAGGTAAATCTGACATAGTTAGTTTAATACGGATTTGTTTATATTCTTTCTTGTTGAATAATCTTTATAAACGAGCTAAATCAGTAAAATAAAATGGAACTAATCGCATTACTTTCATCGGGCAAAGGAACTTGGGGGCAAGTTGCGGGCTTGATAAAAAGGGGAGACTGGGAAAAAATAATCTTGCTAGGGGACGCTTTTGCGAGCAACTTCAAATCGGAAAAACCTTCTGAATTTATTAAACTCGACTTTACTAAACCTACCTTAGAAATAAAAAAAGAGCTGAAAGAAAAACTTAGGGGGAAGATCGATGGCCTTGAAGTGGCATTAAGCATAGCTTCAGGATCTGGAAAGGAGCATATGGCAATAATCTCTGCATTAATCGAATATCCTGTCGGGATAAAATTCGTTGTTCTTACAAAAGACGGGATAATTAACCTCTAATCTCCCCATCATAAGTATTATAAGCGGAATTTTCTTGTAATTTTAATCTAAAATGAAGATATTCGCCTTTACAGATCTACACAGAGATCTCAAAACTTTTGAGAAGATTAAGAACAAACTGAAAAATGAAAAGCCCGATGCAGTGATATGTGCCGGAGACTTTACAATATTCGGTTCTGGGATGAAATCTATGCTAAAACACTTCGAGGATCTAAAACTGCCTCTTTTTCTTATTCCCGGAAACCATGAAACTGAAGAGGAGGTAGAAATATATACAAAGGGATTAAAATTTGTAAAGAATATTCATCTAAAGTCCGTGCTCTTTGGTTCGATAATGATGATTGGATGCGGCGGAGGCGGATTTACTGAAGAGCATGCAGCATTCGAGCAGTCTGAAGAGGAATTTGCGAAAGCAATAAAGAAATTAAAAGTTAAAGATTCCCCTCATAAAATTGTCTTGGTGGCCCACCAGCCGCCTTATGGCACAAACACCAGCGAATTATACGGAGATGATGTTGGAAGCACATCT
The DNA here is from genome assembly GCA_964540065.1 of Candidatus Woesearchaeota archaeon. Classification (GTDB taxonomy): domain Archaea; phylum Nanobdellota; class Nanobdellia; order Pacearchaeales; family JAHJTO01; genus JBHPFA01. Next base: position 45,586 of record CAZIKY010000005.1, on the reverse strand, counting down.
ATAAGAAAATTCATAGAAAAACATAAAGTGGAAGTCTGCATAACCGGCCATCTCCACGAAAACTTTTACAGAGAGGATAAAATCGGAAAAACAAAAGTTTACAATCCTGGTCCAGAAGGAAGATTCCTGGAAATCTGAAAAATGGAAAATAAAAACAAGACATTGGTTGCAGTCTTATTGATCTCCCTTGCAACAGTGGTTTCCATCGGTCTTATCCAGATTAATGCTCAAAGCAGCATTTATGAGAAATGCAGTTATCTCGACCCTATTACTATAGATCTTCTGGCATTATCCGCCGCAATCTTTTTGATAGCAGACGGGCTTTACAGTATAAACCTTAACAAAAATCTTCCTTTAAAAAAACATTTCTCTAGAGTCATCAGGGTAGCACTAGGATTTTCAATCCTAACGCTCCATGTAATCCAATTCTTGCACAAATAATATTCTTTATTGAAACTCTTCAAGATTTTTGATTAAACTTTTTCCTAAAAAGTTTAAAGTGGACCCGCCGAGAATCGAACTCGGGACATCTCCGTTGCGAACGGAGCATTCTACCTCTGAATTACAGGCCCGACTTAGTAATCTTGTCGGGGCAGGATTAAAACCTTTCCAATTAAGGTAGGAGAAATATAACCGCTAGAATGCTTTTATCAGCCAAGTGCCCATTATAAGCAAGAATGCAAGAAGTATAATCCACGTGGCAACCATGAACCACTTCTCTGCTCTTTTCTCTTTACCTGTTATGGCTAAAGCGGTGAGATAAAAGAATCTTCCGCCATCAACAAATCCGACAGGAAGCATATTGAAAAGCATTACAAAGAAGTTGATTATTGTAAGCCAGTAAAGCAGATGATATATGAACACAAGTATGTTTCCGTTGGTTGTGTTTCCTTTAGGAGTATAATTCACGAAAGGATCTTTATAGCTGAAGAAGGTAGCCAACTTGCCAAGTAATCTTTGCTGAGGACTGCTGAACGCGATTCCTAAGAACGGCTTTGTTCTATCCTCGGGATTTCTGTCTAAAACCACCGTATAATTTCCCTTAGTGGTCTTGATATTGATCTCTTGGCCAGGATCAAACGTTTCAAGAGCCCCCTGTAAAGATTCTCTTGTAGTTATCCTGAACACACTTTTGACGTTTTTATCCTGGAAAGAGATTTCCTGTATTGCTCCGCTTAAATTAGCCCTGTAAGCAGGGGTATCTTGATAAAGAACTGCAGCAGAGGCATTTATCTTCAGCCTATCGATTAACGCTTTTTGCTCAGAAACTGTTTTGGCATCAGCAATATACGTTTTCTTATTTGCTCTTATTTCTATCTCGCTTTTATTTATCCTTTCTACTAATGATGCAAACTCATCGAAATTCTTGAGTCCACCTTCAATAGTGGCATTATCTATAAGGGTCATGTCCGAGAAATTTACGGGAGCAGCGTAATATGAACTGAAGTAGACTCCATTGGGAACAAATGAAGCAGAAAAGAATATGCTGCTGATTATCAGGAAGATTATCCAAAGCAGAAGATTCGCAGAAGATCCTGCCGCAAGAACTGCGAGCTGGGACTTTATGGGTTTTTTAGCCATTTGCTTATCATCAAGCTCAACAAATGCTGCAAGCAACGGCCCTACAAATCCGAATCCAGTTGATTTTATCTTTATGTCTCTTAATTTTGCAAAAACCCCGTGAGCAAACTCATGGCAGACTGCAATTACTGCAATAACTATTATCCAGTATGTGAAGTAAAACGGCGGCAACAAGCCCGTAGGTAGAAGCTTATCCACATAAGGCAGGAGGGGGATTAAAGGGGGAACTTTCGGAAGAGCAGGAGTCAGCAGAGTCAGTATAACTGCTCCGAAAAAGAACGCTACCGCGATTATCATCATTAAATACCCTGCAATAATCACAAAATTACTCAAAAAAGTAAGCAACTTTGGATGTTTTTTACCGATATAATCAATAGTATCCAAACCCATTTTGGATCTGTAAAGAAGGATAAACTTAGATTCAACCTGCAGATTCTTTCTGTTTTTATACAAAAAAAGCGCAACGCCTAGCGTAAAAAGAACAAGAAATGCAAGATCGTAGTAAATAAACTTCACCATTTTTGATAAACCGTATTATTGCAAGAAGATCACCTAATTACTTTTTCTTCTTCTGCCTGAAAACCTTGCCATTGCAGTTTCTGCACTTAACCTTTCCCTCAAGGATCTTCCTTGCCTCTGCTCGAGTCTTAGTGCTGCAATTTTTGCAAATAAATATATTCTTAAAAAGCCTGTTTTGTGCTGCGGGTATTTTTGCCATTTTTTCCTTTAAATTACTGTGTTAATACTTTCTTTATTATTTTTTGGCCTTCTATATCCCAATATTCTACTTGGGCGCCTTCCTTGATTCCTTCCATAGCATCTTCAGCTATCTCAACATTCAATGTCTCAAAGGTTTCAAGATCCATGATACTTGCCGTTTTATCAGAAGAGGATAAAATTTGCCCTTTCTTTTTCTCTACAAGTGGAACATCAAACCTATCTGACCCGGGCTTCATGACGATTCTTTTCTTGCCGTCAATCATCCCAACGCATTCCATCCTGCATTTAGAAGCCCCATGCTTTCCTGTCTTGCTTATATCCTGGCTCCTTACAGTGCATGGAGCGCCATCAACCATAATATTGGTTCCAGGCTTAGCCTCAATTGCGCTGATTATTTTTAAAACCATAACCCTTCAAGAAAAACACCATTTATAAATTTTTGTCTATGCAAAAATCGATAAAATTAGAAAACATTTAAAAACAAAGCATAGCAACTTGCAGTATGCCTAATGAATCAACTAAAAAAGGTAATTTTGTTGAGATAGACTTCACTGCTAAAATCAAGCAGACTGGAGAAATCTTCGATACAACGCTAAAGGATGAAGCGAAAAAAGCGAAGCTTCCGACAGAGAGAGTAAGACCCATAACTGTCTGCATCGGCGAGGGGATGGTTCTCGGAGGATTTGACAAAGCCTTGGAAGACAAAGAAATAGGAAAGAATTATTCTGTAAGCCTTAGCGCAAAAGAAGCTTTTGGAAACAGAGATCCAAGAATGGTCAAGATAATCCCAATAACTTTCTTTCAGTCAAAAGGCGTAAGGCCTTATCCGGGATTATCTTTGAATATGGATGGCGTAATAGTAAGGGTCTCGGCAGTATCTGGAGGAAGAGTTACTGTAGACTTCAATCACCCTCTTTCCGGAAAAGAGATTATATATGATTTCAAAATCAACAAAATACTCAAAGAAGACAAAGAAAAACTCTCTTCACTCGTTGAAACTTTCCTCAGGGAAGATCCTGCAAAAGCGATAAAAAACCTAGAAGGAAAAAATGCATTGGTGAAATGCAGCCACAAAATGCCGATTGAGTTTTTAGCAGAAATTTCAAAGAAGATGAAGGAGCTCACCGGCCTTACAGTTACAATAGAATCTGCTTAAATAGGCCCTAATTCTGCTGCAAAAAGAACCTTCTCTTCAAAGATACTAAACTTTATAAAGTTCCCTTATCTTTTTGTCAAATATCCAGTCTAGTTAAAAAGATGGCTGATTTTAAAATAAAAGAGGCAGGAGAAAAGAGTAATATCGACTTAGAGCTAGAAGAAATTCTAAAAAAACAAAAAGCTAAAATAAAGGTGTTCGGTGTCGGTGGAGCTGGGGGAAACTCTCTTTCCAGAATGAGGGAAGTGGGGATAAAAGGTGCAGAAATGATTGCAGTAAACACCGATGCACAAGATCTCCTTTACACAAATGCAGATCATAAAATTCTTATCGGAAGGGAAATTTCCCAAGGAAATGGCGCTGGAAGCAATCCCAAAGTTGGAGAAGAATCTGCTAAAGAGCAAGAACATGAGATCAAAGAAAGGCTGCAGGGATCAGATATGGTTTTCATAACTTGCGGACTTGGGGGCGGAACAGGTACGGGAGCCGCGCCAGTTATAGCCGAAGTCGCAAGCAAAATGGGCATGCTCACCATCGGAGTAGTCACATTGCCATTTACCATAGAAGGCAATAAGAGATATGAAAATGCTGTTTACGGCCTTGAGAGGATGGAAGACCTCGTAGACACCTTAATTGTAATTCCAAATGACAAGCTTCTAGAGCTTGCGCCAGAATTACCATTACATACAGCATTCAAGGTTGCCGATGAAATTTTAACAAATTCTGTAAAAGGTATCACTGAGCTGGTTACTAAGCCGGGACTTGTGAACCTTGATTTTGCAGACATTAAAGCAGTTATGTGCGGAGGAGGTGTCGCTATGATCGGAGTCGGAGAAGCAGACTCACAAAACAGGGCGACAGAAGCAGTTGAAAAAGCTCTTGAAAATCCTTTGCTTGATGTCCGCGTCGAAGGAGCAACCGGAGCTCTTGTAAATATCATTGGGGGGCCAGACTTAAGCCTTCATGAAGCTAAAGAGGTTATAGAAGCAGTAAATAAAAGGCTAAGCCCAGAAGCAAGGCTTATTTGGGGAGCACAGATAAACGAAGATATAGAAAAAACTGTAAAAGTCCTTCTTATCGTAACAGGAGTAAGGTCCTCTCAAATTCTCGGTCCGGGAGAGACTACCACAAATAAAAAGAAGAAAGAGATTTCAAACGAACTTGGAATAGAGTTCGTGGAATAAGAAGTAAGATTTTAATACCCTCATTTTCTTAAACAAAAATGGCTGAATTCGTAAACAAATCAAAAGAATTCTTTTTTAAATGCGCTAGAGTCTGGGCCGTTACAAGAAAGCCTACCAAAGATGAATTTAAGTTAACTGCGCAATCTGCGGGCTTCGGAATGCTTTTAGTGGGCCTTATTGGGTTTCTCATCTCTATTTTTATACGTCTTTTCGTCGCAGACAAGCTTTTTGTAAGCTGATTAAAAGCCTCGAAAAAGCATTAAAGCTCAAAAGTTCGCACAGAAAGATTAATAAACACTCTTTATTCTGTAAATTTGTACTTTTCGTTAAAAATGATATTTATCCTGAAAGTATCTGCAAACAAAGAAGACCAAGTCGTCGATTATATCGGCGACAGAGTCGAGAAAAAAGGCCTAAATGTATTTTCGATAGCCAGGCCTCACGGCCTTAGAGGCTATATCTTAATGGAAGCAGACAGCAGGGAAACTGCAGAGCTTGCAGCATTCGACCTTCAAAATGTAAAAGGGCTGCTTCCAAAAGTTGTAGAATTTGAAGAAATAAAAAATATGATAGAGCCAGAAGTAGTCTCCGTGAATATTGAGAAAGGGGATATTGTAGAGATCATAGGGGAATCATTTAAAAAGCAAAAAGCAAAAGTAATCAGAGTCGACAAAGCTAAGGAAGAAGCAGTCGTAGAGCTTCTTGAAGCAGCGGTTCCAATTCCGATAACTTTAAAGATAGATAATCTTCGAGTAATAAGAAGAGAAAAGGAAGATGAGGAAGTAAAAGAATAAACAAGGAGAAAAAATGTTAGTCAAATTAATAGTTGAAGGCGGGAATATGAAGCCAAACGCAGCAATCTCCCAAAAAATTGGTCCACTCGGATTAAATATGGGGAAGATCATCGCAGATGTAAATGCCTCCACTAAAAACTTTACGGGAATGAAAGTTCCAGTAACTCTTAATATTGATACTAAAACAAAGACTACAAAAGTTGAAGTTTCTTCTCCGGCAACTGCCGAACTACTTAAGAAAAAATTCAGCCTGGAGAAGGGTTCGGGGCAGCCGCAAAAAGTGAAGATGGCTAACGCTGCAATTGAACATATAATCGAGGTGGCAAAATCCAAGCAAAGTCTGGAAAAAAATCTTAAAGCAGCAGTAAAAAGCGTCCTCGGAAGCTGTGTAAGCTTGGGGATATTGGTCGAAAGCAAAGAGCCAAAGGAAGTTGAAAAGGAAGTGGACAAGGGAGTTTATGATAAACAGATTAATCAAGGAGCAACTGCTCCAAGCAAAGAGAAGCTGGCAGAACTGGCAAACTTCTTCGACTCTATAAAGAAGAAACAGGAAGAAGTGCTCAAGAAGGAGGCTGAAGAGAAGGCCAAGGAAGAAGAGCAGAAAGCAGCCGCAGCCGTCGCTGCACCAGCTGCCGGAGCAGCAGCCGCGCCAGCCGCAGAAAAGAAGGAAGCTAAACCTGCTGCAAAATAAAAACACCAGGGAGATAATTAACAAATTAAAAAACCGCTTAAGAAAGCTATAAAAACACACCTTTACTCCCCACGTTAACACCATGGGGTTATGGGGTAACTTGGTAGCCTTCGAGGTTTGGGACCTTGCGATCCCGGTTCAAATCCGGGTAACCCCATTTTATAGGAAGTAATAAAAAATGAAAACAAAAAAAATGGCACAAGCCGGGAAGTTCGGCACAAGATATGGTAAAAAGATCAGAGAAAGAGTAATTGCTGTAGAGCGAAAGCAAAAATCAAAGCAAAAATGCCCTCACTGCGGCAAACTTACTGCAAAAAGACTTGCTAAAGGAATTTGGACATGCAAATTCTGTTCAAAAACATTTACTGGAGGAGCTTATTATTTGGAGGCTTAAACTTTAAGATGGTTAATTACAAATGCTTTTACTGCGGAAAACAGATTTCGCACAAAAATTTAGAAAAGAGGTTTGTTTGCCCTGATTGCGGATCAAAGGTTTTCTTTAAACCAAGAAAAAAGGACGTTAAAATCAAGGCGGTATAGTAATGGAGAAAAAAGTAAGCAAAGATATAGCTGCAAGAATACAAGAACTCCAAATGTTAGAACAAAGCCTGCAGAATATTCTCATCCAGAAGCAAAATTCTCAATTTGAACTCAGTGAGGTTTCTGAAGCGCTGGAAGAACTAAATGGCGCAAAAGGAGAAGTTTATAAAATCGTCGGCCAGATAATGATCAAGTCAAAAAAAGAGGACTTGAAAAAGGATCTTGAGGAAAAAAGGGAAGTTTCTGAACTAAAAATAAAAAATTTTGATCGCCAGGAAAAAATGTTTAAAGAAAAGCTCACAAAACTGCGCGATGAAGTGATGAATGAGCTAAAGTGAAAACTACACGATAAAGAATAGAAATATTTATAAAGTAGCGATGGAATAATGTTTCATAAAAGATTAAAATGGGGTTTATGTCAAAAATAAAAGGGGCCTTGAAAAAGGAAGATATGCCTTCTGAAGAATATTTAGAGGTAGATCTAGCAAAAGATATTGGCAAGAAAGCTAAAATCGTTGTAAGACCTTTTGTTCTTAAGACCTTTGAAGACGTCAACTCAATTTTAGAAGTTCTAAGGGGCGGTTACACTATTGCCCTTATAGATATTAAGCACCTAAGATCTAAAGATATAATCGAACTTAAGAGGTCTGTAGCTAAATTGAAGAAGACTGTTGATGCTCTTGAAGGGCACTTGGCAGGATTCGGAGAGAACGTTCTTATTGCAACACCTTCATTCGCTTCAATCTACAAAGCAGAAGATGCTTTGGCTGGAATGGGTGCTGCAGGCGCAGCAGCTGGTGCCGGAGCCGCAGGTTCAAGACCTGGAGCAGGCGCTAAAGTAGACAGATACTAAATCCTTTCTAAATTTCTTTTTAGGATTCTTATTCAAATTCTTATTCAGATCTGATCTCTTTATTGACTTTAAACGGATTTAAACGAAAAGTTTAAATAGGGGTTGTAACTGTAGAATTACAACAAGGCTTATAATTAAAATGAACAAACTAATTTCTTTTGTTGCATTTGCAGCTTTATTCTTAATCTCTTTTGCAGGACTAGCTCTTGCAGATTCTAATCTTGATGTTTCTATGTCTAGTAGCTCATTAAGCGGCCAGCACAATTCTGCTGTTTCTGGATCATTTACATTATCCAATCTTAACGCCTCATCTGGGATGAACAATATCGCATGTACTGCGACACTTCCATCTGGATGGAGTTTAGCTTCTTGCTCAGTCCCAGCAAGTTTGATTGCAAGTCAGAATTCTTCTGTTCCATTTACAGTTAATATTCCGCAATATACCCTTCCCGGAACATACTCTGGAACATTGAATGTCTCCGGAAACGTAACTTCGGGTTCTGGAATAGCTGCAAGCGATACGCAAACATTTACTGTTACTGTTGCAACTTCCGGATCTTACACAATATCTTGGTCAAATTTCCCTACACAGCTCTACCAAGGACAGAGCCAAACCGCTACATTTACAATAACTAATACTGGAAACGTTGCTTTAACAACAAATGCAACAATGGATCTTAGTGCATTAAATTTAACCTCTGTTAACCAGGATTTCGGCTCAGTAGCTTCCGGAAATTCTGTCTCTGGAACAGTCGCCTTATCTACTTCAAGCAGCACTTTTGTAGGAGACTACACCTTAACTTTAAACGTTAATGGGGCCGGTGCAACAAGTGTCTCAACAAATTCTGTTAAAACTTTAAGCGTTCTTTATCCTTATTGCGATAATGTAGTAAATCCGACTTCTTCACCGATAAGAATCGATGAAGTTTTGGACAAAGATGATATAGAAGATGAAGACTACAAACCTCTTGACACAATAAAATTAGAGGTCAAGATAGATAACTTAGATGATGACGACAAGCAAACAGCAGTAGTAGAAGCAGTATTAGTATTTGAGGATGGAGAAGTCAGCGATACAGACGTCAAAGAAAAAATAAAGATAGACAAAGACAAGACTGAAAAAGTTAAGCTTAACCTTACTATTCCTTCAGATGCTGAAGAAGGAACATATTTCATATACATAAAAGTCTACAACGATGACGATGATGATAACTGTGAACAGGAAGTTCTTAAAATCAATGTTGAAAAATCGAGCAGAGAAGTTGTTCCAGTGGATGTAGAATTCTCTGATTCAATAGTCTGTGACAGTACATTTACTTTCAGCGGAGATGTAGTGAACCTTGGAAGAAGTGATGAAGAAAAAGTGCTTTTAAGTCTTAGGGCATTTGGACAGACTTATGAAGATACTTTCGACGATTTAGACGAAGGAGACTCTTCATCCTTCAATTTTGATATTGCAGTTCCTAAGAATACTACTGGCTCGAATAAGCTTGTGATGACTTTGCACTACGATTATGATGAAGATGATGAAAAATATGATGATCGAGAAACATTCACTTTCACAGTAAATGCGGCTTGCTCTGCACCTGTTGAGAAGAAAGTAGAATTTAAGCCAGAAACTTCAACAGTTATCGCAGGAACTGAATCCACAGTAAGGGTCCTTTTAAGAAATCCAAGTTCTGAATCAAGAACTTATGAATTAAGTGCTACGGCAGATTGGGGGACAATTGTTTCAGTCAGCCCTCCATCTTTGGTTTTGGCTCCGAATACAGAGCAATATGTCTCTGTAAAGGTAACTCCTAATCAAGATGCTTCAGCAGGCACTTATGTTATGGTCTTCAAAGCAGCTTATGGCGGAACTACAGAATCTGTAAGCGTTCCAGTGAACCTGCAGAAAGCTTCAGAACCTTCAGGAGCCCTTAGCCAACTAGGCTTCAAACTAAAGAACCAGTTCAGCACAAATCCAGTTTGGCTAACCTTGGATGCAGTGTTAGTATTAGCAATTTTGGCGGTTCTTTACTTGCTTTTCGTTGGGAAAAAATCCGCTTAATTTATTTGTTAAATCTTTGCTTTGATTAAAAATTCTTTAAAGCTTACTTCCTAAAGAAATTTCCTTCTTCTAATCTAAGAACAGCCAAAGCAATTCCCAGTCCTAAAGCCGCTCCCGCAAGAACATCACTCAAAAAATGCATTCCAAAGTAAACTCTTGCAAAAATAATCAGTATCGATAAGACGACCCAAGGAATCCTAAACTTTTTGGGCAAAAATGGGAGAACGACTAGAGCAGTAACTGAATGGTTTGAAGGGAACCCCCAATCCCATACAAAATACTTCTCTTTAATCAAGCTTAAGGGATAATCTCCAAAGAAACCTATTTGGAAAGGCCTTTGCCTAGCAACAATCATTTTTATCGCCACCCCGATGAGCCATGCTGAAATCAAGGAAAAAACAAGGGGCAAGGTCTTTCTTTTATCTAAAAAATAGACTGTTAGAAAAGGAACTAAGATTATAATCGCAGTACTTGCATAATCTGTCCAGTAAAAGAAACTTGTAAGGCTGGGGTTGCTTAAAGATCCAATTATCCATGAAGAAAAGAGGTAATCAAAACCCCTATCGAAGACAAGAAAAGCTCCTACTAAAAGGCTTATTATCCAAGGAGTAAAAGTTTTAGCCTCCCCAGATCTTTTTTTGGCTGCAGCCATAACACATCAATGAAGAGGTTATTTAAATAACCTCTCGTTATTTTAATCATGAATAAAAAAATTAAGGATATTTTACTGCGTTACTCTTTGATATTCCTGGCTCTAATCGCGAGTCCTCTTCTCTATCTTCTACTTTCTCCTGCAACAATTTATCCAGTTTACTTTATCTTAAAAATATTCTATCCAATAATTCTTCAAGGGACTGCCCTTATTATGGGGGACAAACAAATAGAATTAATAAAAGCCTGTCTGGGGGTTTCAGCTATGGCTCTGCTGATAATCTTAAACCTTGCAACACCATCGATAAAATTCAGGAGAAGACTAAAGCTGTTTATATGGACTATCTCAGCCTTTCTGGTCTTTAATTGGCTCAGAATCATCCTTTTATCTCATTTATTCCTCCAAGACTTTGTTGCATTTAACCAAATCCATCTTTTCACTTGGTATTTTGTAAGCACTTTGGCAGTGGTTATAATCTGGATAGGCTCAGTTAAAATGTTAAAAATAAGGGAAATGCCCTTCCTTTCAGATTTTAAAGAAATTTATCGCTCCAACCGTAACTAAGGTGACTATTGAAGCTGAAACAAGAACCCCTAGAGCGATAAAAACAAAGCTTTTTTTCCTTTCTAAAGCTAAGATCCATACTGCTAAACTTGCAGTATAAGCCCCAGTTACTGGCAAGGGAACTCCAACAAAAATAGTCAAAGCAAGCCAGCCATAAAGCTTCATATTTGCCTCTATTTTATCGGTCCTCTTTCTAACATTATCAAGAATTCTGTCTGAAAACCGTTTATAGAAGCCTAACTTTTCCAAATGAACGTGTAAATAATCTAAAAAGAACCATACTGGGAGGATTATCGCTATGTTTGCCAAAGCACAAACCACAAAAACAAGCCAAATAGGATAGCCTCCTGCAATTGCAAGAGGTATTCCTCCCCTTAACTCGGATATAGGAAGTGCGCTAAGAACTATTGAATAAAGCAAAGGATCCCAGGTCAAAGGATTGAGACTCATTTTACTCCTTTATAACCCCATACATAGAATAAATGAGCTTGTCTACAGCCTTTAACATTCCAATATCATCGCCCGAGACTTGAAGGCACCATTGGGCATAATTAGCAAAAGTTTCATTTTCGGAGTCTCTGAAAATCGCCACTGCATTGTCCGGCCCAGCGTTATTACAGTCCTTGAGTGGCAAGTCCTTACATGAATCCAAATCTGCATCCTCTGGAAGGCAAGCTATCTGAATACTCTGCATCGGAACCGCATTGGCAAACTCTCCGGCAGCATTTCTAGAGCCAGAAGATGGAAGAATCAAATAAGTTTTTACACTAAAGTCTCCCAATCCAGGGACACCATTCAAGGGAACATCAAGCACTTCTTCAGGGTGGAAAACCGTATAAAAATTAAAATCTTTCCCCTTCCATCCATTTTCCCCTAAGTAGAACTTAAAACCATTGAAATTTTGGCTTGTAGTGCTGGGAGAAGTGTACAAGGCATAGCTGGCAGTGCTAGCAGCAAGTATCACAACAATAATGACTGAAAGCCATACTTTCATTCTTTTGGCCTTCTCTTCCCTATCCTTTATAGAAACTATTTTCGGAATCATATTAAACCTCCACTCAAAGAGTTATTATCTCAACTTTATCTCTAAAAGCTTGAAAAGCCACTCAACTACAAATCTGTCAGCAGCCTTTATCATCTGATCATAATCTGATCCTTCAACAATAATGCAGCTACCCTCAGAATAAACTTTTGTGGAATTGGCAAGCCTCAGTTCTATAACCCTCTCGTTCCCTTTAGAATCGGAGCAGTTCCTTACAGGGTTACTCCCCGAAGGCTCGGTAAAGGCATAAGCAGTGTTAATGCCTAAAGCGTTTGTGAAACCCCCTATCTCTTGTCTAGCTATAATTGCATCTACCTCATAGTCCGGATCTGTTGCAAGCCATATTCTTCTCTGGCTATAAGGACTATATGTGAAGTTTACAACCTCTAAAGAGATGTTTTCAATCTCTCTAGGGTCATTCCTTAAAGCAAGGTTAATCGGTTCATCACCTGCTACACTTATAGGGATAAAATAGAAATCGACTATTGTCCCTTCAAGCCTAGCTTTTGTAACTGTAAAAGGGCCGTATTCGAATGAATTGCTTGGTTTAAAGAACTTATAAGATATAAAAAATGATAGCAGTATCAAGAATAAAACCCCAAAAACGACAGCCACTTGCATCTCAAGTGACATCTTCTTTTTAGACCTCTTGCCTTTAGACTCTTGGTCCTTAGGCTTACCCTTCATGTCTTCCTTCTCAGCCATACTTAAAAGACTCCAAACCCGTTTAAAAATGTTTCTCGACAGCAAATTTAACAATCTAAATTTGCCGTCGCTGTTTTTCCCGGAAAAATCTATGCATGGGATTTAACAGACTTGCCAGTAAATCTCAAAAAATAAAATAAAAAGAAGAAGAAAAAATAAAAAATCTATATCTTTACAACGCTTCGGCAGTTACCGATGTTGCTTGTGCAGTACTGAGCTTTTGGTCAAGCTTCTTGTTTGCAATCAAGTATGTAGCTGCGGATCTTGTGTCCTTAGCTTCATAACCTGCTACTAACAAAGCAAGCTGTCCAGATGCGAAAGCCTCTTCTGTTCCCTCGAACAATTGAACGTAAGCAGTGTCTGCTTCCCATCCAAGTTCAGGTCCGTAAGTAGGGAAATCCTTCTTAAGAAGCTCAGCAGCTAATTCATTAACTGCAGGCCCTCCAACAACGACTAGGTTTTTGCCTGTCTTGTCCGAAGATTCAAGTTCACTGTCTTTTACAACAGGAACAACTCCTCTACCTGTAACAGCAGCAGTGGTAGGCGAAACATAAGCGTTTGCTATAGTCTCCTCTTCAGGATAAACTATGGTCAAATCATCTTTGTTTTCGCTATCCCATGTAAATATGGCTCCCCAGTTTCTGTTATCTAGACCGACTTGTATATCTGAACCGTCTTCAACATCACTCATTGTAACATCGAGGTTATCGATGGATATGTCTAAGTCAGAATCAAGCTTCATTTTGAAGCTTCCAAGAGCATTAGCTGCATCATCTTTTAGAGTCACAGTAATGTTCTTGTTCCCTTCAGCACCAAGATTTATCTCCCCATCAAGGGAAGTTTCAAAACCATTTGTGCCAAAGAAGTTCATCTCGTTGAAGGTCAGATTAGTCATAGTTCCAGTACTTCCACCAGTTACGTTTGTTACGCTGACATTTATATTGATAAATCCAATATCCAATTCATTATTGGTTCCATTGGCATAATCAACATTATCAACGTTCTTTCCAGTGGTAAGATCTCTGAAATCCATTTCCAAATTACTCAAGTCAATATCTCTAAGCTCAATTACTCTAGCTTCTCCACCTGAAGAGACTGCAAGGAAAAGTATTCCTTCACAATCTGTGATCGATGTGGATCCCATACAGGAATCTCCATCAGCAACAAGCATGTTACCCAATGCACCTTGAACTCCTCCACTTTTTATTGTCTGAGTAGATTCTTTATCATCATCGCCCCAGAAAACTCCAGTTTCAGAATTATCTTCGGTGAAAGGTATATCAAGCATATTGCCTGCAGTGTCTTTTACTTTAAGAGAGCCAGTACTTGCTCCAGAGGTAACTTGAATTTCTTCGGTCTTTTGATCAAGACTTGCCAAAACAAACTTAAACTTTCCGAAAACAGGATCAGTCCAAGACTGTCCCAATCCTATATAAGTATCATCTTCAGGCGAATACGATACCTTAATTTCATCAAGTTCAGAGTTTGCAGTGTCTAGGGTAACAGTTACTAAGCTTCCATCAACATCTTGCCCATTAACCTCCACTTCATCTCCATCTTTAAGGACTAGTTTTACTGCCCCTAAATAGAAGGTGACTTGGTCGGCTGTGGCTTCCTTTGCGGAAGTAAGTATCTCAGCAACTCCAACATTAGTCTTAACTGCATCTTGTAATCTAGCGGTAGCTCCTTCATCTATGGTAAGTGTTTCACCATTGATTGTGAAGGATGCTTCCTCATCGAAAACTGTTGCTGTAACGTCATAAGCTCTTCCATCTACAGTTAGAGTTACGCTTTCACCAGACATAAGTGTGTGTTGAACTGCTCCTCCCATCAAAGTTAATGTGGTAGGGCCAGTAGAACCACTTGCATCTATGAATACCCATTCATCTCCAAGTATCTTTATTCTCGAAAGCTCGAAATCATCTTTAAGATTTGCAGCGCTTGAGTTATCATACTTAGGCGAATCGGTGAAATCTAATCTGTACTCGTATGCTTTGACATTCTTGGTCAGCTTAAGGTAAGTTGCAGTAGGTTCTTCATCAATCTCATCGTTCGTTTCGAAGACAAGTTTGTTTCCCCCCGTAACGAAATCGAGCGTTTGCTCGTAATCGACATCATTGTCGTTATTACCCTTTGATTCGTCATAATTTCCATCAGCTAATAAGTCTAAATCTCCATCATCGATTCGAGAATCAATGTTTGAGAAATTATAGCCATATTGGAAGTCAGTTCCGGCTTTTCTTACGAGCCATCCCTCACTTACAGATGCTTCTGCGACTCCAGTAGCAGCGGACAATTTTCCCAAATCAGATGCCAAATCGTTTGCAGCATTTGTGTCAGAAGCTGCAGCAGCAGCTCCAACAACTACAACAGAATTAGCGAAACTGGTCGGGTATGACGCAGCTTGACCAGCAACATTAGCAGCAAAACCAATTGTTGAACCCAACAAAAGTGCTCCAGTTACTATCGGTACAACCTTTCTGAAGTTAAACTTCATTTCTTTAAACCTCCTTTCATCTCTTTGAACATAAATTTTGTTTCCATGCGTTTTTGCGCGTCGTCACACATTGCATAATTCCAAATAAATTTGTTTAAGACAACATGTGATAGAATGCTTAAAGAAAGGGGGTATTTAAAGCTTTCGATTTCCGACGAAAAAAGCGAACTTTTTGAACAACCTCTTCGACTTTCTTTATAAATAAGATGTTACCACCATCTTGTAAAACGTTTACTAAGAGCGGAAAAAATCCGCTCAGAAATTTGTCGACGGAAAAACTAAAAAAACATCTTATTTAAAATATATCTTATAGATATATGTTAAAAAATAACCTGTAATTATAAAGAGCCTATCTAAAATATATGTTAAGAAAAAACCAGCAAGTAAAAACAATAAGTTTATATACTTTAGGCATAATAAAGTACTTATTAAGGGGCCAAAAATCAGGCTGTTTAAGCCTTAATCAGCCCCAGAATAAACCCCTAAAACCAAAAAAATGGCAGCCAGAAACACCTCAAGAATCGGCATTAAAAATGTCTCTTTGAAGCTCCAAAAAAGCGCTTTCAGCGCCTTTTTTCACTTCTTCTCAGGGGAAGAACAGTACCAAGAAGTAAGCAAAGTAAGGGCTTTGTTAAGCAATGAAAGGGCCAAAATCCTCCAAACCATCAAAGAGAGCAATCCCCAATCTATCTACCACTTAGCCAAAATCCTTGGCAGGGACTTCAAAGCAGTAAGGAGAGATATAGATCTCTTAACTCATTTCGGAATAATTCGCCTGGAAAAGCAAGGCAAAACAAGAGAAAGCCTAAAGCCCGTCCTAAACCTAGACACTCTTCAAATCAATATCAACTTCTAGAGCTAAAGATAGAACCTCATTCTTATAAGAGTATCACTTATAACTACTGCAGAACCCCTGCTATTCCCCGTCAAATTGCCTTCATAAACAAAATACTCTACTCCTCCGCTAAGATTCAAACTATACCCCCTCAAATTCTGTCCAAGCCTTATCCCTGACCTAGTAAAAACCGCTTCATTTATCCTATCCAAGCCTATTCCCAGCTCTTCACATTCAAACCCTCTTTCGCAATTCTCAATCCTAGAGCTTATTTGCTGCCCATCATAGCTTGTTGAAAGCACACTATAAAGCAGGTTATCTATCTGCAGATCCCTCTCAACACTTGCTTTAGGCCTCAAAAAGAACAATAAAGCGACCCCTATGATTATTATCATTACAACTATAAGTAAGAATCCCATTATCTCTTCCTGCCCCTTCTTTCCATTTAATTTAACCATTTCCATTCAAAAACCCCTAAACACTCACCAAAAGCAAAGCCAAGCCGCAATCATACTCGAACGCAGTCCCAGTAAGCTTTTGCTCGCAAAGATTAACAAAAGTCGAATAACTGGCATTGACTTGCCTATTTGTGCTATAAAGTATTATTTCCTTATTCTCCGGATAGATCTGCACTATCCTGGCTCCAGAGAGCCCCTGAAACAAATCCCCAACATCATATTTATTCAAAATTCTTGCTCTATCCTCATCAATGCAGCTGGTCCTGGCGCATTTAAGCTCAGGAAGAGCAGAAAGCTTATCCCTCAAACTCAAAGCCCTCTGCTGGTTGACTTCTTCAACAACCCCTTTGATTTTCTGTGATTGAAGCCTTATGCTGAACATGAAAACCAAAGCTGCAAGCAAAACTAAAGCCAAAAGCACAAAAGCCATCTCCTGTATCTTCAGCTGCCCTTTCTTATCTCTAAAAATCCATCCAACCATCTTAACACCTAATCAAAAACCGGACACTCCCTCGGATTTTCCTTTCCCGCTTCCAAGGAAGCCAAAAGCAAATCTCCTGAAATTTCCCCCCCACTTTCGATTATCCTCTTCATTTCTTCAAGCCTCAAAAGCAAAGCATCAGTGCTGCAACCTTTCTCTTTCAAAATCCTGGCCTTCTCAGAATTTATCTCTATTTGAGTCTTAATCCTCCCAACAAGTCTTTCCGAATTGCACTCATAAAGTTCCGGGCCTGAAAAAATAGCAGAGTACATCATTGCATCTCCTGCAAAAAACAAACTTTTATCTCCTTTCCTTACAATCCCAAGAGGATAATTGATATTAATATCGCAATTCCTCGCCCCGAAACAAACTTCAACACTTTCGGGAGGGCAGACTTCTCTATCTCTGACAAAAATAGAATTTGTCTTCAAAGCTTCAACTTCCCTTTGGATATGTGAAGGAGGATCATCGAAGCAATAGCTTTGATCAGTTATATAGATCAGATCATCAACTCTCCAAGGCATTTCAAAAGGCTTGGCAAAAACCCACATTGTCCTGCCTTCAACCAATTCGGAAAAAATATACTTATCCCTTACTCTAAACCCCGGCCTCAGCCACTCTCCCCAGCCCCTTCCAACCATGCTTCGGACATTAATCTCATTATAATTGTCTGCGGAATTGCAGCTAAAATTTAACTGAAGCGCAGAAGGCAGTTCAATGGCCTTGCTCAATGTCATGGTAGTAATGCTTCCAACACTTGAAAAAGGATTTAACAGAATATCAAATTCTCTTAAAATCTCCGCCTGTGTCTGCAAGGTTGAAGTCCCCTTAAACTTCTGGGCAGCAAAGACTGCAAGAAAAATTATCAAAGCCCCGACTATCAAAGAGAATAACCATGCATACTCTGTCTGCCCTCTTTTTTGTCTAATCATCTTATCCCTCTCGAATCTATAATCTCGTGCAGTTCCTTGAACAATCTTTTAGCCTTATTTATGGCATCCTTGGCCACATCAAAATCCATCCTTTTACCGTAATAAACCAATGAATTTCTTTTAAATCTGCAGTCATCAAACAATCTGAATAAATCCTCTCTCTTTAAGATGTCTTTAATATAATATCCCAAACAGATATGATTATCCACTTTATACCCCTCTAAAAGAACCAAAGAATGAAGAACCTCCAAAATCGAAGAGTAATAGTCTTCAAAAATGTAATTTGCAGTCTTTTCATTTATTTCTCTTAGCAAAACACTTAATCTTTCTTCTGCAGTTTCAATCAATGATCTGGCCTTTTCCTTATCTGGAGTGATTCTCATAGAGGAGTTCGAGCGCAAGCAATCACTCCAAGATGCCTCTTTCATTTGAAAGCCTCCAAAAAGCCATTTAACGTCACGCCATTTAGTATGTTATTTATCAAATGGACATTCTTTACTTGCCTAAGATCAGAATAAATGAAAAGCTGTATATTCCTGCCCAAAATCTTCTCAAATTTTTCCATTTTTATCTCTTTTTTACTAGGGGTTTGGACGTATAGATCCACATCACTGCTTTCAATATCTTCTCCTCTGGAATAAGATCCAAAAAGAACTATGACTGGATTAGAGTACTCATCGATAAGGTAATCCACCAAACCGCATTCTACAATTAAACTAAGGTTAAAAAGCCTTTTTTCTGCAAGATATCTTTTTGAAGATCTGTCTGCAGAATAGAGGTGAATATTGGAAATCTTTTCTCCTTTTAATATCCTCTCCCTCTCTAGCTCCTTGCAGTATCTGATCACAGACGGCAGTGGCAGCCCAAGCTCTCTTTCAATTTGTCTTACCCTCATTTTTGAGGTGGGATTCGTAAGAAAATACCCTTTAATCTTATCCTTGATATTTTTTATTATCATATGATATTTAATAGTATCATATGATATTTAAAGTTATCGTTATCTTACTCTTAAAATCAGCTCAAAAGAACATTAGGCTGTCCGAACTCTTTCTTGAGAGTTATCTTTAATTCTCCAGTATTCCTTACACAGTAAACTGGTTGAACAAACTCCAAACATTCAGCCCCGTTACAGTCTATCCTGGAATAAATCGGGGCACCAATGCCATAAATTTTGCTTGGAGGGCACAAAAGAACATTGGCTCCATCCGCCACTGCCTGTCTCTGATATCTTCCAAAATCTGGGCAGACAGTCGTTCCATTAATCTGCCCGCTCAAATCCCCGAAGCAAACATAATCCACCCTATTTGGAAGGTCAAAAGAATAAGTCTGCTGTTTTTCAGTTGCTTGCCAGGTGTTATAAACCGTAGATTGTAGTTCAACATAAAACTGTCCAATCTTAGCTTGGTCAGCCCTTTCAAGCAAATACTTCGTCCCGGTAAAAGCAGCATAAAGGAATATTGCAATCAAAATAAGTGAAAATATCAGCTGGAAAGGCATTTCCATCATCTGCCCTTTCTTGTCCTTCCTAAATTCTACAATTCCCCCCATTTTAATGCTAAGATCAAACTAAAGCAGATGCTTCGGATGATCCCCTAGTAGTCTTAATAGAAGTGCTATGAATATTTCCAAACCTGTCTCTGCATGAAAGGAAGTAAGTTGTCTGAGGCCTCCATTCTGCCCTGTGCTCAGCAGAAGCAGGTTCATTTCCAGTCATCTCACTTCCATCTCCATATTCAAATGATCTGAAAGAGTACTGGCAGGTTGTAGGTTCATCAGTTGCAATAAACAATGTCTCAGCATCCTTATAGGCCCTGATAATCCTTGGATTTGTCCTATCAAGTATTACATTGAAACTTTGCTCTGCAGATGAGATATCATATCCATCCTCATCAAAACAAGTTACAAACAGCCTATGGGTTCCGTAAGAAAGAAGTCTTGAGATAATTGTTTCATGGCTTGATCCTCCGGTCCTGTCAAAGCTGTCCATATCTTCGTAAAGAAGTTTGTTTTCAACACTGTATCTGCATACGCTTCTCCTCTCAGTTGTAACTCTTATCTTAGGCTTGGATTCAACAGTATTATTCCTAGGCTCATTTATCATGACTTTGAAAGGCTTGCTTACCTTGAATCTTACAAGCCCCGGAACCTCTCCAACATTTCCTTGTCTATCCTTGCACAAGAAAACAAATGCATAAATCTTGCTGTTATTCAATGCTCCGAAGTTAGTTGCAGTTTTTGTTCCCTTAAACTCGACATTGTGCTTTGTACTGAAGTTTCCGGCTGGCCCTGTAAGAGTCATGTTAGGATCATCATATCTCAATCCGGTCAGGGCTAATTCAGAATCAAGAGTCTGTTCAGATGCTCCCCCTCTAGCCGCATCAACTAACTGGCCAGCAATTCTCTCCAAGCTCTGTACTTCTCCTACAAATCCATCTATGCCTTCAGCAAGAGGCCATTCCTTCCATTTACATTCTGCAGGCTCATCGGTCTCTATACTTATTGTAATCTCTTTCCTTCCAGGAGGAACTGGGCCACCTTCAACCGGCCTGTCATTTGCCGGAACTTTATCAATAATAACCGGTCCAACAACATCTGGCTTAGGTGCTTTCTGCAGTCTTATTTCAACAATATCTGAGAATGAAGCTTTATTGCAAGAGCTTTGGCATAAAGCGAAGTAAGTGAAATTGCTTCTGGTCGGATCAGAGATGGAAAGAGTAGCATCATGCTCCTTCAAATTCCTATCACTTCTAAATCTGCTCATATTTGCCCAACTTTCATTCTTATTTACAGTGTATCTGCATTCTGAAGCGATGCTTGTATCCAAATTGAGGTCATATTGAAGCGATTCATAACTTATGTCTCGGATTGTTACTATCTTGTTTGCAGGAACAGCAGTACTATTGACCTCAAAGATAACTGGCTTTGCGCTTCCAACAGCATCGCAAGATTTTATCTTCTCAGGGTCCGGGAAGCATTGCTCTTCATAAGGATCATATACGCAGCTTGAATCTCTGCTTAAAGCCTGGCATCTTTCAGCAGTGCATGGGAATGAATCTTCCTGGCATCTTGAACATTGTCCGAACCCGCTTTCTACTCCCAACATCCCCTGTGCACCGACAGGAACACAAGCATTGTTTGCAAGAACATTAGTCTGGGCATAGGTCTGTATAGAACAGCTTAAGATTGGGGCAATATATTTAGCATTCTTACTGCAAGCCTCTTCCCCTAAACCTCCAGTATATGGGGCAAGCATCGCACATGCCATTTTTCTTAGATAATGTTGTGGGGTAAATATGCTGAATACTTCTGCTTTATCTCTAAGAACAAATGCTAAAGTCATCTGCACGAGAAGTCCTTTTCCAAGAGAGGAGAATTGATGAAGCAAGAATCCTCCAAGCTGTCCTTGGGCTTGCCACCAGTTATCTATCGTCTGGAAATAATTTCCAGAATGAGTCTCGGTTTCTTGCCTTACAGGGAAATAATAAAGCCCTCCGTAATATTCTGAAGGCCTAACATCTGCTTCTCTAAACTCTCTGACAAGAGTTGCAAGAGGTGGAGCAGGGCTAGGTTGTCCTGCAGGTTTGTAAGCATAAGATTCATATTTATTTCTCAAAGCACTTAATTCAGATGCCTTTAAGGTATCTCTAAATTCGGAAGGGAAGAAGCTTCCGGCTGGAGGAGAGATAACTGCTCTGTAGACATTTTGCTGCTGATCTAATCTGTAAACCGGCTGAACTCTACTCTCCACGGGATTTCCTAAAACAACTATGTCTCCTGTCCGTAAATTCTGCTCAAACCCTCCAAGTCTTAACTGCTCTTCAACTTTGCTTATCTGGGCCTGTGAAGCTTGCCTAAATGTGAATATCGAAGGATTTGTTGGTTGATTCAATTTTTCGGATCTAAGCTTAGCATTATCTGCTGTTACTTTCAAAGAATTTCTATTAGCTATCGCATCTATCAATCGGCCAATTGACTGGGCTTCATTTCCTTTTAATATTTGAGGAGTTGTAGATCCTTTCTGGAGTACTGAAGCTTCATTTGTTTGAGAGTTGTATATATAGGTTGTTCCATCTATGTCCGTGACTTGTCTACTAGTTGGACCAACCTGCTGCACTCCAGTTGTAACTTCCTTCGCGCCAATATTCCTTTTCAAATTATCAACTTCTCTTTGAGCTTCTTCGAGCTGCCTTTGACTTTGCTCTGCTTGCCTTACCGCTCTTTGCGCTTCACTTACTCCGAAGAAATTATAGACTACATCAAAGACTGCATCTATTCTTGGGGCCCAGAATCCCTGATCCTGCCCGGTTATCCTGCCCTTAGTTGCTTGATCTAAAGTTCCTGTTGCTAAAACCCCAATTCCTGCAGGGATTGAAAGCAGCGCACCCATAAATCTAGGGATTGCCGTAAAGAATCTAAATCTACTGCTATCGTCTTGATACTTATCATGTACATCTCTGAATCCAGTCCAAGCTCTTTGCCAAGGAGTCTGCGCCTGGCCAGGATTGTTTCCTTGAGGCGGAGTTTCGGAGCTTCCCCATAAACCTTTCAAGAATTCTTCAATAGGGGTAATGTACTTCTGTAAATCTATTGCCTGGGCACTTTCCTTTATTCCAACGGTAATTGCAGCCTGAGTTAAAGTTTGTACTGTGCAGATGGTGACTCCTGCGAGAGGATTCATCTTCTCTTCTCTTAATTCACAGTATCCTCTTGAAGTACATTGAGTCGCATCCCCGCATTTATTCCATGGGCTGCTTGCTTCAGTTTCAGAACATTCTCCACATTTATCCACTCTTGCGGGAGGATATCTAGGAACACAATCATTATTTGGAGCTTGTATGCAGTGGCTTGTTCCACTATAATCGCTTCCACCACCACCGCCTTCTTCACTGCATGAATTCGAAGTGGAAAGTCCAGGATTTACAGGCCCCCAATAATCCCACCATTTAGGCGTCAAAAGATCCCCGCCTAAGAATTCAAGAGTATCTGTAAAGAAATCAAATAACCCCGATATTGGCCCCAATACCTCAAAATAATCTCTATCTTGTCCGCTTTCACTGCAAGTTTCATATCTGTTGTCTATATGGCTTGTGCTAGAACCATCAAAAGCACAAACTTTCTCTCTTTTATCATCTATCCCAAAAGTCATAAGCTCCCCAAGGACACAGACAGCTTTATAGTGCTGTTCTCCAGGCCCTTGGAAATTAACACAAGCCTGCTCCCCCTGCAACAAAGATATTCCAGTAGGAGTATTTACTGCTCTTTTTCCATTTTTATCCCAAACTTCAACTTGCTTCGCTTGAAGGTAAGCAGTATCATAGCCTAAATTTGTAAATGAAATGTCTACTTTACAAGTTTTATCAACACATTTTGCAGTATCTCCGCTTTCTTCACATAATTGACTCACTCCACAGGCTCCATTCGGAGTCAACCCCCCAGGGCCGCCGCAAGAATCAAAAGAATAAA
The DNA here is from genome assembly GCA_964540065.1 of Candidatus Woesearchaeota archaeon. Lineage (GTDB taxonomy): Archaea > Nanobdellota > Nanobdellia > Pacearchaeales > JAHJTO01 > JBHPFA01. Next base: position 22,388 of record CAZIKY010000005.1, on the reverse strand, counting down.
CCCCATATCCTTGTTCTCCATTATAGCATCTCTGCTCGAAGTTTGGAGCGCATGCAGCGCATCTTGTATTGCTGAAATCTCCGCCAACGCTATCGCAGTTTCCCCTTGTAGTATAAGTGCAGGTTGCCTGAGCAGCGACGGTGCAGTAGCCCATTGTTTCTGGAGGGACAATTGCCTGGCAAGCGCTGAATCCTATATCTCGAGTTTCCAATTCAAGGCCTTGATCCTTGAACTGGGGAAGTTTTTCAGCTTTATTTCTAAAATATACAAACTGGGAATCTACAATCTGCCCCTCTTTCTTGAAGACTGCACAAGTTGGGGTGCAGGCAGCAACTTCAAGTATATTTTGATTTACCCAAAACCCATTTTTATCTTCACATTGTTCTTTCGAATAAGAAGCATCACAATCTCCGTTCTGCTGAACGCAGGTTCCTATTCGGCATTCTTGAACAGCAACATCGGAACATTTTCCGAGAGTATAACCCTTTTCACAAGTTGATTGCTGGACATTTTGGGCGCAATAATCTCCCGAAAAAGTTTTTACACAGCAGCTTTCAGGAGCGCCTAAAGGAGCCTCTTCCTGAGCAGAAACTCCCGGAAGGAAGAAATTTATGAAAGCAATAACTGAAGCAGCAAAACTAAATCCTGGAGAAGAAAAAGTCGCAGGCTGAACTGGAGCCAAAGCATTTGCCGAGATAAATGTCAAAGAAACAAGAAGATAAACTGAGAAGACTGTTGAAATCTGCTTGAATCTTAACGAATTATCCTTTTCCATCTTAAGGGTTTCCTATAAGGAATCTGAATTCATAAGGGACAGCCAACGAAGGGTTTTCATACCTTATGTTAAAAATCAAATTCTTTTCATTGTAAATCACTCCGGTCTGATCCGTTATCGGAAGAGTATAGGCTTCAGCATCTGTAAACATTTTTTCAGCATTAGGGTTCTCTTTAAGCTCGGCAAATTCCTTTTCACCTTCAGAAGCAATTACTGAGATATAATTCTCTCCAGATGCGACTGAATTAGTGATTCTGGCTGCATGTTCTCTTATTCTTGCAAGATTTATCGGAATAACCAATTCATATTCTTCCAATGATGCGGAAGCATTTTGCTTGGAAATTCTAACCGGATAATTATATGGCACTACTATCTGGCCGCTGTTCTCTCCCAGCTCTATATTCTCCCTATCAATCGCAGGGAGGGCATTAACTACTTCAATGTCGACCAAATCTCTAAAGGAATCATAGTCATCGATGCAAGTCACAAAATCTACGTTTGCTTCAAGGTATCTAACCAATTCATCTTTTAGCTCTTCAGTAGAAGGGAGTTCATTAACATGCCCCCTTTCAGGATCATAAAACAAAGCATAATTCATGATGGGAGCGTCAGGAACAGTGGTTGGGATGCTGAAGTGGGCAGATTTAGGAACAACATATCCTCCCTGTCTTCCCATCGTATTCAATGTTTTTCTGGCGGCAAGAAGCATGCATCCATCAGTAAAATCACGGATCGGCTGCAGCTGAGAAGTCACAATCCTTTGGGCTTCTTCAGGACTTACAGCAGCCCGGAATATCTGGGGCCTAAAATATGCAAGAAGTATTATCGCTGCAACAAGCAATATTGCCAGGATTACAAATAAGGCAATTTGTCCTCTTTTATTCATGTCCTTTTTAAAGAAATCATCTTTATAAAGTTTCCCCGGAAACTTTGTTCTCCTCATTAAACTACTTTAGAAATCGAATTTTCGATTAATCTTCTTCGACTCTTGGAGCAAGAATGAATGTCATTTCAATTGCACCCATGAAGTCTACTCTCAAAGGATAGTCTGTCTTAAACTGAAGATGAACACTGTCAGAAAGCCTTGAAGCCTTTACAAACTTCTGTAAATATTCAAGACTATACTTAGACTTGCCCTCTCCCGTAAACTTTGCTTCCTCCCCATTAAATTCAGTCTGGCTGCTGTTCAAGCTTCCTTTAGCTTCTATCGAGAAAGCGTTTCCTTTGGCATTGAAAGTGCACGCATCAGAAACTATGAGGGCATCTTCAACAGCATGCTGGAAAAGGCTTGAGGACATCAAGACCTTAGCCTGGAAATCAAGCGCAGGAACCTGCTTCTCTTCAGATTCGATACTGATAAGTGAAAGTGTAAATCTTCTTCGGACGCTGTCTTTTATGCCGACGACAAGCTTGTTCTCTTTTTTCTCAAGAGTCAGCTCGCTTCCCGGCCCAGCCCTTTTTAAGATCTGCTTCAAATCCTCCAAATTGACGCAAAGCTCTTCTTCAGAAGCTTCGAACTGAGAAAATGCAGAATGAGGTATTTTCATGGAAACCAAAGCAACATTCGCAGGATCAACAGCAACGGCGCTCATCCCATTTTTAGTAACCTTTATTCTAAGCTCATTAACAAGATCAGACATTATAGCCACAGCTTCAGAAAAAGCTTTCGGATCACTCAATTTTAACAACATGAAATTATAATCCTAAAACTGTTTTTAAGCTTTGTTATGCTTTAATGTAGATTTTATTAAGGCGCGCTTGATAAAACTTCGACGAATAACCTAATAAGAAAAAGAAGAAATATGTTTTTAATGCTAAAAGATTATTTAAACAGTCTAAATCTTTTTCCAATATGGATCTTAGAAAAACTGCTAAATTTTACTACAAACGGAAAGAAATCCAAGAAGCAATTGCCTCACATTCTAAAGACCGGGAAGTCGTACCGAGGTACCTTGAAAGTTTCGGCAAGCGCCCAGATATCATAGAATATCCCGGAGATGTAGGAAATCTTGCAGAAAAAGGAGCAACATCTTTCCATTTTTCAGAAGAACTTTGGAAAAATCCCCTCGATCTTGGCACCTCTATGACTCCTGAGAAAATGAATGAGCTTAGAAAAGGCTGGGACCTGATCTTAGACATTGATTCTAAATACATTGACTTCAGCAAAATCGCCGCAGAACTTATTTTAGACGCATTAAAATTCCACAATGTCCAAAATATCGGACTGAAATTTTCTGGAAGAGGGGGATGGCACATCATTGTACCCTTTGAAGCTTTTCCCGAAGAGGTTCATGGAATAAAAATTAAAGATCTCTTTCCCCAAGGCCCCAGGATAGTTTCTTCTTATCTCAGAGAACTAATAGAAAATTCTCTGAGAGATCGGCTGTCAGAAATAGTAGACACAGATGAGCTAAGCAAAAGGCTTAACAAATCAAAAGATGAATTTTATAAAAACGACAGATTTGATCCTTTCTCCGTAGTAGACATCGACTCCATTGCAATCTCCCCGAGGCATCTGATCAGAATGCCTTATTCCTTAAACGAAAAAAGTGGCCTTGCCAGCATCGTCATTCTTCCTTCACAGCTCAAAAACTTTCACATCGGATGGGCAAAACCTGAAAGAGTTTTCCCAAAACCATTTTTCCCGCAAGTGGAAAAGGGAGAAGCGAAAGAGCTTATGATTCAAGCTTTGGACTGGCAGAGAATGCACGAGAAAAAAGGCAAGGAAATTGAGCTTGTAAAATCTACAACTTATCAAAAAAATCGGAATAACATCCAGATAAAAGACGTAAATCCCCAAATGTGGCCGCCTTGCATCCACAACGCATTAAATGGTATAAAAGGCGACGGAAGAAAAAGATGCCTTTTCATCCTGCTGAACTATTTCAGGAGCATAAACATGCCTCCAGAAGAATTAACTAAAAAGATTGTTGAATGGAATCAAAAGAACGCCCAGCCGTTAAAAGAAGGATATGTTGTCTCTCAGCTAAACTGGCACATGAGGAATAAGCCCATCTTCCCCCCAAGCTGTGCAAAAATACAGTCAGATTACAAAGATTTGGGGATATGCACTCCGGATAATTTCTGTAGCAAAATCAAAAACCCTGCCCAATACACCATACAGAGATACAGGATAAAAGATTTCATAGAAAACAAAAACAAAAAGAAGAGAAAATCTTCTTCAAACAGAAAAGAAGAAGGCGAGACAAGGGTATTCCGCGGAAGAATGTAAATCCTTCGCCAATTCATACTGATTCGGCCTCTTGACAGAAAGGGTTTTAAAGAATATAGTCGTAAAATACTGATGAAAAAGAGGGCAGGATTAGTTCTATTTGTAGCTCTATTAATAATCTTTTCAGCTTCTCCCTTAATAACTGCGCAGGAAGAGCCTCTTCCAGCACCGACAGAAACTCAAAAAATAGACTCTGCTTATCTTTGGCTGACCCAACAAGTCGACGGAAGATGGTCGACCTTAACAACAGATATCGCTTCTTTAGCATTACTTGCGTTGGGATATGACGATCGGCTTAGTGCAGATGCAAAAACCCTCCTTCTTGCAAGGGAAAATAAAGAGGACTGGTGCTGGCCTTCCGATGATCGAACCAGAAACTGCAGGGCCTTAGACACTGCCTATGCAGTTCTCGCCCTGAACTCTTTAGGACAGCCGGTAGAGGAAGAAATAGATTGGCTGCTAAGCATGCAGGCTCCATTCAGGGTAACGGGAATAAACTGGCTTCTTCAAATAGACACAAGAGAAGCTTCAAACTGTACTGTGAAATATGACAATAACGAATTCACTCTTTCAATAAATGAAGATAAAAAATACTCTTGGGCAGGCCCAAGTCCTTCTTGTTTGAATCTAAGGAGTATAGATGGTGACCGCCTTGTTTCGGGAAATGAATGGATAAGCATTTCAAATAATTGCCTTGACAGAGTATACTCTGTTTCATGCGAATCTTCTGCAGCAGTTTCCTTACCCTACTTCTTCAACACTCTTTACGTCTCAGCAGAAACATTTACTTCCCCGACGGATGTTTCAATTAATACTGTCTGCATAAGGGAAGGGGCCGTTTGCAGTTATGAAGCCACATTATGGACTGCATATGCTTTACAAAAAGCAGGAAGGGAATACACCCAACTCCTTCCTTACCTTATCGGAGAGGCAGATAACAATAGGGCAGTATTCCCTGATGCAATTCTTTTCTCCTTAACATCAAAAGAGGAGCATGCAACAAAAGCTCTTTCACAGCAGAACAGGGAAGGCTACTTTATGTCCACGGGCGGAAAGGGAAGATATTGGGATACTGCCCTCGGAATTTTGGGTTTAATTGATTACTCTCCAGATAATGTCACAAAGGCAAAAGATTGGCTTCTTAAGAATCAAAATACAGATGGAAGCTTCGGTACCACAAGCAGAATAAGGGACACAGCTCTTGTCCTTTACTCGGGATGGCCTAAAGGAGTGACCTTGGGAAGAAATGATTGCGAAGACACCTATGGCTATTTCTGCAGATCTGCCTGCAATTTTGATGAACAGTCATTTTCAGCTTCATGCCTTGTAGGGGTTTGTTGCAGGCCAGCAGGAGAAGCCGGCGCTTGTTCGAGAATAGAAGACTGCGGCAAGCCTGAATGCGTTGGGCAGTTTGTATCTGATGTCTTTGGAAGAAGGGGGATATGCGAAAGCCAAGAGACAGTATGCAACGATAACTTTGACAATGATAATGACGGCAGAACGGATCTTGATGATTCAGACTGCGCAAAAACTTGTTTTGAATTAGGCGGAGAGGAATGCACTTTCAGTCAAGACTGCGACGGCAATTTAAGAACGGCGATAGGTGCAGACAGATGTTGCATCGGCAACTGCGTAGACACTGTCTCTACATGCAGCAGCAAAGGCGGATTTTTATGCAGTGAAGACGAAAGCTGCGGAGGAAATTTCTTAAGCGCCAGCGACGCCTCAGCAAGCAGGATTTGCTGTTCGCAGCAATGCAGTCCAAAAAGAGCGATTTGGCCCTACATACTTATCCTAGTACTTCTTGCTCTTGCAGGAGCAATCTTCTTCCTTTACAAAAAAGGATATCTTGAAAAATTCATAAAATTCAAGGGCAAACCTGCGGCAAAGCCTGAAGAAAAATTCCCACCATACAGGCCCCCGGTAAGGCCTTATTATCCAGAGCATACTTTTGAAGAATCTAGAAAAAAGAAAGAAGTAGAAACTGAAACCGAGAGTGAGCTTAAAGAAACTATGGAAAAGCTGAAGAAGTATACTGGAGAAGATGAGGAAGATGAAACTCTCAATATTTAAGTTCAAACCTGTTTTGGGGATCTTTTTACTTTTAACGATATCTTTTTCAGTTATTACATCTGGTTTTGTAAGCGCCCAGCAAGATGGATGCATAAAGATACAGCTTTCCAGACAATCTTTCCTTTCTGGGGAAGTTTTTCAGGCAGAAATAACGGGAAGCTTGCAAAAGCCTCTTCAAGCGGCCGACATCTTTTTCTTTTATGGGAATAATGAATACTCTCCTGCATTTGGATTTGAGCAGGCAGCAGCGGACAAATGGATCGTCTGGATGAATACCCCAAGAAACTACGGTGCAAATTCCATGAGGGTCAGGGCATTATGCCAAACAGAAATACTTCTGGAGGAAGTCAAGAACGCAGAGTTTACAATTCAAAAGCCAATTCAGGACATTTATTCCAACCTGCTGAATCGAGTAAATGAGGTAGCCGCTCTTAAGACAGAAGAACTTTCACTATCTCTGATTGCCCTCTCTCATCAGACTTCTTTTGCAAACAGAGCAAGAGACGAATTACTTAAAAGAAGCTCTTCACAAGAATGCTGGCCGGCAGGAGCATGTGAAGTAAAAACCACTTCTCTTGCTTTAACTGCACTCAAGAATCTAACTGACACCCAAAAAATGCAGAACTGGATTTTAGATTCACAAAACAATGTAAATATTGGGCTCTGGGATCTGATCGCAGAATCAAATTCTGCCCAAAGCTGCAGCATAATAATTAATGGTCAAGCAAAAGCAATAAATCTAGCGAGCGGACCAAATCCTCCAATTTCCTTAGAACTTCCAGATGATCCAGAGGTCATAATCTCGACAAATTGCTCTCTTTCCTCTTCAAGAGTTTCGCATACTTATCTAGGAAGAGTTAACTCTTTCCAAATGCTAAACAATGGGTCTGCTTTTTCATTAACTTTGAACAATAAAAAATGCTGGGGAAAAACTTATCGCAGCGGATGCGAAGCAACTCCGACAGCGTATGCCTTAGTTGCTTTATCCGGACTAGGCATTTCAGACCTTCAGAAAGAGATTACTTGGCTCTCGCAAAATCTTGAAACTACAGAAGAAAGGGCAATATACTATTCATTCACTAAAGATTCCGCAACAGAATCTTGGCTCGTAAACAATCAGGCTCCGCAAGGTTACTGGTCTTCAGGTGCACTTGCGGTGTCAAATGTCCCAAGCATCTCGGCAACGACCCAGGCAGTTAAAGCACTTCCAGAGAGCAGAATACAAAAATCTTTGGGAGAATCATGGCTAAAATCTGTTTTGGATATGGTGGATGAAAACAAAGTTTCTACGGAAGACCTTGCCTTTTCACTGCAATTCCTTGGAAGAGATAAAATTGAACCTCTCATTTACTCCAAAGGATTAATCAAAACTAGCGGTGGGAAAAACTTTACAATAAACTTTCAAAACAACGGGGTAACGCCTGCTGAGCTTATAGCTTCTCTTTCAGGGAAAACCTTCTCAGTACAGGTCAGAGAGCTTTCAAGTGCAAATATGGTCCTAGAATCTCCACAAACTTCCTCAATATTATTTGATTATATAGAGATTTCATATGTAACTGAATTCGGGAACGAAAGAGGATACAAGCTTCCAATAATTCTCTTTCCTTCATCTTTTGAAGAGGGAAGTTTTTCGGGAGCAATAAATCAAACTACAACTGGGGGGAGGTCATTATTGCCTTCAGACCTAGAATTCTCCCAAGAAACATTAAACTTAACGCTCAAAAAACTTCCCAAAAATGAAATAACAATCACTCTGAAGAACTTGGCTTCAACCCCAAAGAGCGCAAGCATTTCTGTTTCCGGCCTATACGAGCTTCTTGAGGGAATTGAACCTTCAAGCTTAGAGCTTCAGCCGAATGAAGAAAGGGAAATAAGAATAATATTTAATACGGAAAGAGCTTTTGGAGCATATACTGGATCGATAAACGCTGAAACTGCAGGATCTTCAACTTCACTTCCAGTTAGGATCGAGATCGGAGAAGAAACTACAACTAAAACTTGTTCTGAAATTAATGGAAGAATATGCGGCAGTAGAGAAACATGCAGTGAGCCGACAGTATCTGCTGCAGATGGAAACTGTTGCTTAGCTGAATGCCGTGCCATCCCTGGAGAAGGAGGAATAAATCTGAAGATTGTCGGATGGGTTCTTCTTGCAATCGCAGCAATTCTGGCGGGCCTGGCGATCTATTTCAAGCTTAAGAAAAAACCTCAACAGCCAATAAGGGCGGCCTTAGAAAGAGCAGGTAAAAATCAAGCGAATCTGCCCCTTAGAGAAATTTAACTGCTGGCATCGCCTGTTCCGCTTTTAATCTCTTGCTCTTTGTTATCAGAGCCTTCACTTTCCTCACTCTTCAAACTTTCAAGCTCATCATTCTTCTGTTTTTGCTCAGGCAAAGCCCCAAGTTTATGGAGTTTCCCTCTAAGAATCATGTTTTCAAGCTTCAGCTTTTTGGTTATGGCATCATACCCGTGAAGCTTGCTTGTAAGAAGATTTACAAGGAGATTGCAGTCATTTAAAGACATTTTAATCTCATTAGGAGATAGAATCTCAATATTGCTCGGCATGTAAGCAAAGACTAAATCGGTTAAAATCTTAAGATCCTTTACAGCAACTTCCACTTCAGAGAATGTGGAAAAGTAAGTCTTAGCCTCTTTAGCTTCATGAATATTCTTATTTATCAGTTCTACACCGTCAATCTTGCCTATAGCCTCAACTACTTCACCCATAACCTTATCCACATATTCTTTGGGTTTCCCTATAATTTCGACTATAAGGTTGCAATGTATCCAACCTTCCTTAAGTCTTTCTTTAAGAGCCATTTTATCTTAAAATAGCTCAGCACAGACTGTTTTAAACCTTACCCTTATTCAGAAGCAAGTAAATAATTAACAAGATAAATAGAATCGCAGTCAAATACGCCGAGATTTTCTTTATGTCAGAATTCTTAGACTCATAAATAACCTCCCCATAATTATAACTTGATCTATTAGCCGCATTAATTGCTGAAGAAGTTAGAGGTCTTGAAGAATCATTTTCCCTAATAGAAACTTTGCTACTGCTTATATTTGGCTGCGTTAAATTAACTTCAGCTTCAGCATCTATATTCTCTTCATTTTCTTCATTAGATGAGCACACTCCTGATTTCCCCGAGAGATTTATTTTAATCTCTTCTTCATGATATTTTTTCCAAGAAGGAGAGCAAACCCTCAAAGAAATGGCATATTCTCCATCTTCATATGAGTCATTGCAATTAGGATAAACAAAAAAAGGAATATCAAGAGAATAATCTTTGCTCTCCAGATCCTCAAACACAGATCCTTCTTCACACGAAGCATATTTAGTTATCTTTGTTCCATCTTCATAAGAGATGACTCTGCTTGAAGAGCCATAAACAAGAAATTTGACAGAAGAGTGAGGATAACAGCTTGCATTAAAGGATACTTTTATCTCACTTTCATCTCCAAATTTTAATTCCTCGGGGAAAGATCCTACTTCAATTGTTTCTTGCATAGTGCACTTATAAGGGGCTTGCTCCAGATTATCGTCGCTTTCAGATTCATTTTGCGGATTTTGCTCGCTTTGATTGCCCTGGTCTCCTTGGGGATCCTGCTCATCTTGTTCTTCTTCGTCTTCAGAATCGCACGAATTACTTAACCCCGGAGTAGGAGAGCCTTCACACCAGGAGTCTGCTTTGTACTGCAAACTATTCCCGTTTCCAGCTGCACCCCAAGAAGATGAATAATTCACTTCGTTAACAATGTTTAAGGAAGAATCTTTCATGGCCAAACTTTCTCCGGTATTTGAAAGAGAAAAGCTGCTGTCTAAAAGAGTACCATTGAAATTTGGATGGTCTGCAAGAAAAACGTCTGGATCCTTAACAATCAATGCATAGTCTCCTTGGTTTAATGAGATGGATCCGCTCACTAAATTCAGGCCATGATTAGTTCCGGCCTCAAAAAATTTCCAGCCGGTTAGATCTATAGCTCCTCCCTGATCGTTATAAATTTCTATCCATTCTCTATTTGTATCGCTTCCCGAGAGGTCATACATAATTTCGCTTATAATCAGAGCGTCTACTGAAGGAGAAAAAATTAGCACTGCCAATAAGACCATTAAGATCTGCAAACGCTTATGCATTTTTGTCTCAGACTTTTACAGGGTATTGACTTATCAAATCCTCAAAACTTTGACCTTTAGATTTTATCTCTTCAAGGGAGATTGCAAGATTTTTACCTGTATTTTCGAGCTTGTCGGGATGTATAAACCACCATCCGTTTCGTGCAAATCTTATCGCAACCAGTGCAGACAAGCCGAAGTTTGAAGCAAATGTTCTGAAATCATTCATTTGCTCAATGCTCACATACTTTTTCTTTTTCCGAGTAGATTTGCATTCTATCGCCGCCATAAGATTGCCATTCCCCACAAGAAGGTCACAGCTTAACTCTGTGCTGCTGCCTGACCCCGCTATCCTGACTCCAGAAAATCCTTTATCGCAGAACATATGCAATAACTCTCGCTCTGCAGCGCTACCACTTCTTTTTGACATATCTAATTTAAGGCGAAGAGATATTTAAATTTGCTTGCCTTAATTAAACTTAAATACCCTTCATCCCCGGAATTTATATGAGACTTTTGCCAAAAGGCCTTGACAGTATTTTAATAACAGAGGCAGGAGATTCTAAAAAGGGAGAGTCTACTCTCCACAATCTCTCGGAAAACTTAGAAGAATTTTACGTTCGCAGAGGATACTCTGTTGAAAAAGAGATTTCAGATAAAAAGATTAAACTAAAGATAAATGACCCTTCAAAAACCTGTTTTGAAGTAAACATTATATATGAGGGCTCAGCAAGAGTAAATGAAGCTCGTACCGGGGATTCTAGCTTTTATTTCACTTATAGGTTCTCTGCAAGTTTTAACGGGCCAAGGGATCTCTCTCAAAAGCATAGAGATGCTTTTATTAAAGAATATTCCCTAATCTAATAACCCTATAAATACAGTAAAAATGACCACACAAAGAAGCAAGGTAAGGAAGCTAACTAAAACTCTCTCAGGGGTTACTCCAATAGCTGTGGCTCTCCCACCGAGAAGCTGCAACCATGGCGTTTGCACCTACTGCCCGACACTTGGAGTTTCGCAAAGCTACACTCCAAAGAGTTCGACTATAGCAAGAGCTCTTCCGGTTCAGTATGATGCCTACAAACAGGTGGAAGTTAGGCTCCAGGCTTTCGACAAAATGGGGCAACCCACAGATAAAATCGAATTAATCGTCCTTGGGGGCACATTCTTGCAGTACCCTATAAATTTTCAGTACGAATTCATCAAAGGATGTTATGATGCCATGAATGGTTTTGTAAGCGAAAGTCTTGAGGAGGCAAAAAAAGCAAATGAAACTGCTGAAAGAAGGTGCATTGCCTTATGCATAGAAACCCGTCCAGATGATTGCTCTGACAAAGATGTAGAAAGAATGTTAGAATTTGGAGCAACAAGGTGCGAACTCGGAGTTCAGGCTCCAGATGATAAAATCTACAAAATCATCAATCGTGCGCACACGGTCCAAGATGTTATTGATGCAACAAGACGTCTCAAGGATGCGGGATTTAAAGTGGGATACCACATGATGCCAGGACTTCCCGGAAGCAGCCCGGAAAAAGATCTCGAAATGTTCAGCATGATTTTTGACAACCAAGATTTTAGGCCGGATCAGATAAAAATCTATCCTACGCAGATTATGAAAGGGACAATTCTTGAAAAAACTTACAAAAAAATGAACTATATTCCATACTCCGATGAGCAGAACTTAGATCTTTTGATTAAAATGAAACAGAAAGTTCCCAAATATTGCAGAATAATGAGGGTAATCAGGGAATTCCAGCCAGAATATATCGTTGAAGGAGCATCAAGGCTAGACCTAAGAAAAGCTGCTCAGGAAAAAATGGCGGATCTCGGATTAAAATGCAATTGCATCAGGTGTAGAGAAATAGGTTTTGTAATTAAAAGAGAAGGAAAAGTAGATAACAAAAATCTCTCCATCAAAAGAATAGATTATGAAGCCTCTGGGGGAAAAGAGATATTTTTGGAAATGTCCAATAAAGAAGGTGTTCTTTTCGGGATATGCCGCTTAAGGGTTGTCGGAAAAGATCTTTTTGTAAGAGAACTCCATGTTTATGGCCCTCAAGCAAAAATTGGCGAAGAAGGAGAAATTCAACATAAAGGCTTCGGTTCAAAGCTGATGGCTGCTGCAGAAAATATCGCAAAAGAATTAAAATGCTCTAAAATAAAAGTTATTTCCGGAATTGGAGTAAGAGAATATTATCAAAAACTAGACTATAAGTTAGAAGAGCATTATATGGTCAAATCTGTTTAACCTTTTCTGTAATGTAATTTTGTATCGCTTTTCTCATAAGAATAGATTTCCTTATCGGTAAACCATATCTTAATCTCTCTTTCAGCATCTTTTTTGTCCCCACTGGCATGCATTATTGTTATGATTGGCCTGTTAGAAATATTGGCAAGACCATATGTATCATGAGAATAATCTCCCCTTATTGTTCCAGGAAGAGCTTCTTCCACATTAGTTGGCCCGGTAAGTTTCCTTACAACATTTATCGCATTATGTCCCTCTAAAACAAAAGCAATTACAGGAGAAAGCCTCATATCTTCAACGAGTGAAGTTGTTATCTCTTTTCCGGCCTTCTTAGGATCATAACTTGCAGGGTAACCTTTATTCTTGATAATATCTTTTCCCTTCTTTATTAGCCATTCATCGTCTTTGAAGTAGTGTTCTTCAAGCTGTTTTTTAGTTGCAAAAAGCATCTTCATCGCAACAATCTTTAGCCCTACCTTTTCAAACCTGGCCATTATCTCTCCGGTTATTCCCCTCAAGACTGCATCAGGCTTTAATATCACCAATGTTCTTTCAATCATGCCTAAGAAAGCTCTTGCAGCTTTTTAAAGATTGCTCCAAATAATTATATGTCCTGTGGAAGAATTGTTGTGCGTTTGTTAGCTTTAGCTCTTTCAGCGGCTTTTTTTAGTTTCAAAGATATGGCCTTATCAAGAGAATTAGCGACGTCCTTGCCAAGCCTCATCCCAACAGGGAGATGTTTCTTAATATTAAACCTGATAACTAGTTTAGGTTTTTTCTTTTTGCTAACCATAATCACTTCTTTTTGCCCTTAGGTGGAGTTTTAGGTTCTTTCTTAACTGCAGTCTTATTTTTAGAATGTCCAGCTTCGGAAGAAGATTCGGGTTTCATGAAAGGGAATAAAATTACATCTCGAATAGAATGTGAATTTGTCAAGATCATGACCATTCTATCTATCCCAAGTCCCAATCCTCCAGCCGGAGGCATTCCATAACCTAAAGCATCAAGATAATCCTTATCATAAGGGTGCCCCAAACCTTTTTCCCTCATTACTTTAGCCTGCTCTTCAAAAAGCTTTTTCTGAAGGATTGGATCATTAAGCTCAGAATAAATATTCCCCACTTCCATTGTTGCAATGAAAGGCTCGTCTCTTTCAATAAGCTCCGGATTTCCTCTCTTTTCTTTGCAAAGAGGCGTTGTTTCTTTCGGCTGATCCACCACATGGGTAGGCTGTATAAGTTTGGGCTCAACAATTTCTTTGAAGATTTCGGCAATGATCAACCCGCGAGGATTTTTGGCATCAACATCTAGCTTAAGCTCTTTTGCTTTATTCAGGAGCTCTTTATCGTCCATTTTGTTCACATTAAATTTGCCATATTTTTCTATTCCATCAGTCATGGTTATCCTTTCCCATGGCCTTTTGAAACTAATTTTATTGCCTTGATATTCTATCTCGGTTTTTCCAACGACCTTTTTCAAAGCATATTCATAAATCTCTTCGTAAAGATCCATCATATCTTCATAATCAGCATAAGCCCAATAACACTCCATCATTGTGAATTCTGGATTATGGCTTTTATCAATGCCCTCATTCCTAAAATTTTTGCAGATAGTGTAAACTTTATCAAACCCTCCGACGAGCAGCCTTTTCAAGTAAAGCTCCGGAGAAATTGACATGTACATATCAATATTCAGATCATTAAGGTGCGTGATAAACGGCCTAGCTTCAGCTCCACCATATACTGGTTGAAGCAAAGGGGTTTCCACCTCAACAAAACCTTTAGAGTTTAAAACTTCCCTTATCGCTTCAATTATTTTACTGCGGGTTTCAAAGATCTTTCTAACTTCGGGGCTCATGGTAAGATCTACATATCTCTTTCTGTATCTCTCTTCTTTGTCCTGGAGTCCATGCCACTTGTCGGGCAAGGTGTTAATCGCCTTTGAAAGAAGTTCAAAATTTTTTACAAGAATAGAAACTTCTCCTCTCTTAGTCTTATGAATTATCCCTTCAACACCAACAATATCTCCAACATCTATATATCTTTGGAAGAATTCATTTATTTTCTTTCCAGAAGCGCCCTCTTCCACAACAATTTGTATTTTCCCACTCATATCTGCAAGATGGGCAAAGTGGATTTTTCCAAAAGAGCGCACAGACATTAACCTTCCGGCAACGCTTGCCTTATCTTTGGTCATCTCATCACCCTTCAGCTTAGAATACTTTTGCTGAAGCTCCGAAGCCTTATTTTTAGATTCAAATCTGTAAGGATAAGGGTTTATCTTCTGTTTGCGAAGCTCATCAATCTTCTTAAGCCTCTCTTTAAGCATCTCGTCTTCTCGTGCCATATTCCTTCTAGATAAAAGGTATTTAAATAGCTTATCTTAAAACCTTAAATAAAGACTGCTTCAGGCTTTGCAAAAATGCCTGGCTCATTAACAACTTTGGCAACAGCCACTATCTTGCCCCTAACAATAACTGCGACCTTATCTCCAGAAGCCGATTTAGATTTTTTAGCCAAATCATCTGGAAGTACTGGGCCCCCATGGCTTAGTCTCTTTAAAGCAGTTTCATGGACCTCGAGTTTTTCGATATCTTCAGTTATTATCTCCATGGGCAAAAGCATCTCTTTCAAATACTCCTCATCTCCATTTTTATAATCCTCAAATGCCTTCACCACTTCATCTACTCTTACACTATTAGATTCATCAAACATTCCAGCCCTAATCCTTCTCAGTTCAGTCATATGTGCACCGCATCCAAGCGCCTCACCCAAATCATGAACTAGTTTTCTCACATAAGTTCCAGCTTCGCATTTGACGCTGAACAAAAAATCTTTTCCTTCATGCTCTATTATCTTAAAATCATAAATCTCCCTCTGCCTTTCTTCTCTTTTAACACGAGATTTTTTAGGGGGAAGCTGAGTTATTTTTCCCTTGAATTGATTTTTGATAACCTCTTTAACTTTCTTGAGCCCAATCTCTTCATGGATGCGCATTACACCCACATATTCTTTGCCGGCCTTAAAGTATTGCAAAAGCCTCGTAGCCTTCCCGATGGCAATCGGCAGAACTCCGGTAACCATTGGATCGAGTGTCCCAAAATGGCCGGTTTTCTCAACACCAAGAATCTTCCTCATCCAAAGATCCACATCATGAGAAGTCGGCCCTTCAGGCTTATCAATATTAATAAAACAACCTTTTAGAAGCTCTTGAATATTATCCATAAACTCAGTCGGGAAGAAGTGTTAATAAGCTTTTTTGATCAGTCTTGAAAAATTTACTTCTCAAGGGCTTGTCTTACAGGATGGGTTTTTTTAGTATGCTTTTCCTTAGGAGCCGCAGCTGCAGGCTTAGGCTGAGCTACAACTTCATGCTTTACTCTCTCTTCTATCTTTTTCTCTTCTTTCTCAGCCTCTTTTTCTCCTTCAGTCTTATTTGCTTCCTCTTCTTTAGCTGCTTTTTCTGCTTCTTTCTTAATCTTCTCCTCTTCAGCTTTCTTTGCTGCTTCTTCAGCCTTCTTCTTTTCTTCAATGCTCTTCTTCCTAGAGTCTTCTTTAGCCTGTATTTTTTTAGCCTTTTCAGAAAGCTCAATAAGCTCAACTTTTACAATTCCTTTATCATCCTTATAAACATTAACCCTTACTTTATGCGGAGGATTTTTTATTCCTCTTTGCCAAACCATTTCATTTAACCATCTACCGATCTTAACATTTTCAGGATTAGCTCTCATATGCCTTACTAAAAATTCTCTTATAGCCTTAGCTGCTTTTTCCGCTCTTCTATACTGCGGCACCTTAAGCCATTCTTTCCTTAAAGGAATTGTGTATTGTCTTTCAACTGCAGCCATTTTAATACCACTTCTTTATCTTTCTAGGTTTAACCTTAAGCTTGGTCCTCTTCCAATGCCTCTTTATTCTAGTAAGCTGCGAAGGATGGACTCTTTTGCCCTTCCCTTTAGCCTTAAGAACTGTCCAGAAAGGAGCCCATTTGGTTCTTCGATTATGCTTTCCTAGCTTCAATTTTTTAGATAATGATTTATATCTTGCCATTTTACTTTGCAGCTACACCATCAAGGAATTGCTTTCCCTTTTTAGTAAGTCTTCTTCCAGCCTTGGGCTCTTTAACCTTTTCAAGCATTCCAGCCTTTTCAGCCTGTTGGAGGATTACTCTAATTATCTTCCTTCCAGCTTCGTGGAATTTTGGAGGCCTCATTCCTCGATCTTGTTTGCTTCCATACTTTGTAGATAATTTATTTACACCTATTGTTCCCCTAAGATAAACCTGCCTCAAAATACTGGCAGCCCTCATCCACCACCAATCCGGGCTTGCAGGAGGCCTTTCCTTACTCATAGAAGTTTTAACATAATGCGCCCATTCAGGCATCGCAAATTCCTTCATTCCTTTTAATTCGCCAGCTAGCTTGAGGACATATTGTTCCCCGGATAAATCATATACATTTCTTTTTTCCATTTTCCATCAATCGGCCATGCCTTGCGGCATTAGATCGGCTCCATGAGCCTTCAAGCCTATTTTTTAGTCGAATAAACGGTTTATAAACCTATTTATTTGCCCAATCTTCTTACAGTAAGTGTAAATCCAATTAGTTTGAAAATGTACTTGTGCTTTTCATCATCCAATTTCGCACAAATCTCCTCAGCGATCTTCTTCATTTCTTCTTTATCTCTCGTAGATGAAGGCAGGAAAGAGATCTTTGCGACCTTATTTTTTGTAAAGGCGAGCCTAAGGCTCTCAATGAAGCCTTCGGTTAGGCCTGCTTTTCCGAGCTGAAAGTTTACTAAAGCCATTTTACATTAATCTTATCTGATGGAAGAGCGCTTAAAACTTCTTCCTTTTTGATCTGAAGCTTCTTTGAGATCATTTCAGCAGCCTCTTCCTTTTTCATATCTCCAGGGGTTATTAATGCAACATCTGTTTCAAAAGGAACACAGCGCAGCTTTCCTTCCTGAAAAGTGAGATAAAGCCTAGGAGAGACCTTTATCTTCTGTTCGACACCTTTCACACCAAAAGTGCCTTTCTTCATGCTCTTACTTTTATGCATTTGCCCTCTCCTAAATACGCTTACTTCAATTTGAGCTTTCTTCTTTTTCCATTGCTGGCTCAAAGAAGCGCAGAAAACTGCTGCCTCGTAAATATCTTTTTCCGACTCTTCTATCTCATCAACAAGAACGCAGAATGGGCTTCCAGGCTCTTCTGTATGCAGCACAATATCATCATCTTTTGCAATTTTGATAACCTCTTCGTTTTGCTCAGCGCTTTTCCCGCCAATAACAAGCATCCCCGATGAAGTAAAGAACCATCTGAACTTTTGATAATCAATTTCCTTGGCCATTATAACTTCCTCAGCTTCTGCCCTTCCGGAGTATCTTTGACTTCCCAACCAAGTTTTGTTATTTTATCCCTAATCTCATCAGACTTTTTCCAATCTTTAGCCTTTCTAGCATTTTCTCTTTCATCAATAAGCTTCTTTACTTCTTTAGGCAGCTCAAACTCTTCTTTTTCGAGAAGTTTCAAGCCAAGAACTTTATCCATCTTTTTTACAGTCAGATATTTGCCTTCTGCTTCTTGATCCCTCACCAATCCCCATAATGCAGCAAGTGCTTTAGGCATATTGAGGTCATCTTCAAGAGCTTTTGTAAATTCGGCAAGATATTTTTTATTATCCTTTCCATCATCTTTTAATTCGGAACAAATGTTCTTCAGCCTCTGGTAAGCATTCTTGGCACCTTCAAGTGCATCTTGTGAGAATTCCATTGGTTCTCGATAATGCTTCTCCAAGCACATATATCTATAATCCATAGGAGAGAAACCTATTTCCTTTAGAGTCTTTAGATAAACTACATTGCCGACAGACTTTGCCATCTTTCCTTCCTTCATCGTAAGGAATCCGCCATGCATCCAATATTTTACGAATTTCTTCCCGGTTGCGCCTTCACTTTGGGCAATTTCATTTGTATGGTGCGGAAAAATAAGGTCTATTGCCCCTGTATGGAGATCAAGGCTAGGTCCTAGAGCTTTTGTAGACATAGCAGAACATTCTATGTGCCAACCGGGTCTTCCCTTTCCGATTTCAGTTTCCCAATAAACGTTGCCGTCTTCAGGAACCCAGAACTTCCATAGTGCGAAGTCTTGAGGATTATCTTTTTCGTATTTGTCTGTCTTTATCCTAGACTTGGTAGACTTTACTTTTTCAAGCTGCGCGAGCTTCCCATAGCTTCTGAATTTAGAGATAGAATAATAGATTCCATCTTCAGTTTTATATGCATAACCTTTTTCAAGAAGTTTTTTTATCATCCCAACCATTTCGTTTATAGACTCTGTTGCTCTGAGGAGCTTGTCAGGCCTGCTGACATTAAGCTCTTCCAGGTCTTCAAAGAAAATATTTTCGTATTTCCTAGTAAATTCTTTTAGAGAGATGTTTTGCTTTTGAATTTCAGATATTATCCTATCATCAATATCGGTAATATTCATAACATGCGTGACCTTATAGCCAAGGAATCTTAAAGCTCTCTTTAAGAGGTCATTAAGAATATTTGTCCTATGATTCCCGATATGGGCATAATTCCACACAGTGGGCCCACAACTATAGAAATTGACTTCCTTGTCTTTCAGCGGCTTAAATGCTTCGACTTTTCGAGACAAGGTGTTATAGATCTTTAACATTAACGAGAATCGCCTCACAAATTTAAGAACCTTTCCATGGCCCCTTTTCTGGGGATAATCTCTCTACTAAGGAGAATCCTGGACCCCATTCAAAATCTCTTCCAAAACCTCTTCTTTTTCCTCTAAAGACATTTTGCATACACTTTCAAGAACCAAGTCTAAGAACTTATTGACTCCCCTAATCCCTTGTGGAAAATTGTATCTGCCCAATGGAATTTCAACGATTTTTTGCTCGAGATATCCTCTTTTGCTCCAGAGTTCCTGCCTTTGGCTTGCCCTTAAATCTTCGTAAACATAAAAACCATCAAAGATCTTTTTATAATTTAGGTTCTTATTAAAGGGATCGGCAAAATTTCTTAACTTTGAAAGGTTCTGATCAAAAAGCACCCCCAACTCAGCTTTTTTCCGATCATGCTCCATCTTTGCTTCAGCAGCTTCGGAATCTCTATAGAACCCCATATATCCCTTGTATGCAAATAACTCCCTGCATTCTTCTATTTTAGCGAGATCTATCCTAGCATAAACATTTCTGACTGTTTCAAGGGTAACATATGTCTTGCCTTCAGGAATATAGGAATCGTGAACTGCCTCTCGGATAGTTGTAGGCAAGGCCATGTCATATCCTTGATATAGAAGAGCCTCCTTCCTGTTAGCCTTTGAGCTGCAACCTGCAAGCAAAGATAAGCTTAAGACTGTCAAAGCGGGAAGACCATTAGGCTTAAACCCCATATAGAAATTATATCTTCCTAATTAATTAACCTTATTGTCCGAAGCCTTGTTCTCGGAGTTTCTTAGCCTTTATCTCTGCGTGGACTTTCTCGCATTTATCGGAACAGAAAGTCATACTGGAATCTTCCATCGGAGTCCCGCACATCTTGCAGGGCTTCTTAAGATTGCCGAACATGCTTCCGAATAAAGATTTTTTCTGATCCATTTTAAAAAGAATTAACCAAAAAATCCTCTAGGGTTTATCTCTACATCAAAGTAATTTTGATGGTAGAACTGTCCGTCTTTTCTAATCTCTAAATCAATTCTTGCAGTGCAAAGCGGTGTAGTCTGCGGAGGCCTGACCCGGATTATATGATAAGGGTTGCTGGATTCTCCAGATGCAAGCGTTACAGTCCCTGTAGACGGCTGAAGCCAATTTACTGGATTGACTCCTTGTGGGCAGTTAGTTGAACTCACTTTTGCAGCATATGCAAAAGTGCCTGTTGTGGGATCCAAATTCCTTATGGAAAATGCGACTCCAACTTCTCTTCCTTGCTGCACTTCTGTTTTAAGCTCTGGCAAGAAAACTACCGACTTAGCCTGATTATCTTCCTCAAAGAGTTTATTGATCTCTCCCCTGACTTTTTCATTAATGCTTTGAACATTATAAGTCGCCCCAGTGAATATATTCCTAATAAGAACAAGTCCAAGAATAAGCATAGTCATGGCAAGAACAATGACTACAACAGTAGTCATGCTGAGCTCAATTGCTCCTTTTTTGCTCAAAGATCTAAGCTTCATCAGTCCTCTTTTGTTAGTATTACCTATCTAATCTCATTTATAAAAGTTTTGAGTTAGATGAGACGGGAGGGATTTGAACCCCCGACCCCACGGTCTTCAGCCGTGTGCTCTCCCCCTGAGCTACCGTCTCGTAGAATTCCAAAGTCAAGAAGTGCTTTTAAAGGTTTTCAAAGCCAAAGATTAAAAACGCCGCCGACTGTTTGAAAACATGGATTACAAGGAATTTGCAATAAATCTCGCAAAAGAAGCCGGAGAGATAATAAAGAAAAACTTCAAGCTAGGAATGAAAAAGGAGTGGAAATCAGACAACACTCCCGTTACAGAAACCGACTTTAAAATAAATCGACTGGTTATAGACTCTGTAAAAAAACATTTCCCAACACATAGTGTTTTGGCGGAGGAAGGAAATAATCTTCAAGACGGAAGCGAATATACCTGGGTGTGTGATCCTTTGGATGGGACCATCCCTTTCTCGCATGGAATACCCACATGCGTCTTCTCTTTGGCCTTGGTTAAAAATGGAGAGCCCATTTTGGGGGTAATCTATGATCCGTTCATGGACAGGATGTTCTTTGCAGAAAAAGACAAAGGGACATTTCTTAATGGAGCCAAAGTCTCCGTTTCAAAGAAGAAAGATCTTGAAAAATCTGTCATCGGAGCAGGGGTAGCCAAAAGAGATGTATTCGGAGTAAACAAAGCAATCTTCCCACTCAAAGAAGAAGATGCAAAGGTAATGAATCTTCTGTCTATATGCTACATGGGAATGCTTGTCGCAAGCGGAGAATTCGTTGCAGCGATCTTTTCGCATACTAGTGCTCACGATCTCGCGGCCTTGAAGATAATCGTTGAAGAAGCGGGCGGCAAAGTTACAGACTTATTCGGAAAAGATCAGAGATATGATCGGCCAATAAAAGGCGGATTGATGAGTAATGGCCTCGTTCATAAGAAAATTCTGGATATCATCGAAAAATCAAGAAGTAAGTAGCGAATAGGCCGCCTTCTGTTGTTCCCCGCGAGCGGACGGAACATGCCGACATTCTACTTAGCCCCCATGTTGGAGTTGCACCGGTCAGGTTGCCCGTTTCAGCCTAACTTAATAGGATCGTTTCTGTTGCAGAGCCATGCCTCACGACACTTCCCCTTTCGGGAAATAACCACTTCCTTTTCTTGCGAAAAGGGGAGGGCGGACCTTCCTCAGAATTCGTCTTTGATTCAAAGCAAAAACTGCGCTCTTAACGCTGAATTCCGAAAGTCAGCTTCGCTACTTACTTATTTTTACCGAGAATTGTAGGTTTATAAGGTTTGCTTTTCGGAGCACACTTTCGGAGCAGACGTTTTGCCTTTATGTTTAAGTTGTGTTAAGTCTAGTCTGTATTTAGAGTATATTGCCAACCCTACAAAATAGATCGCTAAAAATATTGTAAGGTAACTGAACGATTCACCCATTGACCTTACTCTTGTAAAGTACCCTACTAATGGGAAAAGGACAAATATTGTCCCTTGGATGAAGAAATTTTTTATAGAAAGCATAGTTGCCCTATGAGAACTTTCAATATGTTCATTTACATAGTGGTTTATGATGACTGCAAAAAATCCTGAAACTAAAGAGATTATGAAGTAGAAAAAAACTCCGGCCTTGGGAAGCATCAAAGACATAAGGCCTATCGCCAAAACCAAAACTAGTTGTACTGCAAGGAAAGATTTTTTATCGCCGAGCTTTCCCTCTAGCCAGTAAGCATTTTTTGAAGAGTAC
>CAZIKY010000004.1:0-81996 GCA_964540065.1 Candidatus Woesearchaeota archaeon | reverse complement strand
AAAATATATCGAAAATGCGCTGAAAAGATCCCCAAGAATTGCCTGCAATGCAAGGGCGATCGCAATACCTCCGATGCCCATTCCGGCAACCAAAGGGGTAATCTCTATTCCAAGATTAGAAAGTACCATAAGAACTGCTATGACCCAAACAGAAATCTTTGCGATAACGGATATCACTTTGATCATCGAGCCGTTGTTTTTGTTTGAGCTCTTGCTTTTTTCTATCTCCTTCTTGGCAAAAAGGTCTATTGCTTTATTCAATCCGACAATAAAATAATACCCTATAAAGAGCACAAGCAGGTAGTTGAGCCCTTTATCCAAATACTCTGGAAGAACCAATATTTTTGCAGAGATGTACAAAGAAAGATAGGCATAGAAAGGCCACTTTATCCTCTCTATGAAATTCACAGCCAAATCATCAAAATTCGTCTTGGTTTTTTTGGCAATACGGTTCAATGTCCTCAGGATATAAATTCCAAACAGTTTGAAAACAATAATCAAGAAAACAAATAGTCCTGCAGCGATCATGTACTCTTGCAGAGTATTCTCTGCAAAAGAGCCATCAAAGATTACATTAAAGATTTGGTTAAAGTCTATCGCCATCCTTTATTTCTGGTTATTAGCAATATTGGGCCTTTTTAATATTTTCTGAAGAAAAGCTCCCCCCTCTTAACCATAAACTCCTTACAAGATCAGACAAAATAAACGTTTCTTTTAATCTTTAATAATCGTAATTTCCATCCATGTTTGGAAGCTCCATTCCGGCAGCTTCCATCAAAACCATATTAGCCTTGCTCATGAATGTCTTGGAAAGCTTGTTAAAATTATAGCCTTGCGGCAAACTTCTTTCAGGGAAAGTCATCAGAACAGTAGCCTTTACATTATCTCCTCCAGGCTTATCGGTGATAACATGGGCAACTTCATATCCCAAACCAGTATACGGGGGAATGAATGTCGGATAAAATACGAGGCCTTTTTGCGGACCCACAAAACTCAAAATTTTCTTCAGATCAGTTTCGCCTATCTTCTTATCTCTTTTATATCTAACAGCAACATCGTTCTCTCCCTCTATTATACTTTTTTCAACCTTTTTCATAAAAGCAACTTCCTCAAGGGTCGGCTTAGGCGTCCCTCTAGGCAAGGATTCTAAATCTCTTTTGATGTCCTTTTCTTCTAAATAAACCGGATCAATAGGCATATGCAACTCTTATTTTAAGGGTATAAAAGGATTATGTCTCTTAAAAACAACAAGTGTACATGATTTCAATCCGGCAATCGGCAGCTATTTATATCTAAAAATCTTTAGAAATACAAAGAGGTTTGTATGCAATAAATGGCAAAAAAATCTAAGAAAGCGGGAAAAGCCGGAAGATTTCTGGCAACTTTCCTCAGCGTAGTTGCATGGCTTACTGGGATCTTGGTCTCCTTGTCTGTAGGCTTTGGAATGATTGGAGGAACACTTTCTCTCCCATCATGGCTTGGCGGCCAGATAGTCGCAACCGCAGCTGGGTGGATAGTGGTCGCTGGCTCGCTGCTGACTGTGCTTTTGTTCATAATCGGGGCATTAAGCAGGAAGTAGGCGAACTTTCTTTTTCTTTTAATTTTTTATTTTATCCTGACATATCTGTTATTAATCTTCATAAAATTTATAAGCGATAATTCTAAGGGTTAACGATGGATTCAGCAAAGAAATATTCTTTGACAAGCATGGCTTTAGGGGGGTTCCTCCTATTCGGATCATCAAAATTCTCCGAAGACTACCGCAGTTATTTGGCGGAAATAAACAGCAAGTACCCAACAAAACAAGCCGAACTTCTAAGGGGAATGGCTGCAGATCTTAAAGAATCTGAATCCTACCTTCAGTTTTTGGAGCAGAAAGACCAGCTTATGGGAAGCAATCTCAGAAGCGAAGGCTCACAGCCATATTATAATTCTCCGATCATGAAATCTAGGCAGGCCCTTAACAAGGCAAGAACAAAGTTCGTCGAAGGCCGTTTTGAGGAGAAATACGGAATAAAAGAGATAGATAAGGGAATAATGCAGATAGAACATGGAATAGCAGAAGATCAGGAGAAGGACAGGAAGCCAGCTTACCACGCTTATCAGAATAAGGTTAAGAATATAAGGGAAAAAGTTGAAAAGAAGGCTTCTTCCTTAGAATCTTTGGTTCCAGAAGAAGCTACAAAAAAAGTTTATTCGCTCAAGACAAAAGCACTTCTTTCATTCGCAGCCGGTTCGGCAATGACTCTTTTAGGCTTCATGCCTTTCATGAGCCCTTATCCTAAAAGAGAAGACTCCTCGCCTACAGAAGCTTCTTATTCTTCTAAAGGCTTTCCGTAGAAATCCTTTTCTTCAGCGTCTTCTTCCTCTTCTATATCGCTTTCATTGCCCAATTCAGAAGAAAGTTTTCCTTCCCTCCAGCTGGGTTCATCAGATTTTTTGTCAGAAAGCTCTTTGTAGCTGACTTCAGATCTATGATTCTTGACAATCTTAGGTTTCTTTTTGCTGCTCTTTTTCTTTCCATCTTTTTTCTTTACAGCCATAATATTATATGCGGTTTAGGGTTTAAAAGCTTAAGGTCGGATCAAGATTAATAATTGCCCGAGCCGAAGTAATCTCCTGCAGTTCTTTTTCCCCATAATTGATATTTATCTGCAAGAGAATCAACTGCAGCCCCCAATCCAATTCCTGCAAGCAGTCCAAATAATCCGTAAAGCATAGCAGCACCCACACGATAGCCTTTAACATCAAAGCCTCCCTTGAAGTTTTTCTGATAAAGGTCGCTTGCCAAATCTTTTATCGCATAAGCTTCTTTCTTAGGATCGAATTTTCCATTTTTATAATCGCTGGGGGAAAATGTTTTCCCGACAAAATCATGTATTTTCTGCCTAAGCACGGGAGTTTGCTGCATAGCATGCCCCATGCCATTGACTACTTCATCAACTTTGTTCACAAAATTCTGCCCATGAGACAATGCTGATCTTGCAATTCTGAATTCTTCCGGTCCGGCATCCCGAGAGCTAGTGGTCTTATATTGGTGGTTTCTGGAAGTTTTTTTAGCTCTTCTCCAGTTTGAGGCATCTGAGCTAAGATGGCTCCAAGGGTCAGAAAAAGTAGACCTATTTGAGTAAAAATTAGACCCTGTTCTCCAAGTGCTTGCTATAGAAAAATATTCTCCCTTGGTTAAATCTTTCCCTTTCTTTAATTTCCTGCTGGATCTGATCGCATTCCTATTTGGCTCCTGAACTTTTAATGCCTCCATTTTACCCATCTTACTGGACAAGCCCTGAAAATCTAAAAGAACTTTATCCAAAGTAACCGAAGCAGCTTCACCTTCGTTTTTGTTGTAAGTATAAGTGTGGGTTGTATCATCATAAACCGATTCCAGATAAGTCTCTGTATCCATAGAGATGTTTCCATCCGCATCAGTAGTTGTAACTAATCTTGTTCTTAACTCTGTATGGTAGTTATCTTTATGGTGCTCTTTCCAAGCACTTGAAAAATGTCCATTAACTGTGCGCATTCTATCGCCAGAACGGATAAATCCCGACAGGCTTCTTAATGCAAGATCCGCATCTTTAGGTACAGAATCAAGAAAGTCTGTCAAGTTGTTTTTGTACTTGTGCTCCATCAAACTTTCATTAAGCCTCTCTGCAAATTTATTATAAGCGTCTTTATCGCTCTTGCTTGATCTCCAAGAGTCATTCCATGATTCGAATACTTTCATAGTCATATCATTCAAGCCAGCATAATAGTTAGTGAATGGATCGACAGTTTCGCCTTTCTGGGCAGAGATATCTTTTATTTGGCTTATCTCGGAAAAAGCTACAGGCAGGAGTTTATCCCTTGCAGATTCAGCCCTGTGTCCCAAATATCCTCCGAGAGAGCCAAGCATTAAAGCCCCCAAGAAGACCTCAACAGATGTTCTTCGAAGTCTTGTTTGAGAATTAGTTAAAATCTTTTGAAAGCCTTCATGCACTTTCATTCCATATTTTTGGATAGCTTCCATCTGGGCTTCAAGAGTTTTCTTTCTTTGAACTTCATCTACTCTGAAAGTGCCGCTTTCCCAAAGTTGCCCCTTCTCTTCTTTTTCATATCTTGCCATTTTATCTCAAAATTTATAACCTATTTAAACCTTGCTATTTGTTACTACTTAAGAATAATATCTTTATCATTTATTCTAACTCTATGTAAGCCTCGCCTTGCCAATAATGCGTCTTCCCAGCTGAGTCTTTAAAATACAGCGCTTCGCTGTCAGAATTAGAGTAAATAATCTTGCTGTCTTTGAATTCCTTGACAAGCTTCCCGCCGGAATAAAGCTCAATTCGGCCTTTAGCATTTGTCAAAGTTTCGTAATTAACTTCTTCATAATATTTCTCAACAAGTCCGCATCCTGAAAAAGCAATTGCTGCCAAACCTGTCAGCCCCATATTTCTAATAGTTCTTTTCATTTCCATTTTCTTCTTCTCCTATCTCCTTACTTGTTCTTGTGCGTAGCAGTTGACTGCTCAGCTTCATCTGCAAGGGTTTTCGCCCCGTAAGTCTTAAGGAAATCATTCACATTCAAAGTCTGGAAGTTTATTCCTCCACCAGATTGGGATCCTGTTGGAACCATTATGATTTTCTTTCCCTTAAGATTTTCAGCAATCTTCATTTTGACTAAAGTGCTTCCCCCAGTGCTGGTCATCGCTTCTCTCGCGGCCTTTATTGCTTTCGCTTCAGCCTGCCCTTCAGCAATTATCGCTTCCGCAATTTTCTGCTGCTGATTATAGTAAGCATCTGCTTCAAGCACTGCCTGCTTGTAAGCTCCATCTACCTTCGCAATCATCTCATTCACCGAACCTTCCGCTTCTCTCAAAAGCCTTACATTCTCTTCTTTCTGCGCATTTGTCTGAGAAAGATACTCCAGAGTCTTTGCATCAGCAAGTTTCTTGTCTTTGATAGCTTCAGCATACCTTGGATTGAACCTGTAATCTTTAGGTGCAACCTTCTCAATTATAACCCCATAAGGCTGAAGGATTTTCTCAAGCTCTTTCTTCGCCTTCTCGGCAGACTCATTTCTTTTCTCTGCCTGATAGAATTCCTCAGAAGAAAGTTCCCCAAAGATATCTCTAGGCTTGCTCCTTGCAACTGCCCAGAAGATCTTATTTTCAAGTTCGTCCGAAGAGGAAGCAACATATTGAAGTATCTGCGGAGCTTTCTCAGGATCTATCCTGTAAGAGAAGACAACATCCAGATTGATATCATTTCCATCTCTTGTCTTAAAAGCCAGGTCATCTGAAACTCCAACATTTCCCTCATTAGTGTCTGCATTCATCTCTACATTGACTAATTTGGTGTCATAAGTAGTCCAGTCATTTATCAATGGCGGGAAGAAGTATGTCGATCCGGGCTGGTAGATTCTCTGTTCTACTCCTTTCTTGTTGAACAAGCTTACTTTCCTAGTCCTGACACCTATTTCTGTGGTTCCTGTTTTGTGTATCGAACCCGCAACAAAGTATGCCAGAGAAAGAGCAGTTATTGCTCCCCCAATGACTGCTTTAGGATTTTTCATAACCCTCTCAAAAGCATTTATTACATATTCCTTAATTGATTCTTTATTCATTTTACTTTTTTCCTCCATCTTTGATATTCCACATCTTCATCAAACTCTCAAGATCGAGAGGGTTGAATCCCTGCTCTTTTCCAGTAGTTATGATGACATTATCTACTCCCTTAAGCACTTCAGCCATTTCCATACCAAGAAGCTTCTCTGAACCTTCTCCTCTGTAAGCTTCATTCACGAGCTCGGTTCTCTTAGCTTCAGCTAACTTAACGAGCTTGTCGGCTTCCGCCTTTTTCTTTCTGGTGTAAAGGTCTCGGCTTGCGTTTTTCATTGTAATGTAAGCTTTTCCTTCTTCTTCCTTGACTTTTTTATCAGCAAGACCTTCTTCAGTCATTTTCTGGAACTGCGCCTGCGCAGATCTTTCCTTTGCCTTTGACTGGTTAGTGTAGACTAGCTGGTCTTGAAGTTTCCTTCCTTCAATTCTAGCCTGAACTTCTTTATGGTATTCGGGGTATCTTATCAAGACATGTTCCACATGCACACCTTTTGGTTCAAGCAGCCGATTAAGCAAGTCTTTAGCAGTCTCCTGCTTCTCGACCCTAAGCGGGCTGTTGTAAAAATCTTCGGGATTCATTATTCCCAAAGCTTCCTTTAAAGCAGGCTCTGCTTTTGGAATTATTCCATTCTGCTCAAATAGCCTTCCAGCTCCAAGAGTCGTGATAACCTTGTAAGGATCTTTTATCTTGTAAATGATGGAAGCATCTAATGTAATGTAGAACCCATCAGAAGTCTGAATGTTTGCAGGAGCCACTTCAGTGGAATACTTCTGCTCCTCAGCAGTCAATCCTTTTTCTCGGTTCAAGTAAAGCACTTGCTTATCTTTTGGAAGCATATGCATTTTTTCAAACAAAGGCAGGACTACATGATATCCAGTGTCATAAACTTCACTATGGATTCCCTTGCCTCCGAGCAATCCAAATGGAGACATCTCCACCTGTTTTATTCCAAAGTGATCCGGCTTGACGTAGCTGACACAAGTTCCAAGGAAAATTGTTCCTCCTAAGATCGCTCCGCCAGTATAAGTAAGAACTTTCTCCAAGAGGCTCTTCTTTAAGGGAGCATCTCCACTTTCATTTCCTTCAAATTCGTGACTTTGTTTTTTGCTTGCCATTTTATCTCCCATCCTCCTGGCATTTTGCAGCTCCGTATTCTGCATCAGCTACATAAATCTTAGTCCAGGAGTCTTCACTTCTATCTCTCCTATAGAGTGCTAGATTGCCGCTTTTATCTTTGCATAGAATTTGATAATCTCTATTCGCGTAACCGAATTCATATCTGAGATCCTGCACAGTTGCACAGTTTTCTGGTCGAGTAATTTTAACATCTTCCCCAATCTTAGATATATCATTCTTAGTGCATCCGGAACCAGAAACTGCCGCTACTCCAAGCAGTCCGATTAGTCCAATTTTTTTCATCATTTTCATTTTGTTATTTGTTAACTCCCTGATTTACACTAGTATAGGAAGAATATAAAAATTTACCAAGTCAATTTTTGACAAAAAGGCAAGATTTATAAAATAATGCCATTTTATTACAATATGGCATTAACCAAGACTGAACAGGATATCCTGCACCTATTAAGCATAAACAGCAGAATGAGCTATCCTCGGATGTCAAAGATGCTTAACAAGAGCAAGCAAGTTATCCACTACAACATAAACAAGCTGATCAAAGAGGGGATAATCAAGAACTTCGTTCCAATAATCGATTACACCCAGCTATATTCCAATTGGATAAGAGTTTTAATAAAACTAAGCAACGCAAGCCCAAAAAAGGAGCAAGAAATAATCGACTTCATAAAAAAGAAAGAAGATGTCAAAAGAATTTACCAAGTGGACAACTATTTCGACTTAGTTATTGAAATTGCTACCAATAACATAAACAATCTGCATGATTTAGTACTATCTTTAGAGGAAAAATACGGAAAGTACATACTGGAAGATCATTTTGACATAATAGTCAAAAGGAATTACCTTTCATACAGCCTTTTTGGGGGCAAAAAAGGCAGTACAGAGATTTCATGGAAGAACAAACAGGAAAAGATAACCTTGGATGAGAAAGATTGGAAGATAATTAGAGAATTAGAAGGGACTTTCAAGGTAAATTATGTCACTTTGGCCTCAAAGCTGAACACAGATCCAAAGACAATCATAAGAAGGATGAAAAAGATGGAGCAGGCCCAGCTGATAAAAGGATACGGAGTAAGAGTTGACTGGAGGAAGATAGGCAAGGTCCATTATAAGATCCTTTTAGATCCTTTCATCTACGACAAAAAAAGGTTTGAGGAGCTAAAGAAGCATCTCTTGGATCATGTCAAAGTCATAAAGATAAGCGAAGTCATGAGCCGATACATGCTTGAATTTGACATAGTCGTTGATAATTACAATGACATCTTGGAATTGATGCACGCTTTGAAAGAAAATTTCTCAGATATCATAAGGAGCTATGACATCGTGCACATAAGAAACGAGATCGAGATGTTCTGACTAAACTGGATTTTTCTGCGATTACTTTACAAATAACGCCAAAGCGGTTGCGGGCCCTCCAGCAGGAAAAGCCGCAATAAAATATTCCTTTTCTTCAACTTTGACTTTAGCCAGATCTCCCGGACTTAGAGAATCAATAGCAGAGTAAGCTTCTTTATATTTGGCAACATTAGGATCATCGTATCCGGTCATTGCCCTTCCAAATTCATGGCCCAGGGAATGCCCTTGCTCTCTGGCGAACATAATTTTTCTGACGACTTCTTTCTCTTTTTCAGACCAGTCCCCATAAACTCCGACATCCGGATAAAAAAGCCCTCTTCCGAGTCTGATGAAGCTCTCTTTCTCCCCAACAGTCTGGACCAATCTCTCTACAGGAACATGCGAAGAGCTTTTGTCCTTCAATTCTGAGTCAAGCAATTCCTTCAATCTGCTCATTTTATCTTTCCCTTATGACTCCCTGATGGACAAGATACTTTCGGCTGAAATCATCAATATCCCAATAGCCCATTCTGGATTTTATCCCATTACTCTTGAGAACTTCCTGAATTCCCTTCAACGCAATTGCTTTGACTACAATCTTACTGTAAACTTGGCATCCAGAAGCCAGGCCGTAAAATCCTTCAGGGGTTCTTTTTAAGGTATCATCTTCTGTTGGGATCCCCCTAGCATAAGAATCTGCGCAATCTCTTATTGTAAACCTGCATCCATCACATTCCTTTTCTAACTTCTTTAGAGGTTTTAGTTTTTTCTTTATGTAATCTGGAGTTACTTTCAAATTGATTTCATTTAATATTTTTTGGGTTATTTCCCCTTCAATCATTAATGTTAAACTTTGCACCATTTTACTTAAAATAGTCTCTTAATCGATCAAATAAGCCTTTAGGCTTATCTTGATATCTAGCTGTTTGTGGAGTTGAATTCGATTTATTATCAGAAGGATTTTGTCCATCTCCATCAACTAATTTTATTGTATATGGGCCTTCTTTGTAAAGGGATTTCATCTCTCTGACTCCCTCAAAATACTGCTGATGTCCGAATGGAGGCAGAGGTAGAGAAATATCCTTTCCTTTAGGCGTAATTCCTAACATTGCAATAAGTTTCTCTAAATCTCCCTCACTCATATCTAAAGATAGAAGGCCTTTATTCTTGTCATATTCTGCAATCTTTCTGTCCTGTATTGAAAGCGAAAAGTTCTCGGGATGAATAGGTTTCATTTCTCCATCAGGGCCGGTCTGATATATTCTTCCATCTCCCATATCCATTATTCCCATTTTATCTTCTCCTAGTTTTCTTTGATCTATGTCTTTGAACGTCTCGGTAAGGTTGACTTCCATAAGGGCCGTTTATATCCTCTGGCTGCCGGATTCCATGCCTTTCTAAAAATCTTCCGCGAATATACCTGGTTTCATCTCGGTCATTAAGGCCGCCAAAAACACTTACAATTGTTCCAATACCACTACCAACCTTTGCACCCATATCTTTTCCATCAAGATAAACTCCTTTTTCTCTGCCCAATAACATTTTATCCCATTTCCAATCATGGGCCTCTAATCTGTATAGTGTAAGCAAGAAATCTGTCGCAGATAATTTTGGAATATCTGCTACCATCTGGGCAAATTGTCCTGCAGCCTTTTCTCCATGCTCTTTTTCGACCTCTTTATAGATATTTTCTAATATTCTATCGTTAAGGTCGCTTGATGTTGCACCTCGGCCGCTGTAATATTCCGGACGACATGACATATTTGCTTTTTCCACAATTTCATCTGCGCGCATTTTTCCTTCCAATCCCATTTATTTCTTCAAGTATTCTCTTAAGAACCTTACAACCTCCTTTCCGGTAAGCTTTGGCTTATCATTAGCCAAATCTGCTCCTTTTCTGATCTGTCTATGGCTGTATCTGAAAAGTTTTGCTGTTTCAGGTTTGCTTGGATCAGTAAAAGTAAGGATATCCATTCCTTCCTTTTCAGTCCAGCAGTAATAATACGGTCTTGGGCCGCGAATTATTGCATCTATGCTGGTAGGCTCCCAAGAACTATGTGCAAAATTTGCAACGTCATAAGCCAAATGATCTAAATCTATCGCCATTTTATCTCCTAATTAGAGTAAAGTACTCTATAAAGTAAAAATGTAAGTATTAACAAGGCTACAACTGCCCCGACTGAAATCCAAGTATTCTTAGAGACCTTTGATAAAGTTTCTGTAACCTTTCCAGTCAAAGACTTGAAATCGAACTTAGTTTCTTCTTCAGTTTGGGTTTCCTCGGCTTCTGTTTCTTCAGTCTCTTCCACTTTCTCTTCTTCCTTAGGCTCTTCCTTTACTTCGGCTTTTTCTATCGGTTCAGAGATCAATGCAAACTTAAGCTTAGCCTTAAGGCTGGAAAGCCTCTGTTCTAAGGTAACTGCAAGATCATAAATTCCATCCCCATTCAGGTCAAACTTGCCCGTCTCCCCCACAGCCAAAGTGGCAAATACTGGAGTAGATTGTACCTTAATTCTTACATTAGTCTGAGTTACTTGTTCTAAGGTAACTGAATGCTTCTCTCCCAAGAAGTCGAAGGATATTGATTGTCCAACAGACAGATCTTTTGAAACCGGTTCTGTAAGGGTTACTGTAAATACTGCGGGAGTGCTGCTTCCGCCTCCTCCACCGCCTCCGCCTCCGCTGCCTCCGCTTCCGGAAGAAGGCGTGGATAAGGTTAAGGTGACCGTAGCATTATCTGTGGAATTAAATCTGTCTGTAACTGTCAAGACGACAGTGTAAACTCCATCGCTCGAGTAAGTATGTGTGGCATTTTCAGTGGTTGCATTTGTTCCGTCCCCGAAATTCCAGAAGAAAGTCAATGTATCATTCAATGACCCTCCGACATTTGAATCTGTGCTTCCGGAAACAAATGAAATCGCGCTTCCAGTGTTAAAGCTTCCGGAGATCGGGGAGCTTATCACAGCATTCGGAGCATAATTGACTGCAGAGGTCAAATTCAAGGCGCCCTGAGAAGTTGCATTGTAAGTAGAACCATTAGCCATCAAGATTGTTCCGCTGTAAACCACTCCATTTGTTATGTTTGCGCTTCCAATAACTGTATTGCTCAATGTGCTGTTCAACACGGTTGATCCAGTCATAGTAACATTTGTCAAAGTTGCAAGAGTCATGTTTGAGCCATCAATGCTTGAATTGTAGATCGAAGTCTGATTGACAAACGAATTTGTTGCATTGCTGTAATGTATTGTGGAATCCAAAACTGTGCTTCCTGTGGCATTGCTGTATCTTACATCAGAAGGATCAATAACTGCATTCAAGCAAGGAGATCCAATAACTGTGCTGTCTGTAACGGTGCAGTTATTCATAGATGAGTCAACTATTGTGGAGTTGGTTATTGTAGAATCCAAAACACTGATTGTAGGGCCAGTTATATTGGAAACATTCAAAGTGGAAGTTTCCAATCCCGCGATATTTGTATAGTTTCCCGTAGGATAAAAAGTTCCATTTACATAAGAATTGATAACCACGCTGAAACCGACATAAAGATCGAATGTATTGCTAGTAACATTTGCATTTTCAGTGTCAAATCCCGTAATAGTTAAGTTTCTCTTTCCGACAAAATTAGCATCAGGGACTAAAGTTAAAGTATTAGTCGAGTTGTTTATCAAAACAGTGATGTTTGCAGGGCTTGTGCTTGTGAAACTTAGGTCATCTGAATCAGCATCGCTGAAATATAAGCTCAAGTTCAAAGTCAAATTCTGATTTTCCTGCCAAGTCTGTGCGGAAATGTTTGAAGAAGTAGGGGCAGTATTTACAACAACAAGGCTAACATTCTGAGCAGTTCCATTTAGCAATCCATCTGAAGGGATCAGTTCAAAGGTCCAATTTTGGCCTTTAGATGTATTTCCAGAGCTTAGAATTACTGAAGCCAAGGCTCCGCTTGTTGCACTTGTGCTTCCGCTTTGGTTCAATACTCCATTATTATACCAATTATAGAAAGCAGTAAGCGAAGTCTGCTGAACATCTGTTAAGTTGAATGTGGCATTTAAGTTGTTGGCAGTGGTTGGAGAGCTTGGAGTTAAATTCAAGGAAGCAATTGAAGGGGCGGAGTTGAAGTTAACTGTAAAGTTAACTGTTTGATTGGCTGAGTTTCCCCTTGAATCATTTGCAAAAACAGTCACAGAATGATTCCCATTAACCATATTCGTAAAGTTGTAACTTCCAAGGGTGCAGTTCAAATTACCTCCGGAATCAAATGAAGAGGTGTATCTGCAAGTATCTAGAACCCCATTGTCTGAAACAGTAAATGTTAAAGTCACGTTATTTGTAGTGTTGAAAAGCTGTCCATTAGTTGGGGCAGTAATGTTTAGCACCGGAGGGGTTGTATCAAAAACTGTTATAGATAAAACTTGTGTGCTGTTCCCGAACCCATCATCAGCAGTCAAGTTTACTGTCTGAGTTCCGATAAACCCGCTGTCTGGAACAAGTGTCAAAGTAGTTCCATTAAGACTTGCAGTAATATTCTGGGAACCAACCGCGCTGAAATTAAGGCTATCATTCTCAAGATCAGAAACATTTCCGGAAAAGTTAACTGAAAGATTTGTATCTTGGTTAAAGCTCAAATTTCCCAAGCTCCAAAGAGGCAAAGAGTTAGAGACTACAACATCTGTGAAGCTTGAAGTAACATTGGCTCCATCAGTGGAGTTAACTGTAACCCTTATGGTATTATGGGCATCATTTATCGAAAGATTAAGCAGATTATTGCTAGAGAAGTTCTGCAAAACTGAAGAATCATTCAAGTTGTAAAACTGGAAAGTTGTTGTGAGGTTATCTCCATCAACATCAAGCACGCTTGCCGTAACATTAAGTGTGCTATTGATCAAAACCGTGCTTGGCAAAACCGTAATTAAACCAATAACCGGGGGAGAATTAACTATTGAAGTCTGATTGCTTGCTGAATTGGAATTAGTAAAACCATCATTAGCAACTACTGTAACGCTTACAGTTCCGCCTTTATTGCAGCTCCCTAGACAGTTAAAGACATTGGAAGTGGAGTTCTGGGAAGGAGTAGAAGACCCATTAACATAGAAAGTGTAAGTGTAAGTCAAGGCATCATTATCTGCATCGGTGCTTGATGCAGTAACAGTAATGTTTGAATCCGCAAAATAACTGTTTTGAGAGAAATA
Organism: Candidatus Woesearchaeota archaeon; assembly: GCA_964540065.1. Lineage (GTDB taxonomy): Archaea > Nanobdellota > Nanobdellia > Pacearchaeales > JAHJTO01 > JBHPFA01. The sequence goes on along the minus strand of CAZIKY010000004.1, from coordinate 68,740 downwards.
AACTGTAGGGGTTGAAGGAACAGCATTGACTATGGTTGTTTGGGCATTATCGATGAAGACCAAATCTCCTAAAATATTCAAGTAAGCTTCTGCAAGGATGGTATTCCCCCTAGAAGTGTATGAAGAGCTCAAAGTTGAGCCAGTTTCTCCCGAAAGTTCCACCCCATCTCTAAACCATTTATAGACATATTGCGAAGGGTTTGAAATATCAAATGCAAGATTGGCGGTAGTGTCTGGATTTGAAGGAGTTATCAAAGCTGCAAGAACTCCAGGAACTACAGCTAAAAGGATTAACACTGATGCGAAAGCCTTCAAGGTTTTCCATTCGCCTTTATTGGTCTTAATTTTCATTTTTTGAACTATCTCTTCTTAACGGCTGCTTAAGAGGATATCTGAACTCCAAAGAGTATCTTTCAGAATCTCCCCCGGTAAATCTGTTCTTGGAATATGATCCTCCAAAGCCTAATTGCCTAAGCTCGTTTAAGAAGCCTCTCCCTGCTCTTGATTTTGGGATATAACCTTTAGGAATAAGGTTGAATGGGGTGGCGTAAACAGAAAATTTCAATATATCGCTCTTACTATCTGATTTTGAAGTTGCCCTTCTCACTTCCTTGGAGAGATGATCATAATTTAATCCCAAGGTAAGGCTCTCAACCGGGCTGACCTGCCCGCTTAATGAGAATCTTTGGGTCTCTAATGGGGATGAAGTTTGTTTAGTTAAAGTACCATTTCTGTATGTCTCTTCATCAAGATTTCCAGATGCCTGCCTGTAGGCTACTTCAAGCCTTGAATTGAGCAGGAAATTTGTCCATGCCCTTAATCCCAATCCCAATGAGCTTTCAGAGGCGTTTGAAGTTATATTGAATGGGATATTATATGGAGCAACTTCTCTGCTTGCGTTTTGCCAAACTGCTCCTGCAGAAAGATATGTCCCTTTAAATCCAAGCCCTAAACCTAATTCAAGAGATCTTTCAGAACGTTCATTAATCTTTGCAGTATTCTCTGCTTCGCCGCTCAATACTTCCTGCTCAGCGCGGAATATCGGAGCCAAGTTGAATCTTTTTGATTTGGGCAAGGCGAAAACTGGCCTAAGATCCAAAACATTGGTAAATCCGGACAATTCAGCTCGAGTATCTCCTTTGGAGCTTTCAAAATGATATGCTGATTCGAAGTTATACCATCCGTTTTTGCCTAACTTCTGCCTTCTTGCAATTTCAAGCTTATCGCTTAATCTTTTTTGAGTTTCATTAGAATGAATCTTGCCTTCAAGATCGTTCAAGGTATTTTCCCAATCTTCCCTAGATTGCGAATTCTTAAGCAATTCCCTTGCCTTAGAATAGAATACTCTTGCCCCGATATAATTTCCTTCTTTATTGAGCATATCTGCTGTTTTAACATACCCTAGAGCCTGATTATAGCTTGGCATGTTTTCTTCTTTTCTCTTGATTCTTTCTTCTACGCCAAGAATTTCCTTTGGCTCTTCCTTCAAGCCATTTTCTACTTCATCCTTTCCAAAGACGGCCTCTTCAGCTTTCTTGACTGCTTCCCTTTCTAATCGAAGTTCTTCTTCTTTCAGGGCTATTCCTTTAACAAGATTCTCCCTTTGGCTTTCCCATAGAGAGACAGAAGTCATTGTCTCCTTATGCTGAAGGTTATACTCAGAGATTATGCCTTTAGCACGATTGATTACCCCCGAGGAAATTTCAACAGCTTCTCTTGCTTTATCCAAATCTGAGAAATCTACGCTGTACATCTCAACGACAGCATCTCCGCTGTCTGCTAAGAATTCAATAAACTTCAGCCTTCCGTCTTTCTCAGAAGCCAAACTTAACTCTTTTTCAGAAATCCTTTTTTCCAAGGATTTGAATTCGCCGTCATCAAGCTGGTTCAAAGTTAAGCTGGAAATTCCGGCATATTGGCTCGCAACTTCAGAAACAGTGCTTAATGCATTTTCATAAGCAGTCAAATCTCCGGATAAACTCCAGTCGGAAGTTGTAAGAATGTGGGCAGATTTGTCCAAAAGCAGCTGCCCTTTATTAAAAGTCTCATTGTCTGTCTTTATTTTGCATCTCTGGAACGCAAAATTATTCGGAAGGGTCTTCTTAAAAAGCGATTCTAAAGCCGGATATTTTTCTTTCAGAAGCCTGAGCTGTGAAGAAAGGCCGTTTAATTCACCTTCGACTTTATCAATGTAGCTCAAAGCATGAGCATACTCTCCTTTTTCAAGGAGTTTGTCAACTTTTTCATCGGGTTTTTCAGAGAAAGTCTGGAAAAACTTGGAAACTCTGTCATTTTCCCCTTCAAACTCTTGATAGCTTGCAGTTTTGCAGCTGTCTTCTTTAGAATTACTAGCGGAACTATCAGAAGCACTGATATTTGCAGCAAATCCCAAAGGAATAGCTGCTCCCAAAATTAAAGATAAAAGGCTCTTTCCCATCGTGCCGTATTCATTTTTAGGTGACAACAATTATTTAAATGTTTTGGTAAGAAAAATTAGACCAATATTAGCATCTTTTGGGTATCTCGAGGTCTGCCCAAACCGGGAAATGATCAGAAGCACATTGTAGGAAACAATCCTAATTATCATGATTCAAATGAATAAAGGGGCTATAAAAGGATTGTTGAAATGGATTTTGGTAAAAGTTTTTTCCCAATTTAAAGTGTCATTTCAAAGTGATAAAATAATAAAGTTTATAAACAAGCGAGCTTAAGACATACTAATATCCTGGATGGCTAACAGTTTATGAAAAGTGCTAAATTATCCAAAGCGAAAAGCGTTTTCTTTGAAAGCTATAGTATGCCCAACATGCTTGGGGCAGTAAAAAGCCTTGAAGATCTTAGGTCAAGAGACAGATTAGACATGGTAATCTTCGATTTAGAGTCTAATTTTTCAGATTACATAAGAACTCATGCGGGGGAATTTGCTTCCATGTCTCCTGAACATGCAGGCCATGGAATTATAGTCTTAAGATACTCTCTCGCCAAGCCGCTTCCGATTTCTTTCCTTGAAAAAGAAAGTGTTTCCAGGGATCTTTCTGAAGCAAGGGAAAAGATGAAATGCGCAAGGGCCTCTTATCCGGCCTTTGTAATAAAGAGAAGCAACAAAGAATTCTACGCTCCTTACATCGCAATGGAGGATTAATTTTATGGCAATAGAATATTGTTTGGGGGACGCACTTGAAAGCGATGCGGAAGTCCTGGCCCATGGGGTTGCCGCAGGAAACGTAGAAGACATGGGGACAGGTATAGCCAAACAGATCAAAATAAAATGGCCCGAAACATTCTCAAGATTCAAGAAGCTAAGGAGAAACGGCTTTGATTTGGGAGGAGTTATCCTAGATGCCGAAAATACCCCAAAAATCGCTTACTTGGGAACTCAGGAAAACCTATACAACGCCGAGCTTAGCTATGTTAACGGTTCATTAAGAAAGCTCAGGAACCTTTTAGAGAAGAAAGGCGTTAAAACATGCGCCATCCCGAAGATAGGATGCGGTTATGGCAAACTTCAGTGGGATGAAGTCAAAAAGATAATGAAAGACAGGCTTTCAGAATCCCCTGTAATGTTCAAAGTTTATGAGGAATACGAAGCCAAGTAATTTATTTTCTCTTAACAACCTTTATCTCACTGTTTATCTCATAAACTTTCTTCCCATGTTCAGTATGTGTGGCATTTAAGAAATATTCTTTCTCCCCATTTCTCGGATTAATCTGAGAGCCCACATCTTTTTTCGGAACAGCAAATTCAATATATGCTTTGCCCAGATCCTTCTTGGTCGGAGGTATAGCATATCTTTTAAGAAACTCTTGGGGAGAGAGTATTCTGCTGCTCCCCAATTCTATGAAAACCTTCCCTTGATCCATATCTCTTGGGGCAGTTGCTCCCCCGAACTTGGAAGTATGCAGTATTTTTTGAGCCCTTGATGGGTTTGTGTAGTGCCTGACTATCATATGGTCTGAATCTACTTTGTCTAGCTCTATCGGGACAACGTCCTTATGTACAAGAGGCTTATAGCTTGGATCCCATTCTTTAAGGAATCTGTCCGCAAAGGCTTCCTCAGGATGGCCTTTAATATGGTCTCCGGCAAGAGAATATCTCTGCCTTCTCGCCGCATCTATATACGGCTTTAATATTATCTCCCGGAACATTTCCTTAAGCTTCGGGTCATTTTCTACATATTTATGCATCCTTCTCAAGGCGTCTTCTGCTGGAGTTCCGCTTGGAATTCCTTCCTGTTGGAGCTCATTCTTGAAATCATTTATCAGAACATTTCCCTCATTATCTTTGTAGAAAAGCTTTGATTCAAGGCCAGCAACTTTTAGCTTGCCGCTTACAACTCCCGAGCCCGCAAGCATAAGAATGATCCCAGAAACATAAACAATGAAGGCGGCAATCGGGCTTTTCAGAATTTCAGCGGCAGATTCATTGTCCAAAACTGCAAAGCCGCTTATGCTTCCGGTATGATAAAGGCTAATAAGCAGGATTCCTGCGGCGAAAAGCAAAACCCCTACGATCCCTCTTTTGAAATCCCTCATTTTAAAGGCAAGCAAAAAGAGTATTTAAAGTATATTGCTGAAATTGCAAACCCACAATATAAATCTTTAAAAGCGGTTCATTCTAAAACTTTCGATGGAGCTTTTGATAAAGAGGGACAAAACCTTCTTGAAAAGGGTTGAAGGGGAATCTTTTGTAAACAGTGATCTTCCGGAATTTCTTAAGACTCCAAGGGTTGTCCCGAGCTATTTGGTTACAAAGATACACGAAAGGGACAAAAATGATGATTTGCTTCTTAGGCATTATTTGGATGGGGATGAGATTAGAAACCTTTTCTACCCCGAATTCAAAGTATACAGATATATGAAAAAGCTGGACGTAATTCCTGCCTTATGGAGCGGCCATAGGTCTGTTTTGGTAAATGATCCGAGAAGAATTTTTTCTGGACGCGGATTATACAGGCTTAAAGGGGTTTCTTTAGACCTGAAAGAGCCGCAGCTCTTCAGCGGAGAGGGCTACAAAGAGATAAGGGGCGGGCAGAAATTTACAAATGCAGTCTATGAAGCGGAAATGACTCATAGATTCAACAAAGTTTTGGAGAGTGTAGGTATAGAGCCTTTAATGAAGACTGTAGGAATATGGAAATATCCTTTAACCATCAAAGGTTTAAGGCCGGTAACCACTCTATTTGAAGTTAAAGGGGATACAAGGCTTGATGAGTTGGTAAGAGTCATAGACGGATTATATATTTCAAGAGTTCACAAGATAAGGGATCCAAAGAAGAAGAATTTAGTCCATATCGGGCAATGGACTCATTTGGGCGAGGTATTCTATCATGCAGTGAAGGATTTGATGAAGAATGTAGGATATACTACCGGAAGATTAAAGAGATTAATGGATAAAAGCGGCCAGACTTGGAGTTCAGAAGATGAGCAGACAAATGCCCATATAGGAAACATTGTTTTGTATAATGGAACTGACAAATTAAAAGTAGGTCTTGTAGACTTTGATTCTTCTGAAAGCGTGGACAAGCTTTCCAAATCTCAAATAGAAGCTTTGCAAAAGAGAGAGTACAAAGACCTTATCTCAAGCAGCACAAGAATAATCAGCCCAAGAGAGATGACTGGGAAGCCTTTCTTGGAGGATCATATAAGGTCTCCTTGGATGACCCAATTATTTGTTGAAGGATTCAAAAATGGATATTCTGCCGAGCCAAAAGGCCCTTACAGCAATGAAATAGACTTGAGCGTTTTGAATGTACTTTTCGATACTTTTAGGGCTGAAGGAGACTTTTCACAGCCGACTCTCAAGCAATTACTTGAGCCTTACAGGGTTAAGAAGAAAGAATCGGAGGGTATAGACTTAGATGCAATATTTGAAAGGCATTTGGAAACCGGAAGAACCCAGGTCTACCATGATAAGAAAACAGGATCTTCAGTTTATGTCGGAGCGATGAAGTCTAAACCTTCCCCCCAAATAAAGATCACGCAGAAACAGCTCGATAGTATTCACAAGGCAATGGGAATCCCAAAATATGAGGATTTGGATCCCGCATAAGCTTATGCTGGGGCCAATATTAATCGAGTTATTGATTTATTCTAGGCATACTCAGAAATTTTAACTTCCCAAGGAACGTCGGACCTAATTTTCAAGTAAAAATTTTCCCCCCAAGCTTCTCTGTCTCCAAGGAATTCTACAATTCTTGACTTAGAAATTTCTCCTTGGTCTTGGAAATAGTTGATATCGATGTCTGAAGGGGCGATACTTAGATTTTTTTCATACTGCCACAATTCGGATGACGAAAAACCGATATTCTGGCACTTTTCTATCCCGCAATATATTGTGAAGGTCATATTTATCCTATCTCCTTCAATCTTGAAGGGATCTGTTTGAATGCTTCCAGTTCCCTTGAATGAAATCAAGTCTTGCCAAGATTTTTCTTGGAAGCTATTTAACGCAAGGAAGATCCCTAAAATAATTAATATTAGAACAATCGCTGATGACAATATCAAGACCTTTTTATTTCTCTTCCTCTTTTTCATGAAATTTTTAAGGGAGAGTATTTATTTAAATTTTTCTTATTCATTTTACGAAAATATTATATACTTCACTAATTTCCAAAGAGCATAAAACTTGGGGGTATTTTAATGAAAAAAAGTCCTAGATTTATTTTTGAGATAAGTACAGTCGGATGGATAATAATTTACTTATTTATCGCCGCGCTTTTATTAAGGTGGAGAGATAAGAGAAAGGGAATGCACCTAAAATGCATGAAGTGCAGTCACCAGTGGGATTTTAAAGCCAAATCTTGGAAAGAACTTTTATTTGCAAAAAAATGTCCCAAATGCAGATCAAGACTTGTTAGAAGAGCTTTATTCAAAAAAAATTCTAAATTGGTGTCAAAATCAAAAGCTTTATGGTCAAAATGGAAAAGAGTTCTGCCAACTTTTACAATAATCCTCCTCACCATAGCATTAATTACAAACGCAGTATTAGCAAATCAAGCAGAAAACGAACTTTTAACAGAGATTTCAGATCTAGAGTTTATTATCTCTGACTTGAATGAAGATCTAAGAAGCGCCGAAGCGAGTTATACTTCACTTAATGAAAAGTATTTAGAACTAGAAAAGAAAGGATTCCAAGCAGTCAAAGAAACTGAAGCCGAAGCCAAGACGGATCTTGAAGCTGCAGAAAAAGAGTATACTCTCCTCCTATCACAATATGAATCATTGCGTACAAAGCATAATAATTTAGTCATGGATTATAATGACTTGAGAAAAGACTATAATCGCCTCGTTGATGATTATAATAACTTATTGAATTTTCTTAGAGGTATATAAATATAACAAAGGATAGAACAACTAATCCTACCCTAACCCAACCGGAGACAGGAAGATCTTGTTTCTTCAAATATTTTTGAAAGGTTGGGGTCAAAAATACTGCTATAAGCATGATCAGTATCCCAGAGAATATTCTTCCATCTCTGAATGTTGCCGTAGTTCCCATCAATAATATCATAAAGGGTATTATCCACGCTATGAATGAAGATAAAATTCCCATCATAGCCCTTATTTTAAGTTTTATGCCTTTTTGTTTTAGCTCTTTGATTTCTTTACGATAGCCTTTATGCGGGAAAAATAATGTTAATATTGCAAGTATTGCTGTCAAGATCCCGATTCCGAAAGTAGACTCTATTTCGCTTTGATAAAACTCTTCCAATTCTGCTTCTAATGCGGCATCTAATTCTGCTTTTTCAGGGCTATTTTCCCATTCTAAAAACCCTGCTTCTATGGCCTCGCTTGTAGAGCCATAATCTTCAATGAATGCGATATACGCCTGTGGCCTGAGTGATTCGATCAATGCTTTTGACCCATAAACTCGGTCTTCACATTCGAAGGGATCTTGTCCATTACTCAAACATTCAAACATAACCTCTCTGGCAGTCCAATCCTTCCGGTAAAATTTTGATAATTTCTCTTCAAAAGCATGGGGGTCTGAAATGAATAGGTCTTTTTCTGGGAAGAAGAAATCTTCTTTATTGCCCCCAACTCTCGATGCAAAGACTTCGGTTGCTATCCTATCATAAAATTCTTGATAGTCTTCAGTAACGAAACCTTCAAAGTCGGGCTTCTCAGTTTTCATTCTACGATTTATTTCTAATAATGCAGATTCTAAAGCGGCATTTCCATATTTCTCTTCAAAATGCCTTATAACAAAAGCATATAGGAAGTAATCTTCTATAGGTTGGAGTTCTATAAGTCTGCTTTCTCCAAAATAACTTCCATCACCATACCATGCTTCCAATTGCCATTTCTGGGGTATCGATTTGAAGGCATAAGAGGGATACTTGTCTGAACTATATTTTAATTCTTGATTTTCTGCCAATCCTTCTTCCAGCCACACGGGGAATGGCCCGGCATCATTAACATCATTTGAGAAATGGTTTAGTTCGTGGATTATTGTTGCAGAAGCTTCTTCCGGAGAGACATAATTTAATGAGTTTTCAATATATCCACTTGCTGAATCTAAAGAATAAAATGCTGAAGGCAGTGCCCCCCCATACTCTTCTTCTGTCCTAGTATCTACATAGATAAAGATTTCACCGTTAGTTAATTTTCTTACATAATTAAGATTCTCTGAAGCGATTCTTACCGCTTCTTTAAGCTTTGAATGGTTCTGAACTTTTAAAGTGACTCCTCCTTTCCGAATAGTTTCAATTCCAGCAGAAACATTCTCATTAACTAAAGTGACTCCTACAAAAGAGTTTAAGCCGCTAGACCTAAGTACCAACGAATTGTGGCCTTTATCTGCATTTATTGAAGGTATGTCTCTATTGTACGCAACCGCATCCCAGGATCTCGGATAATTAAAAATTTCTATAACTTCTGTTGTTGAGGGATTAAATGTTGCAGGGTAAGCAACATTTTCCAATTTGTAAATGCCTTCTTCGTTAAGCTCTATCAATTTTCCAGTAGCTTTTAATCTTACCGAAATACTGCTCTTTTCGGGGTTTGGAGAAATTATTTTGTAGCTAAATAATCCTCCCTTAAATCGTGGAGGAGTAATTTCAGATATAGTCACAGGCTTTCCGTCAGCAGTAATAGAAACATCATTGAAACTACCAGGTATAAAGAAATAGTAAAAGCTTTTGTAATACTCACGGGGATTGTATGTAAATGCATGATCATAATCATAAGATGAATCTTCATGAATATTTACTGTAATATCATGCTTAACGTTTAATGTTGCAGCATTTGCAAATCCCGAAATTGCAAGCAGAAAAACAAAAGCAGATATCAGACCTATAAACCTCTTTTTTAACATGCGTTTATAAGAATTCATAACTTAAAAAAGTTTTTATAGCTGGTTCTTTGAAGGTCACCAAACTATAACTTCCCAAGAATGAAGAAGTAATAAAAATTGCTTTGGAAGAAGAAAGAGTAAATTTATGGAAATCATCAAAATTTATTTTTTGTAAATCCGAAAGATTCATTTTAATAAATGGGCATCGGATTTAATTTCGAGTTCCAGAAACGCCCCAACCGAAGGGAAGAGCTTTTTGCATAATCAAAGGGCGTCAAACGCTCTTATTACGTCATAATTATTACATACTCTCAGAGTTTTTAAGAATTGTCGAGAATGAGAAGATAAAATTTTCTGGTGAAATAGAATTGTTTTTTATTTTTGTCGATAATAAAATTAATTAGTCTTTCATGCTAGTTTTATAATCTCTTGAGAGTAGTAACAAATAGAAAGATTTAAATAGGTGGAGATTATCTATACTATATGAAACTAATATATAATGCGGGGAATAAAAGAAATTCTATTAGCAGAGAAACAGCTGAGTCATTTGGTTATCCAAAAAATATTGAACTCTCTCCTTTAGAACAGATATCACTAAACTACGCTATAGATATTTTTTCGCAGGGATATGATTTGCATAAGGAAGGCGATTTTGAAGGTGCATTAAAATCTTACACTGATGCCTTAAAGATTAATCCGAGATTGTCTTATGCTCATAATAATATGGGGGAGATATTAGGAGGATTTGGTTATCCAGAAGACGCATTAAAATCTTACACTGATGCCTTAAAGATTAATCCGGGATTGTCTAAGACTCATAATAGTATAAGAAGACTATTAAGAGAATTTCCTCATCTAAAAAGTAAGGTTAGGGGAATATCCATAGCAGAATAAATATTCTTTTTTAAATTTATATTTCTCAATATAACCTATGTTTAATATAAACATCTTGGACTGTTTATGACATACTTTCGACGCCCATAAAAAATGCAAAAATGTACTACGCCCCAACCGGGTTTCGAACCCGGACTACAACCGTGACAGGGTTGCGTGCTAGCCGTTACACCATTGAGGCACAAACTTTTAAAGAAAAAGTAGATTTTTAAATCTTGTTAATGCTGTAGGGAAAAAGGGAATGTTTAAATTAAAAGGCATATTCTTTAATCAGTGATATTAATAATAGACAATAAAAGCAGGTATATAAAAGAGCTTGAAAAAAAGTTCATCAGAAACGGAATTTCTTACAAAGTAATAAGGGCCGGGCAGAGACTCGACTTAGGGTCTTTTAGGGGAGTCAAGGGAGTAATACTTTCGGGAGGTTCATTGGGAATTTACAATAAAAGCATCTCAAATGATTTCATTATCTTGATGAATTTTAAGGCTCCAATTCTGGGTTTTTGCATGGGTTATGAAGTAATAGCCGTTGCTTTTGGAGGATTTGTAGAAAAACTTCCCAAAAAGCAATACAAGATGCAAAAAGTGATAATCGACTCAAAAAATGATCCGATCTTCAGAGGGTTAAGCAATAAGGTCTATCTTAGAGAAAAGCATGTCAATGAAGTTTCAAGGCTTCCTAAAGGCTTCAAGAAAATTGCTCATTCAGACGTATGCAAATATGAAGCAATAAGGCATAAGTCAAAAAAGATTTATGGCTTTCAGTCGCATCCAGAAGTTTCAGGATCTGACGGAGATAAGATAATCAATAATTTCTTAGAAATGTGCGGAATTAAAGAAAGATTAAAGTAACCATATCTAAGCCGGGAAGTAGGGAGACTTTCGTCTCCCCGCAACCACACTTTTAGAATTATCTAGAAGCTTTGAGCTTAGCCAGATCTTCTGAAAGTCCGCTCACCAAATCTCCGAGCTCAAATCCAGAATTTCTTGCTTCGCTGGAGCCGCTAGAAAAAGCCTTCACTCCGTAGCTTGCGCCGAAATCAACTGCAGAAGGTTTGCTTCTGTCTCTGTTTTCACCGTAAACTCCGGGGTTAAATGCTCCGCTTGCGATGCCGTAAACTGCTACCAAAGCCAATGCTCCGGTAACAATAACCTCTCTCCAAGACTCTTCTCTGTGCTTGTTTCCGTACTCTGTCATTTAAATCACCTCTTTGTTTCTGTCTTCCCATTGCCTTCTTGGATTTTTTCGTGAATTAATCTGCGCAGATTTATATTTAAACATTGTTGAGCAACTTGCTAGTGAAGAAATTTTTATTTTTTGAAAACGCTACAGATTGTGTGTTGTGATTTTCAACACACTAGGAAACAAAAATCAAAACTCAAGAGAATTAATTTCCGAGTTCTTTCTTAATCTCTTTAAATATCGGCTCAAAACAGTCTTCCGCCATTGATAAAGAGTCTTGCACCTCTCCGGCAGTTGGGATGTAGCCTCGATAGTTAATGCTATTCCTTAAAGACTTAAGGTTGTTTAAGACATTAATCGGCCTTTTGGTCTTTACAGATAGAGTAAGAAGCTCATTTATCATCTCGCTATGATGGTCAAGACCCAAAGCCTCTTTACCACGAATAAGGAGGAGGGCATCTCCAAGCATCCTGAAGTTTTCATAAACTCCCCTGATTATTGTTGCTCCTGATCCCTTTGAGACTTTTAGCGTTTTTATAAAATTTAATTCCAAAGCAGCCGCTTCAATCATGCTTTTGGCCTTCATTTTATCGGGAACCCTTTGCCTCATCATGGCCTTGCCTCCAAGAACCCATCAAGAACAAATCCATTTGCAATATTGGCAAAAACATTTAGGTCTATATTGTTCCTTGAAAATACATGTAGATTTACCTTAACATTTTTCCTGTACCCCAAATTCTTAAGGGTCAGTCCAGATATTATCTTTATAGGCTCGTTGCTTATCACTTCCACTGCAATGTCTAAGTCGCTGTCTTCAATATCATCTCCTTTCCTGTAGCTTCCAAAGAGAATAATTGCTCTTGCATTGGGGATGTTATCCCTTACCCATCCAATTATCCCGCTTTCATAGACTCCCTGCAGATTAAAAGGGATCTTTTTTGTAGTAAAATGCGGATGATTCAGATTTGCTTTGATCCTCCAGGTTTTTCCAATCTGGGATATTGAAATAAAGCCTTCTTTGGCGAGCCGGGAAACAACTACTCCGGCAGTAGTTTTTGACATCCCTAAATTATCAATAAGCTCATTCAAGGAAAACTCTTTTGATGGATAGGCATAAAACCAGGCATGCAGTTTATCATAGGCCCTTTCTAGGTCTGAAACGGTCTTGCCGACTAAGATCTTTAATGTTCTAGGTTTATCAGCCATAATAGTGGTATCAAAGAGTACTATTTAAACTTTTCTGATACCACTAAGTATCGGATAGTACCCTTAGATCAGATTACTTCAGAATTTCTCCAGTCTGCCCGTACCAAAGATAAAGATCAAGCTCAGCCATATTTGTGTTAGTCTTTTTCCCCATTTCTACCAGTTGCTTTTCAATCTCGACATATCTCTCTTTCTTTAATGGTTTCAATTCATGCCCTAGCGCACGGATTATGTGCTTATCAAGAATGGCAAGGTCGGTTCTCCCGACGTTCCTAAGGAAATGGCTGGCCTCTTTCATTCCCAGCCCTTTTATATTCTCAACAAGCCATTCCCTGGCCTGAAGCGACTGGAGAGACTGAATCCTCTCCTTAAATCCATCGGCATGTTTTCTCGCATCGACAATATATTTAGAGCGGACATTTGGAAAGCGATACCTTGCTTCAATCAATTTTTTGGCAAGGTCTTCCTGCGAGAGTTCGAGGAATCCTTTAGAACCCACATGTTTCTGGGCGGCAATCCCTCCCCTTGCAGAAGCATTTGCAGTCATAAGGCAAAAACACAATTCCGAAAACCATTCTTCATTTGGCTTATCCTTAAATGAAGCAAACTCTGCCAGCCTCTTACTGACAAGCTGTGAAACATTAGGGTTATTCTTCACATCTTCAACATATTTTATTTTATCATGCATTAATTAGCCACATTGAAGAAATTTTTAAAGCTATCTCCCCTACTAAAAGTGCATGTCATACACTTTTACAGTAAAGAAGAGGGATAAGAAAACCAAGGCAAGAATAGGTTTGCTAAAGACTAAAAGCGGAACGATAGAAACCCCGTTCTTCATGCCCGTAGCTACAAAGATGTCTGTCAAGTATCTTTCAACAGAGGATTTGGAAAGCCTTGGGGCCAAGGCCATCATTTCCAATACATTGGTCCTTCACCTTTCTCCCGGAGAAAAGCTCGTAAAGAACATGGGCGGAATTTCCAAGTTCATGAATTACAAAGGGATAAGCGTCACAGACTCCGGAGGATTCCAGATGTATTCTGACAGACTCTACAAAAGATCAAACTCAAAAGGGGTTTTCTTCAAAAATCCAAGCAGCAACCAGGAAGTCTTCCTGACTCCCGAGAAGGACATGGAGATACAGCTCGACCTTAATTCAGACATAGCAATGTGCCTTGACAGTATGCCTTTGATGAATCAGACAAAGGCGCAGGTTGCCGAAGCTGTAGAAAAAACTGTTTCTTGGGCGGAAAGATGCAAGAAACATCACGATGCCATGCAGAAAAGCCTTCCAAAGGCCAAAAGGCAGCTTTTGTGGGGAATAATTCAGGGAGGCCTTCACACAGACTTAAGAAAGAAATGCGCCAAAGAAATGGTTAAGATGGATTTTGACGGCTATTCAATAGGCGGCCTAGCCCTCGGAGAACCAAAGGAAAGCGAATACAAAATCGTCAAGTTCACCCAGCCATTTATTCCTGAAAACAAACCGGTCTATTTAATGGGGGTAGGAAGCCCGGAAGAGGTGGTTGAAGCAATCTCTTTGGGAGTAGACATGTTCGACTCAAGATTCCCCACACAAAATGCAAGGCACGGAACACTTTTCACTTCAAAAGGAAAAGTGCGCATTAAAAATTCCCAATACAAAATGGACAAAAAGCCGATAGATGAAAACTGCGGCTGCTTCGTGTGCAAAAACTACAGCCGGGCTTATCTGAGGTACCAATTGAGAAATCAGGAAAGCGTGGGTTTAAGATTAGCCACTTACCACAACCTATTCTACTTGCAGAACCTGATAAGACAATCCAAAGAAGCAATCAAGAAAGGTAAGTTCTTAGAATTCAAGAAATTGATACAGAAAGTTTATTCTTAAAGGAAATGATCAGAAAGGAATTTCATCAAGGACTTTTTCCAATCCGTTGTTTTCGGCAGTTTGCGGGGAAAAAGATTTCTTAGCCCATTTATTTCTCCTGGATCCGATCTCCTTATCGGTCTTGATCAGGGCTTCGTGATACTGCCCAAAGCTTGAAACTATTCCAAGCTGCCTCAATTTAGGATACACCTCTCCCCACCTGGTTAAGACCAAGAGGTCTCCTTCAAAGCCATTTTCCTCAAGCATAGCTTTTCTCCCAGCATAATAAGACTGTGCACTGTGTTTGAAAAGAAGTCTCTCCCGGGGAATCGGATGCCATTCAACATCTATCTTTCTCCCCCCAAATTCAACAAGCATATCAAGTCTTGCCTTTTTGTTCAAAGGCAAGGCAGCAACTTGAACATTCCTTCCTTCTACCGGTTCTCCAAGAACCCCCAAATGATAAAGTAAAGCGGCCAACCTTCTTTCCCCAATGGAATCAAACCATGCCTTTCTAAAACGATATGCCCCTGCGCCGTACCTTGTGCCCTTGTCAAGATTTGAAATTACATGGGCTGCCTTTTTCTGGACTGCAAGCCCTCCTTTGACGGCATTCTCTGCAGTATTTTTGCCATACCCCTTTCTCCATCCATTCCGGTAAATTTCGGCAGCTTTTTCTTCACCAAGCCTCTCCTTCATCTTGCTGTATCTGGAAGCATGGCTTTCCCGGTTTATTGAAGCAATTTCTTCCTTGCTCACAAACCCCCATCTTATCAAATCTTTTACAGCCCGATCATACTTGGCTGTAGAGATGCCCAAGGTTTTCATGGCATCTTTGTTGGTCATTCTTTCAGAGACTTTAGCGGCATAGACCTTCTCAAGGAAATCCATCCGATCTATGACTTTATTCTCTAAGTTTATTTCATCATTTTCCTTTCGGGTCATAAGTCCATATCTAACTAGATGGACTATCCTGTCCTGATACGTCCTGTAGGAAATCCCCAATCCCATACAGACAGCATCAACCGAACAGCGATGGATTTTCCTCGCAGCATAAATCCTCTCAAGAGTATAAGCATCCCCAAGAATAACATTGTGGGCAATTATCTCGGCATTCTCCTTCCGGCTTAACTGCCCAGAGTTAAGTAAATATTTCATTATCTTGGCATGCCTTACTTCGCTTATTCCAAGCTCCCTTCTTATCTCGCGTTCAGAGCTGGACTCCTCTTTCCTCATATAAAGAACTTTTTCAGCCAACTGCTTGTCTTCAGAACTTAAGGAATACATCTTGCCCCTTTTTACTTGATCCTAAACAAAATGTTTTATAAAGATTGTTGAATATCAAGGAATATATTAAAGAGGCATAAGGTGATAATTAAACCATTGAACATCAAGACAGAAGCGATAAATTCCAAGCTCAAACAGGCTTTGGGCTTTATGTTCCAGCCCAAAGGAGACAAGGGAAAGCTTTTCATCTTTGATAAAGAAAGGCATGTTGGCATCCACATGCTTTTCGTATTTTTCCCTTTAGTTGTTGTATGGCTTGACTCCAAAAAGAAAGTCAGACAAGTCAAGACAATGTATCCCTTCGCATCATTTGCCTCGGGCAGGGCAAGATACGTCCTTGAGATACCTTCCAATAGCGAGATTCTTGGAAGGATAAAAGTCGGAAATAAATTAACATGGAGATAAAATGAAAATAAAAGTCAAAGTAATTGCCGGGGCGAAAAAAGAGGAAATTTCTCAGGAAGCAGAATTCCTAAAGGTAAAGCTTAAGGCCAAGCCCATCAAGGGGAAGGCAAATGAAGCTTTGATCGAAGCATTGTCAGAATATTTCCATGTAAATAAGAGCCAAATAAACATCAGGAAAGGCAAGACCTCTAACATAAAAGAAGTTGAAATTGAGGGCAAAACCGGCGCATTCAGGCAGATCGGCCTTCAATAAACTTCAATAGATATTTAAGCAAAAACTTTCTTATTTCCATATGCTTATCATAGGACACAGAGGAGCATCAGCTTTTGCCCCCGAAAACACTATAGAATCCTTTCAAAAAGCATTAGATCTCGGAGCAGACGGCTTCGAATGCGATGTCCGCATGAGCAAAGACAAAAAACTTGTCGTCATACATGATGCTGATGTCAAAAGAGTGAGTGGAAAGACTGATCTTAAACAAGTAAATGAACTTACTGCAAAGCAATTAGCAAAATACAAAATACCTACGCTCCAGGAAGTCATTGATCTCAAGAAAAAACATCCAAAGCAGCTCATGCTCATAGAAATAAAAGAGCCCGGAACCGAAAAAGAGATAGTTGATCTTGTAAAGAAGAATGGAATTGCAAAGCAAGTTATGATAGTCTCATTTAACTCTTCGGCAATAAACAAAGTAAAGCAGCTTTTCAAGCCTGAAACCGTCAAAACAGGTTTTATTTTTTCAAAGATGACTCCAAGGCCCTTTCCAATAGCCTTGGGGGTTAAGGCAGATTGGATAATTCCCCTTAACACTTTGATAGACAAAGAGATGGTTGAAACCGCCCATAAACGCGGAATTAAAATATTGGCATGGACTATCGAAAATCCTTTTATAGCCAAGAAGATGGATAACCTAGGAGTTGATGCGATAGCATCAAACAGCCTTCTCAAAAAGAATGAGGGAAAATAATGGGAGAAAAAGATAAAGTAGAGGTTTATTACAGGGAATTCAAAGTCAAAAAAATGATTCCAGGAGTTGGAACTAAAGAGCCTGCTGAAGAGATTTATGTCTCCGGCCCGGTTCCAGAAAGGATAAGCCTAAGGCCGGGAAAAGCAGTTTATCCCACGACAAAACAGGTAATCCACTCTGTAAGCTCCGACTGGAGAAGCTATCACCATGTTCGAGTCCCTTCAGACCTAGTTACAAAGGTGGTCGAAGGCATTAAGGGCTATAAGAATCCGGACTTCATCTCCGGACAAAGGCTTTCTCCAGAGGAAGAGAAAAGCAACGAATTGACTGAAAAGAATATTCAAAAATTAAGAAGAGCAATAAGGGAAGAGGCTTTTCCAGGAAAATATAAGAAAAAATCTTCCGGCCTTTCTACTCAAGAAGCGTAAGAAGGATCATTATTCCTATTCCTATCAAAATTCCTAAAGTCTGAAGCAAAGATTTCCTCGGATCAGTTTCTTTATGCAGCTCTGGGATAAGGTCTGCTACCGCAATATAGATGAAACCTCCGACAGTGAACGGGATTATGAAAGTTGAGAACCCTTCGATAATAGATCCAAGAACCAAGGCAAGTATTGTTCCAAGAACTGCAGTAAGCGCAGTTAAGAAATTGAAAACCAAGGCCTTTCCTTTGGTAAATCCTCCATGTATCAGAACTCCGAAATCCCCTATCTCTTGAGGTATTTCGTGGACTATTACGGCGATTGTTGTCGCAATACCCACAGGAAGGCTTACTAAATAGCTTCCTCCGATTATCAGGCCGTCTATAAAGTTATGCAAACTGTCTCCGAACAAATTAACCCAAGCAAAGCTATGCACATGTTTCTTATCTTGGGGTAGATGGCAATGCTGCCAATGTATGAATTTCTCCAAAATAAAGAAGACGATTATTCCAAGAAGGATATACAAAGAGATGGTCAATCCAAACCCTGATTCTTCAACAATCTCCGGAAGAAGATGTATCATAACATCTCCCAACAAAGTTCCGGCAGCCAGGCTTACCAAAAAGATAATGATCTTCTTAAGAAAGTCTAGATTGAGTCCAAGAGTAATAATCCCTACAAGCGAAACAAAGCTCACAAGGAAGACGCTGATCATTGAAGCGATCCATGCTATGCTTGAAGACCCATCAGATACTCCCAGAAAGGCTTCAATAGAATTAAGATTTAGGAACAAAAAAAGAAGAACTAAAACAGATGCCAAGGATGCCCACAAAAGCTGCTTGAAGGTCACCTTCTTTAAACTATCAATAAGGGTCATTTTACAATAAAGCTTCAGTTTTTCGATATATAAACTTATTGAGGGCTATTCCCGATAGTCTAAAGATATAAGAAATGTTTTTAATGGCCTTAATCTTTAAATCTGCATGGATAAAAAGAGGGTGATCATAGTAGGCGGAGGCTTCTCCGGAGCGTATATCGCAAGGCACCTTGAAAAAGATTTCAATGTTGTCTTAATTGACAACAAAGAATATTTCGAATTTACCCCTTCGGTGCTTAGAACAATAATCGACCCGAAGCATGCAGAAAAGATACAGGTTCTGCACAAAAAGTACCTTAAGAAAGCCAAATTCCTTTCTTCAGAAGTCACAAAAATAACTCCTAAGTGGATCGTAGTAGAAGGGGTTAACGTCCCTTACAAGTATCTTGTAATCGCAACGGGATCTAGGTACAAAGAAATATTCAAAGAGGAAGGAATGGTCCTCCCATTAAGAGTCAGAGAGCTCGTCCAAAAGCACAAGGACCTGGAAGAAGCTTCGAAAGTGCTCCTTATCGGCGGCGGAATAGTTGGAGTTGAGCTTGCCGCGGAAATAATAACAAAATACCCTCAAAAAGAAGTCACATTAATCCACTCAAAAGAAAGGCTCATGGAAAGAAGCTCATTAAAGGCTTCAAAGTACGCCGAGAAATTTCTGACAAAAAAAGGCGTTAAAATAATTTTCAACGAGCGTGTCGAAAAGAAGAACGGAAAAACATTCACGACAAACAAAGGGAATGAGATCCACGCAGATCTTGCATTCAGCTGTACCGGAATTATAAGCAATGGAGAAGCCCTTAAAGAAGGAATCCCGGAGGCAGTCAACGAAAGGGGCCAGGCAATTGTAAATGAATTCCTTCAGCTTAAAGATTATCCAAATATTTTTGCAGCAGGGGACGTAACAAGCGTGGATGAGGAAAAAACTGCCCATAGCTCGGAGCATCACGCAATGATTATCATCAAGAACATAAAGAATTTAGAGAAAGGAAAACCGCTTAAAAAATACTGGCCTGGAAAAAGATTGATGGTAATAAGCCTTGGAAAATATAACGGAATAATGACTTACGGCAATTTCGCCTTCACAGGATTAATCCCTGCATTAATGAAATGGCTTGTAGAAGTAAAAACGATGATCCATTACAGATAATTCTTAGTTAAATCGGAATCATTAGTCTCTAGGAGTAGTCCATCTTTTCTGCTTCATGCAGACAGTGCAGTATTGGGAATGATCAATAACATTGGAGCTCATCTGGATAAGCTTCTTCTCCCTGCTCCATTTATGAAATCCGAATTTGCATAAAAGCTTTCTAATTGCACCCATTATATTCCCCTCTCCAGCAGGCGTTTTTCAATATTTGCTCTTTCATTGGGCCTGGCAGGCCTCAGTTTTTGATCGGTAATTTTAATGCATCGATCAATATGATTAATAAACCTCACAAGAGCATAAGGCTTTTTTAATCCGACAAGTGCGTCATAATCATAGAAAGGGCCAACATCAAGAACCTTTCCCAACTTGCTCCCCATATAGACCGCTGGATCACCGGGGAGATATTCTCTTTGATCATTTTGATTTCTAGCCGCTGTCACATTTGTTTCAGCTAGAGAGTAGATCTTACCCATTTTAAATTAAATAAAATATCCCTGCGGGCGGACTCGAACCGCCAACCACTCGGGTTCCATTCGGCTGATTAAGTATCATTCTCGTCCTGAAAGGAACGTCAACTTAACGCTTGAGCTACAGCCGAGAGCTCCACCATTGAGCTACACAGGGGATTAGAAAGTAACAGAAAAATCGTTTAAATACCTTTCCTGGAGAGATTTCAGTCTTTATCGACGAGAGATAAGAAATTTGCTGACTTGCTTACCGAATTACAAAGGAGGATTAAGATCCTCTTCTTTCTTTTCTTCCTCAGAGATTATGTAAATCTTATCGCTCTGGGATTCAAGGAAATTGTCCTTGCTGTCTATGAAAGTCACAACTGCAGGAGGCACTTCAAGCCTTCCGAAGATGTTTACTTTGCTGTAGACGATATATGAGAACATTATTTCCTCGCCTGTGGACATCTGAGGGATGCTCCAGACAACAGACCTCTTCTTTATTTCAGAAGGTGTAAGCACGCTGAACTTATTTGAAAGTATTTCTGTGAAAGCTGGAAGTCTGTCAATTATCTTGACATTGCTCACTGGCTTACCTGTGTTCTTGGCGGAAATTATTATCTTGGCTGCAAAAGCCCCGGATTTTGTCCTTACTCTTGCTACTTTCTTAGTTATCTCTACA
Source organism: Candidatus Woesearchaeota archaeon (assembly GCA_964540065.1). GTDB lineage: Archaea > Nanobdellota > Nanobdellia > Pacearchaeales > JAHJTO01 > JBHPFA01. Next base: position 48,078 of record CAZIKY010000004.1, on the reverse strand, counting down.
GGAGACTTTGTAACTATCTTGAAAACTACAAGAGCAAGAAGCAACAATAAAAATACCAAGAACGGAACGTAATAATTGGTCTTAAGGCTTACAGTGTAGCTTTCTCCAGGATTAAGCTCCTTTTCCCATTCATAAAGATAAAATCTTCCATCTTTCCTTGTTTTAGGAGCATCACTGAATGTGGTGAAAAGGCTTGAAACTACCGATCGATTAAGCAGGATAGATACATCCGTAGCGCTATTCCCATTATTTGTCTTAGTGACTTTTGTCTCGCTTGAAAGTATTCCTCCAGTAGTCTCTTCATCCGTTTTTACTGTAACTACTGGGCTTAGAACCATGTCTTTCTCTGCAATTACTTTCTCGCCATCTATCTCAAACTCAAAAGTTATTTTATAGACTCCGGCATTCTTGCCCTTCAGATCATTGAGTGTCAAAACCGCTTCCTGCTTCTCTATGCTGAGATCTTTAACAGAGAAAGTATCTGAAAGAAGCTCAGAAGTTGCCTTAACATTTGCGCTTAATGTTATGTCATGCCTGAATCTCAATCCTACAGTTACTTCTTTCTGCTCAGGATCTATTGAAGGGGGGAAAGTTATTTCCAAGGCATCTGGGAAAGAGAATATTCCGACAGTAATGCTGTCTTTGGCCAGCTTAGATCTATCACCCCTTACAAAGTATTCAAATGCAAAATTCTTTCCAGCCTGCTTGCTCTTCAAGTCTTGGCTTGGATTGACAGAAATAGTAAATCTTTTTGTTCCGCCGGCAGCAACTGATCCTAAACTTTTAGGGGAAATTTCTATATCCAATAGGGTATCTATGTAAAAATTATCTTCAAAATTTTCGCCGTTTTTGACTGTAAGCTCATAAGTTGCAGGAGCTTCCAATTCTTTGAAAACAAAACTTTTGATAGGAGTAACGCTTAATCCGGTTTCAGCAAGAACAGATGGAATAGATAATAATAGCACAGGCAAGATTGCCAAAGCAAAAAACTTCAAACTTTTCATCCTCAATTTAACCCCTTTTATCAATTTTAATCGATTTATCCTGATTTATTTAATATCCGCCTAACGATATATTTAAACCTAACGTTTTATTCTTTTGCACCGTCGGCAATCACTTTCTTGACTCTAATACCAAGAAAGCCTTGGTCTGATTGACTGCTTCACTCATCTCGCCCTCTAATTTTCCTTCCTGCTCACCAATAGCATCAGAGATAACAAACTTGTCATATACTCCTCTTAAAAATTTAAGGAAAGGAGTGTCGCTCCATTTATCCTGATAATCCTTAATCAATACTGAAACAAATTTTATCTCAAGAGTTCCGCTGTTTTTCTTGGACTTCTTCCCGTCTTTCACGACTTCAACATCCTTCATCCCCAGGATTCTCCATTCGACCTTCATCTGATACTTGAAATAATCGGTAACTTTCCTGCTCGCTTCCCATTTGATCTCTATTTCCTTGGAATCTCCCTTGGCTTTTTCAGAATACTCTTTTTCAGCAATGCTGTATTCCCAGTCGGAAAGGATGGTATAGATGAAGCTGTAAGTCTCCTTAAAATCAAAAATCCCGTCATACTTGATCTTTTCTTCAGCTACTTTGCTTTTTTCAGACATTTTATCATCACTCTTTTACACTGTTTCCAAGAACACCATATTTAAATATCTTATCAAGGCCATGAGATATAAATCAACTACCCCTCGAATACCTTTCTTTGCAGTCTTTTAATATTGTCGGAATAAATTTCTGATACCAAGTAAAGCCTTCCTTAAAATAAGCGGATGAAAGGTATATCCTTCCATCGCGAGTTATTAGAGATCGAGGATTATCAAATCCCCAATTGATCATCGGTTCAAAGACTTCCAAGGGAAAGCCACCCTTAGACCCTAATGATCTCTCTAATTCTATCGAATCAAAATCCCTAGTTTTAGCATAGAGGGGGAATTGTTGGCTTCCTATTTTGAGGATTTTGGCATTTTTTGGGATTTCTAAATCTAATTCTATATACTGGAGACCCATGACGGTGTCTGGCATGCACCCCTCAAGAAGAAGATCGACTTTCTCTTTCAAGCCATTTGAAGCACCAGCCATAATTTGATGCAGCAGAACCCATATTAAAACTTTTTCAAAAATATAAAAAATGACAGGATGGGTAGCTATGGCCTAGTAGAAAGAGGAACCGCGGACATAGCTACCACTGTCTAAAAAGATCGTGATAGTTTTCTCTTACCCTAGAGAAAGCTCTTGCTCACACGGCTCGCACACTTCTGTGCCCCCATGAGTGATCAAAAGGCCGATCATGCCGCATTCCTGGCATTCTCCTTCCTTTATCTCCAGCATTTGCTGTGTTCTTCTCATTTTCATTTTTTGTTTTTTACCTCCGTTGTTTTGTTTTTTGTTTTAAAATAAAAACAATAATCTCTAACCGCCGATTTACTCGCCTTCGTCTTTGCAGGCTTCGCAAATCAAGCTGCCGTCAAGGTTATGAAGCAATCCAAAGGTTTCGCATTTTTCGCATTCACCTTCGTCAAGCCATCTTGTTTTCCCCTCGAGAGCATCGCTTTTCCTTCTCATTTTCTCTTCGGCTTCCCGAATAGTCATGTTTCCGGCAGCGATTTCAAACAAGCCAGGCTCTATTCTCAGGATATCGTTTATTGTCAATACCCCGATTACCCTCTTGTTTACGGTTATAGGCAGCCATCTTGTGTTTTGTTTCTTCATCCTTACAAGGGCCTCATAAATGTCCCTTGAAGGCTTTATTGTCGTAATCTTTCTTAGCATTATATCACTCGCTTTTACTTTTCTCAAGTCACCTTTTTTTGTCAAAGCCCATATAACATCTCTCTCAGTAAGAACTCCCAAGAGCTTTCCAGCCCTCATAACTATGACAAGCCCAACATCTTTCGCGGCCATCTCACGAGCGCAGTTTATGACATCCTCGCTCGGCTTGACCGAGATAAGCTGTCTTGTCATTACATCTCCTACTTTGATTCCGATTTTCATTTTCCCTTTAGCCTCCTTATCTTTTTTTGTCTTGGATTTTTTTGGATTTTTGGATCACCTTTTCAAGTAATCCCAATTTCTTTCTCTATCCTGGAATGGCAAAGGAAAAGGTATATAAATGGGTTGTCAATATAGAATATATAAGATATATACCTAAAAGTTTTAGTGACAAAAGGTATATACCTTGAAAATAGTAAAAAAACATATCTTAAAATGTCTGATTCCGAACAAAGGAAACTCATAAGGTTTGGAAACTCTTCCTATATAATCGCATTGCCGAAAAATTGGATAGATAAGAACAAGCTTAAGAAAGGCGATCTTATTTTTCTTGAAGAAACAGCGAATAATGAGCTTGTTCTCTCGACGAAATCAGACAAGGCAAAGGAAACCAAATCGATTTCCTTGACGATCGACGAAAAAGATGACACTTCTTTCCTAAGAGAGTTCAATTCTGCATATATAAACAACTACAATGAAATAATAATCACTGGAAAAGACCTGAATAAGAAACAGAATTTTATTTCAAAACTGGTGCAGGACAAGATCGGGCTTGAAGTTTCAGAGCAGGATGCTAATCAAGCGATGATAAGAGACATCCTCGACCTCGAAGCTATCTCCATGGACAAAATCATCAGAAGGCTTGATAACATTGTCAGGTCAATGTTCGACGATCTTAGGGAAGGAATCACTGCAGGGAAGTTGAAAGAGTGGACTATGAATGAAATTTACAACGCCGACAAGGCAATCAACAAATTTTACTTCCTCAGCCTGAAGATAGTAAGGAAATGCAATGAGGATCCCAGAACACTCCAAAAACTTAAGCTCGATCCAAGAAGCATCGCAGACGCCCAATGGGTAGTTCTCCACTTCGAATATATCGGAGACGAACTTAAAAGAATGTCTAAGCTCCTGCATTCCAGGGGAGTAATAAACCAAAAAGAGCTCATGACGGCATTGAATGCAATAAATGAAGAATACATCTCAATGATGAGCGCATTTTATAACAGGGACATTAAAACTGCCAGAGGAATCGCAATCAAGAAGAAAAACATGATGGATCTCTACGAAAAACTGTTTTTTTCTAAATCAAAAGAGGTTGTAAGAGGTACTGAAAGCATGGTAGAGAAGCTGAAATCCATCACAGGCTATGTACATAATATCTCTAGGGTCATAGGATATTAGTTAGCTGAGCCAGAGCCCAAATTGGGAGAAAGAGCATGGCAAAGAAACAACCTAAATTAAAACCTGTAAAAAAATTAGACTGGTCTTTGTTCGAGAAGTATGGCAAAGACATAAAAGGAATTATTCTAGAAGACGTAAGGGAAAAGGGCTTTGATTCAAAGAGAGATCCTTCAGAAAGCAAAGGTGTAGAAAAGATATATGACAGCATGTTCAGATGGAGGGGCGGAACCCGTTCGCTTGTCAAACCCTACAGCTTTGAAACCCCTTACGAGGGCCCTGGAGGGATAATAGGGTATGCCGTAAAGATAATTCATGAGGATGATGCGAGCGATGCCCAGAACGAAATTGTCGCCCCAAAAGTTCTCGGCAAAATATTTCCGCAATGTGTCGGCTTTGTAAAAAAGGGAGGCCATTATATATTAGTAAACGAAAGGCCGCAAAAGGAAACACTTCATCAAACATATGATGGGAGAAGAGTTGTTACTCCCAATGACCTCATCCGTGCAGTAGATCAGGATTATTTCCTCAATAAATTCAAACCAGATTCAAAAGAAGTTAGATCTATAAATGGGAAGCTGGCAGAACTAAGGGATAAATTTGATGAAGGAGACGGTAAATTAGACCAGTTGGATTTGCAGAGGTATGTTTCAAACATGCTCATTTATGCAGGGCACAAAAGAAGAATGAGCCATCGTCTTTCTGAAAAACTAGAATCTAGCTTTGCGGACCTTGCGGAGAAATACCTTGTCGCAGAAGATCTGATGCGCCTGATCCAGCACGATGGCTATCCCTGGAACCATTTAGGAGATTATCTTATTGATGCAGGCGATCTAAAGATTGGTTCTCCAGGAATGCAAGTTGGTTGCCTGTTCCATGAAAGCATTTTCAACAAGCTTTTCCTTCATGCCGCAAACATGCCTCAAACCCAAGGAATGTCCCTCGAAGAGCTATTCGATAAGAGATATAATACAATTGAGAGCATCAAGAAGATATCTCATCATTATGCTCTAAGAATGGACATAGACAAAGAAAGGATGGAGAATGCAGTTTATGTGGGAGCAATATACGGAAATCTCAGACTCACCTACGGAACTCCATTTGAAAACAAAGGGGAATGGGAAGAAGTCCGAAGGCTCAGAAGAGCTTCTGTAGAGCTCCTAGAAATACTCTCTGAAAAAGAGAATTCTGCAAAAGAATTCCTAAGCGGATTCAGGGAGCTCGGTTGGCCGATTTAAATTTAAATCAATTTTAAATTAATTCAAAACAAAACAAAATGCCTGCAAAACATATTTTTGAAGATCGCGGAATGAGCCAGGAAGAATTCGAGAGAGAAGTAGCAGACGCTCAGGGAAAACATGTTCTCAGCGCCGAACTGCTTTGGGGAAACCCCCTGACAAGAAAATATCGTCTGGATACTGAAGGAGAAAGAACCCAGATAAAATTCAGGTACCGTGCAGGAGAAGGGGATGAAAAACCGATATTCATGAGAGGATATAGAGCAAATTCCCCAAGAAAGATTTCTGAAGATCTTGCCTTGGATCTGGTGCTCTACAAAAGCCATGAGGCAGACTGCAAGAACATAAAAGATCATTGGCACACCGCAAGCGAGATGCCAGAACAAAGAAGGACTATTCCCTTGTTCTCATATCCCATAACTCACGATCATAAGAATCTAACCGAGAAAGGAATTTCACTTACTTACTTTAGCACAAAGCCTCCTCTCGATGAAAGAATAAGCGAAATCCCAAAGCCAAGCTTCGAGACATTAAATTCCACAATAGATCTTTACACCCTTTTGTTTGACAGGGTGCCGCAGTTTACCAATGGATTCGAGAAAATTGCTGCACAATGGGGGAAAGAATTTGGCGGCCTTAAAGAACTTAGGCATGATGATCTGGGAAAAGGCCAGTATAAAAGCGATTATACTAAGTCTCTGATGGATATCATCAAAAATTCAAGATTATCGGATAATGAAATGCAGTCATTTATCGGTGCAATGAATTCTTTGGCTAAAAAATATCTTGCAGAAAAAGAATCCCAAACAGTAATTCATGCGGAGGCATGGCCTTGGCATAACAATGCATCTTACATCTTAGACAATAAAGGCATCGCAATCGGATCAAGAGGGATTACATTCGGGCATCTTTTCGGATTCTATGACATTTTCCTCAAGTTTGCCGAGCCTGAAAAGGAAATCGAGATGGCTTTAACAAGAGTTTATCCTACTAGAAGAAACACCCTTGAAGCACAGTTTAACATGGGCCTCAAAGAAATAGATTACGAGGCCCTTGAAAAAAGCTTTTACATCGGAGCAGTCTGTGCAAATTTCAATCTGCTCGCAAGATATGGAGATAAATTAGGCAAGGATGAGCCAGAGAGGGTAATCAAGGCTGTGAGCAAGCAGCTTGAAATCCTCTCCAAAAAAGATTATGAGGCAGAAGAGCCCCTCAAGATAATTTCGGGCAAAAAGACCTGGGATATTTATCATCAGAAAAGCTGGATCGAAAAATTATTCGGAGCCTAATAAAAATGTCGGAGCTTAAACCCCTAGATGAAGTGCTTAAAATGTCTCTTAGGGACAAACTGGAGTATATAAGACACGATTTAGCCAGGGCGATTAATGAAAGGCAGAGGGGAGATCCAAATCTTGGAAGAACAAGAGAAGATGTTTACAAGCGCTTATTTAATGGATATAATGACAAGCCGCAAGGTGAAATAAGCGAAATCATATTTGAACTAAGGCACAGAAATGGCCTGGCAAGCTATCTGGGAGAGCTGGCAGATTTAATCACAAATGCTTTAAGATACGACGACCGACTCCTCGAACCCATTTATGGCATAGGGAAGTCTCTTGGATTGGATAAAGACCAGATAGCAAATGGATGCACCATCAAACTTACCTCGAGAGCAGTTAGGGGAAGAAACTATGGTCATGAAAAAAAGATGCTTGAAGATTACTTTGGGCACCAAAAAGAGCCTTCAAGGCGGCAAAGAAAAAGGGCGATAAAAAAGGCACATCAGCTTCTTAAAATGGCAAGCCAATTTGCGCCTTGATTTGACAAAATGAAAAGCGAATCTTTCTACAAAAAATTAGTATCTGGTTTCCTTAGGCTAAATCCAGAGGAGGTAGAACTTTTTAAGCCCCGATACATAAACGAAGGAGTTAAGTCTACTGTAAAAGAAGTATTCTGCAGGCAAAGAGTTGAGGTCATTCATGAAGAAAAAATGCTTAAGGATCGCCTCTATATCCTAAAGGTTTACAATGATTCTATTGACCTGAGCAGCAAGCCAAATTCTCTAGAAGAATTTGTGAAAGAAAAGGTTCTTCTGGAAAATTTAAAAAATTGTATGCATGATGGAAAGCCAGCAGTTCCGGAAATTCTTACCTTTAAAGAAAAAAACTTCGACAAAGAAAAGGCAATTTTGATGAAGGTAATAAATGTTCCGACACTGGAAGATTGCGTCAATATGAGAAGTATTCTGGGGGAATACCCTCATTATATTCTCTTGAATCACCCGCTTGAACTGCTATCCGAAATAATTTTAGAAACAAACAAAAAGAAAGAAGATATCCAAAGAGGATTATTGGAGGCTTCTGGAGGAAAAGTAACGCTTAATCGAAAACTCTGCAAGGATTACCATGAAAGCTTAGAAAATTATTTTGAAATACTTGGAAAAAGAGGTTATCCCGTTGAAAAATTCGAGGGTTTTAGAAAAAATTTTCCACTTTTAGCCCACTTTTTCCTTGCAAATAAAGATCATTCAGTTATAATGCCCTCAGATGTTTATCCGAGTAATATTACTTTAACCTCTATGCTTGACTTCGGAACGACAGATTATACCTCTTTAAATTTAGTATTGGGTTGCACAGCCGGATTTCAAACAGTTTTTGATTCTTTAGGCAAGGAACTAAGAGAGAAAAGAGAATATTTCATTAGAGAAAGATTGGGCGATTTTTGGTACGGCAAGAAAAGCCCCATAGAGAACAAACCCCGAGAATTAGATATTGAAAGCGGATTTTATGTGGGCGCAGTATATGGAAATATCAGGGTTGCAGCAGGCATAGCTAAAAGAAACCCTAAGAAGGTTAAAAAAATAAAAAATATTTTAGCAACAGCAAAGGAGCAGGAAGAGATTCTAAGAAAAAGGTTTTATTGATTATTAAGCAGAAAATTATTCAAGCAGATCTTTACAGTCTTCACAGATAAGCCTCCCGTCAAACTTATATAAAACCCCATAAGCCCCGCATTCCTGGCACTCTCCTTCTTTGGCCCAGACCTCTCCCATCTCAAGAGCTTTCTTCTTCTTTCTCATCTCTATCATCCTAAGTTTCTTTTCCTCCTCTTTGATGGGTGTAAACTCAGCAACGATGTCATAAAGCTCCGGCTCTATGACAACGATATCCTTAACCGTAATCATTCCGATGACTCTCCCCTGCACAGTAACAGGCAGCCACCTTATCTTCTTGCCCTTCATCTTTGTAAGAGCCTGATATATGTCCTCATTAGGGCTGATCGTAACAACTTTTCTTGTCATTACCTCTTTAGCCTTTATTTTAGAAAGGTCTTTCTTTTTAGCAATTGATCTGATAATGTCTCCTTCAGTCAAAATCCCCACAAGATTTTGGTTTTCTTTGACAATGAGGGATCCGACTTTTTTCTGGATCATTTCTTTGGCGCATTGCGCCGCGCTAGTCTCAGGAGAAACCGAAACAAAAGTCCTTGTCATCACATCACCGGCTTTGATTCCGACTTTCATGATTTTTGTAAGCAAGAATCCTTTTTATTTATTGTGTTACTACCGGGAAATTTATGGGAGATTAAAGAAAAAGTATTCTAAGAATAAGTATTTTATGACTACAATAAAACTTTTAAAGAGCCCTAAACGAATAAGACTATGGCTGAAAAACAACCGATTTACATTTTACCTGAAAATATTCAAAGAATGATTGGAAGAGATGCACAGAGAAATAACATTCTAGCCGCTAGAATGGTGGCAGACACAGTAAAAACTACTCTCGGGCCTAAAGGGATGGACAAGATGCTGGTGAATAGCATAGGTGACATAACTATAACAAACGATGGCGTAACAATTCTATCGGAAATGGAAATAGAGCACCCTGCAGCAAAGATGCTCGTTGAAGTCGCAAAGACGCAGGAAGACGAAGTCGGAGATGGCACAACAACTTCAGTCATCTTTGCAGGGAAGCTCTTAGAAAATGCAGAAAAGCTTCTGGATCAGAAAATACACCCTACAGCAATTGTAAGAGGTTATAGGCTGGCTGCAGAAAGATCTTTAGGCATTCTAAATAGCCTCGCAAGGCCGGTGTCAATAAAAGATGAGCAGGTCCTGAAAAATGTTGCAATGACTGCTATGACTGGAAAGTCTGCAGAAACCGCAAAGGATTCATTTGCAAACATTGTCTTAAAGGCCGTAAAGCAGATAATGAGGCAGGACAATAACGGAAAAGTCTCAATAGATATGGGGGATATAAAGATAGAGAAACAGAAAGGCGGAGGAGTTGAAGACACGGAACTCATTGCAGGAATCGTTCTTGACAAAGAAAGAGTTCACGCAGACATGCCTTGGGTTGTAAAAGATGCTAAAATCGCAATAGTTGATGCTGCCTTGGAGATTAAGTCTCCCGAGACAGACACAAAGATAAGCATAAGCTCTCCAGAGCAGTTCCAGGCTTTCTTAAACCAGGAAGAAAGGACTCTCAAGAACATGGTTAACAAGATAAAGCAGAGCGGGGCAAATGTCCTCATCTGCCAAAAAGGAATAGATGATCTTGCGCAATATTACTTAGCTAAAGAAAGAATCTACGCGCTCAGAAGAGTGAGCAAGAGCGATGTGGAAAAGCTCGCAAAGGCAGTCGGCGCAAGAATAGTAAGCAATATCCAGGAACTCCAGAGCAAAGATTTGGGATATGCAAAGACTGTTGAAGAAGTGAGAAAAGGAGATTCCGGAATGACTTATGTGAGAGAATGCAAGAACCCAAAAGCATTGACAATCCTAATCCGAGGCGGAACAGAGCATGTTATCGATGAATTCGAGCGCGCGATAAAAGACAGCCTTGGAGATGTTGTAGCAACACTTCAAGACGGAAAAGTCGTTGCGGGCGGCGGAGCAATTGAAATCGAGCTTGCAAGAAGACTAAGAAAAGAAGTTGTCACGCAGGGAAGAGAGCAGCTTGCAGTAGAACAGTTCGCGGATGCAGTTGAAAGCATCCCAAGGATCTTGGCAGAAAATGCCGGAATGGATCCGATAGACACGCTTACGGCCCTCAAGGCAAGGCATGACCATGGCGAAAGAGAAACAGGCCTTAACCTTTTCAACGGAAAGATAGAAAACACCTTCAGAATCGGAGTTGTTGAACCTTTAAAGATCAAAACCCAGGCGATCAAAAGCGCAAGCGAAGTTGCAATGATGCTTCTTAGGATAGATGACGTAGTTGCGGCAGGAAAAAGCCCGTCAGCACCGGCAGGCGGAATGGGAATGCCCGGAATGGGCGGGATGCCTGAATACTAAATTTAAGTTTTAATTTAAATTTTAAATTCTAATTTTAATAAGTTTTAAATAGCCTGTTTTTTAGGAACTTTTACTGAAAAGGTGATAAATGTTAAATCAATCGAATATAATGGTAGCTGAAGAACCACAACAGAAAGCAAATTTAGAAGGGAAACTCGATGGAGTTCACGCTAACCCTAAATTGGAAACTCCGCTTAAAAAAGAAAAAGAAGAGGCCGAATTTAAAACCTACAGTTTTAGGCGAAGGCATGACAGGCTAGTCAATGTCTTCAAAGATATCACTCCTTGCCCAAACAGTAGCATAATTTATTTCGGCAAGATGAAAGCCCACATATACAATTCAAGCGGGGTCCTATGGGTGGCAAGTTCTCTTGCAGAAGACCCATTAGAAGAAGGATTAATCGGTTCACTAAATGAACTCAAAGATAGAAGGGAAAACATAATTAAGGGAGTTTTCAACAAAGAAGAATTCAGAGCATTAAGAAGAGGAAAAAGAGAAGATTTACTCGGATTAGGTTATACAGTTATCAAAGCTGAAATGATTTATCATCCAAAAGCCTTAGATGTTACTTCTTATGTAGATCTTAGCCATCTGGAGGACGGATTTTTAGTAAATGCAAAAATCCACCCAAAAGACGCAAAAGTCCAGAAACTTTTAGAAAAGTTCAAAGAGGGTTCCATCGAGATTGATGACTGCATTTTGGGAAGCGGCCTCGCACATACGAATACTAATGGCGGCGGATATACTCCTGGAAGAATTACCATCCATGATGCGCTCAAATTTCATGGAATGAGTTTGTATGGGGAAGATTGATTTTATAAACTTCTGGTTAATTGGAGTGTTATGACTTCTAAAATAAAAAAAGAAATTTCTGCAGGAGTTGTACATGAGATGCCTGCAGATTTACAGAAAGCCCTTACTTCTAAACCTGCCGCACTAAAAGCCTGGGAAAACATTACTCCTCTGGCGCGCAACGAGTGGATCTGTTGGATTACTTCTTTCAAAAAGCCCGAAACAAGAAAAGAACATATTAGGCGAGCATGCGCTGAACTTCTTGAAGGAAAGCGAAGGCCTTGCTGTTGGCCGGGTTGCTCCCATCGCTGAACTGAAATTAATTTGTGCAAACCTTTAAATACCCCTAAAATTATCAAGTTACGCACAAAATTAAAAGAGTGTAAGTAGAAAGAGGAAAGATGTTACCATTAGCATTTGAAGAAAGAGAATCTACCGGGGCTTACAAAGAAAAGCACGGTGTAGCCAAGATAGAAGATCTTGTTGCTTTTGTTCCAGGATTGTCTGTTATTGGCGCAGTAGAAAGAATGGATTCTAATATTCTCCCGCAGAGGGAAATGAGCGCTTATTTCAGAGCAGTCCACCCAGAGCTTGACTTTGAATATAAAAGAGCTGCCCGCGGAAAAAAGAGCTCCATACGCTTTGATGAAGGTGCAACACCTACAGTAGATTTTAGCACTGCAATCAAATATTTCGGTATGGAAAGAAATGTTCCTCCAGTATTTGATGTAGAAGTCAGAAGAGGAGAATATGCTGCATTTAGGGAGTTCCTTCCAGGTTTTGCTGAAAGAAGGACCATAAACAGAGTGGATATATTCTATTTTGCTGAAGGCGAGATAGCAAGACCGGAGAAAGCACTTACTTTCCACGCAAGCACTACTGATATTTCAAGACAAGATCATGTAAAGGTTGGCTCAAGGATATACAGAAGGGCTCCAAAGGATTTGCTGAATTTTGTTGAAGGAAGATTCAATGCTTTTGTAAAGGATTTTAATCTTTATCAGATTAATTCTGCTTCTGCAGCAGGCCGAAGAATATACGGCCAAAGAAGGGATTAATTCTTCTGCATAACTTTTTAAATATGATTCTTTAATCATTTCTGTCAAGCACCTGTGGTCTAATGGTTTATGACTCGGCCTTGCCAAGGCCGGTATCCGGGTTCGAATCCCGGCAGGTGCATGTAGCCCTTATGCGATTTGAGCCTTTTTATTTAATAAAAAGGTTTAAATTATAGGATTTGTTTGATCATTTATGAAAAAGTGGATGATCGCCCTTGTCGTTTTATCTTTGATATTTTTAACAGGTATAAATGGATGCGGTTCTCAAGAGGTTGTAGTGGGTGAAAGGTCGGAGGAAGTTACAATAACTGCTGCCCCAAAAATTACAGCAAATCCAGAATCAGTCATAATGACGACGAGCGGTGACTGCTATCCAGAGTACTGCACAGTTTTTCAGAACATAGTCATAACTTCTTCAACAGCTTGGACCTCTACGCCCCCAGGATTTGGAAGCCTTCGTGAAGGTTTTGAAGTATCTCCTGCTTCCGGACCCGCCGGATCTACAACTGTTACGATTACTTATAGGTATCAAATCCCAGAGCCAAATGATGGCTTCATCCGATTCAGAACAGACCCTCCTGGAGAATACGTTGAGGTCCCAGTAAGGGTAAATGTAGGCTCTTAGTTTGCCATTTCTAAGGGAAGCAGATTTAGGCTAAGAATAATTTAGTCAAGTTTACTCGATCAATTAACCCTATTCTTGACTATATTAAAAACTCTGATGCGATTAAAGGATTAACATCTGCAAAACCTTAAGAAAATCTATTTAGATTCTGCAAGCTCTCTTGAAAATTCTCTATCTTCAACAAGATCATACAAATTATCTCTGATAGTGCTATCTTTTATCCTATGCCCGTACTTATTCATCACACTTGAAGCCTCATCTAAACTAAATCTTCCATTAAACTCTAAGCACAACCTCCTTTGAGGGCCTTTTCTCATATAAGTCGGGCCATCATTTTCACGATAGTAATAATGAACCATCCAGTTTTTGGGAGGGGCCGGATCCGACATCCCATGAAAATCATGAAGCTTTCCATCTAATGTAAGGTAAACATGCCCCCATTTATCATCTGCAGTCATAAATAATTCCCCAAACCGGGGGTTAAATATCTTCCCATTATCCTAAAAAGCGCGCACCTAAACTTTAAAATAGGGTAAAAATTAAGATTAAAATAAAATGGAGAAGCCCCAATACGGAATTTTCTTGAAGGTAAGCTCAGAGAGAGGTTTTAACCGCAGGGAGAGTGCAATATCCTTCGGAAAAGGAAATAGGCTTACAGAGATTATTGAAAAATCCAAAGTTTATCCGTATAATGATCAAGAATTGGTTCCAATAGTTCTAAAGGCGCACGTTGAAGGAAGAAGATTCTCAACAGTTCAGCTCCAGACAGTCGGAGGTTTGAAAGAGTTGGATGTGCCTCGGGAGCAGGTAGTTATAATAGACAGGAGAAAGACTCTTGAAGATAGAAGAAATGCCGCAAGAAACAACGGATACCATCCTGGAAGAAGAAAAAGTCTCAGGGAAATGGTTCTTCAAATGCCTCAAGGAGATTATCTGGAAGTAATGCACGATGATGAAAGAGAAAAGAAGCTTCCGACAGTTTATTTTGGCAGGAAGGGCATGTACACGGAGAAGGTTTATGTTGATGACTTATTCAGGACAGACCGAAAATATGGATTCTTAAGGGTGGATCTAAAGTCTGAAATTGGTGAGGACAAAGATGCTAATATTGATGTGGAGCTTAGAGTCACAACAAAAGGGAGAGTAACTTATCCTATACCTGCAAGATATATAAGAAAAATTTGATATGACAAAAATAATTAGTATAAGTCCTAAAAATCCAGAGCCAGATAAAATAAAGCAAGCTGCGGAACTAATCAAAAGAGGGGAGGTGGTTGCTTTCCCGACAGAAACTGTCTACGGCCTCGGAGCAGACGCCTTGAATCCAAAGGCGATCAGGAAAATATTTGAAGTAAAAGGAAGGCCTTCAGATAATCCCCTTATAATGCATATCGCAGAAGCTGGCGATTTGAAAGGTCTTGTAAGCGAGATTCCGCTTAACGCCAAAAGATTAATTGATAAGTTCTGGCCAGGGCCTTTAACGATAGTTTTCAAGAAGAAACCAGTCATCCCTGATGAAATAACGGCTGGCCTTGACACTGTCGCAGCAAGAATGCCCTCAAACAAAATCGCTCTTGCCCTCATCAGAGAATCAGGCACCCCAATTGCAGCTCCAAGCGCAAATATTTCAGGAAGACCAAGCTCAACAGATGCGAAGCACGTGCTTGAAGATTTTGAAGGAAAAATACCTTTGGTTGTAGACGGAGGAGACTGTGATGTTGGCTTAGAATCAACAGTCGTAGATTTGACTGAAGAAATTCCGACCTTGCTTCGGCCAGGAAGCGTAACTCTTGAGCAGCTCAAAGAAGTTCTTGGAGAAGTAAAAATTTCATCGCATTCAGCTGGAGAAAAAGTGAAATCTCCGGGAATGAAATACAGACATTATTCTCCAAGAGGGAAATTAATCTTAGTTGAAGGAGAAATGGCAAGCGCAAGAAAAAAGATTGAAGAATTGGTTTTAAGATACAAAAAAGAGCGGAAAAAAGTTTCAACACTTCATCTGAATCGGGAAGATCTAAAAAATTCTGCGAAAAACCTTTTCAGGATGCTCAGGGAAAAAGATTATGATGGCGTGGAAATCATCATTGCCGAAGGTGTCAATGAAAAAGAAATCGGCCTTGCAGTGATGAATCGCCTCAGAAAAGCTGCATCAGAAATAATAAAAATTTAGGGATAGTTTTATAAATAGAAAATAAATAAAAAATCTATAAAATAAAATCGGAACTATTGGAATGTCTACATATTCGCCGAAAGAAAAAGAGGTTTTTGACAGGTATATTTCACTTATGCGTTTAGTTCGGACCAGGCAGCCGGTTGAAAATTTCACAGAGTTGGCAATAAAAGCCTATAATGACTTGACCCCATACTTAAATGGAGATTCTAAAGATTATCGCAGAGCTATGAAGATAGCCAGCTTGCACAATCTTATATCAAGAGGATGGGATCTGAGAGAAGCTTATGGTGCTGGAAGCTACAAGACAATAGTTTTCGCGGACAAGATATTCTCTAAATTTATGTCTGAGCTGGAAAGAAAAGTCTCCAAAGTAACCTCAAAAAAGAGATAGCGAAAACATTAAAAACTGTGATTTCGGAGGAAGATCATGAAAGCAGCTTATATGGATAAAGTTAAGGGGCAGGCAAAGGATGCCATAACTAGAAATGACACTATTCAAGACATCTTCGATAAGTTTCCAAATAAAGCCCAGAAACTTGCCCAAATCATGTCAAATGCGGGTTTGAGCTGCATAGGATGCCACGCTTCAACCTTTGAAACCCTTGAGCAAGGCACGCTGGGGCATGGAATGACTGAAGATGAACTTGAAAGCCTCCTTAAAGATCTTAATCATATCGTAAATGAAAAGGTTAAGATAAAGGAAGTTTCAGTTACCAAGGTTGCATCAGAAAAAATCAAGGAGCTTCTTAAAAAAGAAAAGAAAGAAGGATGGGGCCTTAAGGTGGGAATGGTTCCTGGAGGATGCAGCGGCTATCAATACACTCTTGGATTCCAGAAAGAAGCTGGAAAAGAAGAAGTAAAGGTAGAATCAAATGGGGTAAACCTATTCTATTCAAAAGACGATCAGGAAAATCTTAACGGCGCAGAAGTGGATTATATAGACGGCCTTCAGGGAGCAGGTTTTAAGATAGAAAACCCTAATGTTGTTAAAAGCTGCAGATGCGGAAACTCGGTTGGCTTTTAAGTTTCTTCTAGTTGATTAAAAGTTGATTAAAAATGGCAAAATTGATCTTTAAAGAGTCTGACAAAGAATTGGAAGTCGAAGATGGAAGTCCCATAAAGGGTGTATGCGAAGAAACAGGAGTTCTTTTCGGGTGCGAAGATGGCTACTGCGGAACATGCCGCCTTCAGATTGGAGAAGGTTCAGAAAATCTGATGCCGAAAAATAACAATGAGCATGATCTCACAGGAAATGATCCAAAAAAGAGACTTGCATGCCAATGCAAGATTAAATCAGGATTTGTTGAGATCCTCAATTACTGATTCTTGAATCTGTAGTATCCGAAAGGAATTTTAAGGCCTTTTTCTTGTAAAAGATATGAAAGAAGGGGAGAATATTAAAGAAGTTCTAAAAATTCTCCATTCAAAATATCCCAAGCTCAAATATTACCTAGATTACTCCACACCCTTAGAGCTGCTTGTGGCTGCAATTCTTTCTGCGCAAGTAAGGGACGAGGCCGTTAATGCTTCAACTCCTGCTTTGTTCAAGAAATACAAGACTGCAGAAGATTATGCCAA
This sequence comes from Candidatus Woesearchaeota archaeon, assembly GCA_964540065.1. Taxonomy (GTDB): domain Archaea; phylum Nanobdellota; class Nanobdellia; order Pacearchaeales; family JAHJTO01; genus JBHPFA01. Next base: position 31,137 of record CAZIKY010000004.1, on the reverse strand, counting down.
AGCGGAAATTGATGATCTGTTGGAGTATATCAAGAACATAACTTTCGCGGGAAACAAAGCCAAGCATATCAAGGAAGCTTGTAAAATTCTGGCAGAAAAGCACAAAGGAAAGATTCCGAGAACCGTAGAAGAGCTTACCGAGCTCCCAGGAATAGGAAAGAAGACGGCTAATGTCATCATGCAGAATGCTTATGACATCATAGAGGGAATAGTTGTTGACACTCATGTCTTGAGGGTTTCTTATAGACTGGGATGGACTGACACAGACAAAAATGCCGAAAAATCTGAGAAGCAGCTCATGCAGATCCTTCCAAAGTCTGAGTGGAAAAAACTTCCTTGGCTTCTTAAGGCGCATGGAAGAGCAATATGCAAAGCTCCAGTTCCATCATGCAGCCAATGTCCGGTAAATAAATTCTGCCCCAAACAGGGCGTTACTAAGAAACTCTAAGAAGTCTAAAGCTCAAATTCCCAAAAGTTGAGCTTTCCTTTTGCAAGGACTGGTTTTAATCTTTTGACCTCTTCTAGAACGAAACCATATTTCCCCCAAGCCTTTGAAGCAAGATGAAGATTTCTGTCTTTCTGATGTTCTTCCTCACTTCCATACTTTTTAACATCAACAAGTTTCGCCTTGCCCAGGATATATCCGCAAGGCAGATCAGAAAATCCAAACTCTTTCATTGCTTTTTTATCGGGAACTTTGGAAGAATGAATCAGAAACTCTCCCCTGAATTTAGTGTTCCACTTCCTCAGCTCAATCTTCTTCCTCCCTTGGAGGATAAGCTCTGCGAAAGGCTGTTTCAATGAAAGTGCTTTCATAAAGCTACTTGGGAAGCAAGGTTTAAATATCTCTTTGCTCTATAAAAAAGGTAAAAGGGGAAGAGATGTTACTTAATTTAGGATTGGAAAATTGGGGACTTTTGGCTTTAAGGCTAGCATTAGCTTCAGTTTTCTTTGTTCACGGTTCTTCAAAACTGAAGAACTGGAAAAAAATGCCTGGATTCTTCAAATTCCTTGGAGTATGTGAAACCCTGGGAGCATTATCTATGCTTTCCGGTTTCTTGACTCAGCTGTCTGCAATAGGCCTTGCAGTAATCATGCTTGGAGCAACTTACAAAAAGAAATTCCAGTGGAAAGCTCCTTTCACAACAGATAAGGGCACCGGATGGGAATTAGATCTTACTTTGCTTTTAACTGCTCTAGCCCTCTTAGCATTGGGCGGCGGAGCATTCTCAGTTGATGCTTTGTTCGGCTGGTAAATTTAAACAAAATGTATGAACCTTGGCTTCTAATTCTTGCGATCGCAGGAATTCTTATCTCTGCCTACATTCTTTTCAAGAAAAAGCAGAAGAAACCCCTCGTTTGCATGATTGGAGATAACAAATGCAATGAAGTTGTCACAAGCAAATTTGGAGAGCTCTTTGGATTTGACAATACCATCCTGGGATTGATCTATTACGGCTTCGTAGCGATTTATTCAATAATTGTTATGGTAAACCCAAGCTTCTACTTTGGGCCGGAAGCTTTTGTCTACTGGGCTAAGGTCCTTTCCAGCGGAGGAGCATCAATCTTCTCAGTTTACCTGGTTTACGTCCAGCTTGGAGTTTTAAAGAAAATATGCGAATATTGCCTCGCAAGTGCAGCGGTGACAATAGCTATCTTTGTGCTTGTTCTTCTATAATTTTATTATAATATATTCCACTCTACAAAAGGATAAAAACCCTGCCAATAACCTTTCATTGAGGAAAAAAGCATGGGCCACCACGAAAAACCTGAAAGGATATGGCTTAAGAATAATAAAAGGACCTTTGACACATATACTGCAAGGATGGATGGTGGAACACTGACTGCTTTCTATCATCCAGTAGATTCCACTTATCACTTAAGCTTTTTCCATAACCAAAAACTTGGGGAAAACAGCAATGGAGGATACGGCGGGGCCACATATTCCAAGTATGGTGTATTCTCTTTTTATGGCGAGGCTAAAAAAGTTCTTCCAGAACTATTGAAGGAAGCAAAAAGCTTCCCAAACTTCCCAAGCCAGCTTTCTGACGGCTTGGAGAAAATAATCGAGCAGCTGAATAATGCTGCAGAATAAATCGGCAAAAGATTTATAAAAGACTTTTTACAGCCCTTAATATTAAAATGGTTTTACTTGAAATTGCAGCAGGTTGGAAGTCCAGCAATGGAGACAACTACGATTTAGAGATAAGTTCGGGCACTTTGACTTACCACAAAGGCCCTGTACACACATTCATGTTTTATGAAAGCAAAAACGGCAAGAGGGTAGATCTATCCAAAGAGCCTTTGCCTTATGGAGTTATGTTCCTTACAGATGAGGGAAAAAAGCAGGGCATGAGCGGCATAGTATTGCCCATTTTAAGGAATCATTATTCTGATATCCTTAATGCACAGCCATGTGATGATTTCAAAGAAAAAGATAGGAAGGCAATGTTAAGCGCTTTGGAAAAAGCGCTTGAATCAAGATAATTCTGATCAAATGATAAAGAAAAAGCTTGTTCGTGATAAGATTCACGAAATATATGAGCACAGGCCGATGCATATCGCAGATGACCAGGAATATTCTGAAGAGCTAGTCAAAAAGCTAGAGCTTGAAGTGGGCAAGCTAAAAAAGGGAATAAAGGCTGAAGACCTCATAGATATAATAGAGCTTTGCCACGCGATGTCTGAATTCAAGGGATTAAGCGCAAGAGAGCTTGAAAAAATGAGAAAGGATAAGGCAAAGCAGAGGGGCAGATTCAAGAAAAGAATTATTTTTGACGAGTTTGATCCTGAACAGGCATTAAACTTGGGAGAGGAATAGATGGCGCCGAAGATTAGAAGAGCCACAATAACTTTTGAGCACGATATTGCAAGGGCTGCACAAGGCAATCCAATACATACAGGTTACAAGAGCATTTTATCATTAATAGATAGCTTGCAGCAAAATCTGCAGGAAAGAGGCTACGATCCCTGCTATGAAAGATTGATATTTTCTGCTGAAGGTTACAAGCAATATCTGGAAATAAGAAGGAATGATGTATTTTGGGCAGGGGTCTTCCCAAGAGTTTCTGGAACAAGGCACGATAAAGGCCATATGGAAAGATTCAAGCAACTTCTCCCATTGGACACCTTAGTCGTTATAGACACTCTAAAAGAATTTGATGTTTGGGATAAAGGGCTTAAAGCAAATGGATATTCTATAAAAGTAATGGACCTAGTTAAAGATTATCACTAAGATTCTAAGCATCAGCAGCAGAAAATTTCTGTTCTTCCGTTTTGAGGGCTCAAAACTGCAACACCATATTTCCTTATATTATCAATCATTCTCTTTCCGGCCTCAGTCTCTTTTCCTGCCCTTACCATTTCTTCTCTTGCTTTCCTGACGTTGTTTACAACATCTATTCCTGGAACCGAGCAGAAAACCTCACATGCCTTGCAGAGCGTGCAAAGATAAAGATGATTTGAAAGAACATTCTCCTTCATTAACACAACTTTGCCTCTTGGGCTTACCGCTTCATCAAGAAGAACATTGTAAGCAGGACAAGTCGGCTTGCAAAGCCCGCATGTCGTGCATTTAGTTTCAAACTTCGCCACAGGAATATCTGATGCTTTTATGTTCATTTCTTCCATTTTATTATATCACTTTCCCCCTATTTAATATATTTTTGGGATCATACTTAGCTTTAAACTCTTTAAGATTCTGGGAAGCTCCCAGAGGGGTATACTTCTTTCGCAGCATTCCAACACCATGTATCCCAACCATCTTGCCCTTAAGCTCATTAACAACGGAAGCAATCTTGTCAACCTCATCTGCATTTTTCAAATGCGGATGCAGAGATCCAATCGCGATCTTTCCGTAGCAGGGAATTTCCTGCTTATTCACCCAATCGATGAACTTGTCTGAATCTTTCTCAAAAAGAACATCTTCTGCGCGGGGATATCCTGCTTCAGAAAGCATAGAGTAAAAATTATCATGCATCTGCCAAAGATCTTCGGCCTCCGCCGGATCTATTGCTCCGCGGTTATCCGAATATTTTACAAGAAGGTGCTCATTCCCCCCAAGCCCTACGAGGCTTGAAGCGGCTTTATTGATATATTCTACCGCTGCGACATTCTTGTCATTGGAAAGCTCCTGAACTTTTGCCATCAAAGCATGAAGGTCTGAAAATTTGAAAAGATCTGTGGAATAGTTCTTTCTGTCGGTAAGCTTAAGAGTTGCTTCCATAATCACTCCGCTGCATCCTTCAGTCCCGATAAATCTCCTTGCCTCATTTCCTTCGAGGGTATAGACTTTTCCAGTTCCATCCATGAAAGTGACGTCCTTAACCCATTCCTTTATGAAAGCCATTCTGGAAGGCAGCAATCCTGCGGCATTTGTGGCAATCATTCCGCCGATAGTGCATGAAGTATGAGAATCAGGAACCACTGGAAATTCAAGATTAAATTCAGCTAAGGCTTCATTGAGCTTATCCAAAACTACTCCACTCTGAACAACAGCCAGCTTATCCCCCATATAAAGTTTCTTTATTTTATTAAGCCTGGAAAGATCAAGAACTACCCCTTTGTTGGGAACTGCCCCTCCGACAAGCGAAGTTCCTCCGCCTCTTGGAACTACCGGGATTCCATCTCTTGAAGCAAGCCTTATTACTTGCTTAAGCTGTTCATAATCTGTAGGCCATAAAATTGCAAGAGCTTCTCCCTTAATCCCGCTCGAGTCTGTAGAATAAACTGCTTTCTCCCCTAGAGAAATGCTTGTTTGGCATACTTTCCTGAAAATTTCCGGATCAAATGTCATGTTCTTTATCTTTTATCCTAACCCCCTAAATTATAGCATCCCTTATCAGCTGGCTTACTTCGACCACTTGAATATCTGGAGCATTTTCTTTAAGATGAAGATAGCATGAAGGTGAAGCAGCCACAATCGTTCCTGTCTTGCATTTCTTTACAAGCTGTTTTGCCATGTCGTTTGCGACCTGCGGGAAATTAGCTTTAACCCCTCCGCAAATTCCGCAGCAGTCGGCTTTATCTCTTTTCCTTGCAAACTCCTCGAGCCCATATCCCGCGGCGATGATAAGTTTCCTTGGCTCATCATAAACCCCGCAGTACCTTCCAAGAGAGCAGTTATCATGAAAAGTGACTCTTGGAGCCCCTCCTTTCTTAAACTTGTCCATCACTTTATCCACCCTCTTTGCAATGGCTTCATAGACATGAAGAACTTCAATCCCATGGCTTTCCAAGCCATAATCCTGCTTGAAAGCCTTCAAGCTTCCAGCACAACCGGTGATAATTCTTGAAATCCCATATTTATCCAAAAGCTCAAGATTATGGCTCTTCAAGGCTTCAAAATCATCCTTGTAGCCAGCGTTAAGAACAGGATTCCCGGCACAAAGCATCTCATCAATCATGATAAACTCATATCCCAGCTTCTTCAAAATCTCCTGATAGTTCTGATTTATGTCTGTAGTGACATTCTTGTTAAGGCATCCGGGATAATACAAAGTCTTATTCGAAAAAACCTTCCTCACAATCTTTTTTAACATGTATTAAAAGTCATAAATATCATATTTAAACCTTATCAAAAAAAGTTCCAGTTCAGAAGTGGTAATCATATATGCGATCGCAAAACTTAAATCAAGTCTGTTCAGAAGAGCCTTTCCATTTTATGCTGCAGCCGATACTTGGAACAAACCACTTTTCAATCTTATCTTCTGAATGCTCTAAAATGTGGCCCAGAACATGCTTAATATCGTGATGTTTTGGTTTCTGGCCTGGCTCCATGGCGTCATTTATCCTTCCATGATAAACAAGCCTATGGGCAGAGTTAAAAACAAAGGGGTCTGGGGTGCATGAAGCGCCATAAGCCCTTGCAACTTCCTGCGTAGGATCCACAAGGTAATACTTGAGCCCCCATTCCTCTGCAAAAAGTTTCATGTTATCAAAACCATCTTCAGGATAATCTGTAGGATCATTAGAATTTATACCAATAACAACAACGCCCTGTTTTCTATAATTATCCTGTATATCTGCAATCTCCTCAATCTTTGCCTTGACGTATGGGCAGTGATTGCACATAAAAATTACAACAACTGGATGATCCTTAAAGTTGCTAAGGCTCACAGTTTTCCCATCTACATTCATTAATGAAAATTCTGGGGCACGATCACCATTTTTCAATTTTTTAGCCGATGGCGTTAAAACCATAATCTGAAAAAGAAAATGAGGTATAAAAACTTTAAGATCTGAAAATAAGAAAGCATAAATACCTGCGTTTACTAAGAGAAGTAAAATAAGCTATAGAAAAAAGAGGTAAGATGAGCAACCAAAAGATGCCGGCGTTATTCATAGGGCACGGATCTCCTATGAATGCCCTTGAAAAAAACAAGTTCAGTCTTAACTGGGAAAGAGCTGCAAAAAGAATTCCAAAACCAAAATCCATCCTCTGCATCTCAGCTCATTGGATAAAAGAGGGCACGGCAGTTACTGCGATGCCTAAGCCAAAAACGATCCACGATTTCTATGGCTTTCCAGAGCCGCTTTACAAGATGAAATATTCTGCGAAAGGCTCCACAAAGCTCGCAAAAGAAATAAAAGAATCTGTGAAAACAGTTGAAGTTGCTTCAGATCATGAATGGGGGTTGGATCATGGAACTTGGTCTTTCCTCGTACATATGTATCCTAAAGCAGATATTCCAGTTCTGCAATTAAGCTTAGATTATCAGCTTCCTCTCAAAAAAATTTTCAAAGTAGGCAAAGAGCTCAGTGAGCTCAGGAAGAAAGGGGTTTTAATAGTGGGGAGTGGAAATCTAGTGCATAACTTAATGATGATGAACTATTCTGGCAAGCCCTTCAGCTGGGCAGTAAATTTTGACAAAATTGTAAAGAATAATCTTGACAAAAAAGATTATGAAAAACTCATCAATTATACAGAATATCCCCAATCTACACTTGCCCATCCAACAAATGATCATTATCTCCCGCTGCTTTATGTAATTGGTGCAGCAGAAGGCGAAAACCCGCAGTTCTTCAATGAAGATGTTGTTTACAGCTCAGTAGGCATGAGATGCGTCGCTTTCGGCGCAAGATCCTTGGGTTTGAAATAAAACAGAATTTTAATTTTTATTCTTAGAGCTTTCAAGCTTTTCTTTCAGCCTCTTGACGAATTCTTTTGCTGCAGTGTTTCCTTTTTTCTCTGCGACTTCTAAGGTAAAAAACTCGGCCTTATCTATCTCGGGGAATTTGACCATTTTTCCGCTCTTAGGAGGCCATTCGAGCTCAACAAAGCTCTGCGGGTTAAACTTCTCGATATTTCCATTTTCAAAAGCCCAGACATGGATCAGTTTTCCGTCTTTCCTTTTGAACTCCCCAAGATCCACAAATTTGTCTTGATGATCTTTAACATCAATTCCTGTCTCTTCCTCAAATTCCCTTATCGCAGCGTTAAGCTTATTTTCCTCGCCGCTAATTTCTCCTTTTGGAATGTCCCAAGCCCCGTCATCTTTCTTGCTCCAGAAAGGCCCTCCAGGATGCCCTAAAAAGACTTCAATAGAATCCCCCTTTCCGCGGTACATCAAAAGTCCGCCGCTTATTCTTCCCCTCATATCTATCTTCGCCATTATTTCTCCTGAAGCTCAGCAAGCTTCTCCTTGACCTCTAGAGCATGTCCTTTAGCTTGAACTTTCGGCCAAATATACGCAATTTCTCCCTTGGGATCTATCAAGAAAGTGCTCCTTACAATTCCCATAAACTCCCTGCCCATGAATTTTTTCTTCTGCCAAACACCATATTTTTCTATAGCTTCTTTTTCAGGATCGCTCAAAAGCATCACTTTAAGATTTTGAGCCTTAATGAATTTGCAATGGCTCTCAACCGAATCTCTGCTGACTCCTGCAACAGCCGCATTCATTTTCTCAAGATCCTTTAGAACAGAAGAGAATTCTATCCCTTCAATTGTACACCCCGGGGTGCTGTCTTTAGGATAGAAATAAAGGACAAGCCATTTACCTTTGAAATTAGAAAGACCGGCTTTCTTGCCATCTTGATTTACTAAAGAAAAATCTGGAGCCTTCTGCCCTACATTTAATTCAACCATACTACAGAATTTCCTTAAAGATTTAAATACTTAATCAAACATTAAAAATTAAAATGAGGTTGAAAACTTACGTAGTATCCACCGGAATATTATTTTTGCTAATCTCTATTGTTCACCTTGCCAGGCTAATAATGGCCTGGCCAGCAAGAATTGGAACATGGGATATCCCTTTAGGGTTCTCAATGTTTGTCCTAATTCTTGCAGGATATCTTTTCTATGAGGCCTTCCAGCTTTCATGCGGGCTTAAAAACAAATAAAGAGAGAATCAATAAATCAATCAAAAACTATTCTTGCATCAACTGCAGTCCCAGATTTTTCATCTAAAATAAAGGGATTGATGTCCAGCTCCTTTATTTTCTTGTACTTAATAGGAATCTCAGAAACTTTTACAAGTGTTTTCTTAAGTAAATCGGCATCGAGCTTCTTCCCCCTGAATCCCTCGAAAACCTTGTGAGCCTTAAGCTCAGAGATCATTTCTTCGGCATCTTCTTTTGAAATAGGGCATTTCCTGATGCTCGTATCCTCAAGAACCTCGGTAAAAATTCCTCCCAAGCCAAGAAGTATAACATGACCGAAGGTTTCATCTTTCTTGATCCCAATTATAACTTCCTGCCCCTCATAGAATTTTTGGGCAAGGATTCCTCTAAGCTTAAGCTTTCTCTTCTTTGAAATTGAAACCAAGCGATTAAATGAGCTTTCAAGCTCATCTTTAGATCTTACAATCTCAACCCCTCCAACATCGCTCTTATGGATAGCATCTGGGGAGACTATTTTTAAGACAAGCGGAACATTTATCTTGATCTCGCTTGCTTCCTTGACAAGCTGCCCTTTCGCAACTTGAACAAACTTTCCCAAAAACTGCTCAGACTTATGAGCATCATACACCTCTCCCATATTTATCCTATAAGTTTATTGCTTAAATATTTTGTTTAATTATACTGTGTTAAAAAGCTTTAGATGAAAAAGATAACCAACTAAAAGAAAGACTATCCCAAAGATAGCAGCATACCTCTCAAGATTTATTTCTTGTATAACGCCTCTATCAATAGCCTTCTCTTTGCTTACCTTTAAATGGACCAGCAAGGCACTTAAAGCAATCAGCAAGGTTCCAATAAGTTCAAATGTCGCGGCCCAAAATTCTATGGAAGGCATGCAAAAAACAAGAATTTGGAGTTTAAATTGCTATCTGAGCGAATAGTTTATATATGAATTTGATTTAATATAAACATAAATGGGGTGAAAATGGCTGCAGCTAAAAAATCTGGATCTAAAGAGTCAGGTTTGTTGATGTTCTACGGCACGGAATGTGTCCATTGCCACACAATGATGCCGCTTGTCAAAAAACTGGAAAAAGAGGAAAAAGTAAAGGTCAAGCTGATAGAATGCTGGCATAATGCAAAGAATGATGCATTAAGGCAGAAATACGACGACGGATTATGCGGGGGAGTTCCATTCTTCTACAATGAAAAAACAAAAGATTCTATCTGCGGAGCAGTTCCATATTCTCGATTGAAAGAGTGGGCTCTTGGAAAATAGATCATAAAAGATGGAGAAAGTAGTAGAAAAATTTGAGGTGAAGTATTTGCAGATCCTTGATGAAGAGGGAAATATAGATTCTAAGCTTATGCCGAAGCTTTCTTCTTCACAGATAAAAAAGATGTATGAACAGATGGTTCTTCTCAGGACATTTGATGATTTTGCGGTTAAGCTTCAAAGGCAAGGAAGATGCGGGACTTACGCCTCTTCTCTTGGCCAGGAAGCTGCCCAAATAGGCTCCGCGCTGGCGATGAAAAAAGAGGATTTTGTTTTCCCTTCCTTTAGAGAGCAGGGAGTATACCTTTCAAGGGGAATGCCCACAGAAACTCTGATGCTCTTCTGGATTGGAGATGAAAGGGGAATGCAGATTCCAAAAAATGTAAACATGTTCAGCATTTCAATTCCGGTTGGCACACATATCCCGCATGCAATCGGAATGGCAATGGCATTTAAACATCAAAAAAAGAAGGCGGCAGTTGCAACTTACTTCGGAGATGGTGCAACATCAAAGGGAGATTTTCATGAATCTTTCAATTTCGCAGGAACATTCAAAGCCCCAGTAGTTTTCATTTGTCAGAACAATCAATGGGCGATATCTGTTCCGGTAAGTGAACAGACTGCCTCTGAAACACTCGCACAAAAGGCGCTTGCCTATGGATTCGAAGGAATAAAAGTGGATGGGAATGATGTTTTTGCAGTCTACAAAGCAACAAAGGAAGCGATGGACAAGGCAAGGTCTGGAAAAGGTCCAACATTTATCGAGTGTTTAACCTACAGAAGGGATCATCACACCACTTCAGATGACTGGAAAAAATACCGAAGCGAGAAAGAAGTGAGAGAATGGGAAAAGAAAGATCCGATTGATCGTCTGAAAAAGTACATGGCCCGCAAAAAGCTTTTAACTCCTGCTTATGAATCAAAAATAAAAAAGTGGGCTGAAAAAACTGTCAGTGAAGCAGTGAAAAAAGCTGAATCTGTTAAACCGATGGAAGTTGACGAGATTTTCGATTACACTTTCGAAGCTCTTCCGCCTTATCTTGAAGAGCAGAAAAAAGAAGCAAAAGAGGAGGCAAGATGAACTTGGAAAAGAGAGTATCAGAAATGAGTCAGAAACTTCTTCATGTTCTTGAGTCTACCAAAGATTTGGAGGTAGATGCAATATCAATTGACTTGGGGCAAACAAATTATTCTGAGGTATTAAGAGCCGAAGCAGAGATAGTAGAAATAAGGAAACAGAATCCCCGATACAAAGATCTTATACTTTTCATGGAGCACCTGCCAACAATAGATTTTGGAAGAAAACCCAAGAATAATTTTTTCCTAGATAAAGCATTGAATGTGTTAAAACCGTATGAAAATCCAGAAAGAGTAAAAGAGCACTTATCAAAATACGGTTTGGATTTCTCACTATCTGAAAGGCCTGGCGGACCAGCATATCTTGGCCCCGGCCAGCTTATCATTCACTTTGTAGCAGACTGTAAAAAAGCAGGAATAAAAAATCCCTTAGAAGGCCAGCACCGACTTGATTTGGTAATGAAACATCTTTCTCAAAATCTCGGAGTAGAAGATGTACAAGCCAAAAATCCGCAGGATACAGAGGACAAAAGAGATGTCTATCTTGAAAGAGAGGCTTTCCCAGATATTGCAGGCAGATATGGGCTTAAAGTGGGATCAAAAGTGGCTGCATTCGCGAACTTCGACTTTATGTATAATGGACTTTCATTATTCATTAATCGGGAAGCCACCAAAGGCTTCAGATTTATTCCTGCCTGCGGATACAGCAAGGAAGATTTGGAAGTAATATCTATCCAAGAAATTCTTGAGAGGAGAGGAAAGAGATATGGCGAGATAAGCCGTGCAGAAGCAAAAGAAAAAGCACTGAAAGTTGTATCCAAAGTATTCATCTACAAGAACGGGGTTATGAGTTTTGATCTCCATCATCCTAAAGAAGAGGTGAAATATGCCTAAGATTACAATGGTTGAAGCAATTAATCTTGCACTTAAGCAGGAGATGGCTAAGGACAAAAGTGTCGTTATAATCGGAGAGGATGTTGGAGAGGATGGAGGGGTTTTCAGAGTTACGGACGGCCTCGCAAAAAAATACGGAGATAATCGTGTAATTGATTCTCCCTTAGCCGAAGTAGGAATTATTGGATCTTCGATTGGAATGGCCATGGGTGGTCTCAAGCCCGTAGCAGAAATACAGTTTGAAGGATTTATTCTTCCCGCGCTTGATCAGATAGCCAATCACGCTTCAAGAATAAGAAATAGGACAAGGGGCAGATTCACGGTTCCGATGGTTATCAGGTGTCCTATTGGTGGGGGGATTAAGGCCTTGGAACACCATTCAGATTCTCCAGAAAGTTATTTTGTCCATACGCCCGGATTGAAGGTTGTAATGCCATCCAATCCTTATGATGCAAAGGGGCTCATGGTTTCAGCAATAAGGGATCCGGATCCGGTAATCTTCTTTGAGCCTAAGAAAGTTTACCGGGCAATAAAACAGGAAGTTCCTGAAAAAGAGTATACTATCCCTATAGGAAAAGCGAGAGTTGTTAAAGAAGGAACAGATTTAACACTAATAACCTATGGGTCTCTCGTAAAGTCCTCTCTCGAAGTTGTTTCTCAGCTTACTGATGTGGATGTTGAACTTATTGACTTAAGGACAATATCTCCGATGGATACCGAAACAATAATCGACTCGGTGAAAAAAACTGGGAGAGCCCTTATTGTCCATGAAGCTCCAAGAACTCTGGGAGTTGCATCTGAAATAATCGCAAGGATAAATGAAAAAGCATTTAACTCTCTAAAGGCTCCCCCATTGAGATTAACAGGATATGATATAGTCATGCCCTTAAGGAAGTATGAACATTATGATTTTGTAAGCCATCAAAAGATTGCGGATGGAATAAAAAAGGTGATGAAAAATAAAAAAGAGTAAAATGATGCATGAATTTAAATTTCCCGACGTTGGAGAGGGAATAAAAGAAGGGGAAGTTGTCAAGTGGTTAGTTAAAGAAGGGGAAGTTGTTAAGGAAAATCAAAATATCGTCCAAGTAGAAACCGACAAAGCCATTGTTGATCTTCCTTCTCCAAAATCTGGGAAGATCTCAAAGATAAAATATAAAGAAGGCCAGACAGTTCAAGTAGGTGAAATCCTCGTGTTAATTGAAATCAAGGGCAGTAAAGAAGAAAAAGCTCCTAAAAAAGGCAAAGAGGGAAAACCTAAAGAAAAAGGTGCTGCGGTGGTCGGAGAAATAGAAGTCGGAGAAGGAGAATTTCCTACCGAAACCCTTCCTTCTATAAGACAAGCTAAGCCTATGGTGGCTAAAGCCCAGGCAGAAGCTAAAGCAGGAGCAGTTGTAAAAAAGAAATATGATCAGTATGGCTACCTCGAAAGAGTGCCACTTAAGGGAATAAGAAAAACTATCGCAGAAAATATGGTGAGATCTTTGACAGAATCTGCACAAGTAACTGCAATGGACGATATCGATGTTACAAGATTATGGGGAATGAGGGAAAAGGAAAAGAAAGCTGCCGAGAAGAAAAAGATAAAGCTCACATTCCTCCCGTATATTATAAAAGCTTGCATAGAATCTCTTAAGAAGCATCCGCTTCTTAATGCTTCAATCGAAGGGGACGAAATAATCCTCAAGAAATATTACAACATGGGGATTGCGGTAGAAACAGATGCAGGATTAATGGTCCCCGTAATAAAGATCGCAGAAAATAAAAGCATCGAACAGATCGCAAAAGAGATCCAAGAGATTTCAGAAAAGGCAAAAAGCAGAAAAATAGATCTTCAGGAGCTTAAAGGCAGCACATTCACGATAACAAATTATGGCTCGGTCATAGGAAATTACGCAACCCCCATAATCAATCCCGGAGAGTCTGCGATTCTTGGAACTGGAAGAATTTTCGACAGACTTGCCATAGATGACAAGGGCAAGGTTTCCAGCAGAAAAATCCTCCCAGTGTCTGTAACATTTGACCACCGCATTCTTGACGGCGCAGAATTGGCAAGATTCTTACTAGACTTTAGAGCCCTGCTGGAAAATCCTGAAAAGATCCCTAAAAAGTGAAAAGAATGGTAAACTTGGAAAATTTCTTCAAACCAAAAAACATTGCTGTTATCGGCGCATCCAGAGATCAAAACAAAGTAGGAAGTGTAATCCTAAAGAATATCATAAAGGGTGGATTCAAGGGCGAAGTTTTCCCGATAAATCCGAATGCAGATCTTATCTTGGGGAAAAGAGCTTATCCATCCGTAAAGAAAGTTGAAGCAAAGATAGACTTGGCTGTAGTTGCTATCCCTGCAGGGAAAGTTTTAGGAGTAGTGAAAGAATGCAAGGAAAAGAAAATATCCGACTTGCTGATAATAAGCTCGGGATTCTCTGAGGTCGGAAATAATAAACTCGAAGGCCAACTCAAGGAATTCTTAAACAAAAATAAAATGCGGGCTATTGGGGTTAATTGCCTCGGGATATTTGATGCCTATAACAATTTAGACACACTTTTCCTGCCAAGATACAGACTAAAAAGACCTGCTGCGGGTGCAATAAGCTTCGTATGCCAAAGCGGAGCTATAGGCTCTGCAATTCTTGACATTGCAACGGATCAAGGCCATAAATTTTCTAAATTCATAAGTTATGGAAATGCAACAGACATCGATGAATCCGATCTTTTGGAATATCTGGGAAAAGATGAAAACACTAAAGCCATATGCCTTTATGTAGAAGGGATAAAAGATGGCGAGAAATTTTACAAAACAGTAAAAGAGGTTTCCAAGAGGAAACCGATCATCGCATTGAAAGGCGGGCTGACAGAGGAAGGAAGCAAGGCCGCGTTATCGCACACAGGAGCACTGGCTGGAAAAAAAGAAGTTTTCTTTGGAATCTTCAATCAGACTGGAGTGATAAATGCCGGATCTTTGGAAGAAATGTTCCATATTGCTACTCTATTTGAAAAAAATGTGAAGCCTAAAGGCGGAAGGGTCCAGATTATAACAAATGGTGGGGGCTATGGGATCGTCGCTGCAGATAATATCTCTAAATCTAAGAACCTTGAAATGGCAAAGTTGTCCTCGCAATCAGAAAAACTCCTAAAAAAATCTCTCCCAAACACTGTAAATATCAGAAACCCTTTGGATCTGATGGGGGATGCAACTAATGAAAGGTACAAAGCGGCTTTGGAAGCAGGATTAAATGATTCGGAAATCGATGTAGTCTTATTAATGATCCTATACCAGACCCCGCTTATAACTGAAAATGCCACGGATCTGATTATGGAATATGAACAAAAGTCTGGAAAACCAATTGTTGTTGTCTCAACTGGTGGAGAATTCACCGAAAGCCTTTCAAGAAGGCTTGAAAGAAAAGGCATCGCAACATTCTCTTTCCCGGAAGATGCAATAAATGCGTTAGATAAAGTTGTTTGGTATAATAAAAAGATAAGATGGATAAAAAGAGCCTTAAAGAAAAAGTATATTCAAAGCTAAAACAAGTTCCAAGTGGAAAGGTTACTACCTACAAGGATCTTGCAAAAGCAGTTAATTCCAAAGCTTACCGCGCTGTCGGATCTTTCATGAAGATTAATGAAGATCCAAAAGGAATCCCCTGTTACAAAGTTGTAAAATCTGATGGATCTTTAGGAAATTACTCTGCTCTGGGCGGCAGAAAAAAGAAAATAGACTTGCTCGAGAGAGATGGGATTTCTGTGAAGAAGAACAAGATAAATCTAAAAGTATATAAACACAATTTCAGTTAATTCAAAATAAAATGGGGTTGAACAAAACAGCTTTTATTATTCTGTTAGTCTTAGCTATTTTTCTAGTAAGCGGGCAGCAAGGATGTCCCGGAAAGCAGGAAGCTGCAGATCTCACCATCAACCAATCGTTGGAAGATGCACAGGAGGCTCCTAAAGCTCCGATAGCCATCATGATAACTTCCGCCCCTGCAGTTTCCGAGCCCGGAGTCGAAGTAACTTTATCCTGGAAAATTGAAAGTGAATTGAACAGAACAGTAACCCACACCGCGATACATTATGATACTGAATCTCATCCCGGCAACTTCAGCACAGACGTAACCCCTGACGCAAGCCGATACCCCGAGCTTACAAAAGAATTTGCAAGCGGAATTTTTGATGTTCCAAGTGAGTTCAATGTGACAATCAAACCAAGAGAAGCAGGAAAAATATTTTACAGAGCACACGCAATTTTTGAAGGTAAAAATTACTGGACTGAAGAGAAAGTTTTGGTAGTAAGCCTGTCTAAGGAAGCGAACATTAAAGAGCTATTAATTGAGGCAGACGATAGTGGATTTTATATAAATGATGAAGAAGTCACATTCATCAAACTGAATAGAGGCGATGATGCCAGAATAACCTTCCAGATAAGATCTCAAGGAGTTTACTTTGGCGGCCTAGATTTCAGAGGTTGCGGACAGCAAGCTGTAGCAGGAAAGCCGGGAGAATCAGTTAAAATGAACTTTATGGCTGAAGAAACCTGCAGAATAACTTCCTACTGGCCTTCAAGCGGTGTCAAAAAAGCAGATTTAGACGTGCTAGTAGAATAAAAACAATAGTAACCGCAGAGTGGAGATAAAGGTATTTAAATCAGGTTTCTTTTAAAGAGATTATAAAATCAAAAGAGAGTCTAAAAGATGAGTTTTTTTCCAAGATTAGCATTCATATTACTCATTTCATTGAGTTTGCTTTTTGTAAGCGGCATCAATGGCTGCCCTCAAAAAGTACAGCCAGAAATCAGTGCTGAAAGCACAGAAAAGGCTATGGGGGAAACTTTGTCCGGAAACGAAGTTGAAATAACTTCACAAGGTTTCTCCCCCAACACTTTAACCATAAATGTAGGTGACACAGTTACCTGGATAAATAAAGACGATTCTAAGCACTGGCCTGCATCCGCAATGCACCCAACCCATACAGTCTATCCAGAAACTGGAGGATGTATCGGAAGCAAATTTGATGCGTGTAAGGGGCTGGAAAAGGATGAGGCCTTTGAATTTACATTTAATGAAAAAGGTACTTGGAAATACCACGACCATCTAAACCCTGGTTTAACTGGTTCTATAACTGTAAATTAAATAACTCTTACAATAGAATGATTAAAATAAACAAACCAGAACTTGCTTCTTTTCTTCTTAGATTAGGCTTAGCTTTGATGTTTCTTTATGCTGCAATCGCTTCCTTTTACAATCCCGAGTCTTGGATCGGCTTCATGCCCCAATTCTTAAGAAGCCTGCTCCCGCAAGCCGTCCTCCTAGGAGGATTTTCAATTTATGAACTGGCCCTTTCTGCATGGCTTCTCTCAAACAGAAAGGCATTTTACTCTTCTATGCTTGCAGCATTAACTCTTTTAGGAATTGTGATCTTTAACTTCGGCGCATTAGAAATAATATTCAGGGATATAGGCTTATTCCTGGCAGCAATTTCTCTAATGCTCTTAGAGTGGAAAAATAGGTAGCTTCAGAAAAAGTTTGGATCGATAAGTTTATCTTCCCTTCTTTTTGCTTTTCTTGGAGGGTTTTTTCTTCTTTAACAAGTACCAAACAACTCCAGCGACAACTACTAGTGCGCCAATTACTCCGATAGTAACTCTGCTCAATCCTTTTTTAGCCGGCGCGGGAGCAGGCGTTTCAATGCAGGATCTAAATTCTTCAGGTTTGTCCTGCTCGGTTCCGCAGCTATTTGAATCAAAGCAGGATCTTGTTTGTTCACCATTTACACAAGCGCTCCATTCAGAGCATTCCCAGCTCTCAACACAAAGGACTTCGGGGCATTTTCCGCCATCAGTCCTTTCTCCAACAATTGTTGAAGACCCAGGGCATGTTCTTCCCCGATATGCCCAAGTCCATTGGACTGTTCCGGTAATCCCTGTGCAATCTGGTGAAAGTCTAATTGGAGAGTCTTGAACAGAAGTTACCCCTCCCTCATCAGCGAATTGTCCGCTTAGAGTTATTACATGATCATCAAATTCTCCATCAAGCTCAAAGCCCGGAGCAATTATTTTTGCAGTGCCCCCTTCGTGCTCTATTCTAAGATTATATGTAGTGGTAGAAATACCTCCGCCGCATTGCCGATCATCTGAACGTTCGGTGATCCTCCATTGAGAAGTGAAGCTTCCAGCAGAAGCCCAATCAATTACATTTCCAGTAAGAGCAAAACTTCCTTGAGAAGCAAACAATAATGAGCTTGCAACAAAAGCTGCAACTAAAATCAAAACTGCCTCTCTTTTTCCATTCATCGCCATCTTTTATCCAAATTTATCTCTCAAATTACATTTAAATATTTTATCTTGAACGTTTTTTGCCTTTCTTCTTGCTTGCTTTCTTAGAAGCTTTGCTTTTCTTTCCTTTCTTCTTGTATTTCAAGAAATACCAAGCTGCACCTGCGGCAACAAGAACGGCTATAACTCCGCTGATAAGGCCATAATTTGGCCCAGTCTCTGGAGCAGGTTCTGGCTCCGGAGCGACATAAACACATTCCTGCTCTTCAGCAGGCTTGCTTTCTTCAGTTCTACAGGAATTAACATCCGAGCAAGTCCTCATCTGCTTTCCTTCTGGAGAACATTCACTCCATTCTCCGCACTGCCAATCCTCTTCACAGATCAAAGTGCATCCAAGATTGTCTTTCTTAACTATATTAAAATTAGATGTGAGAGAACATTCGCTTCCATCACGCGGGCTATCAGGAGTAAATCTTAAGAATAAATCTCCAGAGGCAGAGTTGCAGTCATCCGCAACAGTTAAAGATCCGCTCTGATAATAGATTTTACCAAAAGGATTATTGGGTACATCTTTTATATAGAAATATCCAAATCGGCTCTGACCGAATAATACTTTGCCATTTCGGAATTCTCCCGTAATAACGGTTTGGTCCCTGAACTGCCCTCTTCCCAAATCGACTCTTGGGAAATTAATAGAATAAAGCCCTTTATCTTCAGTTATTGTTACATCATATACTAAGTCAACGACATCTCCCCTGCATTGGCGGAGATCTAACCTTTCATTAAAAGTCCATGTTCCTTCACCGCTTGCAGGATCAACTTTGCTGAAATCGACAGCATATCCTGTCAAACTTTTATTCTGATCCTGAAGAAGAGTAACTCCGCCAACTAAGAATAGCAAAGCCAAGAACATGCTAATAAATGCCTTTTTGTTCTCACCCATTTTAATTTACAAAAATAAAGAGAAGAAATCATTTATATACTTATCGCGAAAAACTATCTTTTCTTTTTCTTCCCGAAGCTTGTTCTCATTCCCTTCTTGACCAATAAGAACCATGCCGCTGCACCCAAAGTAGCTAAAACTGCGATTGCCCCAACAAGAGGGAGATAATTCTTGCTTTCACATTCCTGCTCTTCAGCAGGCTTTCGAGTTTCGGTCCCGCATGAATTTGAATCTGCACAAGTTCTAGTCTGTTTTCCGCCCTTGCAAGAACCCCATTCTCCGCACTGCCAGAATTCTTCACATTTTTGGAAAGAGGCAGAATAAAAACATCCTTTTTTATCCCTGCTTCTGAAGGTCAGAACCGAAGTTCCTGCACAAGTTTTTGATGTGGATCTCTGTTTCCAAGTCCATCTCATGTTTGACTGAAAGCTGTTGCAGTCATACCTCAATTCTGCAGGAAAAGAGTTTATTGTGACTTCCCCATTGAAGAATTCATAGATTACTACATTTTTGAAATCAAAAAGGATTTTCTTGCCGTCAAGTTTCCCGGGAAGGGTAAATTCATTCCTTACAAGCCCTTGCCCACCTGTAAGATCATTAATGATTGGATGAATAAAAGATGGAAAGTTCACAAATAACTGCTCAGTGTCCCTATCGACTTCTATTGTAACGTTATAATTGACTGTATCTTCGTAGCCGTCGCAGTTTCGAGCATTGATGCTTTCAGAAACATCCCATTTTCCCGCCAAGCCATCAAGGTTCGCTTGCTGCCCGATTTGCCCATAAACATTCGGAAAGGAAATTACAGAAAAAAGCAGAATTGCAAATAAAATAAAAACAAATCCAAAAGATTTCACCATCTTTAAATTAACATTAAATATACTTAAAAGAAGTTTAAATATTTATCCCAGAATCAGGAATAAATTTCTGAAGCAACCTGCGAAAGAGTCCCAAAAGTCTTTCCCACAAAAACGTTGAAATCGTTGTTTGTATAAGTAATCCATCTTTTAAGCGGAGAGTAAGCAGTAAAAGTTTTGAAACGCTTACGCTGAATAAAATTCAGCCCAGGGCTATCTGCCAAATCGATGCTTAGATCTTTTGGAAGGGAAGTAAAAATCTCTATCTTACCCCTCAAATGAACATGGGTATTTGTCCCAAGGACTTCAAGATTATATGCTCCTTGTCTTTCAAGCCTTCTCCTTATTTCAATATTCGAGCTTCGCCTCCTTCCGGAAAAGTTCAAGTCTTTCCTTTTCAGGTATTTCTTGATATACCTCTCCAAACCTTCTCTTCCATCTTGGGTCAAATAAAGAGTAGATCTCAGAGCATAGCCGGCTACAGTAGAATAATTAAAATCGAAAGATCCTCCGCCTATAATGCTTGAATCTCCAAGAAGGACATAACCAGGATGCCCTTCTTTATCTTTGTGGGTACGATGCATTTCACCTATTGTTTTCCCATTTAAATCTTGAAATACCGCAACAATTCCGGAAAAATCTTTCTTCTCTTCCGCTTTAGCCACTTCCGGATAATTCTCTCTTAAGAAATGGATGTGGCGGTTAATAGCTGCTTTTTCCCTCCAATCCCCGGTCTGACTTTTGGCTTTTTCTAAATCCTTAACAAGATTATACCTTGAAGGTTTTGGGAAAACCCTCCTACTTAAAGTTTCAACTGTGCTAGAGGGTATCTGAAGTGGTTTAGGAGATTCTGTTGTTTCGTAAGCCTTCGTCTCTTCAGCAGTCTTCTTTTCAACTCTATCTTCTTTAATGATTCCTTCTAAATCTGGCTTCCCATTAGGATTAGAAGGACCATTAGTAATGTCAGAATTGGGAATGTTAGAACTAACCGGGACATCCAATTTCTCATTTTCCTGAGCGGCTGGAAAAGCATTCTCTGCCGTCCTGCATCTGTAGTAAATGTGCATTTTATTCCTGAAGATCTATACCCAAACCTTTAAAAACTTAACTATGGTTAACTTTTCGAAATCAAAGATGGCCAAGAATAAGATCCTGCAGCCGCAGGAGATAGAAGTTTTCTATGTAATTCCTTCATTAAGGAAGCATTTAGCCGCGCATATGAAGGCAAAAGGCCTCAAACAGAAGCAGATCGCCAAGCTTCTTCAGATAGAAGATGCAGCAGTAAGCCAGTACTTAAGCAACAAAAGGGGAGACAAAATAAAACTCGAAAAGAACATCCTTGAAGAAGTCAAAAAATCTGCAGACCTTATCACAGATGAAATCTCCATGCTTAGAGAAATGCAGAGGCTACTAAGAGTCATTAGGATGACTGGAGCTTTATGCAAGGTGCATAAACAGCTTTCAAGCGCCCCCTTAGAATGCGGCCCGGAATTCGTAGGATGTTCAGAAGACAATCAAAATTTTAACGAAAATGTCCCAAATACAAGAATTCTCAATTGATAGAAGCAGATATGATGAAGCTGCGAATGTTAAAAATGAATTTGTAGCCAAGCCAGGAATAAACGAAGAGCTTGTCAGATACATCTCAAAATCAAAGAACGAGCCTGAATGGATGCTGAACAAAAGGCTTCAAGGCCTAAAATGGTTCGAGAAAACTCCCTTGCCAAATTGGGGGCCGGACTTGACAAAACTTGATCTTAACAAAATTGTCTATTACATTAAGCCCGGAGTTAAGGAATCAAAGAGATGGGAAGACCTTCCCGAGGAGATAAGAAAAACTGCGGAGAAGCTCGGGATTCCGGAAGCTGAAAGAAAATCGCTCAGCGGAGCAGGATACCAATTTGAAAGCGAGATGGCTTACCATAAACTCAAGAAAGAATGGGAGGAAAAAGGAGTAATTTTTGAGAATATGGATGTTGCAATACAAAAGTATCCGGATCTCGTTAAAAAATATTTTATGACTTCCTGCATTCCAGTAAATGACCACAAATTTATCATGCTCCATGCAGCAGTTTGGAGCGGCGGAACTTTCATCTATGTTCCGAAGAATGTTAAGGTAAACATACCTCTCCAAGCATACTTCAGAATGAATGCTGCAGGAGGGGGACAGTTCGAGCACACCCTCATAATCGCAGACAAAGGAAGTGAAGTCCACTATATCGAAGGATGCAGCTCCCCCGTTTACAGTGAAGGGAGTTTGCATGCCGGAGGAGTTGAAATACACGTCCTGGAAGGAGCAAGAGTTAAGTACAGCAGCATTGAAAACTGGAGCAAAAACACTTACAACTTGAACACAAAAAGGGCCCTTGTCCACAAAGATGGAATCATGGAATGGGTAAATGGCAATATGGGCTCTGCTGTAACAATGCTTTATCCGTCAAGCGTCCTTATTGGAGAAGGAGCAAGATCTGACAGTATAGGAATAGCCTTCGCAGGACCTGGACAAAATCAAGACACAGGAGCAAAAGCAATCCATGCTGCGCCAAATACTTACTCTACAATAAATGCAAAATCCATATCCAAGGGCGGAGGGATTTCAACTTACAGAGGGATGATAAAGATAATGCCCAACGCAAAGAATTCAAAAGCATTCATGAAATGCAACGGCCTGATCCTTGATGAAAAATCCAAATCTGATGCGATTCCAGTTCTGAAAATTGATAATCAAGACGTTTCAGCTGCCCACGAGGCAACTGTCGGAAAAATAGGTGACGATGAGATATTCTATCTCATGAGCAGAGGATTAAGCAGAGATGAAGCAGTCAATATGATCGTTTCAGGATTCGTCGAGCCAATAACTAAAGCGCTCCCGCTCGAATATGCGGTAGAACTTAACAAGCTTATCGAAATGGAGATCGAAGGACATTAAAATGGAGCAAGAACGTGAAATAATCGGCAATGGAAATGGAAACGGAGAGATTAATTTATTCCTGCTAAAGGAAAAATTAAGGGAAACATTGGTGTTAAACAGCTTATTCGGGGATTACGTCGGCCCAAGAGAATTTTTAGATGCTTACAAAAGGGTCAGAGAGGATATAAGGAGGAATTATTCAAAATGATCAACGTCCAGACTAAGAATAAACCCTTTGTAGATATGCAAAAAATAAGCAAAGATTTCACAATCTTAGACAGAAAAGTAAATAGAAGGCCGTTAGTTTATTTGGACAGTGCAGCAACAAGTTTGACTCCTGATCAGGTAATAGAAGCCATGGACCGATATTACAAGGATTATAATGCAAATGTCCATCGCGGAGTCCATGAGCTAAGCCAAGTTGCAACAAGAGAATACGAATCTGCCCATGAAAAAGTTGCAGAATTCATAAATGCCTCTCCTGAAGAAATCATCTTCACAAGCGGAACAACTTCTTCAATAAACATGCTTGCTCGGTCTCTCGGGAAATCTTTGAAGAAAGGAGACGAGATAGCGATCACAGAAATGGAGCATCACAGCAACATGGTTCCATGGCAGCAGCTGGCAAAGGAAAAACAGGCGGTTTTGAAGTTCATAAAAGTAAATTTAAATGGAGAACTCGATCTAAAGGATGCTAAATTAAAAATAACTAAGAGGACAAAGATAGTTTCAGCAACACATATGTCAAATGTTCTAGGGACAATAAATGATGTCAAGCTCCTCGGAGAACTCGCACATTCAAACGGATCTTTGTTTGTTGTTGACGGCGCGCAATCAGTAGCCCACATGCCGATAGATGTCAAAAGAATAAACTGCGACTTCTTTGCATTCTCTGGGCACAAATTAATGGGGCCTACAGGTATCGGAGTGCTATATGGGAAGGCCGATCTGCTTAGTAAAATGTCTCCTTCAGTTTTTGGAGGAGGAATGATCTCAGAAGTAAAAGAAGGAAGTTCTAAATGGAACGACCTTCCATGGAAATTTGAAGCTGGAACTCCAAATATCTCTGGAGCTATCGGGCTTGGTGCCGCAGTGGATTATCTCAGAAGCATTGGAATGGCAAATGTAGAAGCCCATCTAAAGGAGATGACTAAATATGCTCTCGAAAAACTTTCTGAATTAAAGGGCCTAAAAGTTTATGGTCCAAAAGATCTCAATAAAATAGGCCCGGTAATATCTTTTAATTTTAAGGGAATACATCCCCATGATGTTTCTGCGATTTTAAACAGGGAAGGAATCGCAATAAGGGGAGGGCATATGTGCGCTATGCCTTTGGTTACAGAAGTCCTCAAAGAGAATGCGGTATGCAGGATTTCAATCCAAATATACAACAAAAAAGAAGACATAGACTCCCTTATAAACAGCTTAGGAAAAGTGCAGGAGATTTTCAAAAAATGATAGATAGAGTTAAAGAAGCAATAGATAGGAACTGGCTTGGAGATTCTGAAGATGATGTTTACAAAGAAAACATCTTGGACCATTACAAAAATCCCCGTAACTTCGGGAGGCTTGAAAAGGCCGACATGCAGCACAGAGAGCACAACCCTTTATGCGGGGATGTAGTAGAGATATTTGCTGAAATAAAAAATGGAAAAATAATCGAAATAAAGTTTAGGGGCAATGGATGCGCAGTGAGCATGGCAAGTGCATCAATGCTCACAGATAAAGTCAAGGAAATGAAAGTGGAAGACGCAAAGAAATTGACCAAAGAAGATATTTTTGAAATGCTTGGAGTAAAACTCGGAGCAGTAAGGATGAAATGCGGGCTTTTAAGCCTAAAAGCCTTAACCAATGGGTTAAACCGAATGGATAAAAGAAAATGAAAATGGAAAAAGAAAAATTAGTAATCAAAGATCTTCGAGTAGAAGTCGGAGGGAAAGAGATCCTTAAAGGAGTCAACTTAGAAGTTGAACCTGGAAAGGTTCATGCACTTATGGGGCCGAATGGTGCCGGCAAATCATGCCTTGCAAACACTTTGATGGGAAATCCAAAATACAAAATAACTGGCGGAAAGATAATGCTTGATGGTGAAGACATAACCCTGCTTGACCCAACAGAAAGGGCAAGAAAAGGTTTATTCCTCTCATTCCAATATCCTCTTGAAATTTCTGGAGTGACTTTAAGCAACTTCCTAAGAACAGCTTACAATTCAGTCAAAGGAGTGAAGATGAACGTTCTTGATTTTCACAAGATGCTCAAACAAAAAATGGAAGATCTGAAAATAGATCTGGGCTTTACAAAGAGATACTTGAATGAGGGTTTCTCCGGGGGAGAAAAGAAAAAGGCCGAGATTCTTCAGCTTAGCGTCCTTGATCCAAAATATGCTATCCTTGATGAATGCGATAGTGGGCTTGATGTCAATGGAATAAAAATTGTTGGAGAGGGAGTAAGCAAACTTAAAGGTCCTAACAAGGGAATCTTGATTATAACACATTATTACAGAATCTTGAAGCACATCACGCCGGATGCTGTAAGCGTCCTTGTGGATGGAAAGGTCGTAAAAACTGGCGGAAAAGAGCTTGCCATCGACATCGAAGAAAATGGATTCAAAAATTATGGCATTGAAGAAGAGGAGGAAGTTTTGGCATGAATGAAGCGGAAACCAAAGAAAAGATAATTGAAGCGGCAAAAAATGTGCGGGATCCAGAAATCGGGATAGATATCTGGACGCTGGGGTTAATTTATGATATGAAGATCAAAGGAGACAATGCATTCATTACAATGACTTTAACAAGTCCTATGTGTCCGTTCGGCCCGCAAATAATCGAAGATTTCAAATTAAAAATGGCAAACTTAGGGGTAAGCAATGTAGAAATAGATTTAACCTTCGACCCGCCTTGGGAGCCAAGCGAAGAGCTTAGAGCTATGCTTGGGGTTTAGTGGTCCTAGGGCCATAACGAAGAATCCCTCTGAAATGTTTCTCAAGAATAGATTTTCTCACATCCGGATCTAAATTCTCAGAACCTGCAGGATATAACCCTACAAGCAGGTTTTGTTTGAACACATTCATTAGATGAGTGTATTTAGTATCCTCTCCCCTGCTGTCTGCCTGCTTAAATCTTCCCTGAGACTCATAAAGATATTCAAAACCTTTCTTATGAAATATTTTGTTTCTGCTTTTAGAGGGGGATTTTTTAGTTATGAAAACTACCCCATTATAGTTTTCATTTCTCCCGCGTATAACGTGCATTGCCCTTGGCTTAAACCTTAAATATTTCCCATCAGAATCGCAAAGTTTGATAGTATAATCATCAAAATCTATGTACTCTATCTCTCCGGGATAAGGCCCTTCTGAAAACTCTAAAAAAGATTTAAGGATTAGACCTTCGTTTATCGCGACATTAAGCTCTCTCAGCTTTTGCCCCATGGGATTCTCCGGATGAGTCAAAGGCTTTTGATATTCATATTCTGGCTTCTCGTTTGGACAGATGAAATCAAATGAAAGGCTTCCAAACCCTGCCCACTTCTCAACAAGATCATCTAAGGTCTCTAAAGAACTTTCAACTTCTTCCCTTCCATCATAAACCATTTTCTTTCCACATAAATTTCCCTTAAAAGCTTTATTGAGATAAATTTCAACAAAACTAAAAGAAACGAATAGGCCCACCCGGACTCGAACCGGGGTTAACTCGGTGTAAACGAGTTGTCTTAACCGCTGGACCATGGGCCTGCCAGTTGTATCTAATAGAATATCGAACCTTTAAAAACCAATCGCTATACTTTATCACTCTTCATCGACACCTTTATATAGTATTTTTGCAGTTTCTATTTATGGCAAATTCTGATGATGAAAAAAAGAGGGCAGAGGAGCTTATGAAAAAGACGGCAAGTGCACCTCTTGCAGGGGCAACAGCGGGCGCGGGAAGACAGCAGCCTCCGCCTTTGACTGAAAAAGAAAAAGAAGAGCTCAAAAAGCAGATGGAACAGCTAAAAAATAAGCTAGAAACATTCAAGAAAGATGCATTAAAAAAATTCCCTTATCTTAATTCAATTTCAATTATTCCTCCAGAAGCATCCGATATTTTTGAAGAAGAGGGCATGAGAAAGGAAGCCGAGAAAAATGAAAAGTTCATCCACATTTACATAACGATGCCGGATGAAAAAGAGAAGGATTATCCCAAGGTAAAATCTTGGATGATTAAAGAGTTGCAGGCAATCAAACCAAGAATATGGGGTCATCTGGCCCTTACAAAGGACATATGGGAAATATGTTACGATGGAAAGAATGAAATGGTTGATGCAATCTCGGCATCAATGCCTCTTCACGACAAAGGAATTCTTGGGGCATTGAAGGTTGCAAACTGGCACAAGATTATGTGCCTTAGAAAATTTGAGAATTACATTGTAAGCTATGTTATTGCCGGAAGCATCGTTCGCGGCGGAGCAACAAAAACTTCCGATGTGGATGTCTATGTTGTAGTAGATGACACTGATGTAAAAAGAATAACAAGAGCAGAACTTAAAGCAAAACTTCGAGGAATAATCGAAGGATATGCGTTTGAAGCGGGGGAGATTACTGGGATAAAGAACAAGCTCTCTCCGCAGGTTTATCTTTTGACAGATTTCTGGGAGGGGGTAAGAGAAGCTCACCCATTATACTTCACTTTTGTAAGGGATGGGGTTCCGCTTTACGACAGAGGAACTTTCATGCCTTGGAAACTTCTTCTTAGGATGGGGAGAATTACTGGAACTCCAGAAGCAATTGAAAAGTTCATCGCATCCGGGGAAGGAATATCCAAGATAATCAAAAGGAAATTGCTTGACATCGCCACAGGAGAGATATACTGGTCGATAATAACCCCGAGCCAAGGAGCATTAATGCTTTATGGCCTTGCGCCGACAACTCCAAGAGAAACGGTTGCTGCAATGAAAGAGGTTTTCTTCAACAAAGAAAAGCTCCTGGAAAAGAAGTATTTGGATTTCCTCGAGAAAGTCGTTGAGATATACAAAGGCTATGAGCACGGCAAGGTAAAAGAAGTAGAAGGAAAAGAAATCGATGAGCTGATGAAGGGATCTGAAGAATATTTGGAAAGAATAAAGAAGCTCGTGGAGCAAGTCGGTAAGAGAATAGATGAAAAGACAATGATGGACCTTAACGAGGATATTACAAAAATATTAAAATCATTATTTGGAGATGGATCTGAAAAGCAGCTTTACGACAAATTCAAGTCAGAACTTGTTGAGAAGGGAAAGCTTCCATCAACCGCATTGAAAGCCCTTGATGAAGTTTCTAAGATGAAGAAAAAATTCTCTGAAGGAAAGAAGGAAAAGCTTGACAAAGTCGCCTTCGAAAGAGTCAGAAGGGATGCCTTGCAGCTTATCAGCACACTGACGGAATATGCTCAGAGGGGAAAAATTGCTGAGCTCGAAAAAACAAGGTTCTTTGTATCAGTCGGAGATAAAGAAGGAGAGTTATACCTTTTCGACAAAAAAGCATTCCTTATAGAAGACATCAAACAGCCCACAATTTTAATGATCGATCTTGAAAAGGGAGTTTCTTCAAAGGTAACTCCAGACGATCTTGCAGAATCTCAGAGAAAGCCTTCCAAGGTCAAACTTACAAGTTCTTTGATCAGCAAAATAGAGAAAGCTGTAGGCAAGAAAATAGAGATCTCATTCTAAGTAAAAGTATATCTTTTACAGGCGAATTCTTTTTAAAATAAGATTTTATCAAATTTTAATGAAATTAGAGGCGATAAAAGACTATGAAATAGAGGATGCCAGAAAAGTGCTTAAGGACCATATGCCTAAGCACTTGACAAGGGAAAGCGCTTTGGAGTCGCTTTTATGGTGCATAGCCAACCAGTCAACCAATTGGGAAAGGCCTGTAAACTTTGTCTATAATATGAGATCAGAAGCGGCGAAATCCCATCCAAACGGCATGTACACTAGCTGGGATTTTATGATGGATAAACAGCTAGTCAACAAAATAGCGCAAGATTCCGGCCTGATGTTCTACCGGGAAAGCCGATACGATTATGCAATAGATTACTTTAGGAATAAAAAGGGCAAATGGTGGGAGGAAATAGTAAATGCCGATATTCAAACTAGAAAAAAATACGTAAATGAGATAAAATATTTGGGGATGAAAACTTTCTCGTTCTGGCATATTTGCCTTGGAGGCAAGAACCTTATCGCCCTGGACATATGGATAAGAAGACAGCTCCAATCAGACTTCGGGATAAAAGATCTAGAGAAATACTCCAAGCCAACAATCCGCTACAGAAAAAAGAAAGAGGTTTCTTCGAATGGGTTTCACCAATTAGATCTAGGCCTAGAGATAATCGATGGGGGAACCGCCCCCACTTCATATGAGCATCCTTTGGGAAGAAGAATTATGCCGGGTCTTCCAGAAAAAGTTTATTTAAATGTAGAGAAAAAGACCAAAGAGATTTTCAAAAAAGACCAAAGATTCATTCTTCCTAACGGCCAAATAGACCTCGCACTTGTCGATGCCTTGCTTTGGTGGCGCGGAGCCCACAGGTACGGAGAGCAGAGCCATTTCCTCGGAAACGGAATGGCCACATTTGTAATGCCTTATGCTATGCCCTTCAATTAAGGTTCAATTAAAGATATCTATTTAAACTCTAAGTACTATAATTCCTTGTTAAAATGAACAAAAAAGGTGCCAGTAAGACTTTGGTTGTTCTTGGAGTTTTAGTAATAATCTTTGCCGCAGGTTTATTATATCTCTACATAAATTTCTTCAAGGCAGGACCTTTAGCCGTTCTTACGATAGATGCGGGGAAAGTTCAGTACAATGCTGGAGATAGATGGAATGATGCTAAAAGCGGAATGACTTTAAAACAAGGATATTCCATAAAAACATTTGCTGATTCTAAGGCAAAAGTAATCCTTTCAAATTCAGTTTTAAGATTAGACCAAAATACTGAAATCTCCCTAGATGAGCTTGCTCCAGAGAAAGTTTCCCTTACACAAAACGTAGGAAGGACTTGGACAAGATTATTAAAAATAAGCGGAATAAGCAATTATGAAATAAAGACTCCTGATGGAATAGCTAGCGTTAGGGGGACCGGATTTGGACTTGAAGTAAAAGAAGAAGGCACTGAATTAGAAGTCGGTGATGGAAAGGTAAACGCAGATACCGGGGGAGAAAATAAAGATATAGAAAAAGATAAAGAGATTATATTCGAGAAAGATAGCATAGGATTAGAGGAAAAGGATCTTGAAGATGAAGATGGTTGGGTAGAAGACAACAAGAAGCTTGATGAAGAGCACGTTTTAGATTTAAAGAAGAAACTTTTGGAGAAGTATTCTCGCCTAATTAAAATTGCACAATCAAGAGCAGGACTCACAGACGAACAAGTTGAAGAGATAGCAGACAGATGGCTTAATGGAGAAATAAGTGTCAAAGAAGCAATATCTAGCGGGCAAATACCTAAAGAAATTGTTGTTTTGATTCCAGCAGAATTTAAAAGATACTAAAGATTAATTCTCATTATCCAATAATGTTGGAGATTTAGATATGGATAAGAATTTTTGGACTAAGATTCGCGCGAGCAGTATCGTTCTTTGCCTGGTTTCATCTTTGATTATTGCAATAATTTTATCTTCTTTGTTCTTCATCGGTTTCCTTAAAACCTCTAGTGATAGGGTAAGCGATGCCCTGTATTTCGAAGAAGAACCTTTCACAGACTTGGTCATTATAGCAATAGATGACCGAAGCATAAACGAAATAGGGAGATGGCCCTGGTCTCGAACAGTATTTTCAGATGCAATTTCAAGGCTAAAAGATGCAAAGGCTATAGGGGTCGATGTATCTTTCATAGAGCCGGAAAATGAAGATGCAGATTCTGCTCTTCAAAACACTTTAGACAGTCTTGGAGAAAAAGTTGTCTTTGTTTCAGAATGTTCTGAATTTGAAGGAGAGGCCTGCCAAAAATGGCTTCTCCCAATATTCAACGTTTCCCATGCGGCTGCAAATGTATACATTGAGCACGGCTCAGCAGTTGCGGTGCCTTCACAGATAAATGAAGAAAGAAGTCTGTCAAAAGCCATTTCAGAGATTTATCTTAATGGCGAAATTGAAGCCGGAGGTAAGAGATATATCAAATTTTCAAGACCGATGCAAGTCTCTTTCGTAGACCTTCTGGAAGAAAGGGCAAATCTCTCAGAATTTGAAGGCAAAATAGTCTTGATTGGGGCAACTGCAAGAAATCTTCATGATGAGCAGCAGACCCCCATAGGGGTTCTTTCTGGAATAGAAATTCATGCTTCAGCAGTTCAAAGCATAATTACAGATAATTTCATTGAAAAACAGAGCAAAACGGGAGTGATATTATGGATATTCCTCCTTTCAATAATCACTGCTTTGATATTTTATAATTTCAGTATTTCAATCTCGGCCGGGATAACAATTTTATTAATAATAATTTATGCAGTCATATCCATAATCATGTTTGAAAGAGGAGTTTTATACAACTTGGCCTATCCAATTTCTTCTGCAATCTTATCCTATTTCTCAATGGTCGGAGTTTATTA
>CAZIKY010000003.1:0-117166 GCA_964540065.1 Candidatus Woesearchaeota archaeon | reverse complement strand
AGCAACTATGTTCTGGACGTTTATCTTTGGCTTGTCGGTTATTTTGACTCCGATCTTCCTTATTATCTTGATAACATTATCAATCACTTCCTTTACTTGGGCTATGCTTTTTGTTCCGGTGCATACAAGGTTTCCCGATGAGAATACGAGGACCGCTGATTTTGGCTTCTTTATTCTGAGAACCAATCCGGGAAATTGTTCGGGGTTGTATTCTGTGTTGGCTTCGCTTCTTGCCAACTTTATGAGAGAAACAGGCTTTCCGAGAGAAGCTGTAGCAACAATATTCTGAACCTTTAATTTATCCTCGGCCATGTCATTTATAAAGAAAAAGCCTTTATAAAGCTTTTTAAAGCTCCCGAGAGTAGTAACTTTCTTTTTTCAGTGTTTTATAAGAATGTTTATAAGGTTTTTAGGGCTTGTATTAATATGAAGAATAAAGGGGTGTTTTTAGTTTCTCTAGCAATACTTGTCCTTTTTTCACTGGCAACTATCTCCGCTCAAAGGGCTCAATTCCTTAAAGGGGGTGCTTTGGATGAAGCATGTTTTCTAGCAGGCAGGCCAGCAGGATGTGTGGGCCTTGTAGCCTCAAATCTAAGGCCAGGAGAGGCAGGAAATGTCGAAGAGATCGTTCCCGGAGGAGCATCCTTGATCAGAGACTACTACCTTCCTGCAGACGGGCATCTCCAGGAATGGGGAATCGACTGCACCAATGTCCAAGAAGCAGGAAAGATTATCCTTGCAACGGATGGGACTTTGCTTAAGGCAGACATAAGTGTTGGGAAAGGCGGAGGGGTATGCAAGTTTGGAGACATTGCCCCGATAAAGCTCGTAGAATTTTCAAGAATAATTATAGAAGGCAATAAAATCACTGTAGCTTATCCTCCTCCGGAGTGCGATATTTGGTGCAAAGCCTTGGCTTTATTTGGAATACGGTTTGAGCCTGAGTTCAGCCCGCCTATTGAAGCCAGCGCCTTTATCAAAGTTCCCGCGCAGGTTGGGGCGATTTTGCCTTTATCTGCATATTTTTCCGGCGGGCCTAAAATTGTTGAGGCGCAAGTTGAAAATAATCTTGGAGAAGTTGTAGCTAAAACTCTTTTGAAGGAAGTCCCTTCAAAATATGATCCTGTAAAAGGAAGATACTATTATGGCACTCTGAAAACCGCCAAATTCAATCTTCAGCCCGGAGATTATTATGTAAACATGATAAAGTCGAGGTAATTAAAAACTTAAAATGGCCTTAACTCAAGAAAAAGTCGATAGATTACTGCTGATCGTTTTAGTCCTGATAGCAATAATTTTAATGGCTATGGTCTTGACGATTTTCTTTGGGAAGGAAAAGGGGGAATCTCCAAGCCCCAGCGAGGGAGTAGACTATAACCGGCTAGGGCTTGAAACAGAAGTTTATGAATCAGTAGCTTCATTTTCATTAAAGGACCCTAATTGCATCAGTGTCTTACAATCTGGAGACCCGGATGACAAGATAGATGTAACTTTCCTTGCGGAGAAATATGACAACCTTGAGAAATTTAAGAGAGATGTAGCTTATTATATTGATCCTTCCGGAGAGAACAATGGCCTTCTTGGGCTAGAGCCCTTTAAATCAAACCGCGGGAAATTTAATTTTTATTTTGTTGACCAAAATAACGACCTTGAATGCAAGCTTGGATGCTTTGGGATAGACAGGCTTGTTTGCTGCAATGACGATAAAGTCAAACAAGTTGCTTCTCAGTGCCCTTCAGATAAAATCTTTGTTCTTGTTGATACGACCCAGTTCTGCGGGGCATCAAAGGATTATGCAACCGTGTGCACGATAACTGATCCGCGTGCAGGGTTGGTTTTAGTCCATGAATTTGGACATATCTTCGGAAAGCTTGGAGATGAGTACAGTTATGGAAAAGAGGGTACTACCCCTGCTCCAAACTGTGATGTCGCAGGATGCGAGAAATGGCGGGGAGTTGTTGGGACAGGATGCTTCCAAACCTGCGGATATACAAATCTTTACAGGTCTACAGATAAAGGAAGCCTGATGAATATTTATATCCCAACATTTGGGCCTCTTGGAACAAAATTGCTTTCAGAAAAACTTGCAGAGTATAAAACTGAAGAGCCTTTAGAGCAGATAAAAGCTGCCCCCCCGGCCAATCAGAGCTATATTATAAGCCTTGAATACGAAAACGGCCTTATTGAATTGGAAAATCTATTTGTTACGGCATCAGAATTTGAAGAAAGTGATGAAGCAGATTATGTCGGAAAGATATTCTCTTTTGACAGTGAGGTTTTAAGCACTTTTAATATAGAAATTCCGGAGATTGCCTACTCTTTTTACTCTCCTGATGAAGGGGATGAAGGTAAGAGGAGACATGATCTGGCCTTGCTAAATGTACAGAATTTCACATTCAATGCTCCTTATTTCGAAAATGGTAAGACTCTTGAAATAAGCGATCTGGCGGGAGGAGTTGTAGAGCGGGTTGATTTAGCCCCGTTTGCAGAAACCTGCGGGAACAACATATGCGAAGAGCACGAAACTTATCTTGAATGCAGCAATGACTGCAGAATCGAAGACGATAACTACTGCCTCCCATATAATGACGGCATCTGTGATGCAGACTGCCCTTCTGTGGGAAAACTTGCAGATTCTGACTGCAAGAGGTCTTTAAGTTTACGGGTTGCAGGAATCTTAGTCTTCCTGATGATTTCGCTGGTTCTGCTTGTAATTGTTTTGTTTTGGAGAAAGAGGAAGCACTTAAGCAAATAATTTAAATCGCCGTTTATTGGGTTTAACATGACTAAAGCAAAATCAAAATCAAAATATAAAGGCAAAGAATATAGGCTTATCAAGAAGCATCATATTCCTGAAAGTAAATACAAGATAGCTAAAGAGCCGGCTTATTGGACAACTTTGACTTTGCTTGTTTTTGCAGGATTTATGCTTGTAGTTTTTAGCAACATACAGCCCCCAGAGGGAGTCATGGCCGCTCCCGAGCTGAATACTATTTTGGGTTTTAAGATTACAACTGTCTTCATTGTCTTTGTTCTTGCGGCAATAGTCTTTCTGATCATATTAGTTGCAAGAAGATTTGCTAAACGACAGCGCGAAACAATCGCCCCCGAAGAAACCGCTTAATTTCCAAAGCTTTTGGCCTTGACTTTTCTCTGCTGGTCGAACATTTCCTGGACTTCTTTTACGCTTGTTGCATCTTCAGGCTTTTTGTCTGCCCTTATCCAACCCTGTATTCTT
Organism: Candidatus Woesearchaeota archaeon; assembly: GCA_964540065.1. Lineage (GTDB taxonomy): Archaea > Nanobdellota > Nanobdellia > Pacearchaeales > JAHJTO01 > JBHPFA01. The sequence goes on along the minus strand of CAZIKY010000003.1, from coordinate 113,928 downwards.
GGGAATCTCAATGCGAATCCCGGCTTTGTCTCTGTCTTTCCTGCAGTGTGCATTGGCGATTGGGTGATTTCATCTGCGAGAACTGTGAAAACATGTTTTGGAGTGGTCCAAACATCTGGAGTTATTATTGAGTCCACTCTTGCAGGCTTATGGGCTGCTTTTTCTTTATCCAAAATCTTTCTTGCTTCCACCCAGTTTTCTTCCGAAAGGCCCGAGCCGATTCTTGCAATAGATTTGAAAGTATCGCTTTTCTCGTCGTAAACTGCTCCCAAAAGGGCTCCGATTCCAAATTTGGCCCTCATTCCGCGCCCCTTAAAGTAGCCAACTAAAACCACATCTATTGTGTCTTTTAACTCTCCTTTGTAGCTCCTCTTTAATTTTATCCAGTTGAAGCCTCTTCCCCCGGCTTCATAAGGGGCATCAAGCTTCTTAGCTATGATTCCTTCAAGTCCTTTTGAAATTTCATCTTCAAAGAATTTTTCTATCTCTTTTGGATCATCTGTTAAGATTCTGTTGGCCATTCTAACCGTAGAATCTTGCTTAAAAGTTTTTTCTAAAATTTTGTGCCTTTCTTCATAGCCTTTATGCGTAAGGTCCTCTCCATCCAAATAAAGAATATCAAAAAGGAAGATTGCAAGGGGGAGATCTTTAGATACTTCAAGTATGTCATGCTTTCTTTTCCTAGTTATGGTCACTTGAAATGGGAAAAGTTCTCCTGTTGATTCGTTGAATGCGAGAGCTTCTCCTTCAATTATCAGTTTTTTAGCATCTGCTTGTTTTTTGATTCCTTCAACAATATCGGGGAACATGTGGGTCATTCTCTCCAAGTTTCTTGAGAAGATCTCGACTTTGTCTCCATCTTTATGAACTTGGAGTCTGAAGCCGTCATATTTTGATTCGATTGCGCACTTTCCAAGCTTATTTACGATTTCCCCAGTGCTCGGAAGCCTTTCTGCCAACTGCATCCTTATTGGCGATCCGACGCGCACTTTGAATGTTTTGAGGGCCTTTTCTCCGTCTTTGAAGAGGGTGGATGCAACAAATCCTAGGTCTGAACATAAATTGTATGCCCTTTCTATATCCTTTCTTAATTTTGTCCTGTCCCCAGTTAGGGCCTTGGACATACTATCCATTATAGTGGGATCTCCGATCCCAAGCCTTAGCCTTCCCATGACAAATCGGATAATGTATTTAGCCTCTTTTGCATCGCATCTCGAAAGAAGCTCTGAAAGTAGAGTAATCTTTTTCTCTACACTCCCTTCACCGGAAGTTTTTGCCATTTCTGTGAGGGAATCATAGACTTCGGTAATTGAAACCCCTTTAGATCTGGCGTTTTCAAGGAGCTTTTCTGCAACAAGGCCAAAATCTCCGGTTTTCTTTGCAGCGCTATCTACCTCTTCCTTCTTTTTTCCCGTGGCTTTTGCAAGAGCTTTTGAAGCCATGCTTGAAGCCATGTTCATTTCCCGGCCATAGAATGGCGGGAGGAGCTGCTCCTCGCAGAAATAAACTATCTTATCGACTTCTTTCTTGTCGGCTTCTTTGAAAAGCTCGCTCAGAATTTCGTACATCTCGAGCCTTTTAGTTGTGGCCTCTATCTTCTCGAGATACTGGACGAATTGATTGAACCTCATCTTGATTATAATCCGAAGTTGGCTGTTTGGATTTATATAGGTTGTTCTTTGTTCTCAGCCTCGGCAAGGGAATGTTTTTATAGCTATTTCCCTTCCATAAAAGCATGGATTTAAGAGAGGCGATAAACGGAAGGCACTCCACTAGAAGTTTTAAGTCCTCCAAAGCAAAGCTTAAAGATGTCTTTGAGGTGCTCGAATCTGCATTGCATTCTCCAATGGCAGGTAATGTATATAATTTGAAACTAATCCTCATTGAAGACGGAGATCTGAAGAAGCAGCTTGCAGAAGTTTCAATAGATAATGAGTTTATCGGAGATTCAAGTCACTTAATTGTTGTCTGCTCAGACTTGAAGCAAGCACAAACAATGTTTGATGAAAAAGGGCCAGTTTATTCAGCACAGCAATCCGGTGCGGCGATAGAAAACATGCTCCTCACTGCCGAAAGTCTTGGTTTGGCTTCATGCTGGACAAGCGGATTTGATGAGAACTTTGTGAAGAGAGTTTTAAAGGTTCCGGAAGATTATCGTGTAGAGGCAATAATTGCTTTGGGCTATGAAATGAAGAAGCCTGAAAAAAAGAAAAGACCTGGCTTCAAGGAAGCTGTTTTCTACAATAAATTTGGAAAGAAAGAGCAATGACTTAAGACACCGAGGGGCGCATTTAATATCAATTTTGGAAAAATCTAAGAGACTTCTGTCGTATTTTGATAAAAAAATAAAAAAAAGGCTGGCCGCAATGGGCCAGCCAGAAATCCAAAGGCTAAGGGAATATGATTTGCGAATAACTTTGAGTTACAGTTTTAGCTGTAAACGGAAATTCCTAAATCAGACATTCCTACTCTAGGCGTAAGCTCTTTCATTGTCTTTCCTAAGACATAAGGCGACTTTACTCCAGTTATAATTGTAATAACTCTTACTTTTCCGTTGAACTCTCTGTTGATTCTTGCTCCAAGGATTACCTGGGCATCTGGGGACAAATTCTGAGTGATAAGCTCTCCAACGTTGTTAAGCTCATCAAGCTTCAAGTCATCTCCGCAGATTACGTGTATCAATGCTCCTGTCGCGCCTTTATAGTCTACGTCCAGCAAAGGATGTGAAAGTGCTTGCTTTACGGCTTCTTCGACTCTAGCAGTTGTATCGCTTTCTCCAATTCCTATTACTGCAACGTCTCCGTTCTTCATTATTGCCGCAACGTCTGCATAGTCTATGTTAATCAATGAAGGGATTGTGATTGTCTCAACAATACCTTTGATCATTGTGGATATTAACTCGTTAGCTACTGCAAATGCCTGCTCAATTGGTAAGTTTCCTGCAATCTCTACAAGTCTGTTGTTGTCAATTACGATTACTGTATCTGTTACGTCTCTCAATTGCTGAAGTCCGAACTCTGCTTTGTCGATTCTTGCCTTTTCAGTTTCGAAAGGCATGGTTACAACTCCGATTGTAACTGCTCCAGTTTCTTTTGAAAGCTGTGCAATTACAGGCGCAGAACCAGTTCCAGTTCCTCCACCCATTCCAGCAACCACGAATACCATGTCTGCTCCGCTTAAGCATCTCTTCAATTCAGAGATTGCCTCTTTAGCTGCCTCTCTACCCTTTTCAGGGTATCCTCCGCAACCAAGTCCTCTTGTAAGCTCTTTTCCGATAAGAATCTTCTCATCAGCTTTGCTTACAGAAAGATGCAAAGCGTCAGTGTTCGCAGCGTAAACGGTAGCTCCCTGGATACCTTTGTTGAAAAGCCAAGTTATCGCATTACAGCCAGCTCCACCAGCACCAAAAACCTTGATGCTTGCTTTACCAGCTTTAAGTTCGTCGAAGTTTATTCCGTAAGTTTTTGCACCCTGTACGGCTTCTTTTGCGAAATCTAACATCTTTTTTACCTCCTTTTCTTTATTTTGTTTTTTACTTTTCTCGCGAAAAGTTTATATACTAGTTTGACCTAGTATTTATTAAGAAAAAGAGTTGCTACAGTAACTCTTTAGAATACACACACAATTTAATCAAACCTTCCCCAAAGTTGATTAAATTTTTATAGATAAATAGAGAATCTTCTTCTTTATAAACTTAATTGATTTTTTCTATATAGATTATTTTGGGATTTTTTGACTGTCGTCGGGAAAGATTTAATAACTTGAAATTTGTTACTAGTCTATGGGAAAAATTAAAATAATTTTCCTTGCTTTTGTCTTGCTTACTTGGACTTTTGCAGTTTATCCTGATTTGGCTAATGCTTTAACAACGAGTCAGATAGATGTTGAAATAGTTGGGGGGAAGTCTCTGGTTAAACAGCACATAGAAACAGATTTATCGGTCCCACTGGAGCTGGAACTCCCTTTACAAGCTAAAATATTGGACATTTCTGAAAAGAACTATTCCTTCTCAGGGGGATTTTTGAGGGTTAATCTAAACAAGGAGTTGGACTTAGAGTATTTGACTGAAGAGTTTATAGATCGTAATGGTAAAAGCTATTTTATTGCTAACTTTAAGATGCCCTTAAAGGTAGACTTTTTTAAGCTTGCCCTTATTCTTCCGGAGGGAGCAAGTCTTGACAGTCCTCAGAGTGCTTATCCTTCTCCGGAGATAAAGAGTGATGGCGTGAGAATAACCTTATCTTGGGGGAAAGATAATTTGAAAGCTAAAGAAAGCTTCTCAACTTTTGTTATTTTCAAAGAAAGAAAGCAGTTTCCATGGGCAATCTTTTCTTTTATTTTGCTTTTATTTGTTTTATCTATAGCCGCATTTCTTGTATATCTTAGAATTAAAAGAAAGGCTTCTAAGCGGAATATTAAATCTTCATCTAAGGTTAAACCCCCTATTAAAAATAGATCTATTAAAGAAATGCATCTTCTGGAGAGTGAATCTGCAATTTTTAATTCTTTAAAAAAATCTGGCGGAGAAATGTGGCAAAAGCAGATACAAATAGCTACTGGATTCAGCAAGGCTAAGCTTTCTAGAGTAATAAGGAACCTCGAAGTGAGAGGTTTAATAAAAAAGATTCCTTTAGGGAATACTAATAAAATTCGGCTGAAATAATTTTCACTTGTTCCATCTTGTTCCATCTCTTGTTTCAAGAATCTTTTAAATAGGTGTTTGGACATATATATTCATGAAAATACATGCGCGAGAGCTGCGTGAAGATAATATGCTTGATTCATTTGATCTTGGATCAACTACGTTATCTAAACAAAGTTTATTCGTTAATATAAATGAAAGGGGGTTAAATGTGTAATATGAAAAGCTTAAAGATAGGAATGCTAGTCGTCTTGCTTTTAGCAAGTGTTTTTGCTACAGCAGGAGTCTTTGCTCAGGGAGATTCCGATGCTTTGGATGATTCAGTAGTTTTGTCTGAAGATGAGGCTAGGGTGCCTAGCGGTCTAGGAAGAGCTTTGGAAAGACTTGATCTTCTCTTGACTTTTGATAAATCTGCAAAGGCTGAGAAAGGCTTGGAGCACGCACGAAGAAGGCTTCTTGAAGTCAGAACGTTGGTTGAACAGAAAAAGTTTGATCAGGCTGAAAGAGCAAGGGCAAGATATGGGGAATCTCTTGAAAGAGTAAATCTCAGACTTGAAGAAGTAAGGGATGACGAAAATCCTGAAGCGGAGCTTGAGAGAAAACTCCGAATTGAGAGAAGGCTTGCTGAACATGAAGACCTTGTTGAGAGACTTGAAGCAGAATTTGAGCTAAGAGTCAATGGCAATCTCACAGATGAGCAGAGAGAAGCTATAGACAATTTGATGGAAGCATTCAGGAATGAGACTGGAAAGGTAAGGCTTAAGTTTGAATCTGAAAAAGATAAAGTCCGAGTTAAGCTTAAGGCTAAGCTAGAAAGAAGTGACGAAGAAATAGAAGATCTCCTTGAAGAAAAGGAGAGGGAATTTAACGTTACTGCTGGCTATATGGGGGCTTCAGAAAGAGCTATTGCTCGAGCTAGCGAATTGATTTCTAGGGCGGAAGAAAGGCTTAATGAAGCTAAAACTTCGAATGCTACCCGGATCAACTTAGAAAGAGCTGAAAAACTTCTTTCAGAGTCCAAGTCTTTGCTCGAAGAAGCAAAGAATGCAAGTGCAAATGGAGAATACCAAAAATCCATCAGGCTTGCAAATAAAGCTGCTTCTGGAATTCTTAGATTTGTACATGCAAATCTTGGAGACCGGCTTGAAAAGGCTTTAGAGAGAACTGAAGAAGCAAGAGAAAGGTTTGAGTTAAGGTTTGAAGAAGGAGGAAGAAGAGTCGAGATTAGAATAGAAGAGAGAATCAAAGACGGAGAAGTTGAAGTGAGGGAAAGAGTCAGAGTCAGAGACTCTGAAAAAGACTCAGATTCTGACGATTTAGACGAGGATGCCGATGAGAAAGATGACGAGGATGAAGAAGACTCTGAAGATGATGACTCCGAGGACGAAATGAACGAAACTTCTACAGACTCAAGATCTGGAAGAAATTCAGGCTCTAACTAGAAGGATTTATTTTTTATTTTTTCTTTTTTTATTTTTATTAAACTTTTTTAGAAGTTTTTGATTAAACTTTTACTAAAAGTTTACGGCAGAAGATTTTTATAGCTGTCCAGCATCTTTGGAATATGAAAGATGCAAAAGAGGGAGATATTGTAAAGGTTAGGACTTCGGATGAAGAAGTTGAGGGGATTGTTATTCCATCTTTTGATGAAGATGTGCTTCTTTTGAAACTTAATACAGGTTATAACCTCGGAATTGAGAGAAGCAAGGTCAAGAAAGTGACTAAGATAGGACATAAGAAGAGCGAGGCTTTTCCAGAGGCTAAAGCTGAGCAGAAGAAAGGAAAACAAGGGATTTCAATGATTGTTACTGGCGGGACAATAAGCAGCCGGTTGGATTATAATACTGGAGGGGTAATGCCTTTGATGTCTCCTCAGCAGCTTTTTTTTCTCGCGCCCAAGCTTCTTGATTCTGTGAAGATAAATAAGATTGAAAGGCCATTTACAGTCTGGAGTGAGAATATGGCTCCCAAGCATTGGCAGCAAATTGCAAAGCTTGCCGCTTCCTTGCTTAACAAGAAAGAGAATAAAGGAATAATTATTACCCATGGAACAGATACTCTTCATTACACTGCTGCTGCGCTCAGTTTCATGCTTAAGAATCTGAATAAGCCTGTTGTGCTCACTTATTCTCAGCGTTCTACAGACAGGGGGAGCACAGATACTGTTTTGAATTTAACATGTGCGGGGCATGCAGCCCTTAGCGATATTGCAGAGGTCATGCTTGTAGGGCATGCTTCTTCAAATGACACTTTCTGCTATGCTCTGCGGGGAACGAAATGTAGAAAAATGCATACTTCCAGAAGAGATGCTTTCCGGCCGATAAATGACCTCCCTCTTGCGAAGATAGATGAAAGCGGAAAAATTGAAGTGATGAATAAATTCAACAAGAGGGATGAGAAAATGAATGTAGTTGCAGATACGGCTTTTGAAGAGAAAGTTGCCCTCGTTAAATTTTTTCCCGGAGCAGATCCCAAAATAATCGATTTTTATTTAAGGGAAGGCTATAAAGGGCTGGTTATTGAGGCCACCGGAATGGGCCATGTCTCTACAGATGGCAAGGGAAGCTGGCTGCCTGAATTAAAAAAAGCGGCGGACAAAGGAATGGTAATCTGTTTTGCCCCACAGACAATTTATGGAAGATTGGATCCCTATGTTTATGCTGCTGGGAGAATGCTTCTCGATTCAGGAGTAGTTTATCTTGAGGACCTCCACCCAGAAACTGCTTTTGTGAAGCTTGGATGGGTGCTTGGGCACGAAAAGGATCCTGAAAAAGCGAAAAAGATGATGCTCCAGAACCTTGCCGGAGAATTTAACAAGAAAATTACAGACAAAACTTTCTTATTCTAAGAATTCTTTTGTGTTTTAACTTGCAGGTGGTTACAAATAGAAACGTTTATAATCCTCTTTTTGCATAATTTTTTATGACGATGAAACTGAGTATTACCAGCGGGAAGAAAGGATCCAATCCTGGAGGAGAATGCACTCTTTATGAAAGAGGAAGGCCGCTTTTCAAAGGATATTTCAAATACTGCCATTCCTCCAGAGTTTCAGGAGCGAGTTCTCTTACTGCAAAGAACCAGCCGATATATGAGGCAATAACTCTTCATTTAGCAAGGAGCCTGGGACTTAGAACCACTAACTTTTATGTAGTGCTCAATTCAGATGGGAAATTGGAATTTGAAGGTTGGAAAGAAAATGAACTTAACGACCCTTCAAAAAGACCTTTTTATTTTCTTTCAAAACTAATTCCGCAAAAAGGGCCCTGTTTTGAAAGGGAAAAGGGAACTTCTGAAGCTCTTGAGAAGGACAGGGTTTACTTAGAAAGCCTTCTTGTAGAGGATGTTATAAACAAGAGGCAAAATTATGCTTACAATGCTCCTCCATGTGGAGACGGCAGGATAGACTATATCGATCTCGGGTGCAGTTTTGTACATGCAGTACACGGAACAATTACTGTCTCTAAAAGTCTGTCTATGCTCAAGAAGAGGGAGCTGAAGAGGCTTGAAAATTCTTTGAAGGGGAAAGTTGTAATTTGCGCCGCAAACAAGGAAATGGTAGACTTAGAAAAACTGGCTCAGGGGCTTTACAGCAGCAGCCTTCCAGTTTTGAATCCTGAAGGAAAATTTCCCCTTAAAGATCTGCTTAGTGAAGAAGAGCTTGATGAAATTTACAGTTATACTGTCCAGGGCCTTCATGGAAGTCTGAAAGAATTTGGGAAGAGAGGTCTTTTCCTTAATGACCTGTAGAAAAGATTAAAAGTGTATTTTCTCTGTCTCTTTTATGAAAGAAAAGGGGCATGGGCTTAAAGTCGGGATAGAAATCCATCAGCAGCTTGACACCAAGAAACTTTTTTGCGGGTGCAGAAGCGAGCTTAGAAGCGACGAGCCTGATGTTATTGTTAAAAGGAAGCTGTATGCCGTTGCAGGGGAAACCGGAAAGGTTGATGTTGCAGCTGCTTATGAAGAGACAAAGAAGAGGACGTATGTTTATGAGGGATATTCCGATTTCAATGGGACATGTGAGGTGGAATTTGATGAATCCCCTCCTAGAGAGATAAATCAAGAAGCTCTGAGAATCGCCCTCCAGATTTCTTTGCTTCTTAATGCTAAACCCGTTGCAGTTTCTCAGGTAATGAGAAAGACAGTAGTTGATGGTTCGAACACTTCGGGATTTCAGAGGACTCTTTTGGTTGCCAGAAACGGGTACGTTGAAGTGAATGGCAAGAAGATAGGAATAGACTCTGTAATCCTTGAGGAAGACAGTGCGAGAAGAATTTCTGAGACTAAAGAAAGCGTAAACTTTAGATTAGATCGGCTTGGAGTGCCGTTGGTTGAGATCGCGACATTCCCAGACATTTCTGATCCCGATGATGCAAAAGAAGTTGCCCTGAAGATCGGAGAAATCTTGAGAGCATGTAAGGTCAAGAGAGGCATTGGAACAATAAGGCAGGATGTCAATGTTTCAATAACTGGCGGAGATAGGACAGAAGTAAAGGGGGTCCAGGATCCATCTCTAATCCCTAAAGTTGTCAGGGGGGAAATAGAAAGGCAGCTCCAGCTCATCAAGGAAAAGAAAAAGGTTGAAAGAACTGTGAGGAATGCCCTTCCTGATGGGAACACTAAATTTTTGAGGCCCATGCCTGGCGCATCAAGACTTTATCCTGAAACTGATCTGCCTCTTGTAAAAATAAGCGGCGAGCTTATCAAAGAAGTCTTCTCAAATCTTCCAAAACTTAAATCTGAAATGAGGGAAGAGCTCATCAAAAAAGGGTTGAGCGATGAATATGCAAGAATAATTCTGAGTGAAGGCAAGGAAGATCAGTTTGAAGAACTTCTCAAAACCAAGGCTAGCCCGAGCCTTATTGCTAAACTCTTGATACTTTTTCCCAAAGACATTGCAAACAGGGAACAGAAAGACATTTCAGAGGTAGAGACTCTTCTTAATGTAGAGCTTATGGGGGAAGTTCTGAAATATGTTGTTTCTGGAAAGCTTCAGGAATCTAATGTCCGGGAAGTTTTATCTGAAATGGTCAGCGGGAAGAGCCTTGAAGAAGCGGCAAAAGCCTTCAAACCAGTTTCATCCTCTAAAGTTGAAGATGAGATAAAGAAGATCATAAAAGAGAAGCCAGGGCTTAGTGTCGGAGGATATATGGGTTTGATAAGGCAGAAGCTTCCAACCGTTCCTGGAAAAGAGGCTATGGAAATATTAAAAAAGCTACTTGGTTAAGCTTTATCGTTAAAGAAAAGGATAAATAGATAAAATGTTAAGGACAAATACTTGCGGTGAATTGACTGAAAAAGACATAGGCAAGACCGTAAAGCTTTGCGGCTGGGCAGATACTATAAGAGAGCATGGAAAAATAATTTTTGTCGATTTAAGAGACCGCTATGGGAAGACTCAGTGTGTTGTTTTTGGGAAAAACAAAGAAGCTTTTGAAGCAGTAAAGGGATTGACAAAAGAATCTTCTTTAATGATTGAGGGAAAAGTTGGACAGAGACCAAAAGGGACAGAGAATAAAGATATGGTTACTGGGATGGTCGAAGTCGCCATTGATAAGGTTGAAGTTTTCAACAAATGCCCAGTCTTACCTTTCGAGATAGGGGATAAATCTGTAAGTGAAGAGATAAGGCTTAGACATAGATTCCTTGATTTAAGAAGCGATGGCATGCAAAGAAATATTCTTATGAGGTCTAAAGTTATACGGACAATCAGAGATTATATGGGCTCTAAGAACTTCAACGAAATTGAAACTCCAATGTTAGTCAAGTATACTCCTGGGGGAGCCAGAAACTATTTAGTCCCTTCAAGATTTGAAGCAGGTAAGTTCTGGGCCTTACCAGAATCTCCCCAGCTTTTCAAACAATTACTTATGGTTGCAGGATTTGACAGGTATTTCCAGATTGCAAGATGTTTAAGGGATGAAGATCTGAGAAAGGATAGGCAGCCAGAGTTCACTCAATTAGATGTCGAGATGTCATTTGCAACACAAGAAGATATTATTGAGTTAATGGAAGGCTTATTTAAGAAACTTTGGAAAGAAGTCTTGAATGTCGAGATTAAAACTCCTTTCCCAAGAATGACTTATGATGAAGCAATGAAGAAATATGGGAATGATAGGCCGGATATGAGAAAGGATAAGAACAATCCTAAAGAATATGCTTTCTTGTGGGTTGTAGATTTCCCACTATTCCAATATTCTGAAGAGGATCAGAAGTATGTGGCAAATCATCATCCTTTTACCTCCCCGAATATGGAAGATTTTGAGAAAAATCCCTACAAATCAAGAAGCCATGCTTATGATCTTGTCTTGAACGGCGTAGAAGTCGGGGGAGGAAGCATAAGGATCCATAACCAAGAGCTTCAGCAGAAAATCTTTGAGGCTATGCAAATCGGAAAGGAAGAGCAGGATAAGAAATTCAAATTCTTGCTAGATGCCTTGCAGTTCGGAGCACCACCGCATGGCGGAATTGCAATCGGTTTGGATAGATTAATGCAATTAATGCTTGAAACCGAATCTATAAGAGAAGCCATCGCTTTCCCGAAGAACACTGAAGGCAAGGAAGTTATGCTTGGAGCTCCTGCAGAAGTGTCAGATGCCCAGCTAAAAGAGCTTCACATCTCTGTTGTCCAAGATAAAGAGAAAAAGGATTCGAAAGACAAGGCTAAAGCGGTCAAGAAGACTAAAAAGAAAAAGTAGCTTCTTTATGTATAAAAGCTTTTAAATCTAAATCTGAGTTGTTTACTATGGTAGAAAGATATCTTGCAATTTCTTTTGATTATAATGGAAAAGTCTATGGTCGAGTGACCAGCTATGATTCTGAGATCCCAGGAGATGTTACAGAGGCTTTAAAATTAAGAAATTTAACTGAAAAGGGAAAGGCTAGACTTCTTTATGAAGGCTCTGAGAAAAAGCAGGCTAAAGATGCTGTTTCCGGCATGAAAGGATTAAAAGACCTTGTTATGGAACTTTCTGACGAAGATATCTCAAAAGTCTTTAGAGCAGTTCTTCCAGAATTAGTTACATCATTAAGAGAAAGTGGGCCTGCTCAGATTTGAACTGAGGACCCCCGCCTTATCAGAGCGGTGCGCTACCGGGCTGCGCCACAGGCCCATGGAATCTCAAAATAAAGTTTGTTTATAAACTTTAACGTCTATTTTTCGAATTCTTCAATTCTAAACATATGCTAATATTCCTATGAATATTCATATGAATCCTTTCTTAAAAAATAAAGGCATATTATTTCAAAATTACTTAAGAAGTTTAGCCAAAACTTTTCTCACAGTCTGGGAGTCTGCCCTTCTCTGAGAAAGCTTCATGACCTCTCCCATTAGGAAGTTTAAGGCTTTTTCTTCACCTTTTTTGTATTCCTCTGCTGCAGATTTGTTTGAGCTTATTGCCTGGTGACACCATTTTTCTATCTCTTTCTCATCTGTAACTCTTCCCATAGATTTTAGTTTTTCAGAAGGATCATAAGACTTTGGAACAAATTCATTAAGCATTTTTTTTGCTGCAAGCTCTGTGAGTTTTCCTTGTTTTATCAAGTTTATTAGGGAGATGAAATGCTCCGGATATATTTCTACTTCATAGAGTTTTCTCTTGTTCCAGTTTAATACTCTTAGAAGTTCTATCGTGACCCAAGATGAAGCTAATTTGACATCTTTGGTTTTTTCCAGAACTGTTTCGAAGAGGTTGGCGATATCTAAATTTGCGGTAAGCACTGAAGCAGTATCTTCGTCTATTTTGTACTGTTTAATAAATCTCTTTATTTTTTCGTGAGGAGGTTCAGGAAGGGACTTTTTTATTTTTTCAACTAAGGGTCTTTCTATGTCTATTACTGGGAGGTCTGGATCTGGAATGAATCGGTAATCTTCGGCTTCTTCTTTAGATCTCATCCCTACAGTCTCTCCGGTATAGTCGATGAATGTCCTAGTTTCCTTCAATACGTCTTTTCCTTCCTTAAGGATTTTAGACTGCCTTTTTATTTCGTAATCTATAGCCCGGGTTATTGAATCAACTGAATTGATGTTTTTTACCTCAACTCTGTTTCCCTGTCTTCCGGATTCGAAAACACTTACATTTACATCGGCCTTTATTCCGGCGTTTGGATCAACTGCTCCAAGGTAGCTTAGTGTAAGGATAAGCTGATTTATCCAACCCTTCACCTGCTCGCTCTCTTTGAAATCCGGCTCAGTTACTATTTCTATTAATGGCACCCCGCATCTGTTGAAGTCTACATTTCCTGTTGCTGGATCCCATTTTGCAGGATCTTCTTCAAGATGCGCTTCAGTTATATCTATTCCAAGAAAATTTCCTTTTTCAGCTACTGGAATTGAATGTGCTCCAGATATGGTATTTTGATAACCTTTTGGAAGGTCTGGCCAATCATAATGCTTCCTTTGCCATAAAACTCGATCGTTTATTTTGCATCCAAGCATAAGTGAAATCTGGATTACTTTTTTCAGCGCTTCCGCATTTGGTGCCATTGGTTTGCTTCCCGGCTGCCCTGTGCAAACCGGGCAGATATTAGTGTTTGCAGTAGAAATTTTATAGGTTGCAGGGCACCTGCAGAAAAGCTTCTCTTTTGTTGTGAGATAACCATGTATCTCGAGGCCGATCTTCGCACTTGTCATGCTTAGGCTTGGGAAAATGTATTTTTAATTGTTTCTAACTAGTTCCTTTGTTTCCCTGGAGGAGTTTCCTTATTTCATTACGGTTCTTTTGGAAAGGAAGGTCCATTCTCAGACTGTAAGTTTCTGACCACTCTATCCTATTTTCTATAACTTCATATTGCCTGGAGTTGTCTTTCTTAAATGCTCCCCCTAAATAACCATCGCAAATGCCGAATTCCCTTATCTTATGATAGAATTCCAAGACGTCTCCAGCAATTCGCTGTTTCAAAAAATCCTGCATTGGATCTTCTAAGTTAACTTCTTTTCCAAAGCGGTTGACGATGCCTACACCTATAGCTATTCTTTCACCACAAGGCTCGTATAACGGCTGGCCGAATTCTAAAGTATAAATGAATCTTATGCCCTCTATATCTAGGGATCCATGGTACTCTTTACCAAATTTTACCTGCTTTATCCAAGAAGAAGTGCTGAAAAGCATTTATTTTATAGGTCTCTGGGATAATTAAATCTATGTTTCATTGTTTTAGAAACCTATAAATAGAGAATTTTCCAGCTTGAGAAATGGTAAATAAAGTTAATGCAAGTCATATCCTCGTTAAAGGTGAAGGCGAGGCCTATCTAATTCTCAAAGCCCTTAGAGAGGGAGGCAAGTTTGAGGATATCGCTAAAGAAAAGTCATTATGCCCTTCAAGAAGAAAAGGCGGCAACCTTGGATGGTTTGGCAGAGGGCAGATGGTCAAAGAATTTGAAACTGCTGCTTTTGGTGGAAAGAAAGGACAGGTCCTAGGACCAGTGAAAACTCAGTTCGGATACCACTTAATAAGAGTTGAAGACACTGCCTAATTAAGGGAGACTAAAATCTCTTCTCTTCTCTCAACTTTTCTATGGCCTGGTTTTATTCTTCTTTCGAGATCTTTTCGATCTAGTTTAAGCCCTTTTTCTGCATCACAGAGAGCGAAATATCCCGGCCTTCTAACGGAAGTAAATGCCGAAGGAATATTGTTTTTCTCGCAATAAACTGCTAATTCAAGCAAGGCTGGGATAGTTATTCCATAAGGGTCATTTCTCGGGGTGGAGATCACCCCTCCGATATTATATCTCCTTTGGAATTCTCTTGCCTCCTTGTTTGTCAGATTTGACAGATCTATCGGTAGCTGCGGAAACCGATCATATAATGTAACCTCTGCTCCTTTTTTATGGGTGTAAAGCTTGGATTTGGGGTTATAATTGAAAACTTTTCTCAGGCTACTCACTGCTTTTAGGGGAGTTGCTTTCATAAACCAGTATAGGTTGTCTATTTGGTCTGCCATTTTTCTTTTTTCACCTTTGTGTTTATAAGTCAAAAACTTCACTTATAAAACTTTCGGGTTTTTGCTGTTTCACAAGCAAAATACCTTGAAAAAAGTATATTAAGGACATTTTACACTACTTCTTATGGGTGGTTGGAAAAAAGAGGTCGCCAGAGATATCGTTTCATTGGGGAGTATTCCTTTTTATCTGATTGCTGTAGTAAGGGTAATGGTTGGAGAAAATCTGCATCCCTATTACACCATAACTTATCAATTAATCCTGACTTTTTTATTGATTTTATTAATCTCTTTGATTTTTAAGAAGTCTAACTCCTATGTTGCCAGGAGTTTTGCTCTTTTAGTCTTCACTTCTTTGAATTATATGGACTTTTTTTATACTTTTTTTGCTTCGTTACTTTGGTTGGCCATGGTAGCTTGCTTTATCTATCTGAAAAGGGATAAACCTCGGGGATTAGTCGAAGGATTTTTAAATGGATTGTTTAGTACTATTGTTTCTTATTACTTTATCGGTTATATAATAAGCGACTTAAACTTGCCTGTTTAATTAATCTGCAGAATTGAATGCTTTAGAAATCTGGAACAATCTTTTTTCGTGGAATGCTGGGACCATTATTTGAAGCCCAACAGGTATCTCGTCAATCTTTCCTGCAGGGATGCTTATAGCTGCAATTCCTCCGAGATTTCCCGGATTAGTCAAAGCATCATAGCCGTACATTTCTTGCGGAGTGATCTTGCTTCCAATTTTATGGGGGAGCCTTGGAACTGTGGGAGTTATTATTGCATCAGCCTTTTTGAAAGCTTCTTCAAAATCTTTTTTTATCAGCTGCGCGGCCTTTAGGGCATTCCTATAATAGAGACCGGCATATTCTGCCCTGCTTATCTCTCCGCCGCCGAGAAGTCTTCTCAAAACTTCTGGGCCGCAGACTTCTTCTATTTTTTGCCCATATTTTCTCCCGTCATACTTTCTTGTTGCAGAAAAGAATTCCACATATGCCAGGGGATAATAGGCTGCAATTGCCAAGTTGACATGTTTAAGATTGTTGTTTACTGTTTTCCAGCCATTTTTCTTGGCAACTTCTTCGGCTTTTTTCTTTACTAGTTCGACAATTCTTTTATCTGTGCACAGATCTTCAAAATCCTTTGAGAAAGCTATGGTGAATTTCTTTCCTTTTTCGCTATCTTCTTTTGCCTCAAATGTTGTCGGATCTCTTTCATCATACCCTTTTATTATATCAAACATTAATTCTACTTCTTCAACAGTCCTTGCAAGAGGCCCTATCTGATCCAAAGACATAGAAAGATCTGCCAGGCCATATCTGCTTACTGCACCATAGCTCGGCTTTAAGCCGACAACTCCGCAATGGCTTGCAGGGTTTCTGATGCTTCCCCCGGTATCAGATCCCAGAGAAATATCGCAGAATTCTGCGGCAACTGCTGCCGCTGCTCCAGACGAAGAGCCTCCAGGAATCAGCTCTTTGTTAACTGGGTTTCTTGTAGGGCCAAATGCAGAGGTTTCTCCAGAGCTTCCAGATGCAAACTCATCCATGTTAAGCATTCCAAGAATCAGTCCATCCTCTTTCCTTATTCTTTCTACAACTGTTGCATCATAAGGGGCAGTATAATTCTCAAGAGTCTTCGACCCGCTGTTTGCTATAAGCCCTTTCACGTTAATATTGCTTTTGAATGCGATAGTTTTGCCTGCCAGCTTCCCTGCTTTTCCTGCCTTAATCTTTTTTTCAATTTCTTCGGCTTCCTTCAGCGCATTAGGATTCAAATGCAAGAAAGCATTTACTCCGTTCTTGCCTTTATCCTCTTTTTCTATTTTAGCAAGAAGCTTTTTTACTCTTTCTTTTAACGATTCGGCCATCTTAGTTAATGTCCCCCTTTTCTATTAGATACTTTATATTTGGCCCCACCTTATGTTTTCCATATTTTATCTCTTTCAAATCTAACCACTTTACTTCTGTTATGCCTTTTCCTTCCTTTAAATCCTTATTTTTTAACCTAGACAAATAATGCAACAACACAACCAGTATTTTTTCACCTGTCTGAGGCTTTTTCCAAATAACCATTGGGCTAAGCGGCTTTATTATTTCTATTTCTCCATTGACCTCCTCTTTTGTCTCCCTAATACAACATTCTTCTGCAGATTCTTCTGGAAGCATTTTTCCACCAGGCAGTTTGTAAAAATCATCGTTTTTATCCTTATTTACTAAAATTTTACCTTCATTGATTATTACCGGTCCAGATGCCACTATTGCTTCCATTTTTTACTTTTTCCACTTCCCTTTTTCTGCCTTTAAGAAATCTCCTTCTTTGTTTGGAATATTGTTAAAGAATAACTTTCTGAAATCAGGATCACAATAAGGCTTACCCTCTTCCCTCAGCTGCTTTTCCCTTTCAACCTCTGCTAGAAATACCTTTTCAGACTCTATTTTCTTGAGCTCTTTTTCGAAAGAGTCCATTATCTCCTTAGCCTGCTTTTTAATATCCTCTTTCTCCTTTTCAGAAACCTTATGCCATAAAAAATCCATGCTTAGAATAAATTTAGAAGATTTATAAAGCTTAAGTAACGCGGTTCAAGTTTATTTTTTGCTTTTTCCTGCTCTGTAAAGATAAAGGATAGCTGCAATACCGACTAAAACTGCGGATTCAACTCTCGAAGTTATCAAAAACAAAACAGCTACAAGCAAAAGGCCCCACATAGGTCTCTTGTTTGTGGCTTTCATTGACATTTTATTTGCTACATGAGCAAAAAGTGCAAGGAATAACCAAGCAACTGCAAGAAGGATCCAATTTCCGGGAGTTGTTTCAAGCCCAAATTCGGTCGCGGCTGTTTCAACAACTTGATCCAAGAATGCAAAAGTAAGCAAGGACATCAAAACGGTGAAGACTATAGCTATTTTGACAAGGAGGTCTGCGTCTCTTCCAGCAAGCCAGCCTTTGTTTACCTTCCCCTTTTTTGCCATAATTCTTCTAAGGCCCTGCACTTTAAAAACATTGCGAGCTCTGCCGGGAAAGCTTTTATACTTGTTTTTATTTAGTTAATTATGGAAAGGGGCGATGTTAGAATAAAGAAGCTTGCAAAGCTTCTCGTAGAACATTCTTGTGGTGTTAAGAAAGGTGAAAGGGTCCTTATTGAAGCAGGGATACAAGCCAGGCACCTCATACTTGAACTCCAGAAAGAAATTCTCAAGAAAGGAGCTTATCCCCGGTTAGCTGTAGGATTTGAAGGTCTTGAATCTAATTATTACACTTACGCCAGTGAAGAGCAATTGAAGAAATTTCCTGAGCTGGATTTTAACGAGATGAAAGAAAGCGATTCAGTTATTGTTGTCTCAGCCCCGGAAAATAGGTTTGAGCTCCAAAACGTTGATCCTAAAAAGCTGGTTTTGAGGAAAAAAGTTTATTCGAAAATTCTTTCAGAATTTCTTAAGAAAAAGTGGGTCAAGGTTTCCTGGCCGGTAGAAGACTATGCCAAAGATGCCGGAATGTCCTTGAAAGAATATGAAAACTTCTTTTTTAAGTCGTGCCTGCAGAATTATTCTGCCCTTTCTAGAAAAATGGCAAAGGTCAAGAATCTGCTTGATAAGGGAAATGAAGTGCATATTGTCTCTGGTGACACAAATCTTTGGTTCGGAATAAAAGGCAAGAATGCTGTGGCTGGAAATGGTGTGCATAATGTTCCAGATGGCGAAGTTTGGACTGCACCGGAAGAAAAGACTACTGAAGGACATGTAACCTTTACCTATCCCTATTTCCTTGGCGGCACAAAAATTGAAGGGGTTTATCTCAGGTTTGAAAAGGGGCAAGTTGTTGAGGCTCATGCTGAAAAGAATGAGCATGCTTTGAAATCTCTTTTAAAGACTGACGAGGGGATAAAAAGGCTCGGAGAGTTCGGAGTCGGATGCAATCCAAACATAACTAAATTCACAAACCAGCTTTTGTTTGATGAGAAGATTCTTGGGACGATTCATTTGGCCCTAGGAAATTCTTACAGAGAAAATCTTGGAGTCAACAGATCTGCAATTCATGCAGACATTGTCAAGGATTTTAGAAAGCCTTATGGCGGAAAAGTTTTGGTTGATGGGAAACTTCTTATAAAAGACGGGAAGCTTATGGTTTAATTAAACTAACCCTATTTTTTGGCAACTTTCCATAGGTGTTCAAAGAATTCTATATAAGAATTAGCTATATCCTTTGAAGTGATTAATATCCCTGAAGGTGTTTCGTCCCAAGATATCACGGCCACT
This sequence comes from Candidatus Woesearchaeota archaeon, assembly GCA_964540065.1. Taxonomy (GTDB): domain Archaea; phylum Nanobdellota; class Nanobdellia; order Pacearchaeales; family JAHJTO01; genus JBHPFA01. The sequence goes on along the minus strand of CAZIKY010000003.1, from coordinate 95,091 downwards.
TTGTCTCCCAGAATGAGTGTGTTTGGGGGCATGGGAAAATCAAGGTATTTTTTCTGAGTAACTGAAGATCTCTTGGCCAAATTTCTTATAGATTCATGAAACAGGCCCTTAGTCATAAGCTTTCTTTCTTTTCTTAACTGTTTTTCAGACCTGAAAACTCTATCTACTGCCAATTTATACTTTTGAGGATCTTCCACTGAAAAGAAGCGGTATGTGTCTCCTTTCTTTGAATCTTTCAATAACTCAAAAACCATTGTTTTTATCCCTTTAAACGACTTGAAAAATTCAACACCCTCTGGAACCTTCTTACTCTGCTTTTCCTTTAACTCCGGCAAAATCTTTAGAAAGTCGCTTTTCTTTTTATCCAAATATTCCAGGATTGCTTCCGGGTCTGCCGCCTTGTAATATTTTACTTGAGTCTTTTTAACATAGGAGACAAGCCCTCTTTCTATAAGCGAATTTATCGCATTGTATACTGAAGAGCTTTGAAGACCGGTTTTTTCTATTATCTTTCCCGCTTTTGCTTCCCCGAGCTCTAAAAGGGTTATGAAGACTTTTATCTCTATATGGGAAAGCCCAATATCCTCGAATGCACTTATATCCATGATTCATCAACGTCCGAGTTCTTTATAAATGTTACTCAATAAATTTGGAGAGTAAATTAATAAATAACTTGATTTGCTGGAGATATTATCTTAAGGCAAACAAAATGGAAAACACAATCAAAAAAACAATGAGGAAAGGATTAATTGCACTTTTAGCATCTGCAATGCTTTCAACTACCTCCTATTCATTACAAAAACCAGATAGAGAAAATGTTCAGAAGCTATCAAATTATGCTAAAGATTCCGGTTTAGAAATGACTTTAAATTCTGATAAGGTATATATCTCAAGAGTTCTTGATGAATCCACAATATGCAATTTTGAAGACTCAAATGCCTTTGTACTTATGTTTAAAGATAAGCTTATATTTTATGACTATAGCAAAGATGGAAAGGTAGATAGGGTAGTTATAGCGAAATCCGGATTTGCTCTTCCTTTAGAAGACCAATTAATGCACACTAGAAGTTATAATAACACTCCAAAGGAATTTAGGGATCTTTCTGTAGTGGCATACGCAGAAAAACCTGTAGAAGGCGGATTCTTTAATCTTGGAGAAACTCTTTTGACAAAAGACCTTCCAAAAAATCTAAAGGTTGAACTCCAAGAGAATTACAGCAAGATCTTGGCTTACTTATCTTCAAAGATGCTTTATAAAAAGCAAGGAGAAAAATAAAATGAAACAAAAAACTCGAACAAGAAGACTTTTAGAAAGCGTTCTAACTGGAAGTTTTGCCTTTTCAGCAATAGGATGCGATGGATCGCTCAGTCCGTTCAATCCGCATTATGTCGGCACAGTCAGCCTTCAAGGCATACTATATGGTGCAAAGTATGGCCGATCTAAATATGCTTTATCTGAAAAGAACGGAATACTCAAAGTAATTACTCCCATAAAGAATACTCCAAAAGGGTTCTCTATAAGAAGATATCACTACGATGGAAATTCTTATCCTGCAGATCTTCAAAGATGCTCCGTTTTGCACTATCCTGGAGGACAAATATTGCAATCGGCAATATATGCAAGAAGAACATACAATTCAGAAGCATTCAAAACCTGTCAAGAAGATTTTAAGGAATATATGGAAGCAATAAAGTAAGTTTATGGTTTAATTATTATTTTACTTTACTCCACTCTTTAAGAGAAAGCTTTCTTTTGCCTTCCTCGTAAGAAAAAGTAGAAATAGAAGCGTTTTCGATTCTTTGATTCTCATGGATATCCAGGACCTCTTCTTCACTTAGCCGTTCTAATAGTTTCCTAAACATTAGTATAGTTATTGAATGAGTTACAATGAGGACATTCTTTTGTTTGTAGTTTCTTATGAGGGTATCAAAGAAACTATGTACCCTCAATGCCACATCTGGATAGCTTTCTCCGCCCGGGGGCCGGTAATAGTACTTCCCATCCCAAGATTTTCTTTCAACTTCCTGCGGATAAAAAAACCTCTCTCCCTTTGGAGTTAATTTATCCATTATTCCAAAATCCTTCTCTCTTACTCTTTCTTCAGAAACTATCTTTGGTTTGTATCCTAATTCTTTAAGAATAATTCTAGCAGTCTGTTCAGCTCTTTTGTAGGGAGAAACAATAACTGCATCAAATTTAGGATATTTTTTAAGAATCTTTCCGGCAGCTTTTGCCTGAGCTTCTCCTTTCTTTGTCAGAGGAATACTCATATCTCTGAGAGTGGTTTTGATATAAAGGTCTTCTGAAGGCTGTTCTCTCAGCCTTTCCTTTTCAACATTAACTAAAGATTCCCCATGTCTTACCAAAACAACATTAGAGGGCCATTTCTGTTCCATTTTCACTTAAAGAATGTTGCCAAAGCCTTCTTTGTTTCTACGGTTGTGTTTAATTTTAAGGCTTTAGAAGGTTTTACCCATTTGAAATCAGAATGCTCTTCGCTTAGTTTTAATTTTCCGCCGATAAATTTCGCTTTAGTTATAATCACGACATACGGTGAGCCTTCATAGCCTGGCACAGAACTTATTCTGCTTTCGACAAAACATAAAGGTTCGACGGCTTTGATGTAAAGGCCGGTTTCCTCCAGCACTTCTCTTTCGAGAGCACCGCTCATATCCTGCCCTTGGTCCAATTTTCCACCAGGAAATTCCCATAATCCTGGATCGTGAGGGTCTTTCGGAGATCTTCTTATCAACAATATCTCTCCTTTTTTATTTTCGATAACTCCTCTGTTAACTAAGAGTATTCTAGGCCTCTTTTCTATACCCATATTCTAATGAGGGGTATAGAGATTATAAATCTTTTTCTAGAAATTTCAGATCAGATCTTTAACTCAAGGTTAAGCATCCCCTCTTTCAGCTCAGAACTCATTATTGGGAGGGAAAGCGGGATGAGCTTGAAAAAAGCCTTGTCCTTTGAGAACGCTTTTACTTCTATGCTGTTTTCCAGCTTGACTATAGACATATTTTCTTTTTCAACTCCAGGAAGGGTTATTTCATAGACAAGTTTGTTGTTAAATCTTCTGACCTTTGTTAATGGTTCTTCTTTCGGAAGCTTCGAGAATTCTTCTGCCTTTCCTTCATCCATGCTTTGAATGACAGACTTTTCATTTTTGGCAGTCTTATTTTCGGCCGCACTCTTTCTTTTATCATTAGGATTGCTTATCCTTATCGTCGGCTGACCATTTGAAGTGTCTATGTTTATGCTTATTCCATGTGAGAAAGGATTATTTCCTGCATCTTCCCCTAATTTAGAATCTATTTCGTGGAATTGCCTTTCAATCTGCTTTTCCAGGTCTTTGAAAATCTTGTTGAAGGGAAACCCTAGCTTGAATATTGGTTCAAAGAATTGGTCTGGGGCTTCTTCTTTCTGTGAAAAGCCGCAATGCGGGCAAAAAGAATAGTTCTTGCTTATCTTTTCATTGCATCTCTTGCATTTTGGCTTGCTAAACATGCCCATTATTCCCTCTTAAGCTTTAAAAGCTTTAGTGTTCCCAAAGCTTGCTCTTATATTAAGTTTTACTTTAATTTTCCGACAAATTTTGCGAGATCCCTCAATTTTTTCTTAAGTTCCTCTGCAGTGTCATCTTCTATTTTTTTACCTTCTGCAGCTTCAAGCTCCTCTTCATTCATTACTTGAACCCAATTTATGAGATCTCGTATCTTGTCTTCAGCCTCTTTTACCGTTGCCATTAGACACCTCTGAGTTTTTCAGTAGCTTTCCATTAATAAAGTTTTCTTTTAAGGCTTTTCTGCTGTTATTCCGGAGGAAGCAGAGTCATATTTTATATTGGTAAAACCGGTATTCCTGAGCCCATTGATAATTTTCATCCGGAGTTTTGTCTCTTCGCCTTTTAATTTGCCCGGGGCAGGGCAATAATGCCAGATTTTACCTCCATGTTTGAGAACCCTATAGATCTGAACATAAAATCTTTTATTATACAGCTCGGGAGATATTTTGAATGTCGGGGGATCGTGAATTATTGAGTCGAATTCTTCATTTTTGAATGTCTTAATTTCTTCAGCAGAATCCGCGAGGCGGCGGTCTATTTTAGAGTTTATGAAGAGTTCATTACTGAATTCATTCATCTTGGCGATCTCAGCAACGTTAGCATCCTTTTCTATTGTGATAACCTTTTCAACTTCAGTAAGTTTTGCAGAATATATCGCCGTGTATCCCAACCCGGTGCAAGTATCTAAAACTTTTCCACGAGGTTTTAATGCAGCCACCTTAGTTCTTGTATCCTCAAGGGGATCGATATGTGTATGCCTGTGCATTGGCACTCCTGAAATTTTTAATGTGGGGGCAGTCTTTGTAGGAAACAGCTGATAAAGCCGGTTGGTCTCCTGAGAAAAGAATTGTATCTTCTTTACTTTCTCCTTTTTGGCTTTTTTTTCTTTCATGGGCAAGAAAGTTAGAAGTAGTATTTCAATGTTCTCCTGCTCTGCTGAAGAAGAGGCATATCTTTCTGAAGCCGGCCGACTCCGAGCCTTGTTTTGCTGTTGATATATGATAGGGCTTCACTTTGAGTCTTGAAAGTTTTGGGTTCAGTTTGCAAAGCTTTTCTTGTGAGCTCCCTGCATACCCAAACTCCTGTTGGAACATACCCTTCATATGCTTCTCTAAAAACAAAAGCACTTGCCTGCTCGCTGTTTTGCTTTAAATGCTCTGCAATAACTCCTCTTTGTGCATAATAGCAGCCACCCATTTCAGAGTATTCTTTTCTTCCGCGGAAACCTTCATAGTCGCTGAAAGTAAAAGTCTTCTTTCCAAGAATATTAATAAATGCCTCTATGGCTTCATACTGCCATTTGTCCGGAGTGAGCATTATTCCGAAATAATTGTGCATCCCTTCACTTTCATAAACCCGGTATTCGTCGATTACTTCGTTCTCCTTGACTTCTGTCATCGCATCCTTTCCTATTATATCGTCTGTAGCAGTTATTGACCATCTTGTTGGAACAAGTTTTCTATTCTTTCCTCGGCCAAATGCTCCGACCGAAAGCGCTTTTTGTATTGAAGTGAAGCCTGTGCTTTTTTTGTTAAGTCCAAGGACAGCATCTTTTGCAAGAAGATCGGTGTCATAATATGCTTTTTCCATATGGGGGTTCCATGGAGTATTGTCTGTTTCTATTCTTTTTATCGGAGCGCTTGGCCCAAATGGCTGATGATCTTCATTAAAAGTTACTCCTCTTGGTATTCTTTCAAATTCTGCGTGTGCGTATGGTGACTCTTTTGACAATGCAATGTCTCTGAGTTTTTCCGCAAATCTATGCTGAAGATTATGTACACTTAGCTTTTGCTTTCCGCGCAAAAGCCTTAGCCTGAAATTTATTATCTGCTCTTTGTTAAAATTTCCAAGCCAGCCTTCAGGAGTGTCATAGATTTCACTATGCTCTTCCTGAGAAAGCATCGGCCCTGCAAGAACGTAAGGATAGCTGTGCCTTCCGATGAAAACTGAAGGAGGAGAGCTTCCTTCAAAATTTGTGTCTTTTATCTCTATGGATTTTATCTGCTGGTGCTGCTCAGTTATTTTCTTAAGGAAAACCTTTTTGCCAATCATTCAAAAATTATTGCTCTGAAGTTTAAATAAATGGCTCATTGAATCGCAGTGGTAAAACGCTTGCTTGAATTATTCTTTTTTTACACTTAAATTTAAATAATGCAATCTTGCTAAAAAGACATGGCAAGCAAAATCCGGAAAAATCTGTTAACTGGAGGCTCCTGCTCTGGGAAAAGTGCAGTCATCAAATCTTTAGATAATCTTGGGCATAAAACAATTCATGAAGCTGCTTTAATGCTCATTCATGAAGAGCTTGCAAGGGGCGGAGATATCTTTAAGTATATCAACTCTCCGCGATTTGAAGGAAAAGTCCTGGATAAAAGAAAAGAATTGGAATCCATAGCAGAGGTAGAATGGGGTGGCCAATCAGTTTTTATTGACCGCGGAATTCCTGATGGGATAGTTTATGGCCTGCGTAACGGGAGAAAGCCAACTGCCGAATATCTTGAATCAATCAAGAGATTTAGATATGATCGGGTCTTTTATTTCGATCTATTGCCGAATTATAAACAAGATTCTGAGAAGACAGAGAGTCCCGAGTTTAGGTTGGAAATGCATAAACTTATTCGGAGGGTTTACCTTGACCTAGGATACCGCAACTTGATTCATGTTCCAGTAATGTCTGTAGGGGAGAGGGTTAAATTTGTTCTTGAAAGGGCCTACTGAATCCTCGCTACAGAACCCTGTATTTTGCTCTTAACTCGTTGTTTACATTAACTCGTTCATGGGCATTTGTTCTTATCTCTCCGGCAGGGATTTTAAGAAGATCTTGCAGCTCGAAATAATATCCTAGCTCAACATAAACGACATAGTCTACACCTCCCAACTTATCCAAATCTAAAGGAAAAATACCTCCTCCCGGCCGGGAATTCTTGTAAGAAGATTTTCTGGTTTTAATTTGATACTTTTTTCCGTCTTTATCTATGGCATCATAGCCTTTTGTTCCGGGAGTGGCCAATTCTAATCCTAATTTTTGGGCTGCTCTGAATTCCCCGATATCTCCGACAAGGTGGTTTGTCCTAATCACTCCGGATTTTTTCAGTTCATCCATGATATCGATGTGCTTTCTAAGCAGTTCCTCTAAGCTTTTTTCGTCCATAATGCACCGACCGGGATTCGCACCCGGGCGACGAGCTTGGGAAGCTCGGATCCTACTGCTAGATGATCGGTGCTATACTTTTTCGATGAAGTGGAGGTATTAAATCTTTATTCGTTGTAAAAGTAGTCATTTCACAATGGTTACATGAGTAAGGTTTATAAGTTTCTTTTTTCTAGGAGATTTATGGCTGAGAAAGGAAGCATTGGCACGCTTAAAAGAATAATGAAGATTGTTGACCACAAAACTCCTTTGGGCAAAAAGATCTCCAATGCAGCAGTTAAATATGCGACTGTAAAGAACAGTTCTAAGCTATCTTTGCTCTGCGGGCTTGCAATTGAACTTGCTCAAAGGAAGCTTGAAGCAATTGAAGGATGCGAACTTGTAGACTATCAAGAAGGGGTGGACATAAGCTGCATTTGCGGGCAGCATCTTACAAAAGAGGTTTATCGAATGAGGGTTGGAAGCTATGCTCCCAGCGGAGGCCTAGAATCCCAGATCTACGGCAAAATAAAAGACAAAGTTCCGCTCAGCAGAATAAAACATAAAGGCATGGCTGAGTTTCCCCTAGGATCCACTTGCTACAAAGACTTCCCGGATATCCTTCGGGATCTTGACTTTCAAGAATTTTCTGATGCTCTCAAAGATTCAGAGGATAAAGCTAGAAAGAGAGTAAAGAAGGACTTAGACTCCATCTCTTTATGTCAAGATTCTGAAATTGTTGAAGCCATTAAGGCTCACGGAATAGATCCTTCGCAGATGCAGCTCGTTTACCGCGCTTTAGGCGGAGGAAAAATATCCTTAGATTCAATCCTATTTGTTCTAGATCCTGCAAAGAGAAACAGCTTTGCAAACTGGTTTAGGGAAAGAATAAACTCTGGTTTGATCAAGGATCAAGAAATTACTACGATCTATAAAAAACTTGAAAAAGCCCCCCAACTTGTTCAGCCCAAAGATCTGGCCGCTCTTGCAGTTTATTCTTATGAGTTTAGAGAATTTGATTCCAAGGCAGTTATCGGCGGAATAAAAGATGACTTGCTTTATTTGGCATCTCAGCCAGAAGATTCGGATTTAGCCAAAATTTATCGGCCGAATCTTGATAAACATTATGTTAGGCCCGCTACTAGGTTCAGGAGTAGGAAGGGTTTGGAGAAAGTGACTGTAAGGAAAAAATTGGAACAGTCTCATTTGACTTTCCTTGAAGCTCTTGGTATCATGACCCACTTCCCAGAAATAGAAGAAAAGAGAATTGCGGCCAACAGGAAATTTGCTGACGAATTCGGCGTTGGGAGAAGCTGGGATAATCTTCTTGGAAGATTAAAGCCCGTGTTTGAAGAGACTAAAAAAAGTTTGGCTGAAGAATATGGGCTTGTGGGAAAGATCTTTGGATCTTATGCGATATCCAAGCCCGATTATATTCACCTGAAGAATTTCTTTAAAAGAAGCCAGATGGGCAGCGGAACTGAGAGGGAAAACTACATCAGACTTTTCAGCATAAGGGAATTTAGAGAAATTGCACCTATTGTTGTTGCCGCAGAAAGAAAAATAGCCTATCTTTCATCTCATCCAGAATCTGGACTTTCTAAAGAAAGGTTCTTTGCAAAAGAAACCTTTGGCAGAGATACTAAATTAGGTGTTTCTTTAGACGAATTAATTGATAGGATAGAGCATTCTTATATCCATAGGCATTCTCAGAGCACTTTTGTGACAAGGAACTTCAAGATGATAAAGGAATTTGCCTCTGCAGGAGTGTTTTTGGGAAGGTATGTAAGAGGTCTGGTTAAAGAATATGAAAAGTTCAAAGATTATAAACAATTAGGCTCAGAAAAAAGAAAACTTATAGAAGAATTGAATTCTTCGGGATTGGTGAAACTAGGTCTAGGCTATAACCGAAGCCTCGATTTCAAATATTTCCATGGAGCATCTTTAAAGAGACTTGAGGGCCTTCATTCTAGGCTGAAATCTTTGCCTGTAAGCTCTGATAATCTTTCTGAAAGCGAGAAAAGAATGCTTGAATTCTTGAACGGCTTGAGCAGCCATCAGATGATTGATGGAGAACTTTCTGAAAAATCATTTGATCTTTCCCATGGAAGGGCGCCGAATGTCTATTTGCACGATGATGAGTTTGACTTTGGATACACGAGCTCTCAGAGGATAAGAGAAGAGAAAAGTAAGTTTGAAAGGAAATACTTCAAATTAGATAATTCTGATGAAAAATCGGCTAGGCTTAAAGATAGTTTAGCCTATGTTATTCAGAATCTTGATAAGGAATACCTTGTTTCTGAACAGGGATTATTTTTTGGATCTTCAGCATTGGAGCTCTTGGCACGGCTGGGTTTGAAATCTGGAGGGATAAGGTCAGTCCAACCAGCGGAGAAGTCTGATGTTTTCATCAATCATGAGCTTTTGGGACAATTGGACAAACTTAAATTGAGGCTTGACGAAGCCTCTCCGGAAAGATTGAGGCTTTACGGTAAAATCGGAAATCTCGATGCCTTAAATGAGTCAAAAGAGCAAGGGAATTATGTCAAGGTTTCCACTTCAGGAAGCCATTACAATGACAAAGATTTCCTTAGAGGTATCGGGTTCAGATATTTTGCCAATAGCTCTTGGCATACCGATGTGAATCCTTATAGGGGAGACGTTTTGAGGATACAGAAAGAGATCGATTCATATAATTCCAAGAATAAAACAAACATTGCTCTGAGATTGAGTCCTGGCAACAGGCCCCTGCGAAGGCAAGGTTTTTAATCGTGTTTTCTTTTAGGATTAAATGGCAAAAAAGAGCTCTGGGAAGGTTAAAGTAAAAAGATCTACAGGCAAATCAAATAAGTCGAATAATAAATTCTATGTAACTACGGCTATAGACTATGTGAATGCAGAACCCCACGTAGGTCATGCTTATCAGAAAATTATCGCAGATATTTTTGCGAGGTGGAACAGAATTGGTGGCAAGGATGTTTGGTTCTTGACTGGAACGGATGAACATGGACACAAACTCTTCAAAAACGCCCGTGAAAAGGGGAAGGATCCAAAAGAATTTGTAGATGAAATGTCTAAGAAATTCAAAGAAGCATGGAAGGTTTTGAACATAGATTATAATCGTTTTATCAGAACCACCGATAAAGATCATGAAGAATTTGTAAAAGAATTTACAAAAAAAGTCTGGGAAAGCGGAGATATTTACAAGGGAAAATATGAAGGCTATTACTGTGTTGATTGCGAAGCTTTTTATCCTATAAAGGATCTTCTCGAGGGATCTTTATGTCCCGTACATAAAAGAAAGGCAGATTTTGTTGCAGAAGATACTTATTATTTCAAACTGAGCAAATATCAGAAGAAACTTCTGGATCACTACAAGAAAAATCCTGATTTCATAATGCCTGAATCCAGGAAGAATGAAATGATAAATCGCGTGAAAGAAGGCTTGCAGGATCTAAGCATTACTAGGACTAATTTCAGCTGGGGAATACCCTTTCCTTATGAAAAAGGCCATGTGATCTATGTCTGGTTTGAGGCGCTTCAGAACTATCTCTCTGGAGCAGGCGAGAAACAAGAATATTGGCCTGCAAATATGCATCTTCTTGGAAAAGATAATGGATGGTTCCATGCAGTTATCTGGCCTGCTATGCTTATGTCTGCGGGATACAAGCTTCCAAAAACTGTCTTTGTCCATGGCTTCCTTACTGTAAACGGCGAGAAAATAAGTAAGAGCCTTGGGAACGTTATTTCCCCTAATTATCTTGTTCAGAAATATGGATCTGATGCAGTTAGATATCTAATTGTGAGACAAATTCCATTCAGCAATGGGAATGACGGAGATTTTTCTGAGAAGGAATTGATTGAAAGATATAATGGAGAGCTTGCAAACAAGCTGGGGAACTTGGTTTCAAGAGTAAATGGCCTGATAAGCAAGGCGGGCGGAGAATTAAACTCTTCAGAGACTGATGAAGAGCTTGCTTCAAAACTTGATCTAAAGTCTATAAAAAAACATATGGGTAATTATGAGATCGAAAAAGCTCTTTCATTGATTTTCGCGTACATTGATGAATGCAACAATTACATCCAGAGCAAACAGCCCTGGAAACTTCAAGGTGAGGAATTTGCAAAGATCATGTATTCGGTTGCAGACTCTATAAGGATAATCTCTATTTTGCTTTGGCCATTTATTCCGTCCACATCTGAGAAAATAAATGCCCAATTCGGCTTTGACAAACCAAATATTGAAAACTGCAAGTTCGGACTCGCTAAGAAGGTAAAAGTAAAAAAAGCAGATCTGCTTTTTAAGAAAATAGAATAAAATGATAAGCTGCTCTTTTGAAAATGGCAATAATTCTGCATTAAGGCATGTTGTTGCGGATGCTCTTACGGTTAACGGGAGAAAAATTCTTCTTGTTAAGAGGGCAAAGCATTTGATCCAGGGCGGAAAGTGGGCTATCCCTGGAGGATATGTAGATAGAGATGAATCTTTGGAAATGGCGGCAGTGCGTGAATTGAAAGAAGAAACCGGATTAGATGGGCAGATAGTACGGCTTTTCAAGATGATAGATGATTATAAGACTAGTGGGAAAGATGACCGCCAAAACGTCAAATTTATTTATGAAGTTAAAGCTGATGGAAAGGTCAACGGTTCTAGTGAAGGTGAGGAAGTTAAATGGTTTGATGTCGGGAAAATCCCTAAGGAAAGCGAGTTTGCTTTTGATCATTTCAAAATTGTCAAAGAATTTATTAAGTATAAATTCGGCTAGTTAGTAAGATGGCGGAGGGAGTTGTTTCATTTGCAGACTGGCAGAAGCTGGATCTTCGTGTTGGAAAAATTTTATCCGTAGAAGATCATCCAAACGCAGATAAGCTCTATGTCCTTGAAGTTGATGTTGGAGAAGCCGGTAAAAGAAAAGTAGTTGCCGGGCTTAGGCCATTTTATAAGGCCAAGGATTTGAAAGGCAAGTTCTGCATAGTATTTCTCAATTTAGAGCCTGCAACCTTTAGGGGAATTAAGAGTGAAGGAATGATTCTTGCTGCCGGTGACGGAAAAGATGGAAAAGTTTTCTTGCTCAAGCCTGAGAAGGAAATAGCTCTTGGAGCCATTATTAAGTAGATTTCATGAAGTAAGGAAAATCAGAAATTTACTCTCCAAGGGGCAGTTATTTCTAAACCTTCACCATCGCTCCTCTCTTTCACCCGGTAACCCTCCCTAAGCAAAGTTAATATTGAGGCTTCCTTAAGCGCCCTCATTATGGGGATATGCCCCCGTTCATTTTCTCTAACATCTATCCCCTCTTTGGGATTGACGTCAAGATTTAAGATGATTCCACTATAATTAAAATCGTGGTGTAAAACGCTAGCAAGGCCTTTGTAAGCGCGGTTTAATCCGACTATATATTTTGGCGATGCTCCTTCAAAAATAATCTCTCTAGGTATTGAAAAGTCTACAAGTTTCATTCTATACTCCCTTAATTCGGATGGGGCATATCTTTCAAGTAATTCGGGGATATCTCTATCTTTAACTAGAAGCATCTCCATTATCTCTTGTTCTGTGAGAGTTTTTGTTGCCCCTGCCATTTCTATGGCCCTGTTCCTTTCAGAAACTCTATTCTCGATTATGTCGTCAGAGGCTTCTAATGATACTATAATATCTGGTTGCTTGTGGCGCGAGACCTCCCTTCGAAGATAATTCAAGATATGTGATAATTGTTTATCTGTCAGAGCACCAATATCGTAGAAATTCTTTGCGAATATTGCATCCTCTGGCCAAGTCCTATCTATTACTGCTGAAGGTGTTCCCCTGTTAGCTACAGTCATAAGTGCAGCTCTTTGAATCCCTACATAGAATTGATATGGGAAACCAAATATTGTTTTTCCACCGTTTGCATAAAGAAGGTTCAGTCCAGGGCTCTCTGCCTTCTCTTCAAGTTTGACAATATGGGCCCAACCTTTTATTTTTGAGGCTATTGTGGTTTTTCCAACACCAAGGACTCCTGCAAGGCCAACGATCATCTTGCCACCTTCACTCCCCCGGCTCGTGTGATAAAGTTGCGTTAGATCTCTTGAGAGAGCATCATACTCTTTTGTCAGTTCATCTGCAGAATATTTTGGGAGCTCTAAGTGAGTCCGGTCCATCACTATCATGTCTCCCATATTTATATGGGGGAAGTCATCTTTAGTGTAAGCTCTTGTTTCTAAACTCATTTTTTAGCCTTTGGTTGTTTTGGTTATTCTGGTTCTGTCTGTTATTGTTGTTTGGATTTCTCTTATGATTATTTTGATTTTTATTCTGATGATCGCGGAGATTATTTTGGTTATTGTTGTGTGGTTTAAATGGATTAGTGTTGTTTTTAGCATGCATTTGAGGCTTATCTTGCGGCTTATCTTGCTGTTTATTTTTGTTTTGGTTTTGCGACTGGTTGTTCTGGTGATAAAGGTTATTTTGGCGTGGCTGGTTATTATGGCGGAAATTATTTGGATGGGGCCTTTGCACATGCCATGGCCTGACAACTTTTATCTGTAGGGTTTGCCGCTGCATTTGCTGAGGAGGTTTTTGCGAATGTTGGTGCGGATGTTGTTGCGGCTGGTGGGGGGATTGCGGTTTTGGGAAGTTTTTAACTCTATAGTTTTGAGGGATGTTTTGGTTTGGAAGTTTTGAGCCGTGAATGTATTCTACCTTTTTTGGAAGATTCAACTTGGTTTGCACGGAAGTATCTCTTATATCTAAGGCGATCTTTATCTTTTTGTATATCGATTCGAGATATTCGGGGTGCTTGGAGATATCTTTTGTAGCATCTATGACTAGGAGCTTAGGTCTTATAGGCAAACCCCATTTTCTATAAACCTTCTCTATTCTTGAAATGTATCTCTCATAATATTGGTGTATTCTTTCGAAATATTCAAGAGGGATTATTTCTCCCCCCGTTTCTCCTTTTGAATTTTTCCTCTTATTCTGCCTTTCAAAACAGACTTTTGGAGAAGTTCTTAAGTAGACTATCAGGGTCTCCATCCATTGACTGGCCTCTTCTTTTGTTCTTCCTAAAGAGTCTAAGGCTTCCCTCAGATCATGGTCGTAGCTGTTAAGCTGCTTGAATGAAAGGAAACCTTCGTCGTGGGAATTCTGGACAAAAACTTCCCTTGCGTCAACTAATCCCCTATCAAAGACTACTATGCCTTTATGTTTTTTTGCAGTAAGATGTCTTGCAATCCTTGCCATGAGGCAGCTCTTTTCGAAATAAGAAGTGTAGTTTTTTCTGTCTGTATAAAAGTGGTCTCTCCAGGTCCTGTCAACAAATTCAGGGATGCAAAGGAAGTTCCCTTTTTCTTTTAAGTAGCCGACAAGTGTGGATTTCCCGGCGCCGATATTCCCGCTTATAATGACAACGTTTTTTGCCATTTTTTCAGTTTTTTGAGTGTATCATTTGTGATGATCTCGCTCCATTCCCCTCTAAGCTCTGTGCTGGGGATTGGAAGGGCGACATGGGCTATCTCGCTGTCCTTAAGGAATTGAGTCAATCTGTTGAAAATGTCTTCCTGGAAATCTTTGTTTGCGGCGTCTCTTATGCCATCTCCCCTTAACTCCCCTACAAGAGGCAGTTTGTACAGGGCATCGTATGGGAAAAGTTTAGAATATTCTCTTATGAAATCAAGGACTGCCTGGTTGTACCCGCATTTTCTTTCCAAATAAATCCAGTTATCGAATACGCTCCTGTCGGAGATTATGACTTCGTAGCCCCTGGCTTGGGCCTTAAGCTCTTCAGACATGTGCCTCATTAAGATGTGGAGCTGTGCAGGAAGGTTTGTCCCTTCATTTATGGGTATTCCTTCTTCAAAAGCTTCTCCTGCAACCTCTGAAACTACTTTAACCTTGAACCCTCTTTTTTTGAGCTGGCTCGCGACGTCATAGGCCAGAGTTGTCTTCCCGGTGCCATGGGTAGAAATCAGGCCTATCTTAAACGGCTTTACCTCTTTCATAATTTTTATCAATAAAACGATCTTATAAAGTTAATCTATTTGAAGAATATATTATCTCTTTCACATTTTTGGCGAAAAATATTTAACATGTCCTACACGGAGAGATACATGGAATCAAATGATTTAAGCAAACTTAACTTTATGCCTTCTCCGGAAGAGATAAATTCTGCTTTCGATAGGGGAAAAGCAAAAGCTGATTTGGCAGTAGGAGAAATACTGAGGGTTTCTCCTAGTGAAAGGACTTTTTCAACCATTATAGAGCCTTTTGAGAAGGCTTTGTCTGATCTAGATGATGTTTTGAGGCCTTTAGGTTTTTTGTATCATGTTTCTGTTGATAAAAAGGTAAGGGAAGCCGCGCAGAAGATGGAAGAGGAGTACAGCAAATATTGCATAGATCTGTTTGCAGTCGAAGAGCTTTATGAGGCTATAGCTGGAATTAAAGATAAAGATAGCCTTGTAGGTGAAGATAAGAAATTATTCAAAAGCCTTATGCGGAGCTTCAAACTTAATGGCATGGGCCTACCGAAAGATAAACGCACAAGGCTTGTCGAGCTAAACAAAAAGCTTTCTGAGCTCGAACTTGAATTTCATAAGAATATTGCAGAGCATAATGACTGGCTTGAAGTTGAAAAGGAGCAGCTTAAAGGGCTTCCTGAAGATTTTGTAAAAAATTTGGAAGTCACAAAAGAAGGGAAGTATAAGATAGCCTTGGATTACCCCACTTATTTCGGATTCATGAGAAATGCTTCTGATGCCGAGGCTAGGGAGAAACTGCATTTCAAATTTGGTACTGTCGCTGCAGAGGAAAATTCCAAATTGTTGAGAGAGCTTATAGACATAAGGGCAGAGACGGCTAATCTTTTAGGATACGAGACCTCTGCCCACATGATTGTTGAAGAGCTTATGGCAAAAAGCCCTGAGAAAATAGAGAGTTTCTTAAGGCGTCTTGAGTCGAAGCTTAAAGAAAAAGGAAAGAAAGAGCTGGATATTCTTCTGGAATATAAGAAAAAAGATGATCCGAACGCAACTAAACTAGCTTCCTGGGAAATCGCTTATTATGTTACTAAGATGAAAAAAGACAGATTTAATCTCGATACTGAAAAGGTTAAGGAATACTTCCCGCTGAATAAAGTTCTCACCGGAACCTTCAAGCTTTATGAATCGATTCTAGGAATAAAGATAAAGGAGCTTCAAAGCCAGAAATCTTGGCATGATGAAGTAAGGGCATTTTCTGTTTCAGATAGTTTCAGCGGAGAAGTGCAAGGTCATTTTTATCTGGATCTTTTTCCAAGGGAGGGAAAATTCACCCATGCGGCAGTTATGAGGGTGCTTGATGGTAAAAAACTTGAAGATGGAAGCCATCAAAAACCTGTAGCAGCGATGGTGTGCAACTTTACAAAGCCTGTAAAAGACAAACCTTCTCTTCTTACCCATGGGGAAGTTGAAACTTTCTTCCATGAATTTGGCCATGTAATGCATGACCTCCTTAATAAGTCGAAAAGAAGCTCTTTTACTGCGACAAGCGGAGTCTCGAGAGATTTTGTTGAGGCTCCTTCCCAGATGCTTGAAAACTGGATGTGGAAGAAGGAAGCACTGGATATCGTATCTTCACATTATAAAACCGGGGAGAAACTTCCTGAAGAGACTTTTAAGAGTTTAGTTGAGCTTAAGAAATTCTGCGGAATAGGGTACCTTCATCAGCTTTTCTTGGCAATTTATGATCAGATTTTGCATACAAAAGGCGGCGATCCGAACAAGCTTTGGAAAGAGCTCGAACCCTCAATTTCCCTTGTTCAAACTCAGGAAGGGACAAGTTATGAAGCCAGATTCGGCCATATTGGGGGAGGATATGAAGCCAGATACTATGGGTACCTTTGGTCAGAAGTTTATGCCGCAGATATGTTTTCTAGGTTTGAGAAAGAAGGTATTCTTAATCCCAAGGTGGGGATGGATTATCGGAAATTTATTCTCGAACCTGCAATAATCTATGAAGAGGAGGAATATGTCTCCAAGTTCCTTGGAAGGAAGCCAAATGAAGAGGCTTTCCTGAGAAGCATGGGAGTAGATTAGATGAAGGAAGTAGAAGTTCTTGTTGAAGTGCTTGAAAGCAAGAAAGGCGCTCTAGAAAAGTTAAAGTTAAAGCGCCTTAATTCTCATGGCATAAAGAATATCCATGACATCTATTTTTACAATCCCCGAGATGGAGAGATAGATCTGAAAAAAGAAAATGTTCTGGATAATACCTTTAGGCTAAGGAAAAAAGGTGATAAATATTATTTGACATTTAAGACTAAGAGGTTTGATGATAACGGCAAATGGCTTTACTCTGATGAATATGAAACAGAAGTTTCGGATGGTGAGATAATGAAAGACATTATCTTTAATCTAGGGTTTAAGCCCCTTGTTGAAATTAAAAATGAAAGGCACGTTTTTACCGAAGGCAATTATGAAGTGGTTTTAGAAGATGTCCAAGGATTGGGGCTTTTCTTAGAAGTAGAAGTTATGGATGTAAAAGATGAAGAAGACATTGCAGAAATTAACAAACAAGTATTTTCTTATATCAAATCTTTAGGGATAAATATTGGGGAAGAGCTTAATTACAGCAAGCCGGATCTTATGCTCAAGAAGAAACATGGGGTTACCCGGATTTGAACCGGGGTCGCACGCTCCCTAAGCGCGTATCTTACCAAGCTGGACCATAACCCCTTAATCCTATTGATAAAGAATGTGTTTTAAAT
The DNA here is from genome assembly GCA_964540065.1 of Candidatus Woesearchaeota archaeon. Taxonomy (GTDB): domain Archaea; phylum Nanobdellota; class Nanobdellia; order Pacearchaeales; family JAHJTO01; genus JBHPFA01. The sequence goes on along the minus strand of CAZIKY010000003.1, from coordinate 77,677 downwards.
GTTTCTTCACAGATAGTTGTTTCTACAAAAAATTTTCTCAGAGTTTGCAAGCATTCAAATTCCCTGCTCTTCTTCGTACTCTTCCGCATCCCCTTCGTAATCCTCATCCTCTGCAGCATATTCCTCGCTTATCGGAGCCTCTTCTTCGTAGTTTGATCTTTCTAAGATCTTCGGCTCCTCTTTTGCAGAGGCAGGGATTTTCTCTTTCTTTTCCACTTTGGCGGATTTGCTCTTTTTCTCTTTTTTTGCTCTTTTCATTTTTTATTTTTCAGATTGTCAACTATTCTTGATAGTTGAGAGTAAAGTCTTTCTTCCCCATCACTGTTATCCACAGTATAATCTGCGTATTTGAACGTTTCACGCAGATGAAATGTTTTGTTCTCTAAAGCTTCTATTCTTTTGAATTCTTTGACTGTTCTTGGAAAATCTGCCCGCCTTCTCTTCTTAAGCCTCTGGAATCTTATTTCCGGTTTTGCGTCAACAAGTATAATCTTCATTCCGAGCTCTTTTTTTGCAGTTGAAACATCTATCTTGGTCCTAAGCCCATCAAAGATCACAGGCTTACTTGATTTTTCAGCCTTCTTTATTGCCTGCCTTACAATATAATCCGAGCCGTATTTATCCCGGTATTTTTTCTGCACTTTTTCCAAATTTTCCCTTTTTGGACTTACTCTCTCTTTTCTTGCGAGAGCTCTCACAATGTTGCCCATAGTGATTATTTGGTAGCCGTATTTTTTTGCAAGATACTTAGCAGCAAAACCCTTTCCGCTTCCCATCGGTCCAAGAACTCCAAGATTTTGCATTTAACCTCTTATTTTATTTTAAATTAATTAATCTAATCCAATTAAATTTGAAATGATTTCTTTTACTCTGTAAATTGATCCTTCTTCTCTGCTGCCGACTATCTTTTTTGCAAGCTCTTTGTATCCTTTAGAAGCCTTGGATTTTGGATAAGCTGTAGATATCGGCTCTTTTTCCAAGAGAGCCTGGGGGATATTTTCATCAAGCTGAATTTTTCCTATTACCCTATGGCCAAGAAAATCTTCTATATTCTTTGTGCTAAGCTCTTTCTTTCCCTTTGCTTTTGTCACAACCACCCCCAAGATGGTTTTATCCATTTCTTCGGCGATCTTAATTGTTTTTAATGCAGAGCTTAATGCGGGCATTTCGGGATTTGTTACAATAAGGCACTCATCTGCGGATTTTATTACAGATTTTACATCCTCTCCTGTCCCGGCCGGAGAATCTATTAGGGTTATCTCTGAAAATTCTTTTAGCCTAGAGACGACATCTTTTAGATTGTCTGCAGAGAAGGGCTCTTTGAATGAGAGTGCGGATGGAAGTATTTTTGTTCCGGAATTATGGATGTAAACTGCATGCTCCGGTTCATTCTGCCCTGCAAGAACATGCTGGAGAGCTATAGGCACAACGGGAGATCCAAGGCTCAAGCCGATGTCTGGAGTAGAGATATTTGCGTCAACAACAATGACCTCTCTTCCAAGGCTGTTTAGGGACGCTCCAAGATTTATTGCGGTGGTGGTTTTCCCAACACCCCCCTTTCCAGAGACTATCGCTATCGACCTCATGCGATGTAAGAGCGGACGAACTTTTTAAAATTTTCTAGAAGAAGGGCCCATTCTTTCAGCTTTTCCATGTCTATAACTATTTCGCCTTGGTCTATGACTCTTAAGGCAACATTTTTCCTGAACTCATGCTCCTTTGTCTGCTCCAAAGTAGGGATCCTTCTAAAGAAAGAATATAAAGTTAAAGTATTCATCACCACTTCTTCCTTCTTGAAGATTTTTTGAAGAGCATCCACCTTCTCTTTAGGTGTTGCAGGGATAGTCTTAAGCAACTTTTTCTTTTTCGCCTTAGCCAAAAGCTCATCGCTTGCCGCTTCGACCATGTGCTTCCATCTTTGTATTAAGTTGAGCATAACATCGCCGGTTTTTGTGTACTTAAGACTAACAAAAAGCAGATGTTGCGCAGCATTCCATTCTTTTTCTATCAGAGTCATGTTCATTTAAGGCCTATTGGGAGCGTTACGAGAACGTAGAAAATTAAACGAATTTTCCTTTTTTATATCTATCGGAAATCCATTTGTTCCCAAATGGTGGTGAAATTAGCTCAAATCTCGCTTTTTATCTGGTTCTCTATGCTTTTGAGCATCTCTCTGCTTTGTATGAGGTGTTTTTTGACCTGTTCATGGGTTATGGACTCCATCTGCATACCCTCGGACATTATGACCAACTTGTCCTGCTTTACAAATTCCATTGGGCTTTTGATGTGCATGTCTATTATCGAAGCAGTTTTCTTTATCGAATCGAGATGGGGCTCTTTTATCCCGTATTTTGGAGCGCAGCTCAGGAAAGTTTTGAAGTTTACCTGCGGCTCGGCGTAAAGCCTTATTCTTTTGCCCTGATATTCATTGTCCAGGATGAAGGAGATCATAGCTTTCTGGGCTTTGTGGATCTGCTCGAGGATCTTTATCAGAAGGCGCTGCTCTTTCATCGCAGGGAAAGTTATGTAAACCATATGGTCTGCAATCTTCAGAAACTTGTTTGCTTCCTCTATTTTTGGGTGCGCCATTTTAACCAAGATCACTTGGCTAGCGACCAAAGGCCTATTTCTATAAGGATTAGTGCGGCTATGATGACCACGATATGCATCGGCTTAAGCTGTATTTTGCTTTCGGATTCTTCAAAATACCTTGTTAAACCTCCGATTCCTGCCGGCATGCTTATTCCTTGATCTGCCATGGCTGTAATAGAAATAGTCGGTATAAAAAGCTTGTCCTTCGATAGTCTTTTAAAGTAGGTTCTCTCTTAGGATTTATGGCCGATAAAGAGGGAAAGAAAGCTCAAGTTTCTGTTTCTCAGGATTTGTACGATCCTAAAGAAGCAGAGCCCCGGATCCAGGCATTTTGGGAGAAGGGAGGGATTTACAAGTTTGACCTGAAAAGCAAGAAGAAGATCTATTCCATAGATACTCCCCCGCCTACTGTTTCCGGAAAAATGCATATTGGCCATGCTTATTCATACACTCAGCAGGATGTTATTGCAAGATTTAAGAGAATGCAGGGGTTCAATGTGTTCTATCCTTTCGGTACCGATGATAATGGGCTGCCCACTGAAAGGCTTATTGAGAAAACAAAAGGCGTAAAAGCAAAGGACATGGACCGAAATGAGTTCATCAAGCTTTGCACAAATACTTTGAAGGAGATCCTTCCAGGATTTGTTGGCGACTGGAAAAGGATAGGTATAAGCTGCGATTGGGGCATTTATTACTCTACAATTGATGAGCACAGCAGAAGAATTTCTCAGCTTTCTTTCCTTGATCTTTACGGGAAAAACAGAGTTTACAGAAAAGATGCGCCTTCAATGTGGTGCCCGGAGTGCAGAACAGGGGTTTCTCAGATCGAAGTTCATGACAAGGAAATGGATTCGACTTTCAATGACATTGTTTTCAAAGTGGGGAAAGAAAATCTTGTTGTAGCGACAACAAGGCCGGAGCTTCTTCCGAGCTGTGTAGCAATTTTTTACCATCCAAATGATGATAGATACAAGAAATTTAAGGGTAAGAAGGCAAAAGTTCCCCTCTTTGATTTTGAGGTCCCGATAATGCCTGATGAGAAAGCAGATCCTTCTAAAGGTACGGGGATAGTTATGTGTTGCACTTTTGGCGATCAGACAGATATGGAATGGGTCAAGCAGCACGACTTGCCGATAAAACTTTCAATTGATGAAAAGGGGCACATGACTGATCTTTCTGGGAAGTACAAGGGGCTTTATGTAAAGAAGGCTAGAAAGGAAATAATAGAAGACCTGAAGAAAGCAGGATTGCTTATAAAACAGCAGCCGATAAAACACGCAGTAAATGTGCATGAGAGGTGCGATACTGAGATAGAATTCATAAAAAGCAAGCAGTGGTTTGTCAAATATCTTGATCTTAAGAAAGAGTTTATCCGCCTCGGGAATGAGCTTAAATGGCACCCTGATTTTATGAAGCACCGATACTTCAACTGGGTTGAGGGGCTGAAGTGGGACTGGCTCATTTCAAATCAGAGGCCTTTCGGAGTTACGTTCCCAGTTTGGTATTGCGCGAAGTGCGACGAAGTTATCCTTGCAAAAGAAGAGCAGCTTCCGGTCGACCCTATAAGTGACAAACCTCCGGTTTCTGCATGCCTTAAGTGCAAATCAAAAGAGATTGTTCCGGAGAGGGACATACTAAATACTTGGTTTACCTCTTCCCTTACGCCTCAGATCGCTGTAGGCTTGATGCCTAAAGATATTCAGAAAAAGCTATTCCCGATGTCTATGAGGCCCCAGGCTCATGAGATCATAAGCTTTTGGCTTTTCACGACCGTAGTTAAGAGCTATCTTCATGAAAACAAATTGCCTTGGAAAGATGCGATGATCTCCGGTTTTGTTCTTGATCCTCTTGGAGAGAAAATGAGCAAGAGCAAAGGGAATGTCGTTGATCCACATACGATGATTCAGAAATATTCTGCCGATGCGCTTAGATTTGCGACATGTGCAGCGAAGCTCGGGGAAGATGTTCCTTTCCAGGAAAAAGAATTAGTTGCGGGGCAGAAGCTGATCACAAAGATATGGAATGCCACGAAGTTTATGTCCATGCATCTTAAAGATAAACCTGCGAAACCGAAGAAACTCCACCTGTTTGATTCCTGGATCCTTTCAAAGTTAAATGATGTTGTCAAAAGGTCAACTGAAGGAATAGAAAGTTATGAATATTCTAAGCTGAAGATGGAACTGGAAATTTTCTTCTGGCATGTTTTCTGCGATAATTATTTGGAGATTGTAAAAGATAGGCTTTACAATGAAAAAAGGAGTAAAGAAGACAGAGAATCTGCAAAATATGCTTTGTATCACTCAACTCTTTCGATACTAAAACTACTTGCTCCGATAATGCCCCACATTTCAGAGGAGCTTTATCAGAAGTATTTCAGAGCCCATGAGAAAATCAAATCCATAAACACTTCTGAATGGCCTTTAGCTGAGAAACAAAGTGTGGATACCGGCGGTGGAGATTTGGCTGTAGCGGTTCTTGGAGAAGTAAGGCATTTCAAATCGAAAAGCGGGAAATCGTTAAAGGCTCCTATTTCTTTGATTCTTGAAAACAAAAATAAGAAGGTCTTGGAGCCTTATCTTGAAGATCTTAAGGCAGTAACTGCTGCCACAGATATTAAATGGGGAAATAAACTTGAAATTAAGCTTGTTGATTAGCTTATATTCACAACAACGTTTATAACCCTTCTAAAATTCTTTAAAAAATGGAAGATGAAGAAAGGATGCAACTTGAAAGGCTCATAGAAGAGCTCGATTCTTATAGGGGGCGCCATACTGAACTAATTACAGTTTATGTTCCTGCAGGATACAGCATCATTCTATCGGCTAAGCAGGTAGATTCTGAAGCGGGAACTGCTTCAAATATTAAGAGTAAATCCACCAGAGAAAATGTTATCGAAGCTCTCGGAAAGATCTCAAGGCACCTAAGACAGTTCAAACAGACCCCAAAGAATGGGCTCGCAGTTTTCTGCGGCAACATAAGCAAAGATGAAGGCAAGCCCGACATAAAGCTCTGGAGCATCGAGCCACCAAGCCCTATTAATATGAAGACTTATCGGTGCGATCAGAAATTTGTCGTTGATCCCCTTAAAGAACTCCTCGAAACACAAGAGGTTTATGGATTGATCGTTATGGACAGAAGAGAAGCGACGATCGGCGTGCTTGAAGGAAAACACATAAGAAAGCTGAAACACATGACTTCGGCTGTTCCTGGGAAGATGAAGGCCGGCGGTCAATGTCTTCATCCAGATACACTTTTAATGACAAGTTCTGGAGATATAATTCAAATTAAAGATTCTCATAACCCTTTGATCATTGTTTCCGAGAACTTTAATAAAGAAACAATAGAAGAGACCCCGATTATTGCTAAATGGGAGAATAAGAAACCTCTTTTCAAGATGACGACTTCTTATCCTCGGATGGAGATAAAATCCTCTGCAGACCATACTTTCTTTGTTAGAACTGAAAACGGTATAGAAGAGAAGCCCCTTTCAGAGATAAAAGAAGGAGATTTCTTGGTCATGCCAGAAAAGATAAACCTAGAACTAGAAGATCAAATTATAGACTTTAAGCCCAAGATAGAACACAAGACTATGAAGCAAGTTGTGCTTCCAGCTAAAATAACTCCTGAGTTAGCAAAGGTTTTTGGCTATTATTTGGGTGATGGTGGCCACGAAACGGACAGATTAACTTTCTTTGAGCAGAGAAAGGAAGTTGCTGAGAGTTATAAATTATTACTGGAGAACCTTTTTGGTTTAGAAGTTAAGTATTCGTTTAGGGCTTCTAAGAATTATCACCAATTAAGAATTTATAGCAGATTAGTCACGCAATTCTTTAAGAGTGTATTCCCTGAAAAGGATAAAACTTCAAATGAAAAAATCCCGCCAGTTATCTTGAAATCTTCAGATAGAGTACTTGCTTCATTTATTTCTGGCTTGTTTGATGCCGAAGGATCTATTTCTTTATCTAGCGGAAGAATATCTCTAAGTATGAACAATGAAGTTCTAGTAAGACAGCTACAATTAGCATTATTAAGGTTGGGGATAATATCCTCTCTTTCCTCTTATGACAATAAAAGAAATCCTTATTCTAAGAACCTTAGATATATAGTATCTATAGATGATACTGAATCTTTAAAGAAATTTTTTGATTTGGTTGGATTTACTTCGTTTGAAAAGCAAGATAAAATTAATCAACTGATATCTAAAAGAAGCAACCGCAATAAGGTAAGGCAATTGGTTGTAAACGGCAAGGAAGTTGCGAGAATCATCAGAAATTCCGGTTTGGATACTACCCGGTTTATGTGTCCAGATTTTTTTATAAACAAGAAGCAATTAAGCAAGCAGGTTTTCAAGGCGAGAATTTTGGATAAAATATCAGATGAATCCTTAAGAAAAAGGCTTGAGATGTTTTACGGCTCTAACTTAATCGCAGTAAAAATTTCTAAAATAGAAAAGCTTGGAGAAGAAATTACCATAGACATAGAGACTAAGAACCATAACTTCATTGCTAACGGACTTGTAGTACATAATTCGGCACAGAGGTTTGAAAGATTAACCGAGGGACTTGCCCTAGCTTTTTACCGAAAAGTCGGAGAAGCTGTAAAAGAACAGTTCTCAGAAATGAAAAAGCTTAAAGGGATATTGGTCGGCGGGCCCGGACCAACGAAGGAATCTTTCTTGAGTGAAGGACAGATCCCCACCCCAATAAAGAATAAAATAATCGGAGTAAAAGACATAAGCTATACTGATGAATACGGCCTGCATGTTCTTGTCGAACTTTCTCAAGACATTCTTGCTGCACAGGAAATAACCCATGAGAAGGAAGTTCTTAAAACTTTTTTCACTACGCTTGGAAAAGATCCAGACAAAGTTGCTTACGGCTACGCCGAAGTTAAAAAAGCTCTGAGTGCCGGAGCTGCCGATAAATTGTATCTTTCCAAAGAACTTGACAAAGCTAAGATGGATGAGCTCCGCGAGATCGCAGCCTCCATGGGAACAGATGTGATTTTTATTTCAACTCAGACAGATGAAGGAGTTCAATTCAAGAATCTTGGGGGGATTGGGGCTTTGCTGAGGTTTGCTTTCAAGTAATGTTTAAAACCTATATGCCAATATAAAATAAGATGGCAAGAGAAAAAAACACGGAGGGAATTGTTGAAGCAGTTTTGTTCATAGCTGGAAGATTCCTTACGGTGAATGATCTTGTTATGTACACCGGGATAAATCCTCTTTCGATCAAGGAGACTATGAAGAAACTCGAGCAGAAATATAAAAATAACACTGGGGCCTTGGACCTCATAATCAAAGGAGAGCTTTACAAAATGGATATCAAGCAGGAATATGCTTATCTAACAAATAAACTCGCCTCCGGGAGCGCCGAATTTACTAAAGCCGAGCAGGAAACCCTTGCAATAATCGCTTACAAACAGCCAATAAATCAATCCCTTGTCGTCAAGATAAGGGGAAATAAGGCTTATGATCATGTCAAGAAACTTATTGATGTTGGGCTTGTTAAGCCCAAGAAGGTAGGCCATACATACGAGCTCAGGCTTGATGATGCGTTTTATGATTATTTCGGATTAAAGGCTAGGGAAAGGCTTGAAGCAGAGGCCAAGAGTGTTGAAGCGAGAGGACCCGATGAAGACGCATCCCATACTGTTCAGATAGAAGGCGCAGATGGATCAGAAGAATTCAGCGGGGCTGAAGTTGAATCTGAAGAAGCGGAAGAAACTGAAGCAGAACTTGAAGAAGCCGAAGGGCAAGAAATGGGTGATGAAGATTTAGAAGAAAAAAACTCAGACGCCCAATAAAATGTTATTCAGATATCAGCTAATTTATGCAGTCTCCTTTGTGGGAATATTCCTCGCAATTTTCTTTATAATTACTCTTCTTGAGAATATGGGCAAGATGAAAAACCCTAAGCCCAAAAAACTTCATCTTGTTTCAGTCATAATCCCGGCATATAATGAGCAGGAGAACATAGAAAAAACCATTAAATCCGTCCAAGACCTCAATTACCCTCTTCTTGAAATCCTAGTTATAGATGATGGCAGCAAAGACGATACTCTGAAGATCTCTAAGAAGGTTGCTTCAGGAGATCCAAGGGTCAAAGTTTTCACAAAGCCTAACGGCGGAAAGGCTTCTGCGATAAATTATGGTATTTCCAGATCTAAGGGCAAGATAATTGCTACTCTCGATGCAGATTCTTTCGTTACCCCTGACGCTTTGATCAAGATGGTTGGATATTTTGAAGATCCACAGGTTGCTTCAGTAACTCCCTCCCTTAAAGTTTATAGGCCAAAAGGAGCCCTTCAAAGGGTCCAGCATATAGAATATCTTTTCGGAATTTTTTACAGAAAGGTCTTTTCTTTCATAAATGTCCTGCATGTAACTCCCGGACCTTTTTCCCTTTACCGAAAAGAGTTCTTTGATAAGCATGGCGGCTTTGATGAGAAAAATGCCACCGAAGATACCGAGATTGCATTAAGGATACAGTCCTGCAATTATAAGATAGAGAATAGCGTTGATGCAGTTGTTTATACTGTCTCCCCGAGAAAGTTCAAAGAATTATTGGATCAAAGAACAAGGTGGTATCATGGTTTGATAAAGAACCTCGAAGTTTACAAACATCTCTTCCACCCAAGATACGGCTACCTTTCAACACTTGCACTTCCTTCAGCCATCCTTTCGGTACTTATGATATTTGTGCTAATTTCTTATTTCACTATTCAGACCTTGAGTAATTTTGTAAGAACCCTGATTAATTTTGGCCTGGTAGAGTTTGATTTGTGGACTCTGCTTAAGGGGTTCAAGTATGAATATCTTTATTATGAGCTTACAAGCCCCATAACCTTCTTTTTGGTTATCCTGATACTCTTCAATATCCTCTTCATTTACATCGCCAAAATAAAAAGCGGAGAAAATGAGGATGTCAAGCTTAGCTACACCTATTATTTCTGGTATTATACTTACCTCTATGCGATCTGGTGGGCTTTTGCAGTTTTTTATAGATTCTTCGGAAATATAAGGTGGAAAGGGAGGAAGTTTGATTAGCCTTATAGAAGGGTTAATAAACTGCCCAGTTGAGGGTCTAATATATAAAAATGGTCAAAAAACTTGAACAAGTTGGTGCAGAAGACCGGAAAGTAAGCAGCAAAAAAATACTTTTGACGCTGTTTCTTACCTTGCTCGTCTTTTCCCTAGGCTTGCTTGTAGGATATGCTATAACTGCCGCAAAGATCGGGGACGTTTCTCAGTTTGAGAAGGAAGCAAGGTTCCAGCTTGAAAGCTTGGACCTTGAAGAAAAGCTTCTTGACGAGGTGCCATGCGTAGAATCCGGAGCGCTTACTGAAAAGCTAGGAGATCTAGGTACAAGGCTTACCTATCTTGAGAGTCAGTATTCCAAGAATGACCCGCGAGTCCTTGAGCTGAAAAAGCCTTACACTTTGCTTCAAGTAAGGCATTATCTAAGAATTAAGGAGATGAAAGAAAGCTGCGACTTCAATTATACAATCATTTTGTTCTTCTATTCCAACAGCCCGGAAAAGCTGAAGTTAAGCGAAGAGCAAGGATTTGTAATCGACTATCTGCAGAAAAAATATTCTTTTTCCAATGTTAAAGTCTATTCTTTTGATACGGACTTGGACATAGATGTGATGGATTCTTTGAAAAGGGTTTACGGCATAACTGAAGCTCCAAGCATAGTTGTTGATGGAAAGTTGTATCTTGGATTCCACGGAAAAGAAGAGCTCGAGAGTTTACTCTCTTAAGAGGAAAGGTAAGCTAGCATGGATAAAAAAAATAAAACTGCCCTAGCAGCACTTTTTGTTTTTACGACGGTTTTTTTCTTGTGGCAACACTCTACCGGTTTGAGCTGGGATTTTGCAAGTTATGTCCTTAATGCAAGATATTTATTTGATAATGGAACTTATTTTGAATGGCTGAGGCCTCCGCTTGCCCCGGTTATTTTGGGGTTTTTGAGTTTATTCGGATGGCTGGCCGCAGAATATCTTTTCATAATCGCTGTTGCAGCGCTGCATCTTTTCGCGGCGTTGAGACTTTCCAAAGTTCTTAATCTTGATCCGCTGGTCTTTTACGCCTTGACTTTAACCCCCTTTATGGTCAATATGTCGTTTATAGGTGGAACGGAGCTTCTTTCTTTCGCATTATTGGAGTTATGTATCGCTTCGATTTTAGCTAAAGACAAAAAATACGGCCCGGCTTTATCAGGGGTTTTTATGGGCCTTTCTTTATTGACCAGGTATACTAACCTAATTTTCCTCCCAATACTACTGTTTAACAAGAACCTGAAGAAAATGGCCGCTTCAGGAATTGCACTTCTCTTGACTCTTTCTCCTTGGCTTATCTATAACTTTGTGAAAACCGGAAATGCCCTTACAAGCTTGGCAAGCTCTTTTTTGATAAATATAACCATGAGGCAAAGCTTCAACTTCTTTATTTTTGATGATGCCTTATTTATCCTTAGTCTTCTTACCATTACAACAATTTTGGGGATGTTTTATGTTAAGAAAGACAGGGCCTATTGGTTGATGATTCTGTTCGCAGTCTTGTCTTTGTTCTCTTTCATGAGGACGTCCTCAGAGACCAGATATCTATTTAACTTACTTCTTCCCGCAGTTTACTTTTCTGCGGCTTTCTTTAAAATTTTCTGGAAAAATAAATGGATAAAAGCTGCCTTCCTGATACTAGTAGTCATTAATCTTTCGTCAGCCTTGATTTTTGCCCAGACTCTTACAGACTACTCCATTTACAAAAACGCGGAACCTTATTTGGACAAGGAATGCCAGTACATGGCTAATTCATGGGTCACTCTTAATTATCTGGGATACACCACTGAAGCTGCGCCAGTGGATTTTAATAAGCATAAAATAGGCATGTTTATAGATGAGGGGAGAAGGCTCATTTATATCAAAAGCATAATCAACGCGGATTATGAATATGCAAATAACAGAAGTTTCATTGAACAGTTTCCCGTACTGAATGAAACCTCAGAATATCTTGTTTTGGGGAATGAAGATGGCTGCAAATCTCCTGAAACATTTGTAGAAAGATATTCGATTAACAATTGCAAGATATTCTTGCCTAGATTTATACAGAAATTTTGCTAAATTGTGTTCTTATCTAATATAGTTTACCTAATAACAAACCTTTTATATGTTGTTTTTCTCTGTAAAACATGGAATGTGAATCCTGCTTAGAAAAAGAGGCTGAAGTTGACGGTCTTGTTGATGGAGAATATAAAAAACTATGCAAGACCTGCGTTATCCTTGAAAGGGCAGTCGTTGTCCCTCCAGCTTCAAACAAAAGCATACACGATCTTTACAAAAGGCCTACTGTCAGGGAAGTTTTAAGCAGAATGTCGGGAGTGAACAGGCCGGCGATAAATTCTTATTCCTTGCCTAAGAAAGAAGTAGGTTTGGAAGATCTTAGAGCCAGGAGCACGACATACAAGGCTCCAAGAAGGAATTTCAATGATGTTAATACTGCCGTGCCGCAAATTATTGCACAATCGCCTGCAGTCCAGGCTGCAGCGATTCAATCTGAGGGGGCTGAAGCAGCTTCTTCTGAAGTCGTGCCTGAGGAAAACAAGCCCGGTTTGTTCAAAAAATTGTTTGGATTTTTTGGAAAGAAGGAAAAGACCCCCAATCCGCAGGAAGAGCCCAAAGTAGATATGGCAGCCGCTCAGAATGAGAGGCTAAACCAGGCCAGAATGGCAGTCAATTCCAATGAAGTTTTGGAATTGTAAATTAATTAATGTGCAGCCATACTTTAAAAACATCTTATTCTAAGTAGATTTATGGGAAAGAAGCAGATTTATGAGCTTAAGCCCTTGTTTAAAGAAAGGATGCAGAAGCTTCTTTCGGATTCAGAGGACTTTGAGGCTTATGAAAAGATAATCTACCGGAATCCTCGGAATTTTATAAGAGTTAATACTCTTAAAATCTCTGTAAACGATCTGAAAGAGAAACTTGAAAAAAAGTGGAAGATCGTTCAGCCTTCTAAAGAGCATCCAGAAATAATGCTTGTTGATCAAGAGCTCGGCCCAGGAGAGCTTGGAAATGCGATCGAGCATGTTTTGGGCTATTATTACATCCAGGAGATCTCAAGCATGCTTTCAGCGATAGCTTTGAATCCAAGGCCAGGAGATTTTGTTTTAGATTTAGCTTCTGCCCCGGGGAGCAAAACGACGCAGATGGCGGCGATGATGGAAAATGAGGGGACGATTATTGCCAATGATCTCGCTCTTGGGAGAATAAAAATCCTTGCCGCAAACATGGAAAGATGCGGAGTTTCAAACACAATTATAACGAGGAATGACGGTGTTTCTTTATGCGCAAGGCTTGCAAGGTCTGGATTCAAGTTTGATAAGATTTTGCTTGATGCTCCCTGCTCTGGGGAAGGGACACTTAGATCAAGCGCCAAAGCATTCACCCAATGGAATATAAAGGCTGTGGAATCTTTTTCAAGACTGCAGAAAAAACTTCTTGCAATGTCCATTAAATGCTTGAAAGTCGGAGGGAATTTAGTTTATTCTACATGCACACATTCTCCAGAGGAAAATGAATCAGTCGTAGACTTTGCATTAAGGAAATTTCCTGTAAGGGTTGAAACTTTAAAGATGCCGATAAAGTGCAGGCCGGGAATTACTTCATGGAAAGGAGAGGAATTCAACGAAGATGTGACAAAAACCTGCAGGATTTACCCGCAGGATAATGATTCTGAAGGATTTTTTGTTGCGAAGCTCACACTTTTGGATGAGGTAAAGGGGGATACTGAAAGATGAAACTTTCATTTTTGACTTCTGCTGAGAAGAAGAGAATCTCTGAAACTATCAAGGAAGAGTATGGTCTTTCGGATCTGCCTTATCTTCTTGTTCAATCTGGTAAAGAGAGGATAATGGCATTTTCAGGGCACATGAGCCGTGATGAAATTGTCGAACTTTCTAAAATTGCCAATGTGGAGATTATAGGGATGTATCTTCTTAAGGAATCTAATGGGTTTAAGCTAAGCTTTGATGCCACTCAAGTTCTTTCTCAGGAGATAAAAAAGAACATAATAGACTTGGCTGAAGAACAGGCCAAGGCATGGATGTCTGGGGGAGATATAGAAATTAAGGTGCAGAAAGGATTTGTGGTTTTAAGGCACAATGGAGATCTACTTGGATGCGGCAAATCTAATGGGGAGAAAATATTCAACTATGTTCCCAAGGAGCGCCGGATTAAGAATAGAAACATTTAAAACGGCCCAAAAAATCATTAATTTATGATAGTAAAAGTTCTTAAAAATGAAAAAGACCATCTTGAGGTAGAGATAAGCAATGTTACCGTTGCTGAGCTCGTCAGAAGCTCATTATGGGATGATAACTCTGTTACGGCTGCTGCCTGGAAAAGAGATCATCCAACCAAAAACCCTGTTCTTATTGTAAAGACTGATGGGAAAAGCGCTAAAAAAGCTCTTACTGATGCCCTTGAAAGGATAACAAAACTTAACAGCAAAGTCCTTGCCGAAGTTAAAAAGATAAAGGCCAAGTAATTCTTATTTATGCCCCTTAGAGCAGGGCATTTGTCTGCAAAATGGATAAGATATCAACAGGTAATTTAGATCTGGATCAATTCTTTGACGGCGGATATGAACGAGACGTCATAACCACTTTTTACGGCCCTGCCGGCTCTGGAAAGACTAACTTGTGTATGCTTGCCGCAGTTTCTATGGCTAAAACTGGAAAGAAGGTTATTTTTATGGATACAGAGGGAGGATTTTCTGTAGATAGGCTTAAGCAGCTTACTGATGAAAGCGTTCTGAAGAATATTCTTCTGCTTAAAGCCACAAGCTTTGATGAACAGCAGGAGCTTTTCAACAAACTTCTTGAGAAGATTAAGCCTGAATTGGGCTTGATAATAGTTGACAGCATGGCTATGCTTTACCGCCTTGAGCTTGCCCTTGCAAGGGAGAAAGAAAATCAGAAAAGAATAAGCGAGATTAACGGTAGTTTATCCAGGCAGCTTAGGATTTTGGCAGAGATTGCAAGGAAAAAATTCATCCCAGTGATCGTAACTAATCAAGTTTATAGTGATTTTTCTAAGAATGGCAATCTGGATGAAAGGGCGGTGCACATGGTTGGAGGAGATCTGCTTAAGCATGCAAGCAAATGCATTGTCGAGCTGAAAATCGAAAGGGACAGAAGGAAAGCGATACTGAGAAAGCACAGGTCTATTCCTCAGAAAGAGTTTTTGTTCTACATAACCGGAAAAGGAATATCCAAAGCCGGATTCAGGCTATTCTAATTTACCGCCGGTAAAAAATTTATTTATAAACTGTTCTTACTTTGCATAAGTACATAGTAACTTGTTCATAATCACACAACTTATATAAAGAAAATCAACTTTTTTCTGAACATGGAGGTAAATTTAGAAAAAAGAGTTGGTGCCGAAATAATTTCTCATTTTGAGGAAAAGCTTTCTTCAGGAGTTTATAACCTAGACTTTTTGTATGAAATGCTTAAAGTTTCAAAAATGATCGGAAAGTGCGAAGACGGATTCTATTCCGGCTTTCTGAAAAGCGCTATCTTGACGTCTTAAGATTTTTATTTTTTCCTTTTTCTTTTTTTACTCTTCCAAAACTTCACTTTCTTGCTTATCCGATTCTTCTTTTGGCTCAAAGTGCTCGTGCTTGGTCTTTTCCTGTCTTCTTGGACAAGCAGGATTAGCGCAGAATTGCCAAGGTCTCTTTGCCTTTTTAATTGAAAGGAGCATTGGCCACCCACATTCGCAGGTTTTGTCTGTCTTTTTGATTAAAGCATTTGAAGGGAGAGGATAAGTATTCTTGCATTCTGGATAGGCATTGCATCCCAGGAAGAAGCCGAATCTGCTTCTTCTTATAGAAACCCACCCTTTTTGGCATTTAGGGCAAAGAATAAGTTTAGAGGCTTCTATTTCTCCCTTCCTCACTTCTCCTTGTGCTTCGGCAAGCTCTTTACCCATTTTCTCCTCATTTTTCTTAAGCTCTTCAGCTATTTTTTCTAGAACAGTTCTAGCTTCTTTCAATATTCTTTTTTCCTCTTCCTCTCCTTTTTTTGAAGTTTGGATAGATTCCATCTCTTTTTCGAATTTTCTAGTAAGCTCCTCATTAAGTATCAGTGGAGAATTCTTTAACAATGAGTCTGTTACTGCTATTCCCAAGGGGGTTGCCTTGAGCTGCCTTTCATGTGAAACATAGCCTCTTTCCTTAAGGGTTTCTACTATAAGCGCCCTCGTGGATTTTGTTCCGAGGTTGCGCTTTGCGAGCTCAGAAACTAAACTTGCATCACTATATCTGTGTGGTGGCTGGGTCATTTTCTCCTCAGTAATAACCTCTTTTACAGTTATTTTTCCATTAATGTCTGGAAGGCTTTTTTCTTCTATTCTTGATGGATAAACGTTAAGCCATCCTTTTTCTTTTACTTCAAGACCTTTTGCCGAAAAATTCTTTCCTTCCACAGTGACTTTTATGTTTTTAGTTTCGATTATTGCATCATCGCAGAAGCAGTTTATGAATCTCTTTACTATGAGGTCATAAAGCTTGAGCTGGTCTTCATCTGAAGTCCCCGGAATTTCTCCGGTTGGATAAATTGATGGATGGGCCGGGTCGGTCTTTTTTCCTTCTATCGGCTGTTTCCTTTTTGCAAACTTAGTGAAGGATTTGGGCAAGCTTGCCAATATCTTGTTATATCCAATGCTTGTTGGGAGTTTTTGAGAAGAGGTTCTAGGATAGGAGATGACTCCTGCGAGATAAAGCTGCTGGGCAAGCTGAAGTGTTCTTGCCGGAGAGAATCCATGCAGTCTATGGGCCTCCATCTGCAATGTTGTGAGGTCAAAAGGTGTTTGGGGTAGGAGCCTTTCCTCTTTCTTTTCTGTTTTCGCGACTCCTTCCTTGCCCTTAAGCTTCTTGAAGAATTCAAGCTCATCTTTTTTAGTGATGTTGTTAGGATATTTTACCAAAAGTTCATGCCCATTCTTAACTAAAAGGGAAACCTGCCAGTAGGGAGACGATTTAAAGGCCATAATCTCTTTTTCTTTTTTCACGACAAGTGCAAGCGCTGGGCCCTGGACTCTTCCGATGCTCATTATCTTGAATGTCCCAGCTTTTTTCATGGCGGACATTAAGGCCCTGCTTAAATTTATTCCGTAAAGCCAATCCAAATAATGCCTTGTTTCTCCGGCATAAGCCAGGCCCCAATCGAGAGAGGGAGATAATTTTTCATAAGCGGAATTCAGGTCCTCTTTTGTGAGCGTTGAGAATTTCATCCTCTTTGCATCTTTCATGCCGCATGCAAACCTGACAACATTGAGTCCTATGACTTCTCCCTCAACATCGTAGTCGCATGCCACCACATAATTGTTTGCTTTCTTAGCCAGGGTCTTCAGAACATCTAGATATCTTTTTGTGAATTCTGATCCCTTTTTAGTGTGGTTTGGAACCCATTCCAAATCAAAATTAGGCCATTTCTTTTTCCCGATCTCGGCAAGAGTGAAAAGATGCCCTACTGCACAGCCGACAATTATCTTTTCTTCTCCGCGGTTCACTTCAAAATAAGTAACCTGTCCCACTTTCCTTGCAGTCGGCTTAGTGTCTGAAAGGGCATAAGCTATTTTCATAGCTGCCTGCGGCTTTTCTGTTATGACTAGCGTTATTTTTTCTTTAGGATTTGAATTCTTGTGAGAATATTCTTCAGAAGAAACCTCCAGCTTCTTGCTCTTTTTTGGAGCCCTTTTTTTCTTAGGTTTGGGCTGCCCCTCTAAACTTGGAGCTTTTTTTATAACGGGATTTTTTGGGGGCTCTATTTTTTCCAGCTCTTCTCTGCTGGGTTTAGGCTTAGCCTTAACAGTAGTGACCTCTTTTGGAGGGCTCATTGGGAAGAATTCCGGCTCAGCCATTCAAATAAATGCTCCACCACTATTAAAAAAGTTTGTGTAATCCCTCTCGGGGCATTCTGATAGATTTAAATAGATTTAATCAGATATAGGGATATGGGTTTAGGATCTTCTGCAGTCCTCATTTTATCTGTAGCTTTTAGCATAATCATACTCGCTCTCGTTCTCAGTGGTTTATACTGGATACATTTAATATACAGTTTTAGGGAGAAAGTTAAGAGGGTAAAGCCTAAACTGGCCTTTAAAATTCTTTACATTAATCCTATTACGATTTTTAAGATGGGGTTCATACTAATTTATGACTTCATTACTCTAGGATTCTTTTCTGAAAAAGGAAGAGAGGAGATCTTAGACCGGTTTTTCAATATAAAATCTATAAAGAAGCTGAAAAATAAGGAGCTTAACCAAGATATATTAAAGATTGAAAAGTTCTATAAAATATACTCCTATGCTACATTGTTCGCCGTAGCTTTAATTGTAATCCTTGCGGCATCTATGCTGTACTGGGACATCTGAAAATGTATTTCCCAAGGGAAGATTCTTATATGCTTGCAGTGCATGTCGAAGCTCTTGCGAAAGGAAAAGTTCTTGACATGGGGACTGGGTCTGGAATCCAGGCTCTCGCGGCTGCCAGGAATAAAGATGTGGAATCTGTTTTGGCAGTAGACATTGACAAGGAGACAATTGCTTACTGCAAAAAGAACATAAAGGATCCTAAGATTTCATTTAAGGTCTCGGACTTGTTTTCTAATGTTAAAGGAAAGTTTGATACGATAGTTTTCAATCCACCATATCTTCCACAAGATAAAGGGGTTGATGATCCGGCCCTTTATGGGGGAAAGAAAGGGCATGAACTTATAGAAAAGTTTTTTCAGAAAGTTTCAGTTCATCTGGCAAAAGGCGGGATAATCATAATCCTTTTTTCATCGCTCACGACTAAGGATAAAGTTGATGGAATAATCAAGAAGAAAGGTTTCATGGCAGACCTCCTTGATAAGAAACATTTTTTCTTTGAAGAGCTTTATGTTTATCTTGTTAAGAAAGTCAAGTAGATATTATTTATGTGTATAAAAACCGTAAAGTTTATATATAGGTTTACATATTATATGTGTATGAAAATTGACAAGATTGAATTGCTAAGGATAAACAAAGGTTTCGGGGGAAACTTAATCTCTAGCTCTAGCCTGGATTTTGCGTTGGAGAAACAAAAGGATAATAAAATAGGGGAATTCAAAAAGCTTGCGTACTTAATCAGAGCAATACTTGTGGACCACCCGTTTTCTGATGGGAATAAAAGAACAGCCCTTTTCTTAGCTTATGAGTTTGCCAATGAAAATAATCGTGTTGTAGATCGAGACTCATTGATTCAGCAAATTGTTTCTGTAGCAAAGAAAAATATTAGTGAAATTTCAATAATCGAGAGGAGGCTTAAAAGTGCAATTAGATGAAAAAAGAATAAAGAAGATAATTGAAGAGAATAAAGAAGCTTTCAAAATATTGGAAGAGTATGATAAGACTAGGGAACTTCCATTTCAAAGGAAAAGAATAGACATAACTTTATCTGTTCGCGCAATAAGAAAACTAAAAGAATTAAAAGAAAAGACTGGAAAACCTATATCTAGAATAATCGAAGAGAAATTTGTTTAATTACTTCCCAAATCTTCTCTGCCTTCTAGAATATTCTTCAAGGCATTCCTCGAGGTCTTTCTTTTCGAATTCTGGCCAAAGCTTATTTGGAAGGAAGATCAGCTCTGCATAACTTCCCTGCCACAAAAGGAATCCAGAAAGCCTAGATTCTGATGTTCTTATTATTAAATCAGGCTGGCTTTCAAGGTAAAGGTCTTTGCTGAAGGTTTCTTCATTAATCTGATTTAGGTCAAGTTTTCCTTTCTTTACCTGCTCTGCTATCTTTTTGGTTGCATCTATTATTTCTGCTCTTCCGCCGTAAGCCATCGCGAAATTTACAATGAATCCTTTGTTCTCTTTGGTTTTATCCATAAGCTGGTGCATAACTTTTTGCAAGCTTTTAGGGAACATGCTTATTCGGCCTATGAATCTCACCTTTACCTTATCTTTGTCTAGCCTTGGATCTTTCAGCATCCTCTTGAATTCTTTTTCGAAGATCTGCATTAAGAAGTTGAATTCTGTTTTTGGCCTGTCAAAGTTTTCTAATGAGAATGCATAAAGCGTAACTTCTTTAATTCCATATTCTTTACACCAGTCGAGGAAAGCTTCTACCTTTTTTGCCCCCCATTCGTGCCCCTTCCATGGCTTGAGCATAAGTCTCTTGGAGAATCTGCGATTGCCATCAAGAATTATTCCTAGGTGTTTTGGAACATTGTTTAATGAAGGTTTCATTTTAATTTGATAAATTAAGCAAGGGGAAATCGTTTAAAAGCCTTACTTTTTCTTTGCTTTTTGTGCTTTTAAGGGTTTTATGGCTTTTATCCCCATATATTTTTGAAGAACTTTAGGAATTTCTATGCTTCCATCTGCCTTTTGGTAGTTATCTATGAGGCAAGTGATCATCCTTTCTGTGGCTATTGCTGTGTTGTTAAGGGTGTGGACGAATTTCCTTTCTCCTTTCTCGTCGTATTTTATATTGCTTCTCCTTGCCTGATAATCCAGGCAGTTAGAGCATGAACCCAGTTCCCGGTACTGCTG
Source organism: Candidatus Woesearchaeota archaeon (assembly GCA_964540065.1). Classification (GTDB taxonomy): domain Archaea; phylum Nanobdellota; class Nanobdellia; order Pacearchaeales; family JAHJTO01; genus JBHPFA01. The sequence goes on along the minus strand of CAZIKY010000003.1, from coordinate 57,493 downwards.
CTGTGAAGGGTACCATCCTTCGAAATCTATTGTTTTTGTTGCAACTCTACCCATGTCCTGCGATGAGAGGGTTACAATCCTGAATGGCATTCCGAGCTGCTTGAACATCTCTTTGGTGTTTTTGAATATTAAGTCAAATTCTTTCCATGAATCTTCCGGCTTGCAGAAGATGAACTGCTCGATCTTTTCAAATTGGTGGATCCTGAAAATCCCTTTCGTGTCCTTGCCGTGGCTTCCGGCCTCTTTTCTGAAACACGGAGAAACTCCGCCATACCTCAATGGGAGGGCTTCTGTATTGAGCACTTCATTCATGTGATAGGCATTAAGCGCATGCTCTGCAGTTCCTATAAGATAAAGGTCTTCCCCTTCTATTTTGTAAATCATTTCCTCAAATGCTGCAAAGTTCATTGCCCCATTAAGAGCCTCTTTTTTAATCATAAATGGCGGCTGCATAAGTATGAAGTCTTTCTTTCTTAAATGATCCAGCGCAAAGTTAATCAGCGCTAGGTTGAGTTTTACCAAATCGCGCTTTAAGTAGTAGAACCTTGCTCCGGAAACTTTTGCTGCCCTTTCAATATCCAGCTGGTCAAGGGAAACAAGAAGATCTTCATGATGCTTAAGTTCAAACTTTGGCTTTGTTGGCTTACCGACAACCTCTAGGACTTTGTTTTTGCTTGCATCTCCAACAGGGACAGATTTGTCAACTAAGTTTGGAATGCTTTCAAGAATTTTGAGCCTTTTTGTTTCAATTTGGGTGAGCTCTTCTTCCTGCTTTTTTAATTCTTCTGGAATTTCCTTGGCCTTTTTTATTATGTCTGTTATAGGCTTGCCTGCTTTTTTGGCTTCATTTATCTTTTCGCTTATTTTGTTCCTCTCAGACCTTAAAGAATCATTTTCCTGCTTAAGCTTTTTCCACTTTTCATCTAGATCTAGAATAAGATCTACATCTTTCTCATCAAGCCCTCTTTTCTTCAAACTCTCTTTTACAATCTTCGGGTCTTCCCGAATAAGCTTTATGTCAAGCATAAAATAAGTAAATTCTAAGGATATTTAAAGGTTAAGTCAGCGAGGCCGGCGAGGAAGTCTTTATTAATCTCCCCGATTTGTTTCTTTAGTGGACATAAATTCAGTTATCGAAAAAGAGGGGAATTATGAAGAAAGGAAGCTTCTTCATTCAGTTTATCTAAATAATGCGATTTATGTGAAGAGCAAGCCTGAAAAGGAGAGGTTTTTGGAGATAATCAAGGCGATGATTGAAATCGACAGGAAAGATTTTGTCCTTGAGGCAGATAAAGAAAGCGCTTATGTGGATGTTCCCCTGGCCATCGGATATGGGCAGACAATTTCTCAGCCTACGACTGTTGCAAGGATGCTTTTGCTTGCAGATCTTAAGAAAGGGCTTAATGTTTTGGAAGTTGGATCCGGAAGCGGATGGAATGCCACTCTTTTGGCTTATTTAGTAAAGCCCGGAAAAGTGATTAGTGTTGAAAGGATAAAGGAGCTTTCGGCCTTGGCCAAGAAAAATTTCAAGGCCACCAAGAAAAAGCTCAATTTGAAGTTTGTTCATGGAAGCGCCTTGGATAGGAAAAGTAAGATTTGGAAAGAGAAGTATGATCGGATTATCTCTACCGCCGCTGCAAGCGCTGATTTGATTAAAGACCTCAAGGAAGTTGTCAAACTTAATGAAAATGGCCTTCTTGTTTTTCCTACGGAAGAAGGGAATTTGGAGGTCTGGCAGAGCAAAAAAGGTTTCTTGGAAAGGATTTACTTTGAAAGCGGATATTCCTTTGTTCCGTTGATAAAATAGCTTTTTTGGGCTAAAAATCTCAAAAATCACTACTTATATGAGATTAAACGAAGTTAAACGAAAAGTTTATAAAGAAAATGAGTATTGTAACATATACGTTAAGGGAATATTTTTAGATTGGTTCCAAAGGCCGATCAATAGTTTAATGACTAAGAATTGCTAAGGGAAAAATGGCTAAGACTGTATTTGATGTATTCTTTAGAAAGAAGCCGGCTTTTATGCTGATAGCTTTGAAAAAGTCAAGCAGAGTTAGATATGGGAGCGTTCTTGCAAAGGAAGTCGACTGCACATACAGCCATGCTGTAAAGATTTTGCAGGGATTAGAGAAAATGGGTTTAGTAACCTTTGAAAAGAAGGGAAGGATAAAGCTCATTAAACTGACTAAGAAAGGGCAGGAAGTAGCAGACCATATTGAAAAGGTAAGAGACTTGCTTTCTTAATTGAATAGTTTACATCTTTTTGTTAAATTGCAAAAGAATTTTAGGGACTAGACAAATCTAGATATTCTAAGCTATCTATCTTTTAGTCTTTCCCCAGTTTGCCCATGCTGAACTTTTGTATGGCTGGATGTAATCTTCAGATTTATCCTTTATAAGAACTTCATTGTTTGGCCCGTAAAGTACTCTTGGGATGCTTGATGCCGGAATAATTACTGAATGATAGGGAGATCTTTTTACTTCCTTGCCTTCTTCTGCTACTGTTTCTTGCCCAGAAACTCTTTCAGTCAGATTTTCATTAGACATCTTTTTTATAATCTGTTCATATATTTAAATTAAACTCTTTTAGAGCTCTCACCTATTGTGACGCCGCTTGCAATTATATGCGCAGCCCTTATCGGCTCCGGGATAAAACTTCTTGTTGCTGAAATCTTGATTATCTTCTCCGCATCTTCCATTTTTATGCCTGCGATTTGGAAGAAAACCTTTCCTTCTTTGACTTGGGTGTTGTAGATCTCTCCGGCCCTCATGATTATATCCATTTTTTCTATAGCCCCCATTTTTTCAAGAGCAGATTTTATCTTTTTGAAGTCCGGAGTTTTTCTTATCATCACAATCACCGGGAGTTTGGTTTTTTTGCTAAGTTCCTGGATGTCTATGACGTTGAATCCTCCGATTGCGATTCCATTAAGCATGATGCACTTAAGCTGGGCAGCATGCTTGCTGCTGTTTATCAGGGCAATCAATTTTTCAGTTGCATCATTGCCGTCCACATCTACTTTTGTGGATACAACGCCGTCCATCCACTGGCCGCCCCTGAAAATTGTCCCGACAACAAGGACTTGGCCGCCTGATTTGGTGAAATGGCCGTCGTCTATGCCGATTATCCGATACTCTTTTTTGATTTCCATGATTTATCGTGTCGAATTAAATATTTAAAGATTGATCTCTTTTTTTAATAATGGATAAACTGAGAAAAAAGTGGTCATCAAGCAGCAAGAAGATAATCAAAGAGGCAAAGGCTCAGAAGAGGAAATTTCTAAAAGAAGTAAGAAAGGTAGACCACAGAATAAAACATATAAGGGATCTCCATAAAGCCATAAAATATTTTGAGCTTATTATTTTGGGCTTATTTCTGGGAGTGGTTTTTCTTTCATTTGAACTTGCATTGAGGATTTACGATCTTTATGCAGTGGCTTATTGGGTCGATGTTCCAAGCCACTTCTTTGGAGGAATGGCGATAGCCAGCATCTCAATCATTTTCTTTTATCTTATCAAGACTAAGAAGAAGAACTTTTGGGTCACATTTAGCGTTTTTATAATCTCGATAATCTGGGAAATTATGGAAACAATAGACGAATATATTAACCCGGATCAGCCATGGTATCTGAAAGACTTCTTCATTTGGGATGGCTTCTTCGATATCATATTTACATTAGCTGGAGGAATAACTTTTCTCGTCCTGTTTAATCTTTACATCAAGAAGAATTTGGGCGGAAAGCTGCTTAAACTCAAGTAGAATTAAAATCAAAGGCTCTGCCTAGGAGAAGGGTGGTGAAGAGGCATTTTGACTTCAAGGAATTTGTCTAAACCTTCAATATGGCTTACCCTGCTTCTTTCTAAAATTTCTCTCATTCTGCTGTTTGGCCTGAGTCCGTGATTTTCCAGCTCCTTTCTAATCATCTTGTAATAAGCTTTTCCTTTTTTGTCCAAGTCAGTCAGGATTACGCAGTGCTCTTTGTTCTGGAGCTGCTTTATCAAGTCATCAATTCTGTTGAAGATACTCACACCGGTTTTATTCAGAATAAATATTCTCTCAAGGCCAAGATTCTCTAGGGCATCACGGTCATGCTCGCCTTCAACTACGATCATGTTTCCGCTTTTCTTGAGATTATCTATCTCAAGGATAATCGCCTCTTTTCTTATCTCGAGATATTTTTCAAACTTCATCGGCAATCAGCGAGAGAGCCTCTTTATTATAAGGGCATTCTTCTATATAAACGTTTTTTATATGTAGTATATACCAAGTGGTAAAAGGAAAAATTATAAATGAGCCCGAGGGGAGTTGAACCCCCGACACCCGGATTAAGAGTCCGGTGCTCTAACCAGGCTGAGCTACGGGCCCATTCGATTTTATGAGCTCTTAATGGTTTAAAAAGTTGATGGGTCGGGATGGGTCGATTAGTTTTTATATTTCAGTTCATAAGATTTTTAATGAAAACTCCAAAAGTGATCTTTACTTATTCCTGGATCTATGATGAAAATCTCAGGGAATGGATGAAGATTTATCCTCACATGAAGAAATGGCCTACTCTTTCTTACGAAAAAGTCATTAGCTTCATGAAAAAAATGGAAAAGAAGTGGAGAAAAGATGAGAAAAAAGTTCTTTCAGAGCTTTCAAAAGTGAGCGGATTGAAATGGAAAATGAAAAGTGTGAAATGTTACGTGGTCAACAAATCTGTTCCATTCTCTGATCCTTTGACTATGCCTGTAAGAAGGCCGGACAGGTTTATCGATACTCTTGCTCATGAAATGATTCACCAGCTTTTCATTCAAGAAGGTAATATGGATCGGGCCAGAAAATCCTGGGATTATATTTTTGACAAATACAAAAAGGAATCCAGGACTACTAAGATACACATTCCCCTACACGCAATACATGAAGCGATATTCAGAAAATTCTATCCTAAAAAGAGGCTTGAGAATGAGATAAGGCTCATGGGCTCACATAAAGATTATCAGAGGTCTTGGGAGATAGTCCAAAAAGAAGGCTATCAGAATATTATCAAAGAGTTTAGGAAGAGACTGAAGTAAAATCTAAGTAAATTTTATCTGTACTGCCTCCAAGTGTGGCTGCACTTGGTGCATTTGTAGAAGCTTGTTTCTGATTCGTCTGCAGATCTTGTCTGGAGCTGCCAGAAATATGCCTGTTTGTTCCCACATTTAGGGCATTTCATGTCTGTTATTGGAAGGTTTTCACCTTTGTCTTTGTTTAAAATAGCTATCTCTTTTTTCTCAGCCATCTTTTCTTTTACGGCGAGCTTGCCCTCTCCAGTGGTGTAACCGCATTTAGAACAAACGAATTTCCCGTGTTTATGGGACAACATAACGCTGCAGTTTGGACAGAATTGCATTTTATTATTTTAAATTAAGCAGAATATTCTCTCCAAGTGTGCTTGCACTTGGTGCACCTGAAGAAGCTTACTTCTCCCTCGTCTTCTGCTCTTGCACCTTTTGATGCAGTCCAGAAATAGGCCCTTGTGTTTTTACATTTGGGGCAAGTTGCTGAAGTCATAGGCCATACAGTAGATTCTTTTTCTTTTAGAAGGCCGACTTTTGTTTTCTCGGCCATTTTCTCGCTTGTCTTTATTTTTACCTTTCCTTTTACAGATTTGCCACACTTAGGACAGACAAATCTCGTTCTCTTTTTTACAAGCAATAAGCCACACTTAGGACAAAACTGCATTTTCTAAATTTAAGAGTGGCTTTCCGATTTAAATACCTACCGCTTCTTTGGGGCAGGGTTTTTAAACCATCATTTGCACTTTTTAGTGTGAAAATGGAGACGAAAATAAGAGATGATCAGACCAGAGTGATGGGTCTTTTTGACTTGGAAAGGCTTGTCAGAGAGCTTAATTATGCAAGGCATGATCACGAAGGAGAGCTTTCCTTAAAGGAAGCAGTCGATAAAACTCCTTCTTTGAGCGGATTTGGAGACAAATGGGCAACCAATGGGAAGGAATATTCCTTGATCCAAACAGATTATGACGTCAGCGTATCCGAATTATTTAGCACAGAATTTGAAGGAGAGCATAAAACTCCCTTCGGCTCAGTTTATGCCGAAAGCGGATTTGTGAGGGGGCCAAAAAGCATTTACAATTCAAGGTATCAGGAGCTGATCTTAAGGACTAATTATCCTCTTGAATTAAACAATGGCCTTATTGTTCCAAAATGCACTGTGAGACTTTATCTTGAATCAGAAGATGTTTTAAAGCCGAACCTGAAAAGCAGGGAAGACAACGTTCCTGGATTTTTTGGCTTTTTCTGGAAGAGGAAAGACCTTTCAGATCTTGTCAAGAAAGAATGGTTTTTCCCTGAAGGGAGCGAATTAAGCTGCCAAAGCTCTTAATCTTTCTACGAGATATACCTTTATTAAACCGATTTTCGGGATTCTTACTAAGGCCTTGCTTACTATCTGATCCTGGCCGATTGCTCTTTCATAAGGGATCTGATCGATGTTGTTGTCTCCTTTAGTTTCAAATTCATCCTCTTGATCGTCGTATTTGACTATTCTGTGGATTATCGGTGTTTTCTGCTCCTTCACTTTGAATATTATTACTTCTCCGATTTTATAGTTTTCAACTTTCTTTGTTATGACTATATCTCCTTTGTCAAGACCTTCCCTGAATTCCCATGAAATCATTTCTTCTCTGGAGATGTTATTTTCGAAATACCACTCTCCATGGCTTCCTAACCAATCTTCGAAGCTTCCCGAATGCTCCATGCTTTGGCTTTCGATTACAACTAAAGGGAGCTCTGTTCCCCCAAGCGCCAATCCTAGAACCGGAAAAATCACCAGCCTTACTAACAGGAATGCGATGACAAGGAGTGTTATCCAACTAGCCCAAGAATCCGATTCCCAAAGAAATTTCCAGAACCTCTTCAGCCCTGTCTTTAAACTCATTTTAAAGATAGTATAAATTTCATTAAAAAGGTTGTGGTACAACAATCCTTTAATACTCCTTAAGTTTAGGGATTTGATGTCGGAAGATCGGGATTGCCAATATAATCGGAAAGTGATTGATACTCTCCTCTCTGTTCTTTCTTTGTCTCCTGCTAAGGGAAGAGGAAGATATTTCAGCGCAGATTCTAGGAGCTTTCAGGATTTTTTCCATAAAAGAAGGGAAGAGTACAAAAGGGTTTTGGGAGGGATTAGGTTCTCAAATACCTCTGGCGGGCCTTATAGCCACGACCTTTCAGATGCCTTGCAAATGCTAAAAGCCATGGGAGATGTTTATTTTGCAACTCCTGCAGTGCCAAGAAGCCCTTATGTTTTTGCAGGCGGAACTGGAGATATTTCTGATGCATTTATGAAGGAAGATCCTGATTTGAAGAAGCTTTCAGCCGAGTTTTGGGAAGAACTGGGCTGTGCGTAAAAACGAAAAGTTTATATACCGGTGTATACGTGTATGTGTATACACGTGAGGTATACACCTCATGCATACAAAAAAGAAACACGAAAAATAAAATAAAAATGGCTGGAGATCTTTTTGAACATACAGTTTTGTGCAATAAATGCGATAAGAAAATGAAAAAGCTTATCGTGCAAAGAAGCGGTTATAATCTTAGGGCTCTCGAATGCCCTGGGTGCGGGCAGAGAACCTACCACCCTTCCGATCTTGAAGAATTCCAAAGGTATTCTCAACTCAAAAACCAGAATTTTAAGGTCAAGCTTAGGCAAGTTGGAAATTCTTATGCCGTAAGCATCCCAAGAGAGCTTTTAGATTTCTTCAGCGGATTTGATGAAGAAAGGAATGAAATGCAGAGAATGCATGAAAAGATGGAGAGAATGGTTACGCTTGCCCTTGAGCAAGCTAACAAGCTTTCATTAAGCTTCGGAAATGCTGATGGTGAAGATCCTGGAGTCAATGAAAAGAATTATTCTATAGAGAAAAATGGCGTGAAGACTACTGTCCATGAAAAATCCCAAGTTAAACATATCAATACTAAGAACAGCAAAGGTTTTATAAGCCGGAGAGTAAGGGTAATGAGAAGCGTCCCTAAGAATGAAGATAAAGAAGAAGCTGAAATTGAAGAAGGGGAGGAAGAATTAAACTGAGATTAAGATGGCTGAAGAATTGGTAAGGTTGAAGGTTATGGAATCCCTGCAGGAAGATGCCTACAAGGGAATTGCAAGAATAAACACTAACATAATGAAGAGGCTTGGAATAAAGCCAGGAGATTTCATTTCTATTAAAGGCGGAAGAGAGACAATAGTCATTGCTGATCGTGCATATCCTGCTGACGTAGGAGAACCGATAATAAGAATAGACGGGATTATAAGGAAGAACGCAAAGGCCGGAATTGGGGAAGTCGTAACAGTTTCTGTCGTTGAAGTTAAGGAAGCTAAGAAAGTCACTATCGCTCCCGCCCAAAAAGGAATAAGAGTTCAAGCTGACCCCGATATCTTTAGAAAAGGATTGATTGGGAGACCCGTAAATTCCGGAGACATCGTTGTTCTCGGGGGAGGAAGAAGAAAAAGAGACTTCCAAGCGGATTCTTTTGAGAATGACCTCTTTGATATTTTTGGAGAGGCATTGAATATGTCTTTCGGGCAGTTTAATACCACTAGATTTGTAATTGTTAACACCAATCCAAAAGGTGCAACTTTCATCTCTGACGCGACAGAATTCGTTTTGAATCCTGTAGCGGTCGAAATTTCTGAAGAAAACGTCCCTGAAGTCACGTATGAGGACATCGGAGGATTGAATGATGAGATTAAAAGGATTAGGGAAATGGTTGAGCTTCCGCTCAAACATCCTGAAATCTTCTCAAGACTCGGAATCGATCCTCCAAAGGGAGTTTTGCTTTTCGGACCTCCTGGTTCGGGAAAAACTTTAATGGCGAAATCGGTTGCAAATGAGTCTGAGGCGAATTTTGTTCTTGTTAATGGGCCCGAGATCATGTCAAAGTTCTACGGGGAAAGCGAGAAAAAAATAAGAGATATATTCACCGAAGCAGAGAAGAATTCCCCTGCAGTAATTTTTATTGATGAAATCGATGCTATTGCTCCAAAAAGGGAAGAAAGCTACGGAGAAGTAGAAAGAAGGGTGGTAAGCCAGCTGCTTACATGCATGGATGGCTTGAAAAGCAGAGGAAGAGTTGTAGTTATTGCAGCTACAAACAGGCCAGATTCTATCGATCCTGCTCTTAGAAGGGGAGGAAGATTTGACAGAGAGATAAATATCGGGGTCCCAAGCAGAGAAGGGAGACTCTCAATTTTAAAAATCCATACCAGGAATATGCCTCTTGATAAGAGTGTCGACTTAGAAAAATATGCTGGATTGACTCATGGTTTTGTTGGCGCAGATTTATCTGCACTTTGCAAAGAAGCCGCTATGTGCAGGGTTAGAAAAGTTTTCCCTAATCTTAAACTTGAAAATGCTGAAGGGCCAATTTCTGAAGAAGTATTAAAGAAACTTTATATCTCTGACAAAGACCTTAGAGAGGCTATGAATGTTGTGCAGCCTTCCGGAATGAGAGAAGTCTTTGTCGAGACTCCTAATGTTAAATGGGCTGATATCGGCGGACTTGAAAGGATCAAACAAGATCTTAAAGAAGCAGTTGAGTGGCCTCTTACTAAACCTGAAGTATTCAAGAATGTTGGAGTAAGGCCGCCGCGTGGAATTTTACTTTTCGGCCCACCTGGAACTGGAAAAACCTTGCTTGCCAAGGCGGTAGCTACCGAAAGCCAAGCTAATTTTATACAGGTTAAAGGTCCAGAGCTTCTTTCCAAATGGGTTGGAGAGAGCGAGAAAGGAATAAGAAAGGTATTTGAAAGAGCCAGACAGGTTGCTCCTTGTATAGTCTTCTTTGATGAGATAGATGCCTTGGCATCAAGAAGAGGATATGACTCTGGAACTAAAGTAACTGAAAGAGTCCTTAATCAAATGCTTGCTGAAATGGATGGAGTTGTCGGCTTAGAGGGAGTTGTAGTAATCGGAGCTACAAACAGGCCAGACATGCTTGATCCTGCTTTACTTAGGCCTGGAAGATTTGACAGGATAGTCGCAACAGAAATACCTTCAAAGAAAGGACTTGCGGATATATTCAAGATACATACTAAAGACATGCCTCTCGCTTCAGATGTTGACTTTGCACCTCTTGCTGAAAAATGTGAAGGATTTGTCGGAGCAGATGTTGAAGCAGTATGCAGAGAAGCTGGAATGCAGGCTTTGAGAGACAGCATAAGCGCCAAGGAAGTCAAGAAGAAGCACTTTGAGGAAGCTTTGAAGAAGGTCAAACCTAGCGTCGGCGATGGAGATGCCAAGCAGTATAAGGAAATAGAAGTCGCTATGAAGCAAACAAAGCACCACAAAAGAGACATGCCGGGTTATATGGGATAACAAGATTCTATTGTCACTTTTAAGTGATTACAAATAGAAAGGTTTAAATATCTTTTTTGTTCTAGTTCTTGATGAAATTATTGGTGAAAAGGGACAAGACTGCTTTAGTTAGCACTGGCGGCGATGTTTACGGGGATTATGATTTCCCGGATTTTCTTAAGGGGCCTAAAGTTGTTCATCCCCATATGGTTCAAAGAATTGACATGAGGGATGAATCTGATGACCTGATAATTGAATCTGCCGAAGATTATGCCGATATGGGCAGACACTTGCAATTTGATCAAAGTAAGGGCATGTGGAAAGTATGGCTCAACATCTTTGAAGGAAAATCTCTTGAAAAACCAGAACTACTTGCTCAAACTAATGACTTAATCCCAGCAATTTGGAGTGGTTATAGGTCGGTTTTAACTCAAGATCCGAAAACAGGCAAACTCTATAGAATAAAAGGAGTTTCTTTTAATCCTCAAGATTTAAGGCTTTCTAAATATGAAGATGGAGTAGAAATTCATGGAGGGCAGCTTAAACAAAATGCCTATTATGAGAGGAATATGTCTCATAGATTTAATCAAGTTTTACTAAACGAGGGAATTGATCCAATAATGCAGTTTGAGGGCCTTTGGAAATACGGACTTTATGTAGATAAAAAGGCGAAAAAAGCCGTAAGGCCTACAGCTTCCATTTTTGAGGTTAAAGGAGATACAAGATTGGATGAGCTTATGCTTGTTTTGGAACAGGGTGCTATGGAAAGAATGCCTAAAGGGAGAAAAAGAAAGGATGGTAAAATGGTCCGCACAGAATATGATGGCGATACAAAATCAGGAAATAAATTTTTCAAAGCCCTACAAAACTTTTATTGGAGAGTCGGCTTTGCAGTTGGTGGATTGAAAAGCCTTATGGATGCCAGTGGGCAGACTTGGAGCTGCGATTCTGAAAGGACCAACGCACATATTGGAAATATAGTACTCTACAGGGAAGGTAATAATCTTAAAGTAGGATTAGTAGACTTTGATGCTTCATGCGATTTGACTGAGCTATCTCAGTCTCAGTTGGAAGCGATACAAAAGAAAGAACTAGATAATTTGGCTGCAAGCACATTTACATATGGCCCTATAAGTCTGAGAGCGATAGGAGGAGTATTAGGCGGAAATGAACCTTGGAGCATGTTTGATGGCTCTAGGATATCTTTTGTAAAAGGCTTAGAGGCAGGTTACCATAATGCTTTTAGCGCAACACCTCTTAGCCGCTCCATGTTCTTAGGAAGCAATTTCTTAGATCTTGGAGATCTGCAAGAACTTTTTGCTTTATTGAGAAGATCTCCTGAAAACTTTGCTTACATGAATCCTGAACCAGGGGAAGTTGCTGCAGATGCTGAAAAACTAGTTTCAGTTTATGAAAAAGGATTAGAGAAAAAAATAGGAAGTAAGATAGATCTTGGCCAGGTAATATATCGTAATCGGAACTTGGATGATCTTTGGAAGAGCGGGAAAAGTTTATATCTTGATCAAAATCCCTCTAAAAAATATTCTGCCGGCATTTATGCCATCCCTTCCTATAAAAATCTTATAGGAGATTTATATGGTTTGGATTCCAATGACATAAATTATAATCAGAAGAATATAATTAAGAAAGGTAAAGGGTATTTAGATGATTATTTAGAAAACGATCTTTTAATGGGATCGACTAAAAACGATTAGATAACTTAATCTCTTTCTGTTAAAACAAGGGTTTTATCTTTTAATACGGCCATTGTATGCTCTGTTTGGCTTGTGAATTCTCCTGACTTCTTTATTAGTTGTGGGAAGTGGTAGATTATTCCCTGCTTTCTGAGAACTTCAAGAGAGACTAAGGCCCCGGGGCCGAATTTATCTATAAGCCATCGTGATGAGAATGCCAAGGTTTTGTACTCTTTTTCAATAAAGGCAAGAACTTCCCTCCCCACCCTTGTAGGTTTCTTTTGGTGAAGAATATAGATGTTTGAAGGCTTTCCTTCAGTGATTAAAGGTTCCCCGGTTGTAGCAAAAGGCTCTGAAGCATAAATTCCCTCTTTGAGCTTTGCTTTATTTTTATTGTCAAAGTTTGGAATAGTGACTCCTGCATGTAATTTCCATCTCTCTATACTGTGGCCTGAAAGATTTTTAACTGAAACAAACCCCTTTGATTTAATTGTCTCTTCTATGGCTCTGCCTATATTTCCGATCTCCTCTCCAAACTTCATCTCATTAATTCCTGCTTTTAATCCCTCTTCATTTGCCTTTATCAATTCCTTGAATCTTCCTTCAGGTGTTAAATCTACAGATGAGGCTGTATCGCTCAAGAATCCATTTTCATCTGAGATGCCAAGATCTATTTTGATAAGCCCTTTAGCCACAAAACCGTCTCCTTTTACAGGGGTGTAATGTGCCGCAACGTTTTCGATGTCCAGATTTATCGGGAAAGCAAACTTGTATCCTTTCTTAAAAACGTAACCCTCAACTTTTTCGGCTAGTTCAACAAGAGGCATTTCTGGCTTTACTATTTTTCTTGCAAAAGTCATAGTCTCTGCAGCAACTACTCCTACTTTTTTCCACTTGTCTAATTCACTTTTTTCCATTTTTCTTTTTTATTTCATTTACATCAACTTCCGGGAAGAATCTGCTTTTTCTTCCGCAGCTGTTGCATTTATATGAAGCAGGAAAGCCTATAAACCATCCGCTTGAAAGCTCCATGTCAATATCCAAGCTTTTGCAGTTTGGGCAAAACTTTGCGAATCTCTTGCCGTTTGCTTTTACCTCTTTAACCATTTTACATTAATGCTGCTCTTTATGGAGATAGACTGTGCTTACACTTGCTATCTTCTTTATTCTATCTGCAGATTGTTTCGCTTTATTTAAATCGTCTGCTTCCACATTAATCATTATCTTAAAATGACCCTTTCTTTCAGCAGTATTTATCGATTTGACGTTTAGGCTTGCTTCAGCAATTATGTTGAGTATCTGAGCCAATAAACCTAGCCTATCTGTGGCAGAGATGTCAAGCGTTAAAACCTCTTTTTTGGGTGGAGGCCAGCTTACATTTACTCTTTTGAGGTCTTTGTGCTCGGCTAAGTTGGAACAATTTGTCCTATGAACGCTTATTCTTCCATCTTTAAGGACAAAGGCAGTTATTTCTTCACCAAATCTTGGATTGCAGCATCTGGAAATTCTCAGCCTTTCTTTCATCCTTGGATCCTCGACTAGAATTTCCTGGGCAAGAAGGAAATCCTCTGAATCATCTTCTCTTTGGACTCCTTTGATATCCAGGGCCTGCCTTATTTCGGCTCTTGCAAATGATGTTTTGGCGAATTTAAGCCAGTTCCTCGATGGAGAAGAGTTTTTTGAAGTCAAGATCTCAACTATATCTCCGGACTTTAATTCATGGTCCAAGGAAACTATGACTCCGTTTACCTTTGCCTTCTGGCAGGTGTTTCCGATTTCTGTGTGGAGATGATACGCAAAATCTATTGGCGTAGAACTTTCCGGGAGAGAAACGGGATCTCCCTTGGGGGTAAGAACGACTATTTCATGTTCGAACAGATCAATTTTTAAGGATTCTATAAACTCCTTTGCGCTTTTTGCTTCCCTTTTCCAAGTAAGTATTTGCTTCAGCCATGATATTTTCTTGTCGAATCTTTTGTCATATTCTGTCTCTTTGTATCTCCAGTGGGCTGCTATTCCATCTTCCGCAATGTGGTGCATATCCACTGTTCTTATCTGAACTTCGAGTGGCCTTCCTTCGTAAACTACTTTTGTATGGATGCTTTGATATCCGTTAGCTTTTGGAGTGGCTATGTAGTCTTCGAAGAATGAAGGTATCGGGGTGAAAGTTGAATGGATAATTCCCAGAGCCCTATAGCAATCATCTACTGAGGCGGTGATGATCCTTACTGCAAGAAGGTCGTAGATTTCATCAAATCCCACTTTATGCTTAAGCATTTTTTTGTAAATCGAATAGAAGTGTTTTGCCCTTCCAAAAACTCTTGCCTTGATTCCCTTAGACTCCATCAAATTTGTGATTTGGTTAGTTATAATCGCAACATCTTCTTCTCTTTCGCCTTTTTTCTTTGCTATCTTTTCTTTTAATTCTTGATAGATCTCCGGCTCAAGGAATTTCATTGAAAGATCTTCAAGCTCTGCCTTGATCTTGTAAATCCCCAGTTTGTAGGCGATGGGAGCATAAATTTCGAGAGTCTCTTTTGATTTCTCTATGCGGTCTTTTTCAGGTTTGGACTTAAGAGTCCGCATGTTATGGAGTCTGTCGGCAAGTTTTATCAGGATGACTCTAACGTCCTTAGACATTGCGAGAACTACTTTCCTTATGTTTTCCGCACTATAATCTTCTTTTGTTTTGAAGTGTATCTTGTCTATCTTTGTCAAGCTTTCAACAAGGTCTGTGACTTCCTGTCCAAATTCCTTAATCATCTCTTCTTTTGTGGAATTTGTATCTTCAAGAACGTCATGAAGCAATGCTCCGGCAATTGTTAGGGAATCGACTTTTATTTCAGTAAGTATCTGCGCTACCCCTATAGGATGAGTTATATAATCTTCTCCAGATTCCCTTTTTTGGCCTTTATGCGCTGCTGAAGCAAATTCGAAGGCCTTGCTTATGAGATTCAAGTCGGCATGCGGGTTGTAATCTTTTATTGCTCCAACTAAAATATTGAACTCATCTATATGCTCCAGCTGCTGCTGCTGTTCCTGTTGTTTTGGTGCTTCGGCCATGGTATGTTTGTGCCCTCGCGGACTTTTAAACTTTGTTTAAACATTGGGAATAACAATCGCCGTTGATCGATTAATTTTAAATACTGATTTCGGTAGGCCAATATATGGTTAAGACTATCATATTTGATCTGGGCGAAGTTTATATTCGAGGGCTTCTCGGTGTAGAGCGCGCTTTAAAGCCCTTATTGGGTCTTACTGAAAAAGAAATTTACAAGATGCTTAGGCCTACCGATCGTACAGATTTTTTTCATGGTAAAATAACTGAAGAAGAATATATCTCAAAAGTGATTAAAAAAAATAATTGGAAGTTAAGCACTGAACAGGTTAAGGGCATTATAAGAGAGAATTTTGTCGAAATAGAAGGCACTAGAGAAATAATTGAGAAGCTAAAGTCCCATGGATTTCAGCTAGGGCTCCTTTCCGTACACGGAAGGGAATGGATCGAGCATTGTAATAATAAATATGGCTACCATAAACTATTTCATTCTACACTTTATTCATTTGAAAATGGGATATCTAAACCAGACAGGGGGGCATACGAGGGAATTCTGAAAAGACTGGGGGCCAAACCTCAAGATTGTCTATTTATAGATGATAAGGAAGAGAATCTTCTCGCTGCAGAGAAGATTGGAATTAAGACAATATTATTCAAAAATGCAGAGCAGCTTAAGCGAGATTTAAGGAATTTTTCTATAGCCCTTTGATTAAATTTTTTAGAAATCCATAAGCTTTTTTTGCTTTTTCAGCTCCGTAAGCTGGTCTTTTGTTATTCCAAAGACTGCAAAAATGCCTTCTATCGGAGGCATTATCTGGTTGTCAATGTAATATTCCGGATCGTACTGCCCATCTTCTACTTCATCTGGAAGCCTGGCTCTTTCCCTGATAAGCTTTTCTTTTCCCTTTACAACTACATACTCTATGAGTGACCCTGCTCCGATCGGGATGCCCATTTCCCTCATGCGTTTTGCGACTTCAACATGGGGGCCTATACTTGAGTAAGATTCTATGTCTCTTGTAAGCTGGGTTCTTATTACAAGCTCCTCAGTTTTCGCCTTTCCCTTTATGACTTCGTCAAGAACGCTTTTTACCTGCTTTAAGGCAGAGTCCGGCTTTCCTTCTTCAAGCACGCTTTGAAGGACATGATCCTGGGTTTTTTTGGCTAGTGGGCACCGGTCTCTGCGGACGCTTTCGAATCCTCTTATCTTCATTGCCCCATCCTCTCCAAGAAGGGCGTATTTCTTCTTAGCTCCTGCTTCCCCTGTTCTCTTTAAAACAAATATCCCTCTTTTGTAGAACTTTTCCAGATCTAACTCCATGGTCCCTGGAAGGGAATCATTTATTTTCTTCTGCCATTCGAGAGCGTCTTTATGGGTTTTATTTCCAAGAACAATCACTACGCTGTCTGTGTCTGCATAAATCACTTTGAAGCCGGACTTTGTTGCATCTTCTATAACTTTTTGGATATAATCTCTGCCGAAGGCAGTGATTGAAGCTGCAGATTCTACGGAATAATATCTAGCTCCAAAGAAGGCGTAATAACCATAAGTTGCATTCCCTAGAGTTTTAAGGGCATAACTTCTCGCTTCCAGTATTGGAGACTTTTTCTTCTTTAACTCGGATTTGATCTTTTTTCTTGCTTCGATTATCTGCTCTATTAATGCAGGGATGAAGGATTTACCCTTTTCAAAATTAAACTTTGCTTTTTTTCCTCCGAGATCCATAACCGGGGAGGTATTGGTATTCTTTGTCGATTCAGTTATTGTTGCAGGTGAGATGTTAAAGCTGCTTATTATGCTTGGATACAGAGAAAGGAAGTCGAATACTACAATATCTTCGTATAATCCTGCTTCCGGCTGGAAGACAAATCCTCCGGCATATCTTGCCCTTCTTCTATCTTCAATCTTTTCTCTTGTGGGCCTGTTTTCAGCGATTTCATTAAACTGTTTTAGGTTATGGATTATGTAATCTTCAACGAGCTGGGAGTAAGCTGCTCTCGAGACGTCGAAAAGGGGCTCGTTTATAACTTTTGTAAGTTCTGAAATGCTTGGCCACATATAATCAAACAGCCTTGCTGTCAGAACCGAATCCTGGAGGCTGTAGAGAGAAAACTTTCTAAGCTCGATGTCTTCGAGCTTTCCTTTTGTAGCTTTAAGCTCTTTCATCAATTTGTTCAAATCAACTTTTACTTTCTCATCTCCGAGGAGCTCTTTTGCAACATCATTAAGCCTTACTGTCTCACTCTGAAGTGTTGGGGAGATGATGTTATCGATGAACTTGAACAAATCTACGTGGACTACACCCCTTATCTCTGCAGTTTTAACTGCTCCTCCTCTTAAGGCTACATTGCTCCCATCGAGGCCCAAGTTTAGTTTTATTTTGTATTTATCTGCTCTTGCCCTAAGGTAAGGCAAGTCGAAACCATCTGAGAAGTATCCTGTCAAGACCTCCGGCTTGTTCTTATGAACAAATTCAACGAACTTTTCTATGAGCTCTGCTTCGTCTTTTACAAACTCCACTTCTTTTGGGGGATCTTTGAAGTGCTTCCATGTTATGACTTTTTGGACATCTTTATTGGCAAGGGAGATCATCAAGATTTTTCCCTTTCCAATCTCAAAATGCTCTGTTTCTATATCAAAAGCCAGACTGTTTGGAGAAAAATCCGGCTGATCCTGAGACTCGGCTATTGATTTAGCCTCCAAGATTATGTCTACGTCTGGATCGCCGTACTCTTTATCTAAAATCTCTTTTCCTTCAGCAGTCTGCCACGTCAAAGGCTTCACTTCTTTTTCGATTATATATCGCGTTACAAAGTTTATATCTATCTCCTTTTTATCTTTGGTTGCAGAGATATCTTTTACGAGATCTTTAATGGCCGTTATGTCTTTTGGATTGCTGACAAATACCTGGACTGCTTTGACATCCTTTCCCATGAACTTTTTATCTTTTATCTTAGCATCTGTAACTCTTGCAATTCTGTTTGCATGCTCTGTTTTAATTGCCAGGATCTTATCAGCATATTTTTTGATATCAACATCTTCATGGGGAATCGCCCAGAAGTAAGCCGGAGCAGAATCTATTACGCATATGCGCTTTCCTTCTTCAGTCCTCCCCCAAATTCTTACAATGGCTCCGCCTTTGTAATCAACATAGTCATAATCCAATGGCAAGAATTTCACCTTCATTTTACATTTAGAGCTAACAAACTCTCTTTAAAATGTTTTTTATTCTTGCCTGCTAGAAAGTTAAATATTTAAGCAGAGTTTTTCTAATTGGTTAATGGGGCTGAATGTTGGCGAGATAATAACTAAAGAGGAGCTTTCTCTTGAGGATCTTTCCGGGAAAGTTATTGCTATTGATGCTTTTAATGTTCTTTATCAGTTTCTTACAACTATAAGGCAGGCTGATGGTACGCCTTTGATGGACAGCAAAGGGCATGTCACTTCCCATCTTTCAGGCCTCTTTTATAGGACTACCAATATGCTTTCTCTTGGAATAAAACCGGTCTTTGTTTTTGACGGGAAGGCTCCTGAGCTTAAAGCCAAGACCCAGGAGAAGAGAATGGAATACAAAAGGGAAATGGCTGCGAAGTTTGAGACTGCCGATTCTGTTGAAGAGAAAGCCAAGTTCTTGGCAAGGACTTCTAAACTTACTGAAGGCATGATAGAAGAAAGCAAGGAGCTGATTAATGCGCTCGGCCTTCCGTATGTACAAGCACCAAGTGAAGGAGAGGCACAGGCTGCTTACATGGTTTCAAAAGGAGATGCATGGGGAGTAGGAAGCCAGGATTATGACTCTTTGCTTTTCGGAGCTACAAGATTAATACAGAATCTTACTCTTGCAAAAACAAGAAGGCTTCCAAGCGGAGCGGTTGTTGCAATAAAGCCGCAGCTTGTCGAACTTCAGAAGGTTTTGAACAGCCTTCAGCTTAATCGAGATCAACTTATCTGCTTGGGGATCCTTGTAGGGACAGACTACAATCCAAAAGGGATTCAGGGAATAGGGCAAAAAACCGCTTTGAAGATTGTAAGGCAGTTTAACAATCCTGCAGAGATATTTGAAGAAGTAGGCAAGACAAAATCTATGGATTTTGACTGGAAGGAAATCTTTCAGCTTTTCAAGAAACCCGATGTAACTAGTAAGTATAGTATTAAATTCAGCAAGATAGACTCTGATGCAGTTAAGAGGATCTTAACAAAGCACGACTTCTCCGAAGAAAGGATTGATTCTGCGATAAACAAAGTTTATGCGGAAAAGAAAGAAAAACAGCAGAAAAACCTTAAGAAATTCTTTTAAAATCACCAGTGTCCGCTTTTTCTCTTAATTTCATCGATTATATCCCTTATTCTTTCAAAATTGTCCTCTAAGTTGCCGTCGTTGTAAATGTTGAAATCAGCCATCTCTGCGCATGCGCTTGACTGCTGGCCATTTTTTGTTTCGTTCTTTCCTTGGTCTCTGGAATCTATTTCAAGGAATTCTTCCCATGTCTTTGGATCGCTTTCCCTGTTCCTTTCTAAAAGCCTCTGGAACCTTATCTTCTTAGGGGCATCTATCGCTATCAAGAAAAAATTCGGGAGCTTCTTTAGCTCTCTGACTTCTGCAGGGTTCCTTATGCCGTCAATTATATTCAATTCATATGGGTCCATCTTTTTAAGAATCCGTCCAATTAAGGCGCTTCCACCCTCTTTTTCACGGATTTCATTTCCAAGATTCTGCAAAGCTGTCCTTGTAATCTCTATTCCGCGAAGCTTTGCTTCCTTACGCACTTCATTCGAAGTAGAATGATGCTTGAAGCCCATGCTCTGAAGATACTCCAAGATCGCGCCTTTTCCAGATCCAAGAGTTCCAGTTAACCCGATTATCATTTTATATTTTTAACAATTAGATGCAAATCTAGGATGATTCCTCTTCCCCATACTCTTCGGCTTCTTCCATTGTTGCCCCCAATTCTATTGCTTCAGCTTCTTTTTTAGCCTTTATCCTTTCTCTTACCGATTGTATCCTGCTTTTTCTTACTTTTTCTCTAATCTTAATTAATAGGAGGTGTATGGGCCTATCAAATACTAAAAGCAAGATAGCAATAATTGCAATACCTGCATAAGCAATGTCTCCTTCATAATAAAACCATTTGATTAATGAAGCCGATAAGAGCACTATTAAAAGGAATCTTCTTATTCTCCAGTCAGTAGAAAAAAAGATTGTTGCAAGAAAAAAGATTAGTGACGCGAAAATTGCCACATAAACGGGAGTCCAAAATGAGAGAATTAAAAGTACAACGCTGTTAGGCAATGCAGATACTCCTATGGCTGAAGCGGCCAAAGCTACAAACATTGCTCTCCCTGAAGAGTTTATCAACCTCATAAAGACTAATGAAAGGGCGATAGAGAGGATTATGAAAATAAATGTCTTTTGGATGATCACATCTCCATTGAAGAAAACAAATGCTAAGATCTCTGTCGAAAAGGAGACAACCTGGTCAAAAATATAAATCAGGTAGGCTAAGAAAGAATTTATTTCGGGCATCTTATCCGAAGTTGAATACATCTGTTAGGCCTTTTACAAGACCCCCAGACTGCAGGATATATGCGATATATAATCCCAAAATGATAACTATTCCCCAAACTGCAGGTCTTAGCCATGAAGGTCTGGCCTTGTTCCTCAGCATTTCTAGTTCCTGGTTTTTAGCCTCTATTCTTCTATTTATTTTATCTGCCAAATCATAATCGTCTGCATCCAATGCTTCTGCATACTGTTTTCCAAGGTTTGAGATTAAAATTTCTGTATTTAATATCGCTGCGGAAAGATGCCCATAAATCAGGCTGTGAACGGTAAGCTTCTTCTCATAAATCAGCATAATCAGGCAGATGAATGCAGTTATCAGATATAGGTTTGCTGCTGCACCGACAGATGAGAATCTATGTATCCATAAACCTATAAACGAAACTGCTGCGAGGGTCCAAAGTATTTTCTGCATCCATTTATGGTCCTTAAGAGCCGACTCTGAAAAAGTATAAAGGAGTATCAAAGGGATTATTGAGCTGATTGTTATTGCCAGAACTCCATAAGGGATAAGTATAAGATTTACTAGTTTATCTGTAAGGAATCTGACTCCAAGGACAGAAACGATTAAGGCAATAATCATATTGACATTTTCATTGTCACCTCCAAGCTTAACCCTCTTTGCGACGGGATAAAGGACCATAAAGATCAAAATGAAGACTAAAACTTTAGTGTAGAATGCTCCCCCTACATCCGTATTAAACAGCACTTCCCCCACTAAATTAAAAACAGAACTTATTGCATCATAAACGAACTTTGCAAAGGTTCCTTGGGTGAGTGCAGGCAACTCTGGAGCCCCGAGCTCGGTCGCAGGAACAGGTATTTCCTGTGCTGCAACTAATCCCGAAACTAGAATTAACGAGAATAAAAGGGCTAAAACAATTCCACTCTTTTTCATGTTATTACTCTGCAATTTCCCTTTAAATATTTGACGTTCGACCATGTTTTTGTTTGTTGCTACTCTTGTTCGAGGTTATTCTTCCTTCTTTTTGATCCTTTTGCCTTCTCCGCGGAGGGCATAGCTTAAGGCTATTACTCCAAGAATGGTCAAGATTGATTGGTATAATGCGCTTCCTGCCGGAGGAAGGTCTGTGATCCAGTTTTTAGCTGCAGGAATTGCTTGCGCAATCAAGGGCGCAGCACCCATTATCAATACCAGGGTTCCAACAAAAAACAGAACTATTCTTGGCTTCATTTTCCTCTTTTTCCGCTTTTATTAGCTTAAAGAAGTTTAAATATGTTTTCCGTGCTTGTCGATAAGGATTTAAAGAAACGCTTCTTCAAATTGCCATGAATCTAAAAGAGGCCTTGAAAGGAAAGCTTAATCATAAAGAGCTTGATATGCTTCACCGCTCCTTTGACACAATTGGAAGCATAGCAATTATCGACATTCCAAATGAGCTGAAGAAGAAGGAGAAAGTTATCGCCTCGACACTGCTTGAGAAGCATAAAAATCTTAAGTCAGCCTATAAAAAAGCTGGAAAAGTCAGCGGGAGGCTTAGGACGAGGAAGCTAAAATGGCTGGCAGGAGAAAAAAGCAAAGAGACAGAGCATAGAGAGTCCGGATGCAGATTCAAGCTCGATGTTGAAACATGTTATTTTTCTCCGAGGCTCAGCAATGATCGGCTCGACATTGCTAAACAGGTCAAGTCTGGAGAGAAAGTTCTAGCGCTTTTTTCCGGAGTCGGGCCTTATCCAATTGTTATTGCCAAGAATTCAAGGGCAAAAGAAGTTTATGCTGTTGAACTGAACAGAAAGGCTTCGAAGTATGCTGAAGAGAATGTTCGGCTGAATAAACTGAAAAATGTCCATGTAATTCAGGGAGATGTTAAAAGGATAATTCCGAAACTAGTCAAGAAAGTTGGGAAATTTGATAGGATTGTTATGGCGAGGCCCAACCTTAAAGAAACTTTCTTGAAAGAAGCTTTTGCTGCCGCCAAGGATGGAACTGTTGTAAACTATCACGATTTCCTTCCGGAAGAAGAGATTCCCGATTCGACATTAAAGAAACTTGAAGAATCTGCTTCAAAGATAAAGAATCATCCGAACCATTATAGGCTCCTTAGATGGAAATATGCAGGAGATATTGGTCCAGGAAAATACCGTGTCCGCGTGGATTTTATGGTTTTTTAGTTTGGCTTCAGATCTTTATCTTTCTATCAATATAGAACCATAATGCTGCGGCAAATGAGACAACTGCTCCGTAAAAGAATGGTGCCGAGGTGTTTATGGATTCCCATAATGCTCCTGCGATCAATCCTGCAGGGAGTGCAGCCAAGCCTATAGCCATATGGAAAGTTCCAAGCGCTGTTCCAAGCTCCTTGGATGCAAGATCTGAGGCTAGGGCTCTTTGATTAGATTCTACGAGCGCTTTTGCCAGGCCGTAAAGAGAGAAAATTATCAAGAACTGGGTGAAAGTTGAAGAGATTAATGCAAATCCTAAAAATGCCAATGCGAAAAGGAAATAACCTACGATTAGGACTTTCTTTCTGCCAATTTTATCGGAGAGGATTCCTCCAGGAATTGTGAAAACTACGTAGAATATATTGTGGATGAAGAAAAGGAGCAAAGGCGTTGTTAAATTATTGAAGACTGTTTGTGCTTTTAATATAAAAAACATGTAGCTGAAGTTTCCTAATGCGAAGAGGGTCACTATAATCAAGAATATTTTGAATCTCTTTGAAAGGCCTTTCAAGCCAACCTTTAATGTAATTTTTTTAACTAACTTTCTTTTCTCTTTAACTGCAAAAAGGGGGATTATTGAAGTGATTGCAATTATGGCTGCGATCATTAAAGCCAGCCTAAATTTCAATCCAATTAGCAAGAAAATGAACGCCAAGGCAGAACCTATAACTGCTCCCGCGTTGTCAAGGGCCTGATGGAAGCCAAAAACCCTTCCATGGACTTTTCTCATCGTAGTTTCTGCAAGCAGAGCATCCCTTGGGGGATCTCTTACTCCCTTTCCAAGCCTTTCCATCGGCCTGAAAAATAGAATCATCGGCCAGGTTGTTGAAATTGCTATGAAGAACCTCGATAAGCTTGAGAAGGTGTAACCAAATAATACAAAAGGCTTTCTCTTTCCTGTTTTGTCCGACCAGTATCCTGAAAGAACCTTGAAGATGCTTACTACGGAATCACTTATTCCTCCAACAAGGCCAATAACCACTGCTCCTGCCCCGAGAGAGGCAAGAAACAAAGGAAGGATTGCTGTGATTATCTCCCCGCTTACATCCATTAACAAAGAAGTTAGTCCGAGGAGGAGGACATTAACGGTTATCCCGTAGAAAATGCTTTTTTCGTTTTTGCTGTTCAGCTTTAATTTTTGCCCGAGTTTTCTAAAAGCCAATTCTTTCACCTCTTTTAAGAGCCAGTAAATATAGGATATAAATGTTTTGAAGAACTTTTTGCTTTTTGGGTATATATTCCATATATAAAATCTATTTATATTTCGTTTTATCTTCTTGTTTATGCCGGATGGGGAATATGTTGTTACAAGAGCGGCCCTCATGGATTGTTCTAAAATAATTTATGACAGTGTAAGCTATTATGAGTCTGACAAATCTGTTGAAGCAGATCTGATTAAAGGGGTTGAAAAATCTGCGGTCTCTGGAAGGAATTTAGATAGCCTATTATTTGCTAAAGGCTTCCAAGTCAGTCCAGAAAGAAAATCCCGGATGGAAGTGAGGGAAGGTAAAGTTATAGTCTATGAAGGCAGGCCACAAGAACGGGAATATAATCTTGCATTTATTCTTGAAATAAATGGGAAGAAGAAAATTATTGGAGTATCACGCTAGCCGTATTAAATTCTTTTCTTTATTTTTACAGAAGTGGGAGATTCCCCGCCATGCCAAGTGAACCTGGCTCTTGTCCTGATAGGATAAATTCTTTCAGAGTTATCATCAAGGACTAATGCGCTCCCCTTTAGATTTGGCAGCTGATTCATGTAGGCCTGAATGTCTTCAGCGAGATAAGTCTGCATTATTGTGCTGAGTGCTTGAACATCTGGCTTTGCAGTAACCCTATGGGAGATAACTATATCTGACTGGGTCCAAACATCTGTATGGACTTTTCCCGGCTGCTGAGTTGCCCCTGCAAGGCTTATTCCAGGCTGTCTTCCTTCACGCAGCAATTGTATTAGGGCATCCGTTGCAGGAGTTTTTCCGACTTCTGGAAGGAATTCATGCAGTTCATCTATAAGTAGCCAGACAAGGGGCATTTCTCGCTTTTCTTTATATCTGAGATAATCAAGCCCATGTTCCACTGCTTCTACTTCTTCCTTTTTCCTCATGAGCATTCTTTCATTGAACAGTTTTTTTGTCACAAGCCCAATGACCAATGCACGAACATTAAATGTTCCGGTGCTGCTGTATGTACTAAGATCCAAAACTGAAGTCTTTCCGCCTTCGATAAGCTCGCTTATTTCTGTGCCCTTTTCTCCTTTCTTGACGAAAATCCCCCAAGTTTTTGCAGCTTCAAGCAAATTGATCGCTGAAGACTTGGCTTCAGCAGCAGTATCTCTCTGATCTTTGATTTCATCGATCATTTCATCAAGGTCATATTCCCTCTTTCTTTCATGCATCTTTGCAACAACTTTTTCTATGGCGATGGAAGCCGGATGAAGGAAGTCCAAACCAAAGGTAGAGGTCCAGTCATCTGCACTAAGGTCGCTTGCTTTGAAAGCAAAACTCTTTGTTACCGGAATCCCAAGATCCTTGTAATAGCTTGCATATCCCTCTGGGACTAAGATTCTTACCGGAAGTTTTTTAGCCTTTATGTCCCAGCTTTTCAGAAGATCTTTTTCCTTCTCATTCGCATAAGTCATCGTCCAGAAAATACCCATTGTATCGAATATAAGTGTAGCGAGATTTTGAGAAACTTCATCCGGCAGGCTTGCGAGCTCCTCTGCAATTACTCCCAGCGTATATGACTTGCCACTCCCACGTTTGCCAGCCACGAGAACTACATGTGATCGTGCAACATCCATAAGGATGGGGTTTGTTAATGATGAAGTATTTCCCATTTTAACATAGCTCTTGCCAAGATAAATAAGGCCGTCTTTCCCAAATCTTATCTTGTCGGATTCGTCTCTTCCGACAACTACATCATATGGCATTTGCTCCCTCTTTTTCTGCTATTTAGAGCAAAATCAGCTTTTTATAGTTTTCAATCTGAAGTGTTAGAAGTGTTAAGATTTTTAAAGCGTGCATCTTTTAACGTTTTGTAAAATGGGTGAAGAAAAAGAGTTTTTTGAAAGGTATACTTCTTTTCCCTCAGTACTTGATGGGAAAGGCGGAAAAGCACAGCTTTCTGCTAAAAAGATCAACAGCACGACTTTGATGTACTCTGCAGGAATTCTTGTAGGCCTTTTAGCATTAATCGCCTTTGCATATTATATTGTTTTTCCTTATAGCGGAGCAGCCAATAATTATGGGAATACTGTAGAAGCAAAGCAGCCAAATTATGTTTTTGATTACTCCTTAAGTTTTGACGGAGAATCATTTGACGAAGGCAGAGCGGAACTCGATTCCTCCGAGGATCTTAAAGCTGAAACCGGACTTGCTTTATCTAAGGAAATAACCGATCGGCTCGCTAATCTTGCTGAAGGAGAATCTTTAACTTTGACTCTGGCTCCAGAAGAAGCTTTTGGAGAATATGGTGAAGGAAAAATTGAGAAAGTTAATAGAACAGAGAAATTATTAAGACGGGCAGAAGTCAACAGGACATTTGTCCTTAGTTTAAGCGACTTCTCAGACCAATTCGGAGATCAGCCCGTAGAGGGAAAAAACTACAGCCTTGAAGGTCTGCCTTGGACTTACAGTGTTTCTTCAGTTGACGAATCGAGCGTTACAGTTTCTCAAGACATAAATGAAGGCCAGATAATCCCTGTAAGCGATCTCTTCTTCATTGTAGTTTCGGAAGTATCTTCAAGCAAAATTGTGACGATGCTTTCTGCAGAAGATCAGACTCTCGAAGTTCCCGGGGGAAATCTTACGATTGTGAGCGGGCCAGAATACATCTCTTTGACTTTAACTCCTCCTGTCGGAATAAAAATCCCTCTTGGAGAGAACCAAGAGCTTTCCAAAGTGATTAAGTTCGATGAAGAAAGCATCTACTTAGACGCAAACCATGATTATGCAGGGAAAGAAGTTGTTCTTAAGGTTACAAGAGTGAAGTAAAATAAATTTTATTTGAATGCGGCTGCAGCGATTATAGGGAAGATTATTGTGGCATCACCATAAACCTTTACATGGTTTGCCTCGGCTTTGACTTTCCCCCAGCTTATGGCCTCCGAGACTGGAGCTCCAGAGTCTGATCCGCCTTCTCCGCCTTCAGTTGTTATGTAGACTGCATAATCTGCCCCGCCCCTGAATTGGTTTGCATTGGCTATATGGTGCTTAGCCGCGCTGCTTCCCAAAGTTATCATCCCTGTCTTCTTAGAGGTTATCGAAATTTCATCGAGCTTTTGAATGTCTGCAGCGACATCAACTGCAAATTCAGGGTTATTATATTTGAAGAATGAAATCTGATCTCCTAAGGCCCCATCAGTTATAGAAGGGCAAAATACGGGTATCTTGTTTTTGTATGCATGATAAAGAACTGAGTCTTTATTGTTTATTCTTTTTCCAAGCTCCCATATTAGCTCGGAAGCCACTATTGCTCGGCTTTCCTTCTTCTGTCTTTCTAGGAGATCTTTGAGAATAGGCTGCACGAATTTCTCAAAGTCTAAATATCTTTCATTTGGAACAAAGATGTTTCCAGTCCTGTTAATTCCTTTTTCTCTGAGCTCTGCATTGTCTGCTTCAAAGCTTCCAAGATAGAACTCTCCCAAGCATTTGATAATGTCTTCTTCTATTCCTCCGCCAGTTGTTACGAAGATATCTACTTTCCTATTTTCAACCATCCACCTTATGATCTCTCTGAGGCCAGAAGTGATCATGTTTGAATTGCATCCGAAAAAAACTGTGACTTTTTCTTCCTGCATCTTCTTTATTATGTTGACAGCGTAAGCAAGATTAGTGGCTTGGAAGCCAGTTGTCAAATAAGAATCGATGAGCTTATCTACAGTTACGGGCTTTGAAAGATCAAGGCCTTTTATCGCAGTTTTGTTTTTGAAATCAAAACTGGACTTCTTGAAGACATGCTTTCTCGCTTTTAGAAAAGAATCTTTTTCCTTCATTTTGATAAGGGAATAGATAAAATAGAATTCTGAGTAGCAACTAAATTAAGGCATTAACATTCCATTAATCTTTCTTGCCACCATGTTATCGATTATCAAAAGAGGTATTTAAATCTTGCACTTATTCTACCACTCTTCTTCATCAGACGTGCTGTCGTAGTCTTCATCTTCATCTTCGCTGTCATCGAAGTTTTTTCTTACTTTTTCCGTTTCTACACCTTCGCTTTCAGCTTCTTCTGATTTTTCGTCAGAATAGTTTCCCTGCGCCTTACCAACGACTTCAATCTTTCCGAATTTTCCTGCTGTAAGCTGGAGTTCATCCTGGAAAGCTTTTGCATAGCCATTTGTAATTTTTACCCTGTCGCCTTCATGGACCTTGCTTATTTCATCATTCCACAAAGTGAGTTTTATCTTTCCGCTTTCATCCATAAGAACTGCATTTGCAACTCTCAAGTTTTTTCCGTACTTGTTAAACTCCCTTACAGGGCCGACTTCAACTACGTCTGCTTCGACGTTTATGCTTCCTTGGTTGTTTTTTATTTCAGATATTTTCATCTTTTTAATCCAAATAACTCTTCACTTTTTTAGAAGTAACGATTTCTATTTGGTCCTAAAAGAAGTTCCACTTCTTCCTTATTTAAATTTAACTCTTTCGCAAGATTATCTTTTACTTTTTGATCCATACATATAACTTTGAGGTAACTAAGCTCCCTGAATAGTTTTTTGCTCGAGTAATGCACATGTTTGTAGAATTTTTCTGCCACTGCTCTCTTTCCGGAGCTGTTCGACATCCACAGCTTCAGGAGCCTTCCTGATTTTTTGTAATTGGCATAAGTATTGCTCTCTTTCCTTTTTGATAATGCCACGCCTGCAGTAAGCATCGCATTAACATAAACTAAGAAGTGCCAATGCTGCTGTCTGCTTATCCTCTTCATGAAAACATCCGCCTTGCTTAAGGCCTGGTAGGCCTCGAAAAGATCCCTATTTCTATACTCTGAAGGAAGGTTTTCATCTATCCAGAGAACCGCTTCGCTGAAGTCCACATCAATATTGTCTAAGGCATTAAGCGCCGAGATGCTTCTCCCCTTAAATATCAGTCTTAAGGCATTAAAGATACTGACTTCCTGTTCCCGTTTGCTTACTGCGACTTCGTTTATCTCTTTTCCGGAAGCTTGAAGATCATTCAAAGCCGCCCTTAAATCTCCCCCAGATAATAATGAAAGCTGCTTGAGGGCGTTATCTGCAGCAGTGATTCCCTCTTCTGCACACACTTTTTTGAGGAGCTCATAAACCTCTCTTGGACTGACTCTTTTGAATTCAATCATCTCACATTTCTTTCTAAGATTCATAAGCTTTTTTTCAAAAGGCTTATTCGCACACATGATCACTGGATATTTCGTTGATGAAATCACAGATATGATCTCTCCCGATCCCCCATAATCCTGGCTTGTCAAATTATCTATTTCATCTATGAGGATTATTTTCTTTTCAAAGAATAGGCTTTTTTGTGCTACTGCATTTCCGATTATGTTCTTTATGCTTTCCCTATTTCTCAGGTCTCCGGCATTCAACTCTATGACTTCATATCCTAACTCTGAAGCGATTGCATGGACTGCAGAAGTTTTCCCGCAACCTACCGGGCCGTGGAGAATCGCTGCCTTTCCGCTTTTCTTTAGAAAACTGAGGACTTTTGAAATGCCCTCTCTTTGCCCGACTATCTCTGAAATTTTTTTAGGCCTGTGTTTTTCAGTAAGCATCATTTTCCGGATCAATCCTTTATTCTTGCCTGCTTTTGTAGCCGGCCATGACGAAGGAGGCAAGCAAAGCCTCGAGCTGGATGAACTCATCGCTTCCTTCTACTAGCCTGAATTCTGCCTCTCCGCATTTTTCTATGAGCTTTACCTTTATCCTGTCATCCACTTTAAGCGAGGGGATCGCCTCCATGATGTTTTTGATCATTTCAATGCCGTTGATGCTTTTTTCAAGCATCAAATCAAGCATCAATTCTCTTGAAACAGTGAAATTGCCGTTTAGTGATGCCTCCAACATTGTCTTTATGTCTTGGGGTTTTGAGCTCTTGGCTATTTGGAGTATAAGCTCTTTTGTTAGATTTTTGTCTGTAACTGCCGCTGCCTGCATTATATTTATCATCCTTCTGCAGTCTCCGCTGCTCAGATCGAAGAGCAGCTCAGGAATTTCTTCTGTTATTGAAAGGCCTTCTGAATCTGCAATATGTTTTACAATTTTATTTACAGCCTCTTGATCTAGCTGCCTGAATCTAAAAACTGCACATCTGCTTTGTATGGGCTCGATTATTTTTGAAGAATAATTGCACGAAAGGATAAATCTGCAGGTTTGAGTGAACATTTCCATTGTCCTTCTCAAGGCCTGCTGCGCCTCTTTGGTCAAAGCATCGGCTTCGTCAAGAAAAATAATCTTGAAAGATCCGTCAAGAGACCTTGTCCTTGCAAAACCCTTTATTTTTTCCCTGACTACATCAATTCCTCTTTCATCTGAAGCGTTAAGCTCGAGGTAGTTTGATCTCCAGCTGTCTCCGTAGAGCTTTTTTACCGTTATTAGGCTCAAAGTGCTTTTTCCAGTGCCTGCCGGGCCCGTGAACATTAAATGAGGCATATTCTTCTGTTTTACGAAAGCTTCTACCCTGGAAACTATCGCCTCCTGGCCGAAAAGCTCAGAAAACTCCTTCGGCCTGTATTTTTCAGTCCACAACTCGCTCATGATTCAAAAATTCTTGAGAAGTTTATAAGCTTTGTTGGTTTGCTCAGGGCATGTTTAGAGGAAATATAAAATCTATTTCATTTTAACACATTTTTCATATAGGTTTCTAAGCCTATTATTGGGATCATACCTTCTCTTCAAAGAATTATATCTTTTTTTGTTATGGATCCTCCAGAATTCCTCTTCAGTATAATACGAAGTGGAATAAAGAGATTTCAAGCCCTTCATTTCCCACACTTTCTTTTCAACAAGACGGTTGTAAAAGCCCTCTTCCCTATTAGTTTTTACACTGTCCCAGAATCCGAAGTCGATGTAAAGCTTTGAATGGTCTGTATTCACCAGTGTGAATCTGGCTTTAGTCGGAGATTTGAATGGGCACGCCCAAATCGGGAGTATCCCGATGTTTTTAGTGAAGAACCTTAAGAATTCGGAGCATTTTTCTATCGGAATTCCGACATCTTGGACTACAGATTCTTTGTTTTTTGATTTGTCGAGATCAAATTTCTTGGCAAGGGAGATAATTTTCCAGTAAGAGTATGAGCTGAGCATAAGTTTTCCGAAAACTGCCCTCAAAACAGGGTTCTGCATTCCGAATTTTTTTGATCCCCAGAACCAATCCGGATCCCATCTCCAGATATAATCAGAGACTGTGAGATAATCTTTTTTCCTTTTTCTTATTGATTTGTAATATATGCCCATATGCTTGTAGTCGCTTTTGTAAGGCGCTTTGTCAATAAAATCTGCCAGTGTAATGTACATTTCATTTTCGCTGAATATAACTCCATCAACAAAATCGTGCTTTTTTTCATCGCAGAATCTTTTAAAGTCTTTGAAATAAATCTCCGGATCACTGTACTTCAGATGGTTTAGCTCAACAAATCTCTTTACAGGGATTATTTTTGATTTGAGCCTCAAGACATATCCTAAAGTGCCATATGAATTCGGAAGGCCCAAGAACAGGTCTTTGTTTTTGTTCTTTGGGGTGCATACAACTGTGGTTCCATCGCTTAAGAGGACCTCTATCTCTTCTACGGCTTCATGCACGAGGCCTTCTCTGAATGAAGAAGATTCTATTCCGAGGCCTGAAATGGCTCCGCCGATAGTTATGGTCTTCAGTTGAGGGACGACTGCAGGCATGAAACCTTTCTTAAGGGTTTCTTTGACCAAATCATCGTAGGTTATCATCCCCTCAGTTTCTACAATTCGGTTTTTAGGATCTATATTTATTACCCTGTTAAAATGCCCGACATTCAGCTTTTTCTTTTTTGGTTCTTTTCTGTCCCGGAAAAGATTAGAAGTCTTTTTATTGAGCCCTAAGCTTTGATTGCCTGCTTGTTTTTGCAGTTCTTTCTGAAGAAGGGCTTTCTTCAGATTATGCTCTTTAAGTGTTATTGTAGCCATGAAAATAAATTTTGACCCGACTTATTAGTTTTTAGCAAGAATATTGTAAACATATCCCTTTACGGCCAAACCTGTTGAAGCAAGCATTAGGTAATGCTTGAAGATTCTGGTTGCATAATCTACATTTTTGACCTTGCCTTTTTCTTTCAACAATTTTTTGATCTTAGATTCATTTTTGCAGAAAAGATCGTACCAGCAATCTAGGGTTTTTGGATATGAAAGCGGAGGAAGGCTTTTGGGATCTACGTATTTGAAGTATTTTTTGAAGACCCTTACATTTGACTTGAAGTTGGGAGTTCCTCCTCCAGGGAAAATGTATTTCAAAAGGAAAGGATCCGGTTTGTAGAATGGATTTTTATTAAACATTGCATGGAATAATGCTGTCCCCCCAGGATTTAAGGCTCTTGAAGCTTTCTTGTATAGGTCATCATAATCATCTATATGCTCAAGCAATCCGATTGAAGCGATGTAATCATACTTCCCTTTCATGTTATGGGCATTTTCGTTTAGAATGGTTATTTTATTCTGAAGCTTTCTTTTCTTTATCTGATCCTTGATGAATTTTGTTTGGGCTGTTGAAAGTGTCATTGCAGTAACTTTGAGGCCGTATTTCTCTGCAACATAATAAGAGAATCCTCCCCATCCGCATCCAAGGTCCAAAAGCGTTTTGCCTTTTGAATTTTTGTCTATTCCAAGGCGTTTGCAGTAATAATCGAACTTATTTAATTCGGATTCAACAAGGCCTTTGGTTTCAGGATCCCATTTTGCACAGGAATATTGGTAAGTTTCATGGTCAAGCCAGTACATGTAAAACTGGTTTGAGTAGTCGTCATTGTCAAACCAATCGCTAAGGCTGTAATGGGCGTTGATGTTTGCATGCTGGCTTTCTCTTGCGAAGAATCTTCCAGCAGTCCTTGCCTTCATGACCCTGAATAAGTCCATCCAGCTGAGCTTCCATATGAGCTTTCCATCATTTGCGGCTCTGACAAAGATGTAAAGAAGCCATTTGTAGTCTTTATCTGCGACGTCGATAAGGCCTTCGCAATAGCTTTCTCCGAGGCCAAGCGAGCCTTCCCGGAATATCCTTCTGAAAAGGTAAGGAGATTTCTTGAATTTAACAGAAACCACATTCTTGCTCTTTCCGATTACCGGATACTCGATATCATCGAAGTAGAATTTAAAGGAATGTTCGGGATAAAGTCTTACATATTTCTTAGTTATGTTTGTGAAGACTTTTTCGTATTTTGTAAGCTTCCTCATAGTCTAACCGATAGAAATAATCTTATAAACTTTGCCCTGCCTCAAATGGGGCAAATAAGAAGCTTTAAATATGGCTACTTTTACACTATTTCATGAAACGCGGTTCGCGAAGATGGAAGAAGCGATGGGCAATGCGCTGGAAGTGGCAGCGAAAGCGACTTAGAAAAGAGAAGCGCAAGAGAAGAGAGCGAAGAGCTTAAATACTAGTTTTAATACTAATTGATTAGTTATAATTGTTTAAAATAAGGTGATAGATTGAGGTTAAATTTTAGTCGGCTTGGTTTATCTTTAATTCTAATTGCTATTTTGTCTGTTTCTATTAATCTTGTTTCTGCCCAGCATGCTTGGGAAGGAGGACAATTTGCAGATGATATTCAAGAGGCTTATGACCTTATATTAAACTGTCTTAGAGAAACTGATGGAACCGGTGATTGTTATTGGGCTGCGGCTCCAGTTGATCAGAGACTTAAGGCATTATGGGACGAGCATTTTGAAGAATGCTTCCAGCAGCACGGGGATTATACGGGAATATGCAAAGACTTAGATGAAGCCACAAGCTACTTCGAAAGGAGTCCGACAATACAGAGTTTTGCCTACGACGATTTTAAAAAGGAACAAGGAACCAAACCCGTAGAAATTGGGGAGCCTGAAGAGGTTGAAGAGGCAGATGTTAGAAAGCCTTTGACTCGGGAAGAATTGTTGGCTGAAGCATACAATCAACTGGCTTTGCAGGATAATCGAGCGCAAAATCTTAGACAAAGACTCTCTTCAAAAGCTTTAACCGAAGTTACAGCGAGCCCAAACCCTGCCAAATTAGATGAAATTTTTGCTAATGCAAAACAGTTGGCTCCAGAACTCACAAGAGAAAGGTTCAACGAGATTTGGACAAATAGAGAAGCTCGTCTGAAAGATGGTCCTGCCGGAACTCCAAGTAAGGTAAACTTCCAGGGAGATTTGCCTTTGAAAGACATAACTGTCGTGCCCGGAGTTCCAATTAGCAATAAATATCTTGAAGGAGCAGTTTTTGATCCCTCGGCTTTGAAAGATGAGCTGAGCGGAGCAGGTGAAGCACTTGGAATCCCGGATTATTCTCTTCTTGAGTCCCAGGGCCTGCCAAAAAACGCATTTTCATTAAAGATTGTTCCTCCTCCTGGTGTAAGGGCAGCAGAGGTTAAAGATGCCGAAGGGTTCTTCAGCTTTACGGATAAGCCTCTCGAGATTACGGGTTTTGGTTTAACCGGTTATGCAGTAGATAATTCGGAGAACACAAAACTTTTCAGATATGATGAAACTTCAAATACTTGGGTTTCTGTTCCAACTCAGCTTGTAAGCTGTGAAAGCTCAGAATGCGAATTTGTCGCTTACACGGACAAAGTTACAGGTTATTTTGCAGTCGTTTCTGGGGAAAAAGGAGCCTCTGCTTTGATCTGGGTCTTATTGGTGGCAGTCCTTGCAGCTGGAGCAGGATATTACTTCTTTTTCATGAAAAAGAAAAAATGAGGGAGGATAAATTGTCTTTTAAGATTAAATTTTTGACTTTTACTTTAATTTTCTTAGTATTTTTCTCGTTTCCTTTTGTCTCTGCCCAGTCTATATGGGGAAGTTCTACTGGGACAACAACTTGGTCTGTAAGCGTTGCAGATGATCTGAGGGCTTGCGGGGAAGACGAGGTGGATAAGTATACTGAAACCGTTTCTATCAGAATAGAGAATGGAGTAAGTGCAAGAGCGACCGTTCATAAACAATCTACCCAGGGCATGCTTAGCGGAAACACTCTTTCTATAGGAAGAGTCGGACCCTTCAGGGATGAAGGCGGATACACCACCATCCCGGGAGCCAAAATAATTTTCACCGCTGATTGCTCCTCCTTCACTTCAACTTATGATTGGGATTATGAAGGGGATTTTGAAGACGAAAGCGGAGAAAAATATAGATGCAGCGGAAGCACAACCATAAACGGAAGGAGAACAGATGCCGGCAAGGGCCAGTGTTCTATTGGTTCTACAACTACTACTGTTTCAACATCAGAAGAAACTCCCAAAACCGCTTTAAGTGCTCAGGAGCAATTATTTAAGAAAGAAGCAGAGGAAAAAATTTCCTCACTCTTTGAAAGTATATTAAAATCAGATATCGCAGCTAAACGCATCTGTAGGGGAAATCCAAGCATTAATGTTTGCAACCCTGCATTCTGCTCAAAGAATGCAAGATGCTTGGAACAAGTGAACACTAACTTAAAACTAGCTGAAAGCTGGGGTTTGATTGATGAAGAATATAAATCTGCTGTAAATGAATTCAATGAAGCCTATAAGGTTTTGATGGAATTGAATGCCAAGCAAAACGTGAAAGAATCTACGTTGAAAATCTCTGAATTCAAAAGCATCTCATTAAAATCTGAAGGAGCCACATTTGAAAAAGTGGCTACTCAGCTAGGTATAAGCAACAAACCTGCACTTCTTATTCCTCAAGAAAAGATTGCCGCTGCGGAAGCTGCTGAAAAGGCTATCCCGCAGGAAGAAGCTGAAGCAATTCTTGCGAAGAAAAGAGCTTTTAGGCCTCTTTTTGGAAGGGCCGAGGGGGAGAAACCCGCATTTGAAGCCCCAGTTGTGAGTGGAAATGGATACTATAATGCACAATTCTTTGAAGAAGCTCCGGAAGAATTCAGCATACAAAAATTAAGCGATAACAAAGTTTACATTGTTAGCGGGGGAGGAGAGCAGGCAGTCTTTGAGGGTATTGGAGTTCATACCGGAACATATTCTATTATGCCAATGATTGACGCTTCAACTTTTAAAAGAACAGTCACTACTGGAAAACCTCAAGAAGGATTCAGCGCAGAAGTTATTGGGGGAAATACTGATTGGGGCCGAGTGGAAGTTAAAACTGTTGCCGATCTAGAAACAGGAAAAGAAGTTTTAGTTCCCCAAGTTTATGTTAAGGAAGATGCGGAACCCGGAGAAAAAGAAGTAAAGTTGGAGATAAAGCAGAACGGACAGAAGATCGCAGAGATACCTGTTATTGTAGATGTGCAGGAGCAGCCCGCTCCTGAAAAAATCAGCCTCCTTTGGCCATTAATCGCAGTTATTCTGGTTGTTGCAGCTGCTGGAGCAGCTTATTATTTCCTTGTGATGAAGAAAGTGAAAAAGAAGAGATAAGAGTTATAGCTGGTGCGGCAGGGATTCTTGCCGGATATTAAAGTTATACTAAATATTTTAAGAAGAAATAAATCTTATTTATTCTCTGAGAGCAAAATTATAATTTTTCTCTCTGTGCTCGTGCTTTCTTTCAGGTCTTTTTCCATGGCCGTGCCTTCTTTCATCTCTTCTTCCACCATCTCTTCTTGAATGAAAAGGTTTGCTTCCAAATCTCTTTTTTCTGAAGCCTCCACCTCTGCTAAAGCCTTCTCTTTTTTCCCCATCTTCACGACTTCTATGGCCTTGTCCTCCGCCATGATATCTGCTTCTTCCCTGATATCCTCCGCCATGCCTAAATGAGGGTCTGAACCTTCCTTCACGGCCTCCTTCTTGCCCGTAATGCCTTCTTGGGGCGAGCTTTAACCTAGGAACTTCTCCAAGATCAAGCTTCTGTATCTTGTCATCATAGAATCTCATTATTTTGTCCCAGACATTAGGGTCATCTCCATCTGCCAGAAGTGTTATCGCACTTCCTTCCTTGTCAAGCCTTGCTGTTCTACCTATTCTGTGGGTATATGCTTCAAGGCTGTTTGGAAGGTCAAAGTTGTAAACATGAGAAACGTGGTTGATGTGCAATCCCCTTGCCGCAACATCTGTTGCAATTAATACATCAAATTTTCCTTCTTGGAAATCTCTTACTGCTCTTTCTCTCTGATTTTGAGACATGTCTCCATGAAGGGCTACTGAATTAACATTCTGCCTTCTCAGTATTCCAGAGAGCCAGTCTGCTGTTCTTTTTGTCCTTACGAAAACTATTGTAAGTTTTCTTGGCCCTTGATTCAACATGTGGACTAGGACTGAAAGTTTGTCTTCTTTGCTTCCAGCATAATAAAATTGCTTGAGAAGGTAGTCTGTATTTTTCAATTCAACATCAATTGCTACAGGATCTTTTAAGTATCTCCTGCTCAAGTCAAGTATCTCTCTTGCAAGTGTAGCTGAGAAAAGGAGTGTCTGCCTGTTTTTAGGAGTTTGAGAGATTATCTTTTCAACATCTTCTATGAAACCCATATCTAACATTCTGTCTGCTTCATCCAGAACG
The DNA here is from genome assembly GCA_964540065.1 of Candidatus Woesearchaeota archaeon. Taxonomy (GTDB): domain Archaea; phylum Nanobdellota; class Nanobdellia; order Pacearchaeales; family JAHJTO01; genus JBHPFA01. Next base: position 20,024 of record CAZIKY010000003.1, on the reverse strand, counting down.
AGCCATTTTAGCTTTGATAAGTCGAGGCTGTCCCTGCTCAATAAATCCAAGATTCTTCCAGGAGTTCCAACAACTACTTCACATCTCCTGACATCTTTTATTTGCGGCTCTATCGAGATTCCACCATATACTGTCGTAACATGCAGTCTGTTCTGCCCGAATTTGTGGAACTCATTTGCGATCTGCTTTGCAAGCTCTCTTGTTGGAGAAATAATAAGCGCTTGAAGGCCTCCGCCTTTTGCAGCCTTTTCCATAATAGGTATTCCAAATGCAAGAGTCTTTCCAGAGCCGGTTTCAGACTGAGCCTGCATGTCTCTCCCTTCCATGATTATAGGGATTGAAGACTCCTGAATCTTTGTCGGACTTAAAATTCCGTGCTTTTTGAGCGAAGCTAATAGCTCTTCGCTTAACTTCATTTCATTAAATTCCATTCTTGTGCTAATACTATTTTATATACAAATTGGGGAACCCCAATCAAAAGAATAAGCAATAGTTTTTTCCTATTCTTTTTATCGTGTACAACTAGGGTCTATTTTGATGGTTTATAAATCCTGCTATTTGGCTTTTAGCCTTTTGACCTTTCTTTTTAACCATTTGACTAATTTAACAAGGAGCCAAATTAATCCTGCTAAAAATGCAACGCCGATTATTCTTTCCAGCATCCTTTGTCCCCAAGTGGAATCTTCACTTCTTATTACATCTATCTCTTCGGGGATAACATAAAACTCGCGGAATTCCCTATCGAAGGCCTCTTTATCATTTAAGAAAAGGCTTCTCTTGGGGAAGAATAAGTTTTCTTTGCTTCCAGTCAATTCTACGAAAACCTCTTCAGTCGTAGCTTCAGGATCATATTTCAGATCTGGGTCTATAAAAGATTTATCGATCCTTCTTTGGATTTCAGAAAGGGCATATCTCAGCCTGTCTTCTCCATAAGTCTTTGCAAAATAGTTTATCAGGAAGCCGTAATAGTCGTACTTGAACTCGAATTCTGAAGGGTCAAGCTCTTCCAAGTACTCTCCTTTTCCATACCACTCATAAAGTATCTCCTTTTCTATCTTTTTATCGTCCCAATAGTAATCCTCGAAAGATCGATTAGCTTTGTAATATGCTTCATCTAAGAATTTTATTTCCGTATAAACTGCCACGCCTTCATCAAGCCATTCGGGATAGTACTTTGCCCATTTTTCTACAACCGCATAATGTGTCAGCTCATGGAGGACTGTTGAAATAACCTTGTCCCGCGGCCTGCTCTCGAGATAGGATTTGTTGACAAAAACAACCCTGTTTCTTTCGTATTCTGCTATTTCATTGTCGCGCTCATCAAAAAGGACATAAACCTTTCCTTCCCTTGGGAAATCCATTATGAACTTCAAGCCATCTATTGATTCTAGGGCTAATTGCTCCAACAAGGAGTCATTTTGGACAAAAAACACATTCTTCCCACTTTCTAACCTTAGAAGGCTGTCATAAACCTCTTTATCTGATAGTGTGAATATTAATCCTGAAACTTCCGGCCCGTAATTTAATTCGGTGAATCCCAGCCCCTCCCTTACACTCTCTAATCCATCTCCTGAAGCAGATATAAATTTCATCGATCTTGGATACCTCAATATGACTTTTCTTTTTTCTAAAGAATTCAGTATCAATCCTGCGCCGGAATAAAACCCTGCATCCCAGTGGTATATCCCAGTGCCCTTGTCATATAACTTTCCGGTGGCATTGATGTATAACCTCTTACGTCCCTCACTCTTCCCATAATCTATCGTATGAACATAATTATTGTTCCTCTCATCTTCATATTGATCTACTATTTTGAGCCGGCGTTCGCTGTCGTATATCCGAACGTTGGAATATTCTTTGTTTATGAAAAAGGTTCTTTTTATGTTAAACCAATCATCGGAGTCGAAGTCTACAGAGTAGCTAAAATCAAATGTTAGGTCTTCTTTTATGTCTAATGTCAGAGTCGTATAGACGTTCTTGTCTTCTGCGCTGACGGGGTTTAGAAGTGCTAAAGAAAAGGCTAAGATAACTGCTATTAAAATCAGCCTCTTTGACATTTAGGATAAAAGGCTAAGGAGTTTAAAAATGCTTAGAAAATTGCCTTTCCAATAATCAGACAGTTAATGGCATCCAATGTTAGATGAAGGATTATTCCTAGGCTCAGGATTCTTGTCTTGGGGAAATAAAGCCCTGCAAGATATATCGGGAACATAAAAAAGGAATGCAAGGGGTGGAAGTTTATGCTGCATCTTGCCGCGTCATAAATAGGGTTTGCGATTAAATGGTCTAAATCTATGAGGTTTGACGCAAATAAAATCCCTGTGACTGCAAGAAATCTCTTTTCACTTTTTGTTTTTTCTAAAAACTGCAGAATTAAAACTGCGAGGATTATGTCTGCGGCGAGGTGTATCACTATATTGGGCATGTGATCTTATGTGCAGGGAGATTTTTAATTCCTCTGGTGAGTCAATTAGAAATCAAGAGCAGAGGCCTTTGCCTTGGAGCGTTCCTGCATTTTTCAGAGCAAGTCTTATTCATTTTGTCCTGGCAGTCGGGGCATGAAACTATGAGCCGGTCACATTCCAAGTTATGACAGTTGATGTAGGCATCAGAATCGGCTTCGCAGATCTCACACTTGCTCAAAATCCTGCTGGAGTTTACTTCTCCGCTTAGCCTATCATCAAAGACGAAGCATTTTCCTTTGTAATGGTCGTTTGGGAATTGATTTGCATAGTTTATTATCCCTCCTTCAAGCTGAAGAACCTTTTTGAATCCTTTCTGTCTTAAGTATGCAGAAGATTTCTCACATCTTATCCCCCCAGTGCAGTACATTACAATTTTCTTGTCTTCCTTGCCTTTCAAAGCTTTTTCAGCTTCTCTAGGAAACTCTTTGAAAGTTTTAATCGGAAGAACAACTGCCCCTTCAAACTTTCCGATTTTAGCCTCGTAATCATTCCTTGCATCTAAAATTATCACATCTTCCTTGCGGTCAAGCCATCTCTTGAATCTTTTTGGGGATAAATGCTGGCCTTTCTTGGAAAGATCAATTTCTTTTCCAAGGGCTACAATTTCATCCCTTACTCTTACAACAAGCTTGTGATATGAATTTTGCGGGACTTCCTGTTCCCTGTAAGTCATTTTAGTGAATTCTCTTTTTTTATCTATGACTTGCTTGAATCTCTCGATTCCTGCCTTTGGGCCGGAAACTCCGGCATTAATTCCTTCTTTGCTCACAAGTATTCTCCCAAGCAAATCAAGGGATTCGCATAATCCCCTGAAATACCCTCTAAGCTCTTCCGGGCGATCGAGTTTGACGTATCGGTAGAAGGTTATTGTCTTGTAATCCATGGCTATAGAATTTACGGCTTGTTTAAAAATCTGATTATTTCTTGTATATAAGCATTATTCCATCATCTAAGTCGAGAGTTAAAGCATAAACTGATTTGTCGTTATTGACATAACTCAGAAAATCCTTCATTTTATCTTTTAGTTTAATCACATCATCTGCAATTATAATTCCGCCTTTCTTAAGCAAAGGCATGGCTGCGAGGTAATACTTCAGGTAATCCCGCTTCATCGCATCTATAAAAACAATGTCCAGCTTCCCGTTTTTCCAGCTTGACATGACTTCTAAGGCATCTTTCTCAATTAAAATAATGTTTTTACCCAGCCCAGAATCCTGAAAATTTATTTTTGCGAGTTCAGCACGATCTTGAGAAGTTTCTACAGTGTAAATGTGCCCTTTTGTCTCTTTCAAGGCACTTGCAAGCCATATTGTTGAATAGCCTACTGAAGATCCGAGTTCAAGGACTTTCTTTGACTTTGTCGCTAAGACCAAGAACCTAAGGAATTCCCCATTAGATCTTGAGATTCTGGCAGTTGGGACTTCTTCATCAAATTTCTCAATCCTTTTCAGAACTGATTCTAGTCTTTTTTCCATGATTTAAACTGTGAAATGTCCTTTAAAGATTTTTCACAGGAGAATTTAATTTCATGCAAAATAATATAAACTTGTGAAGCTAATCTAAATTGTATTGGTTTTATCATTTCTTCCAGAACAGATCCTAATTAAAATGGCAGGCATTGATGAGAAAGTTCTAGGGACAGATGATCGGTGTATTTGGCAATATTTTCTTAAGAAAGATGAGAGCACTACGGGGAAAGAAATGGCGATTAATCTGAAAGAAGGATCAGCCGCTTACGTCTGCAGTGAATGCAGAACCCCGGATCCATTATGCTCCGCATATGTTCCCCTCTCGCGTTTAGCCAAGTACAAGACTGAGAATGATTAGCAGCAATTAATTTATAAGCTAAGATTGCTTGAGTATGTTATGCTATTAAAAAATAAGGTGGCTTTAATCACTGGAGCTTCTAGCGGTATTGGGAGAGCAATAGCTCAGAGGTTCATCAAAGAAGGCGCCCAGGTAATTGTTTTTGGAAGAAATAAACCGGATTACAAAGTCGAATTTCATAAAGTCGATGTTTCTAAAGAAGAGGAAATTAAGAAAGCCATTGGAAAGATAAAGAAGCTTGATATCTTGGTTAATAACGCAGGTATTCTGTTCATGGAACCTATCGGCGGATCAACAGAGAAATTTGACAAAACGATAAATGTTAACCTTCGCGGGGCCTATTTAATGTCCAAACATGCTGTTCCACTTATCAAAAAGAGCAAAGGGAATATCATCAATATTTCTTCAATTATAAGTGTGGTTCCTGCTAAAGATGCAGCTGCATATTGTATCTCTAAGGCTGGAATAAACATGCTCACAAAAATTCTTGCACAGGAAAATGCTCCTTTAGGGGTAAGGGTCAATGCCATAATGCCTGGTCCAATAGACACAAACATGCTTAGCAGCACAGTAGGGTCCAGAAAAGAAGCTAGGGAAGAATATGGCAAGAGCAATCCTATGGGCCGCATAGGAAAACCAGAAGAAATAGCCGCCACAGCTGCCTTTTTGGCCTCTGATGAAGCGAGCTACATTAATGGAGCCCTTTTACAGGTAGATGGAGGGGAATTATGCACGGGAAGCGCCTAAAATCTTCGTTAAAGGTAAAAGATTCTTCCTTCCTTGGCAAATTCCACTTCAATCTTGCCTTCAGTAAGTTTCTTTACTCTTTCTTCCAGATTTGACAGGTATTTATCATCCGATTTGGGATCATAGTGTGTCATTACAAGCCTTTTAACGCCTGCCCTTCTGGCGAATTCCACATTCAAGAATGGGTCAGAGTGGCCCCATCCTTTCATGAAAGGGTTTTGCTTAGATCCGGTTTCATACTGCGCATCGCAAATAACTAAGTCTGCTCCCTTCCACCAATCGACCACTTCTTCGTCATGACTTCCCCCATCTGGTTCGAAGTCTGTCTGGATTATCACGCTTCTTTTTGGAACGATGTGGTTTTCCGTAAATTTGTAAGAGACACATCCTCCGGGATGGTTTACGCTTCTTGTTTCTATCCTTAATCCTTCCTTATCTTCTAGAACTGCTCCTGGGATGAAGTCATAGAAATCTCCAAGGCCCTTCATATATTCCAAAGGTGCAGGAAAGTTTCTGAATTTTTGCTGGTCTGCAAAAACATCTTTTATTCCGACACCATTTATCTGGAATACCTTTTGGACTTGGCTCGGATCTGTATCTTTTACTGCTTTAGCCAGCTCTGAACTGACTTTCGCTTCTCCGTAGATTTTTACCTTATTTCCTTCTACGTAAGCCGGGACGAAGAAAGGAAATCCCTGTATATGATCCCAATGAGTATGGGTTATATACAAACTTACTTCTCCCTTTCCTTTTCCAAATTCTTTTGCCATAAACTGTCTTCCGAGCGGAGCTATGCCTGTTCCTGCATCGACTACCATTTTCTTTCCTGTAAGGCTTTCCAAATAGTAGCAGGTAGTGTTTCCGCCATAAAGCTCTGTGTGAAACTCGTTTCCATCAAGCTGCACTCCAGAAGATGAAGGCAATGAGCCCCTGCATCCTGAAATTCCAATTTTCATTCTATCCTCCATGCATAGGACGCATATCCTGTTTTCTCCATCTTTGGGATAGGAGAAAACTTTTCTCCATCAAATGTGTAGAGATTGCCCGTGGATAATTCCCTAGCGCAATTCGGGCCGATCACTTCCATTGTAGATCTGAATCTAAGCGGCAGCTCACTGCCGTTTACTTTCAATTCCAAACTGTTTTCTGTTTTCATTTTATTTTTCCTCCTAGTAACTACTAGGCATACAGGATATATAAAATGCCGGAAAGATTTCTTAGTTAAAAGGCAAAAATATTTAAATATATTTAGCTAATTTACTAAATGAGAGTTTTAGATATAGAAGAAAGTGGAAAAAAGTCCACATTTTTGCACAAAAATGACAAGAAAATTCTTGCTATCCTGTGTAAGAACGTAAGAATCCCTTTGTCAAAGATAGCCAAGCTTGTACTTCTTTCAAGGCAATCTGTAGAATATAGGATAAAAGTGATGGAAAGGGAAAAACTTCTTGTTGGATCAAGGACTATGGTTAATATCTCTAAACTTGGATATGCTTCCTATCATTTCTTCCTCAACCTCCAGGATAGACAATCTGAAAAGGAGCTTATTGAGAGATCCATGAAAAGCCCTTATGTGAATACTCTGATAACTTACAGCGGAAAATGGACCTTTGAAGTTTCTATAATGGCTAAATCTCCGCATATTGCAAACAAAGAGTTCAAAGATTTAGTGAAGGATCTTAATGTCATTGATTATTCTCCCTGTATAATCCTTGACACCGTAAAGGCCAATGTTCTGCCTCCCAATCTGATAGGAAAGGCTCCTGCAATTAGAAATGTAAAGAATGACCCTTCTTTTTCCAGGTTTTTCGGGATGGAGAAAAAGGATTACAAGGCAGATTCAAAGGATTTGGAGATATTATATCAACTATCTCAAAATGCAGATTCTTCTCTCTTAGACATGGGTAAGAAAGTGGGCTTAACTAAAGATGCGGTTTCATACAGGATAAAGAAGCTTATCTTGGGGGGTTATATTGCTGAGTTCAGGCCAGTTATAAACTTCTATACTCTGAATTTGAAGCTTCAGGCAGTTTTAATCAAGACGACGAGCAAGGGCCGTGAAGATGCCCATAAGTTTGATGATTTTCTGAAAAAGCAAAATTCCATTTTATGGGCAACAAGGCTTTTTGGAACATGGGATTATCTTGTTTATGTTCTGACAGAGCACCAGGAAGAGATCCACAACTTTGTGAACAATATCAAGGATTCATTTGGCGATTACATTCACAGTTATGAGATCCTTTATGCTTATCATGACCATAAATATTCCTTCATGACTGAAGCCATGAGGCATGGAAAGTAGAATCCTCCTAAATTAATTTATTGTTTGGAGTCGGAGCCATACGTAAGTTATAGTACATGTCCGCATGGCTCCAGGAATATCTCATTTCCCCAGTTTATAGCCTTATGGTTTTTGATAAAGAATAGAACGCCCCCACCGGGATTCGAACCCGGGTGACGGGATTGAAAGTCCCGCATACTGGGCCACTGTATTATGGGGGCACGATTGATTTAGAGAAAGTTGTTTTATAAGCTTTTCTGAGGCCCTATTTTAGAGTTTGCTGTTAACTTCAATGACTCTTTTTTTGAATTCTTCCAGCTTGCTTCTCCAGACGAATCCTCCGGCGGCAGGGAAATGGCCTCCGGGAACTCTGTCGATTAATCCTTTGAGGCTTTCTTTTGCAAGCCGAACCATGTCCTTCTTCATGTCATTCCTTCGGAAACTTATCGGCAAAGTGTCTGTTCCGTCATCTATAAGCAAGACTACGGTCTTGTCGGGATAATAGTATATGCTCAAGATCGTTGAAAGAATTGATTTTATTTTGTATTTTGGTTTGATTATATAGAAAACTAAGTCCTCCGTAACTTTTGCCTTGGTTTTGGATTCTTCTGCAAGCTCCTTTATTTCTCCGCTTACAGCCTCGTAATATTTCTTGAGATCAGATTTTAGGAAATCATTGGGGCCCTTTGCCTTGATCAAAGCATTCAAAGATTTCTTATAGTATCCTGTTTTATAGCATTCAGGCTGATCGATATAGCTTATTATTTTTGGGAGATCCGTCTTCCAAGGGTTCTCCCCGAAGAAACTGTACTTTTCTTGGATAAATCTTACAAAATCCTTCCAGTAGTTTTCTCCTGCGTCAGACATGGTTCCAGCGCAGGCTATCCAGTCAACATCCTTAAGGTCAACAATTTTCGAGAAGTAATCAAAAGCTATCTTAGCTGTGGCATAATACTCGGGAGGATGATTTGAGAAGAATTGTGGTTTAAAGATCAAGACTCTATTCTCATCTAGATCCAAAATGCTTTCTTTGCTGTGGTGGTCTATAACCAAAACCTTTGAGAATTTTGCAATCTCTTTTATAACCTCCGGGCTTTTATCTGTTGGTTTGTCGAGAGTTATAAGCAGATCAATCTTATTGTTCTTTAATTCTCTTATGGTGTTTTCTGAAGGAACAATCTCTTCCCTTCCAACACCTATGTTCAGGAATACTTTGAATCCTAGCCTTTTAAGGGCAATAGTAGTTATTGCCGCAGCGCTTATTCCGTCTCCATCAACGTCATGAAATATCGCAATCTTGTCCTTCTTGCTTATACTCCTGATAACTTCAAAGAACTTCTTCTCATATTTGTTAAATGAGGAAACATCCAACTGTTGTAATTTAGATTTCATATTCATCTTGACTCTTTTTTACCTGACTTTTTCTGAAATTTTGAAATGGGCCTGCGCAGATTTGAACTGCGGACCACTGGCTCTCTTAGATCCGGAATGAATCCGGACTTCCTAAGGGAAGACTAATCCTAACGAATCAGTGTCATATAAGACCAGTGCTCTAACCAGGCTGAGCTACAGGCCCATCCGAATTTAGGAGAGTTTGATGATTTAAAAAGTTGAGGGTTTAGTTTAATTTTCGGTTTCGATAGGCTTTAATACTGATTTATTTTAGCAAAAGTATGTTAATCGGATTGGTCGGCAAGCCCTCATCTGGGAAATCAACGTTCTTCAAAGCTGCGACTCTCGCCGAGGTCGCTACTGCAGCTTATCCTTTTACAACCATAAAGCCCAACCATGGTGTAGGGTATGTTAAAGTAGACTGCATCGATAAAGAATTCAAGGTGCAATGCAACCCTCGGACTGGATTCTGCATAAACCATGTTCGGTTCGTTCCGGTCGAGCTTCTTGATGTTGCAGGGCTTGTGCCTGGAGCTCATGAAGGGAAAGGCCTTGGGAATCAGTTCCTTGATGATCTGAGGCAGGCAGACGCCTTCATCCAGATTGTTGATCTCTCTGGAAGGACAAACGAAAAAGGGGAGCCTGTTGAGGATTATGATGTTGCAAAAGATATAGTCTGGCTCGAGAACGAGCTGGATCTTTGGATGCTTGGGATGATGGAAAAAGTCTGGAAAGGATTTATTAGGAAGGCCCAGTCTGATAAGCTTCCGCTTGCAGATGCCATAGTAAAGCAATTTTCTGGGCTTAAGATAAATTCTGAGCAAGTAAAGGCTGCAATATCCAAGTCTGGTTTGAATGTAGATAAAGCTGTGGACTGGACAAGCAATGATCTGCTTAATTTTGTAAAAATCTTGAGGAGGATAAGCAAGCCAATGGCAATTGCCGCCAATAAATGCGACACTCCGAAAGCAGCAAGTAATCTGAAAAAGCTAAGAGAAGCTTTCCCAGAATATTTGATAATTCCCTGCTCAGCAGAAGCTGAATCTCTTCTTAGGACCCTGAACAAGAAGGAAGTAATAAGCTATGTTTCTGGAGAGGATCACTTCGAGATAAAGAAGCCGGAAGCCTTGGAGGAAAAGCAAAAGATAGGCCTGGATTTCATCAAAAAAAATATTTTGGAAGTTTATGGCTCGACCGGCGTTCAGGACGCCTTGAATAAACTTGTGTTCGACAAGCTGAAGTATATTGCAGTTTTCCCTGCGGGTTCAAAGCTTGCAGACAGCAAGGGAAATATCCTTCCGGACTGCTTCTTGGTTCCTGGGGGAAGCACCGCTCTTGACTTTGCATATCAACTTCACACTGATCTTGGAAAGAATTTCATCCGTGCGATTGATGCTCGAACAAAAATGGTCGTTGGAAAAGACCACAAGCTAAAGCATCGGGATGGGATTGAGATAATCACTTAAGTTTTGAGAGACTTATTCCGACAAGCCTTATTTTCTTTTTCCCCTCGAGCCAAGGTCTTAAGAGATCGATGGCAAGGGTTAATGCGGTGCCTTTATCACTATGTGGCTCTTTAAGGGTTTTTGCCGAGGTATGTGTTTCAAAATCAGGATATCTTACTCTAATTGTCACGGCTTGATATGTTTTGAATCCCTCTTCTCTTAAGTTGTTTAATGAATCGTTAACCAACTCGGCCATGATTTTGAAGATTAACTTTTCACTGTCAGTATCCTTCTGGAAAGTGTACTGTCTTCCGACGCTTTTAGCCTCATAGCTTTGCTCTACGGGGCTTTCATCTATTCCTTGGGCAGCGGAATGCATCCAGGAAGCAGATTTCTTCCCGAATGACTCTTCAAGTTTAGACACAGAAACTGATGCAAGATCTTTTACAGTTTTGACACCGATTGAATTCAATGCCTCTTCACTTTTCGGCCCGATTCCTGGAAGTTTTCTCACACTCATCTTAGATAAGAACTTTTGGACATCTCCAGGTTTTACAACTGTCAGGCCATCGGGTTTTTTCTCGTTTGCAGCAATTTTTGCAACCATCTTGTTCGGGCCGACACCAATAGAACAAGTAAGCTTTTGCGATTTCATCAGCTCGTCTTTTATCTTTTTTACAAAGTCTTTGATCTCTTTAAGAGTTTTTACTTTATCTGTAACGTCAAGATATATCTCATCAACGCTCGCCTGCTCGTATTTGTCTGAGTATCTTGCTAGCATCTGCATTATTTCTGCAGAAACGCTTTGATAGAGGTGCATATTGACTGGAAGGAACGCCGCGTTTTTTCCCTGGAGCTTTCTCCATGCTATTGAGATCGGCTGTCCGGATTTAACTCCATATTTTCTTGCCTCATAATTAGCGGTCGATACAACTCCCCTGCTTCTTCCGCCTTTGGGCTCCTGGCCGACTACTACTGGTTTTCCCTTAAGCGAAGGATCTTTAACTTCCTCCACTGAAGTGTAGAATGCATCTAGGTCTATATGAAAGATAATCCTGTTTTTCATTTTTGGTTTTAGCTTATCAGACCCGATCAGATCAGAACAACTGCATCTGCTCCAAATTGGCTTGAATGTGTAGATGGGCTTTGGTTATAAGCTCCCTGTTTGAGCGCAGCTTCATCAGGTTAAGGGCCTCTTCATATGTGCACCATTTATAGTCTAGGTGCTCGTGGGAAATTTTGACTTTCCAGTCGTATGTTTTTGCGAGGAAGTAAACAGCATCCTGCCTTATGAGGTTGCCCTCATATCTATAGAAATAATGCTGTGTTTCTCTGAATCTTGGGACTAGATTCAGATTGTATATTCCCGCCTCTTCTGCGACTTCTCTGTTTAGAGTCTGCTCTTCTGTCTCTCCGACCTCAACTGCCCCTTTCAAGAATCCCCAGTAATTAGACTTTGCCTGGGCAGACTTTAAAAGAAGATAAAAAGGAATCCCTTTGTCGAATCTAAAGATTATTGCCCCGCAGCTTAACCGGTATTTGGCTTTCTCTCTCCTCTTAAATGGTTTCTTGAATGTAGGTTTGCTGGACTCACTGCTGACTGGCTTTGCAGCCTGCTCATTCATATTACACCTCAATCTTTATACGATAAGAGGGGTTTAAAATTCTTGCTTTATTTGGGGCAGGATTAACAATGTTAGTTGCCTATCGAAGTAGTGACGAAGGTTTAAAACCGGAGTCAATCTTTTCTAGTGATGATTAAATATTTTGAGGCGAGGGATGTGGAAGAGAGGATGAAGGATCTTATCGGTGTTCTTGGCATGGACCATATTCCTCTGGATAGGGTGAGTTGTGTGAGGAGCAAAGGCAGTTCGGCACGCAGGACTATAGCCCGGTGTCATGGCATGCCCAAAATCATGCAGATGGGCATGAAAACGCAGCCGTTTTATGTTATTGAAGTCATAAGCGAGCAGTTTGACAAGATGCGGGAAGAGGATCAGATAAAAACTATAATCCATGAACTTTTGCATATTCCAAAGAACTTTGGAGGAGGATTCAGGCACCACGACTTTGTCAACCATCGGAATATCGAAAAAATGTACAAGATGTACAAAGCGAGAAATAACATCACCATAAACGATTTCCCTTCCCAACAGATGGAAGAAAATCATGAAAACACCGTCGACAAAAGGCCGAGACTCTTTAGGTTTTTCTAATCTTTATCACTTTTTAATGAAATCGTCGACGGGAGAAAGGTTTATATACAAGATAAAGTTAACATTATCAATTATTAATTTGGAAAGGAGGTAACATATAATGGGAACAGTTCTTGTTAAGAATGCTGTCAAAAGAAAGCCAGGTTATCTTTACTACGTCGACGGAAAGGGAAACGTATGCGAAGCTAAGATGGCAAGAGGCGGCAAAAAGAAGAAAAAGAAGTAAATTCTTATCTTCTTAGCTTAATCTAAAAAATCTTTTATTTTTATTTTACAAATTCTTTTTCTTTTACTTTACTTCTTAACTCAACTATATTCCGTCGCCGATAAACCCTAAAGCTTATTAATGGTTACAGGCTAAATGAATTATGATCTGTTTGGGAATAGAATGCACTGCGCATACTTTCGGTGTGGGAATTATCAAGGATAAAAAGATAATTGCCAACGAGAAAGATACATACATTACCGAGAAGGGGGGAATAATTCCGGCAGAGGCCGCAAAGCATCATCGGGAAGTTAAAGATCGGATCCTGAACGCTGCTCTTGATAAGGCTGGGATAAAGCTTGAGGATGTGGATCTAATCGCAGTTTCAAATGCTCCAGGGCTATCGCCTTGTCTGCTTGCAGGGATGAAAATCGCCAAAGAATTGTCTTTGCAGCTTAAGGTTCCGCTTGTTGGAGTCAATCATTGTATCGCCCATCTTGAGATAGGAAATCTCCTTACCGGAGCAAAGGACCCGGTCTTGCTTTATTCTTCTGGCGCAAACACTCAGATAATTGCTTATGCCGAAGGAAGATATAGGATTTTTGGAGAAACTTTGGACTTGGGCATCGGAAACTTTCTGGATACTTTTGCCCGAAATGCAGGACTTGGATTTCCTGGAGGTCCAAAGCTTGAGAAACTTGCGCTGAATGCCCCAAATAAAAATAAACTTATAGAGCTTCCTTATAGCATTAAGGGGATGGATGTCAGTTTTTCCGGAATGCTAACAAATGCTGAACAGAAACTTAAGAAAGGGGAAAAGATAGAGGATCTTTCTTATTCAATTCAGGAGACAGCATTTGCAATGCTTATAGAAGCTTCAGAGAGAGCAATGGCCCATCTTCATAAAAAGGAACTTCTTTTCGGTGGGGGAGTTGCATGCAACTCCCGATTCCAGGAGATGGGCAAGATAATGTGCGAGGAGAGGGGAGCCAAGTTTTTCTGCCCTGATCGCTCCGTGTTAATCGACAATGGGGCTATGATCTGCTGGCTTGGAGTGCTGATGAATGATCATGCAGTTTCCCACAAGAATTTGGATAAGCTAGACATTAAACCTTATGAAAGAACAGATGATGTAGAAGTAACTTGGAGATAGTTTTCTAACTTTATTTTTTAATTAAACCTTAAGTGAAATTTATCTTTGCCTGCTCTGTTTGATGGCATTTTCCGCACTTGAATCTTATCACTTGGTCTGCATCCGGCTGACCTGGCTCGATGATTGTAAGCTGGGCCTTGTCATAACCGCATTTCTTACATATATGGGGATATGTGGCGAAAGGATTCTTGTCTTCTACGACTCCTTCGGCCTTGTCGGATTTTTTCATGATTTCCTTTGACGTCTTCTCAGATTCATGAAAATCACGGACTTCTCCGCATTCGCAGATTGCTTTTCCATGCTTCATATGCATCAGTCTTCCGCAGTTCTGGCAAAACGGTATTTTCATATCGGCTAAACCTCATTTTTACTTTTATATTTTTCCCAAATTTTGTAGAAAGCTTTTTAAAGGGTCCTCATCATAGATAATTGAACCATATGACTGTGTAAGGAGGTTTAAATGGATTCTTACCAAATAATCGAAACCGCACGAAAGACAGGAAAAATAGACAAAGGAACTAACGAAGTAACTAAAGCTGTAGAGAGAGGAAACGCTAAGTTCGTAGTTTACGCAGAAGACGTAAACCCTAAAGAGATAGTTCAGCATTTGCCTGCTCTTTGCGATGAGAAAGGAATCCCTTGCGTTGCTGTTGACAGCAAGAAGAAACTCGGAGTTGCTGCAGGAATAAATGTAGGAACTGCTGCTGTTGCTGTTTTGGAAGCCGGGGAAAGCTCAGATGCTATTGGCGGTTTGAAATCAGAGAAGAAACCTGCTAAAGCAAAGAAGTAAACTTTTGAGAAAAGTTTAATAGACTTCTCAGAAGTTTATTTGCTTGATAAACCTCGTTTGTCAAGGCTTAAGGGATACTTAGGTTAATGCTTCACGGAAAATAAAATGGCCAAGGATAAAATAAAATCAAAGGATGAAAAAGAGGCTCAGCAAGGCCCTTCACTTAAAGTAGAATCGAAATCGGCAGCCACAGCTGTTCCAGCTGTTGTTGAGGAGATTGTCGGAAGGACCGGAACAAGGGGAGAAGTTACACAAGTCAAAGCTCATATTCTTCAAGGCCCTGATAGGGGGAAGTCTATCAGAAGAAACGTAAAGGGCCCGATAAGGCTTAAAGATGTTCTTATGTTAAGAGAGACTGCAATTGAAGCCAGAAGGATAAGAACTGGCGTAATGAAAGGAGCATTCACATAATAAGAAAATGTCCAGATGCAATTTTTGCAAGACACAGATCAAACCTGGCAGAGGAATAACTTATGTTGAAATCTCCGGAAGGATATCTCATTTCTGCAGCTCAAAATGTAAGAAAAACTCCAAGATGGGAAGAGATGCTAATAAGCTTCTTTGGGTTACCAAGAAAAAAGAAGAATAAATTTATTTTGAGGTGTTATTAAAATGTCTATAGATGACTATGTGCCGAATATGGGAAGTGATCCCTCTTCAAAGGAAAAAATTGCTGATTCAAATTTAGTGCGCGACTATTTCCTTGAACAGATAGAAGATCATTATGACAGAAGAGATCTTAGGGAAAGAAGAAGAGATCTTAGAAGAAAAAGTGCGGTTACAAGAGATTACAGGAAATAATTCCTTAGGTAAATTTTAAAAATCTGTTTCATCTATATTTTCTTAAATAAAATGGCAGACTGGCTCGATAAGGAATTTCAAAATCTTAAAAACAGGATGAAATGGGAGATGAAAGAGCTCGATCAGCTTGAGAAAAAGGCCTTTGAATTTGAGACTCCATTGGTTAATGTTAAAGAGACCCCAAAGGAGGTCGTTGTTAAAGTCAAGCTTCCTGGCATGTCTCGGGAAGACATAAAACTCAAAATAACTTCAAGAGATTTTGAGGTTAAAGCCGAGAAAAAGAAAACTTCCGAGATTAAGAAAAAGGGATTCATGAAATCTGAGAAAAGCTATAAGAGCTTTTATCGAAAACTTGCTTTGCCCGCAGAAGTGAAGCATAAAAAGGCAAAGGTAGATTTCAAGGATGGGCTTTTAACTGTTTCTTTGCCCAAGAAGTGAAGAAGACGGATTATCTTTGTGCATAAAATTCTCTTTTTAATGCCGCGGGGCATTTCTTGTCAGTATAAGCGCAGATTATGCAGTCCTTTGCAGGAGGAGTGTTAATCCTCTCTTTGCACTTTTTGCATTCATAAAAATAGAGACATGAATCCTGAGGAATTTTTACCCGGCTTGTCTTTCCGCAATTAGGGCACTTAAATAATGCAGACTTTGCAAATTTAAGGACTCTTTTTCTCCCCATTTTAATTTATACCGGGCAATAGACTTTAAAATGCTTTCTTATAAGCCCCATTTATAATTCATCAAAGACCTTATGAAAAGCACGCTCGATATTCTTTTGTAAAGGCCAATTTCATCGCTCAACAAATGGCCTATGCCCTCGGATATCTCGCTTAAAGCAAGACTTTGCATTTCCTTGTCTATTCCTGTCTGAATAAGTCCTTTTTTGGTCAGCTCTGCCTCCTCTTCTTTCAATCTCAGGAGAGGATATGTGTTGATTCCTTCTCTGACATTAGTCTCCAAGTCAATCATGTCATCCAAGAGCTGGGCCGCGGATCCAAAATGTTTCCCTGCTTCTTCAGTGCAGATCTTAAGCGTTTCCCCGTGCACTTGTATGAGAGTGTTTAACGGATTAATGCAGTAGGCTCCGACCTGCCTTGAATTCTCGTATGCTTCCATCTTAGTATTCACATAAAGATTTTTCTTAAGATGGCCTATTAATCTTTCGAATGATGCCCTAAATCTTTCTTTACCGCAGAATCTCTCCCCAAGATTCCTTGCGATAGTGTATCCTGCTTCCTGATCGAGTCTTTTAGGGGGATTCCCTTTCCCATTGAATGCCTGCCAGAATGTTTCTATGATCTCTTCTTTTTCTTCCCTGGGGATCTCCGGGCGATTATCTACAGCATCGTCGCAGACCCTGTAGAAGTAAAGTATCTCTGCAGACTCCAGGCCTATTTGGTCTAATGTTTGCTTGTCCTTCCCGCCGTTAATCTTGTAGAAAACTTGCCCTATGTAGCCTTTGGCCCCCGCTTCGCATTTGTTTTTCTCCAGGAGATAATCTTTCAAAGGAGAGCCTAAGTTTGAGACTTTCTTTTCAAGTTCGTTAGCCCATCTTCTTTGAAGAGCCAATGCCTTTAAGGCGTCATATGGGAATACTATGCTTGGCAAGATCATTTTACATTTTATCCGTGTTTCTGCTGTTTTCTCACAAAGGGTCAAGAAGTGATAGTTCTCCAGGGCTGAGGGGATTTATAAATTTTTCATTTAATTTAGTTACCTTTTTAAGCGCCTTCAGCTTCGGGTTTTTATGGCAGAATCTGAAATAAGGCAGCCAATAGTTTGTGTAGTTGGCCACGTAGATCATGGGAAGACAAGCCTTTTGGATAGCGTGAGGTCTACTTGTGTGGCAGAGAAAGAGGCTGGAGGAATTACTCAGGCTATAAGCTCCACTTCATGCCCTGCCGGAATAATACTTAAGAGGACTGGCGGATTGCTTGAAAAGCTCGGAATAAAGCTTGAGATCCCCGGATTTTTATTTATTGATACTCCCGGGCATGCAGCCTTTACAAATTTAAGAAAGAGGGGCGGGGCCCTCGCAGATTTGGCTATACTGGTCATAGATATAAATGAAGGGCTTAAGCCTCAGACTGAAGAAAGCATAGAGATCCTCAAAGCGAATAAAACTCCTTTTGTAGTTGCATTAAATAAAGTTGATGCGATACCCGGATGGAAAGTTATTTCCGGAGAGGTTATGCAAGACATTAAGAAGCAGGCAGCTCATACAAAGGAAGATTTTGAAACTAAGCTTTACAAGATTGCCGGAAGCTTAAGCACTTTCGGTTTTGATTCAGATGTTTTCTATCAAGTGAGCGATTTCACAAAGCAGATCGCCTTGGTTCCATGCTCTGCAAAGAAGGGTTTTGGAATTTCTGAGCTGCTTGTTATGCTTGCAGGACTTTCACAAAAATTCCTAAAGGGGAAGCTCAAGCTTGGCGAAGAGACTAAAGGGACTATTCTCGAAGTCAAGAAAGAAAAAAATGTCAATCTTGTTGAAGCGATAGTTTATGATGGGTCTCTTAAGGCAGGAGATACCCTTGTTATCGCAAGCCTTGACAAGCCCATGATTGTAAAACTAAGAAGTTTATTTGAGGCAATGCCTCTCAAGGGATTTAAGGTTGCGCAGAAAGTAACTGCTGCAGCTGCAGTGAGGATGCAGTTTGCAGATTCTTCAAAAGTCCTTTCTGGAATGCCTTTTGTAGTTGCTTCCGATCCAAAGAAGGCAGAACAAATTGCTGAAGAAATGCAGGAAGAAATCGGAGAGGCGATAAGAACTGACGGCGATGGAATAATCGCCAAAGCAGATTCCCTTGGAAGCTTGGAAGCTTTGATGCATCTTCTTAAGAAATCCGGAATTAAAGTCGGGAAGATCGGGATAGGGGAGATTTCAAAGCATGATACTATATCGGCTTCGGCCAATCTGACAAACAATCCTCTTAATGCGGTTGTTGTTGGATTCAATGTGAACATAAGCGGAGATCTGATGGGAGAGGAGAATGTCAAAATACTTGCAAATGATATTATTTACAAACTTATAGAAGACCTTGAAGCCTGGAGAGCAGAGAAAGAGAAAGAACTTCTCCGTGAAAAGATGGAATCTTTGACTTTCCCATGCAAGCTGAAGGTTTTGAGGTATGTTTTCAGACAGGCCAATCCGGCAATCTTTGGAGTGAGCGTTGTTGGGGGAAAGCTTAAAGCTGAAGCCCAGCTCATGAATGCTAAGGGAAAATCCCTTGATAGAGTTAAAGCGATACAGCATGAAAAGAAATCTGTTCAGGAAGCTAAAAGGGGAGATGATGTTGCGATCTCTCTTCCAAATGTAAACTTCCAGAGACAGCTTTTTGAAGGAGAAATCTTATACAGCGATATTTCAGAGTATGCCTTCAAGAAACTGAAGGAAAACAAAAACCTCCTTAATCCCGAAGAGATTTCAATTCTTCAGGAAATAGCTGAGATCAAGAGAAAAGAGAAGCCGACTTGGGGATTGTAAATCTGCAAGAGATTTACTTTTTCATTTTTCTTCTGAGTCTTTTATTTCAAGGTTAAAAATCCTTCTTTGCAAGGATTGCAGGAAGATATAACTTAATGGGGCTTGAAGTTAATAAATTTTTCTGTCATTTTTTTGGCCGAGGTAAAGGTTTTTAATCAAAAACCTGCTAAAATCATTGTGAAGACCCTCACTAGATCCTCTAAAAAAGAAGTGTCTCTTGGAAGAACTTTCGTTCTTATTTTGAAGACTGTATGGAAAGACCATAAATTCCTGTTTATGGCTTTCGTTTTGATGGCTTTGATTTCCGGCCTTCTAAATGCAGTCTATCCTAAAATACTCCAGAACATCATTGATATAATCATTGCCGGAGACGCGGGAAGGGATATTGTGCGCCCTATAGTTTTATTCGGCCTGGCGCTTTTTGGGGCAGCTGCATTCAAATTTGTTTCAAATAAAATAAACTTCTATGTTGCCACGCAAGTAGAGGATAAATGGAGGTACAAGGCCCTAGGGCATTTCTATTCTCTCCCTCTTGCATGGCACGATAAACACGATTCCGGTGAAGTTGGAAACAGGATGGACCGCGGGGGCTCAGCCATATTTGTGGTCATCGCTGAGATCTTTGGAGAGAGCCTTTTCATTTCATCTATAACTTTGCTTTTCGTCCTTGGCTATACCCTGATTTATTATCCTATTTTCGGGCTGCTCCTTTTGGTGCCCCTCCCGTTTTATGCCCTAGTCACTTTGGTCATATCAAGGAAGCTTGTTGCCGGGCAGGCAAAGCTTAACAAAATGGACCGGGAGGCAGGAACTGTACTTTATGATGGGGTAAGCAATGTGCGGGCCGCAAAAGCCTTTGGAAAGGAGGATTATGAAACGCAAAATTATGCGAAGAAGTGGACTGCCTTCCATAACTTTGAATACAAACTGATGAGGATGTGGTTCACGCAAGAGTTCATTCAATCTTTCATTGAGATGGGTATGAGGGCAATAGTTCTTGGATACGGGGCTTATGCGGCGCTTAACGGCCAAATAACTGTGGGAGAAGTTGTTTTGATCTTAAGCTATCAGCAGATGACTTTCAGTCCTTTGATGTACCTGAATAGGGTTTATACAAGGCTCAGAAGAAATTTAAAGAGAGTTTCTAATCTGATGGATGTTATCGGTGAAGATGATCCGATGGAAGATTCTCCAGATGCCAAGGAGATATCTCAT
>CAZIKY010000002.1:63710-143205 GCA_964540065.1 Candidatus Woesearchaeota archaeon | reverse complement strand
CAGGAAATGCAGAAGAATCCAGACTTCTTGAAGAATGGAGATGTTGCAGTTGTAAGAATCAAACCAATCGGAAACTTGGTTCTTGAGAAACAGACCGTAAATCCTCACATGTCAAGATTCGCTATCAGAGACGCTGGAGCAACAGTTGCTGCAGGAGTCTGCATGGACCTTGTGGCAAAACCGATATAAATTTATTTTTACTTAAATAAATTTGATTTCTAAACCATTACCATTTCTTAATTAAGGTTTAGAACTCTCTTCTTTGATTTTGGCTCGGGTGTTATAATTTGGTTTTTAGAATTTATTGATTTGGCTGCTGCGGCAGGACCATTGGGTACCATATCACACCATCATTGATTCTTAAGCCCTTTCTTTTGTTGTGCTTTCCTTTATACTCTGTGAAGGTATTATCGCCCATAAGCTGCTTTAAGGCCCAAAGGTCGAACCTGTGGCCAGTCATGTTAAATCTGAACATCGTCTCTCTGAAATGCGCTCCTGTGAGGGCCAGGGTGCCTAAAACGTCAAGTATTTTGTGCCTTACCGGCTCTAATCCTCCATATCTCGGCCCAAATCCCTCAGGATTTATACCTCCATAAGGGAAAAGATAATTTTTGTTAGTTATTCCATGAAGACCTTTCTTTCCAAGCCATAAAAAAGGCTCATTTAAGAATTCAAATGGAATGTTTCTGACTAAAGGCCTTGCATTCATTATTTTTTCCTGATATTCTTTCGGAGTTACGTTTATCGCTGTAGTCTGAGTGAGGATCTTTTCTTTAGGATAGCTTGCCAAATAGCTTAATTTGAATCCTTCTGCAGGTTCTACTCTTAATGAATCCGGCCCCCTTGGGCTGTTTAATGTTATAGAAGAAGATCGATCATATGCTTTGAAAGTAAGGAGTTTCTTCTTTTTTTCCTGGAACTGCAGGTGGCTTTTCATTTTATTGAAATAGTCTTCTGAGGCATTGTCCATTGTAGGGAAAACTCCGTCAGATAATCTTACTCTGAAGTTATCCAGGCCTAAAGAGTAAGATGCCGAAAAAGGATGCTCTACAAGCCTTATTTCAAGATCACTCTTATCTCTCAGCACTATACTTCTTTTGGAATAAAATGCATTTTCCAGGGTTGCTTTGATCCTTGTTTTTCCATATTCGCAGATTATCCCGGTGTCTGGGTCTGCAGGCCCGAACTCTGCATAGTTTTTCCTTCCGGTATAAACGTTAATTCCTTCGACGACGAATGTGGATCCGATTGTTGCCTGCAAGTCCATTTTATTTTTTATTTTTCTGGAATTCCGATGTTTTGACGTTTTAAAAAGACTTGTGTTTTATGGCCTATTTGATCCTCTGAAAAAGCGTTAGGTTTTTATACCCCCCGATTTATCTAAAAACATGCCTGTAGCAAGAATAAAATTGGCTAGTGCAAATATAGATCAATTGAACGAACTAGCAGGCTCTATAAAAGATATTGCTTCCAAATCCGGAGTTGTTATTCGAGGGCCTATTCCTTTGCCGACCAAGAAGCTTAAGATAACCACCAGGAAAAGCCCATGCGGAAATGGGACAGCTACTTTTGATCATTTCGAAATGAGAATCCACAAAAGAGTAATTGACCTTCCTATGGATGAAAGAGTTCTCCACAGCATCATGAGAGTTCCTATCTCAAGAGAAATAAACATCGAGATAGAAATGATTGAGTAATCTTTTAAAAATGTTTGACCAGTTTAAATCATGGATTGACAGGGCTATGCGAAACGGACAGTTTACGATGCATGCCGGCGGATTCTACCTGCTAAACCTCGATAGAGATTTAGAGCTTCACATGTGGCCCACAGGCAATGTAAAGGCAAAAATTCCTAATTTAATTCATGATCATTCTTATTCTATGAAGAGCTTGATTCTTACAGGCAATCTTTTACAGGAAGGCTATTCGGAGGCAAGAGAAAATACCTCTAAAGATGGAAGAATAAATGTGACTCCTTTTGAAGTCGTGAGGTCTAAGAGGGGGAATGCAACCATAAAGCAGGTTGGAAATCCGCTTGAACTTTATCTAAGCTTATCTGCAAATCTAAGCTCCGGAAACCAGCATTATATTCGGGCTGGAGAGATACACAGATCGACCCCCAATCATAGAGAGTTTACATCTACATTGGTGAAAAAATTTGGATATGGGAAAAACAATTCAATGATTTATCTAAATGGGGAAGGCGTTTCTGAAAAGGATTTGAAAGGATATAGCACCAACCAGAAATTGGCTAGAAAGCATCTTGACATCCTTTTAGAAACTGTTGCTGAAGAAGTCGTTGATGATGCGCTCTATTTTATGAGCCATAAAGAACGCTCGGATTAATTTTATTTTATTCTCTAAAATGGCGATTGAAGAAGCTGCTAAGAAGGAAATGGATCGGATGAAAGCTGTGATGGCCAGCATCAAAGTCATTGATCCTAAAAATGAAAAAGCTTCGGAGTTCTTGGATTTTGCCAAAAACTATTCCAGCGACAGCGGATATTTCTATGAGAAGAAGCAATTTGTTGAAGCCTTTGAAGCTGCAGTGATTGCATGGGCCTATGTTGACGTTGGATTGAAACTTGGATTTTTTTCCGTTCCTGCAGAGCAAAAGAAGTGGTTCACTTCTGAATGAAAATGGTTGATTCCAACAAAGAAAAATCTGATTTGGGCGTTAGAACAGTTATAAGTTACTTGTCAAGACGCGGCTATGCATGCAAAGATGTTTCTGAAGTTAAGATCGGTAACAATGGATATGACATTGTGGCCAGAAGGGGCGGAAGGCGAATAACTATTGAAGTAAAATGCTCTGCGAAAGATCTGGGCATTCCAGACTGTTTCCCGAGCGAATTTGACAAAAACCTCGGGTTCATAGCAGATTACCTTTATATCGTAAGGCTTGATTCTTACAACAAGCCCGAAAGAATTGAGGTGCTTTCAAGAAAAGATATTGACAGATATTCTCCTTATCATAAAAAGATAGAGAGAATAAGGGTCAGCAGCAAACTCAAGACCGACCTAAAGAATGGAGTTGTTGGAAAGGTTATTGGCCTGTAATTGCCCAATAATGTTTAAATAAGATAATTCTTTCTTATAATAATGGCTAAAAAGAGGCTTCAAAGGGCCGGAAATAATAAGGAGAAAGAAAAGAGAGAGATCAAGGAAGAGCTCCTCTCCGAAAAAAGAACAGAGCTGGCGCAGATAAGAACTGAGCTGGCGTATGAAAGAACAACGATGTCTGATTTTAGGACTTCCCTGACTGCGATCCTTTTTGGAATAGCCTTTCTTGGATTCGCTAAAGAGAGATGGGACTTCCTTTACACCTCTGGAGTATTGGCTATTATTCTCGGGATAATCTTCTTACTATCTGCTTTCCAAAGAGGGAGGAAACATGCCCAGGAGCTTAAGAATGTTCAGGAGATCCTGAGCAGAATACCTTTTATTGGGAGATTAACTAGATTAAAGGAAAAAAATAGTTCTTGGGAAAAATAGATTTATTGCTAGTTAAGGAACCCAGGGTAAAAAAGCTGCGTAAGGAGAGCTAAACCCAATAAGATATTTGCTAGGCCTATCGCAATTCTGAGGCTTTTGAATCTTAATCTTCTTACAGTATGGGCGGCAAGAGGGGTCGCTAGCATACCGCCGATGAGCAGAGAAGCTACAAGGTTGAGATTAAGATCTAAAAGGTAAATATAAGATAAAAATCCGAATAGGGCGACTATCCCCTCTGCGAATAAGACTGTCCCTATTGCCCTTTTTCCCTTTATTCCAGAGAGTATTTGCCCCCCGACAAGCAATGAGCCGTATCCTCCACCAGTCATTCCTTTGTTAAAAGCAGCGAGAGTTCCTAAGGCCATTATTTTCGGCCATGAAAACCTGAATCTTTTGTTGTGATTTTTTATTAAGATCATTCCAATGACTATTATTAAGGCGGCAACATAAATCTCCAAAAATATCTCCGAGATATTTACTGCTATGAAGCTAGCGATAAGAACTCCTGCTATTCCGAAACCTGCGAGTATCTTCACAAGCTTCCTATCTTCACTGCCACGGCTCAAGTCTATATTCCCAAAACCATGGTGGAATAATGCGGCGGTTATTCCTATC
Source organism: Candidatus Woesearchaeota archaeon (assembly GCA_964540065.1). GTDB lineage: Archaea > Nanobdellota > Nanobdellia > Pacearchaeales > JAHJTO01 > JBHPFA01. Next base: position 139,095 of record CAZIKY010000002.1, on the reverse strand, counting down.
ACGAAATTTGTGAGAAGTATTGCAGGTATAACTTCTAGAGGCTTAAACCCGATTATTAAGAGCAAAGGGGTCATGAGAGTCCCATAACCCATTCCAAAAGAAGCGTCTATGAACTCAAGCACAAAGGCCAGTATAACAACATATAATATCACCTCTATCATTTTGAACCTTAGGCATAAAACATTATAAATATTGGTGTCGGCACAACCTTATATGGCCAAAGGAGATTTTCCGACACCTGAGAGGAAAAAGAAGATTGAGCACTACTATAGGAACAAGATAAAGGGAGTTGAGCTTCTTCTTGACAATGTTTGGGATCCGCACAATGCGGCTGCAATCTTAAGGACAATGGATGGCCTTGGAATTGAGAAGGCAAATCTGCACTACACTTACAATGAATTTCCCAATTTGAAGAATGTTGGGAAGAAGTCTAGCAGCTCAGCTAATAAGTGGATAAAGTTTGAGAAAGTTGGTGATCTAAAGGATTTTGTCAAGACCAAAAAGAAAGAAGGCTTTAAGATTATTGGAACTGAAATGAATGATAGATCAAAGAATCTCGCTTCTTACAGATTCCCGAAGAAATGTATTATTGCTTTCGGCAATGAGATGAGAGGTTTGTCGCAAGAGGTTAAAGATCTATGCGACGATTTTATCTTCATCCCCATGGTCGGAATGGTTGAAAGTTATAATGTTTCAGTTTCTGCTGCTATTGTAATATATGAGCTTTTCAGACAACGCGGCGGGAAGCTGGAAATTAAGTTTAAGAAAGATTAGCCTGGAAGTTACTTCTTTGAGAAAAGGGGCTTGTATTTTGGCCAATGGACTGCCAAAAGGTAAGCGTTTGGAGCCATTATCACTAGGGCAAACCAGAATCCTGTGAAGTCAAGGAATAAGTGGAAAAGCAGGATGTTAAATGATATCGGGGCCAGAAGAACTGCTCCAAATGCAGACCATTTATCAAATATGAACATTAATGCAGAAAGTATGAAAACTAAGGCCATTACATGGTTCATGTATCCTGTCGCAAATAATGCTCCAAGGAAAGCGAGTGCCGCTTCATTGTATTGCGGCGGAGGCAAAGCCTGCATTAAAGCGGGAATGTATCCTACAACTCCAAAGAAAAGCAAGAATATCCCTGTAAGAATTTGAATTGTTCTTACAAGCTTTCTGTTCCTGAAATCCATCTTAAAGCTTGGTTTAAGAGATATTTAAACCTGTTTACTGGGCCGTTACGATCTCTCAAAGACAGCGCAGATTTAAATATCCTTCCCGGTTTCAAATGCTATGGCCTATGTTGATGGATTCGTATTAGTTGTTCCAAAAAAGAACTTTAACAAGTACAAAAAGATGGCTTCCGAGGCTGCGAAAGTCTGGAAAAAGCATGGGGCGCTGCAGTATTTTGAATGCGTTGGAGATGACTTAAATCCAGACATGCAGGGGATGAAAGCGTTAAACTTCCCGGAATTGACCAAGCTAAAGAAGAATGAGGATGTGTGGTATTCATTTATTATATACAAAGACAAAAAGCATAGAGACAAAGTCAATAAAAAAGTGATGAAAGAATTTGAAAAGGAAATGAAGGATAATCCAGATCATATGAAGGATATGCCATGGGATATGAAAAGATTCTCTTACGGCGGATTCAAGGCCATTGTTAATCTGTAAATCTACTTATTTTATCACCCTAAACCGGGAAATTAGTTTTTTAAATGAACTAACCATCTAAAATTATGGCATTAGAGGTTATATCGGGGCCAATGTTTTCTGGCAAAACCGAGGAACTCCTCAGAAGGATAAGAAGGGAGCAGATAGCAAAGAGGAAGGTTCTTTTGTTCAAGCCGAATATTGATAAAAGGTATTCAGAAGACTCGGTATCGAGCCATAACAAATCTATGTTGAAGGCGACAGTTATTGACAGTGCTGCAGAAATTGAAAGGCAGTTTAGGCTCCATCAGCCAGAGGTCATAGGGATAGATGAGATACAGTTTTTTGACGACTCTGTTTTGGATTTCTGCCTGAAAAACAAAAAAACCGTTAAGATAATTGTGAGCTGCCTTAATTTGGATTTCCGCGGCGAGCCCTTCAAATTTTTTAATTCGAACAAACATATTGGGGAGCTTATAGTCCATGCTAATGAAGCCAAGATGTTAAGTGCAATATGCACGCATAATGGGAATGGAAAAATATGCGGCAAAGAAGCTTTTTTCACCCAAAGGCTCATAAATGGCAAGCCCGCCCCGTACTTCAGCCCGCTTATCCTTGTTGGATCTACTGAAGCCTATGAGGCAAGATGCTCCGAGCACCATTCTGTTCCAGAGAAAGAAAGCCTCAAATTTTAATTTCATTTTTTATGCAAAAATTTAAAAACTATTTTTTCCTGGATAAATTGTGCCTAACTTGAGTTGTTATTTGCACAGGCGCGACTATTTTTCAGATGGGATTCTTCTTTAGGTCCCGTGTTCTGAAAAGTTTTTATTTAGAATGGCAAAGAAAATTCTGTTTATTCAGAATGAGAAAAGAATACGATATGGGGCCCATTATATCAATGACCTCATTATCCAGAAGCTTCGTAAGAAGGGTTATGCAGTGACAACTATATTTCCCCAAGAGAGCATAGAAATCCTTTCTACTTCGCTTGCCGGGATAAAAAATATCCTCTTCTTTTATTCTCTGATAAGCAAGAAGAACGAGATAGAGAACTATGATCTAATTCAGGGAACAACTTTTACAACTCTTCCCTTCTTGAATTCCGGAGTGCCCGTTGTTTCGCATTTCGGATCCACCACATATGGTTTCCTGAAGAAAGTTCCTTCTATTAAGAAGCTGCAGGCCGAAAATGAGCAGCTTCCAGGAATTTTTGAAGAATTAAAACGGCATTTGAAGATAAATGGGAAGAGCGCTTCAATAAAATCTCTCCAGGATATAAGTGACATCGAAATGCATGTTGCTAAGAAAAGCGACTTGGTTATAGCAACATCAGAGAAAGTTAAGAAAGACCTTATAAAGAAAGGGATTCATGAAGAAAAAATAGCTGTTGTCCATAATGCCATTGAAGATTATTGGTTTAGGTCAAAAGTAGTTAGAGAGCCCAAGAAAACTGCGCAGCTGGTTTATCTCGGGAGAATGGGAGATGACATCTTTACAGTAAAGCTCAAGGGAGTAAACAGGCTTATTTTTACACTCAAAAAATTCCCCGAGCTTGATAAGAAAGTCATAGGAATGTGCAGTAAGTTTGAAGGGTATCAAAAGCTCTTTTCTAATATTCCCAAGACAGAAGCTTATCTCAGCGCGGAGAAGAAAAAGATACCTTCCCTGCTTAAAGAAAACTACGCGGATATTTTCATTAATCCTTCAAGATATGAGGGATTTTGTTTGAGTTTGGTTGAAGCAATGTCTCAAGGGCTGGTCCCTGTAACCTTCCCTGTAGGGATTGCTCCAGAAATAATAAAGAATGGTAAGAATGGGTATGTTGTCCACAATCTAGAAGAGATGGCAGAAAAGATAAATCATCTTAAGGAAAACAGAAAATCAAGGGTCAAGATGGCTGAAAACGCTATCATTACATCTAAACTATTCAAAGCAGATTATCTCATAGAAAAGCTCTCGAGACTCTATGATCCTTTGATCCGAAAGAGAAAGGAAGTATTGAAGGCAAAGTACAGAATTATTATCTCTTCCTTGGATGCTCCGAAGATAGAAAGGATTCCTGCAGCCAATTAGTGCTTGGTGTAAGGTTTAAAAAACCTTTATTGCTTCAGATAATTACGCCCGGATGGCACAATGGTACTGCGCAATTAACTTAAATCGAGAGTTAGCGAAGGCCTGGAACTACTTAAGAACCAGAGAAAAGTACCACAGAGCTTGTTTCCGCAAGGATATCCAGGTTCGATTCCTGGTCCGGGCGTTCACTTTCCTCAATATTTCTAAATTATCGTCCAGATCATATATAACCCTAGGATAATAAGGAACAAGCCGATTACCAGCCTCATTACGCCCCTATGCTTCTTTCTCCATGTCTCGAGCTTTTCGGATGTCTTTCCGAAGTAGACCAGTCCGACTAAGAAAATTAAAGGCAAGATGAAAACCAAGTTGTAGAGTAAAAGCAGCGGAACTCCTGAAGCATAATCTCCTGCCGCCAGAAGGCCGAGGACGGCCAGATACGGCGCTCCAGTGCATGGAAGCTCAACGAAGACTACAAAAACTCCGAGCAAAGCTGCTACGCCCAAACTTAGGAAAGGATGTTTTGTCTCCAAAGATTTCATCATCTTTGAATATTTCTTTATTCTCTCGGCTCCACCAGGTAGCATCTGTAATGAGAAAAACTTCCCGTACCAGAAATAATCCTTAATCTCAAAAAGTCCTGCTGCGATGGCGAGTATTGCTGCAAACCAATAAAAAGGAATTGCCAGGCCGGCAGTATATGCGAGAGTGAAAATTCCTAAGCCTATGAGGAAATAAGTGATGTAAACTGAAGCTATGTAGATGAGGCCCGCAAGAAGCATCTTATTCTTGTTCTTAAAAACGGCCGTCATGTAAGCCAAAAGAAAAATTAGAACTCCAAAAACACAGGGGTTTATGCTGTCTGCAAGTGCTGCTGCGATTATTATTCCAAGAGTAAGCTGCTCAGCCATTGATTAACTCCTGGCTGCAGCCTGCAAACTCTGCCAGATCTTCTGGAGAAAGATATCCTACTTCCCTTTTGATCTCTTTTCCATCCTGCTCTATTGTCCAAGTCGGTGTTCTTTGAACATCTTTGCTTAGGCAAAGCTCAGTCTGAGGATTTTCTCCCCTGGGATGGCATTCTATTTCTTCGACATACTGGAAAGAGTCTTCGAAATCTTTCCTTACGGCGGCACAGACTCCGCAAAGGAAAGAGCTGTACATTTTAACCCCTTTCTCAGTAAGACATTTTGCAAGGTTATCATAGTTTGCAGTTGGTTCTTTTGCAGGAAGATTAAATGCGATTAATGGTATGGAGTTTATGAGGATTATTGCAATTATCCAGGGCTTTGCCGCCTCAAATGTTGATTTAAAGCTAGGTCTTTTGTCTAGAGATTTATAGAGGTAAATCGACAATCCAAGAATAATGAAAACGGCTACGTGGACAACTGTGCAGAATGGGCAAATAGCCCTAAGCAAGAATTCTGCAATTATCATGTAGATTACAAACAATGTTCCGAGAATGGACCATCCGAGGATTATTGCCAAGAGTTCTCCGTCTTTGTACATTGCTGCCCAAGCCATTAGAATTAAGAATAAGGACCATAAGGCTCCAAAGATTGCAACTGAAACGTTGAAAAGCTCAGAGTAAACGCTCGTGTTTACAATTGAACAAGAAACTGTTGCAGAGATATCACAGACCGATCCTTTTGCGGCTCCGGTGTAATGGTTTTGTATTAGATAAATCGAAGTTATCAAGCTGATTATTCCGAGAACTATAATCGCTTTCAAAATTTTATCCTTTTTCTCTTTTTGCATTTTATTCTAAAATTTTATATTGTTTAACTAGCTTTGTTTTTGACCACCACTTTCCCAGCCCCCACCAGTGGCCGGATTTAACTGTTGCCAATCCGATAAGGACTATGGCTTCGATTATATGTTCATCCAAAAACGGATGATTCTTTGGAGGCAATAAGGCTGTCCACATAAGGAAAAGCATCAGCGCTCCGGAATATCCTGCAATCTTTACCCCAATTCCAAGAGTTAAAGAAAGGCCTATGAGCAAAAGGCCTATCATGAAAATCCATTCTACAAATAAACTGCCTGCAATGCCGTTGTAAAATGGGGCAAATGGGCCGTAAACCGCGTTTGTCAAGAAGCCGTAAGTCGGCGAATTTCCAAGGATCCAGGCTTTTTCTGCAGTGGTTCCAAATCCCAATCCGAGCAGTTTGTCAAAGAATGCCCAGATGAAGATTAATCCCATCCCTATTCTTAAGAAGGCCCAAATATACTGCTCCTTTTCCATATTCACCTCTAAATAACTTTGTTCCCGGGGATATTTAAACATTCTCTAGAAAATTACATTAATTACATTTACATTAATTTACAAAATCTTTTAAACCCCCTGCAGTTCATTTAATCATGCCAGCTAGCAACTAGAGATTGCTTAATGGGGACCTTACGTGACGATGATGATGTTGAATCTAGTCGCCCCGCCCTGTCGAGTCATTTCACAGCTAGCTGGCCCTTATTGAAAACCTTTAAAAATTCTCTTGGCTCCCTATTTGCATGACTAAAGGGGAAAGGAAAGAAGCTTTTTTCAGGATACTTGTCCTTATAGTGTCTGGGATAATGCTGGGATTGTGGGGATATCTTGTAATAATCTTATCCATAATCAATTTCCTTATAACTCTGTTCACTGCTAGAAGAAACAAAGATATTGCAGAATTCTGCGAGTATTGGAATACGACATACTATGAGTTCTACAGGTATTTGACTTTTATGTCAAACAAGAGGCCTTTCCCGTTCTCTGAATTGAAGAGAATGAGCAGATTTACTTAAATTATCCGAAAATAAATCTGTAGCTAAAGAAAGCGATTAAGCCTAAGAGAGAAGGGTAAATTATGGTGAGATAAATTTGGTTCAGAATTCCTATCTTTGTGAAGTTCGATCTTTGAATAGCCTCATACCATCCAATTAAACCCAAGGAATTTGCTGCGATGTTTACTGTGATCGCTCCAACTAAAATTGCCAGGCCAATTAAGTAAATTCCCCAAACCTCTTTTCCAGCCATTATATTTGATATATTTTGTTTTATTTAAATCTGCCTGTAAAAGCTTAAATAATCCGGATATTTAAGAGGGTTATGTCTCCTGCAAAACTATCCAGATGCAAATGGTGCACTGGAAGCGAACTCATGCAAGAGTATCATGATAAAGAATGGGGATTTCCTTCACATGATGATAAAAAACATTTTGAGTTCTTGATTCTTGAAGCTGCCCAAGCAGGACTGAGCTGGATGACTGTCCTAAAGAAGCGTGAGGAGTATCGAAAGGTCTTTGCAGGATTTGATCCTGCAAAAGTTTCTAAGTTCACTTCAAAAGATGCTCAGAGGATGCTGAAGAACCCTGGGATCATAAGGAACAGGCTTAAAGTTAATGCTGCAATAAACAATGCAAAACCTTTTCGGGCAATCCAGAAGGAGTTTGGAAGCTTCGACAAGTATATCTGGGGATTCAATGGTGGGAAGCAAATCAGCAATAATATCAAAGCCATGAAAGATATTCCTGCAAAAACTGAGCTTTCAGATGCGATCTCAAAAGATTTGAAGAAAAGGGGTTTCTCTTTTGTAGGGTCTACAATTATATATGCTCACCTTCAAGCCGTTGGTGTTGTAAATGACCATGAAAATTCATGCTTCAGAAAAAGAGCATGTATTGACAAATCATAAATTAAGATTTAAATAACCCCTAATTCTTGAGATTCTATGAATAAAAAAATCAAAATCTTTATAATCGCAGCTTTTCTAGTTGCATTATTAATTGGAGGATATTTTATGAATAAAAATCTTACTGGAAAAACTGTTGCTGGAACTGGAACAAGAGTTGTTCTCGAAACAAATTATGGAGACATAGTCATCCAGCTAAGGGATGATATGCCCGTAACTGCCGGGAATTTTAAGAATTTAGCCGGCAAGGGAGTTTACGATGGAGTTATTTTCCACAGAATTATCAACGGATTTATGATACAGGGAGGGGATCCTACCGGAACGGGATACGGAGATCCTAAAATCCCTATGATCAAAGACGAATTCAATGGAGTTCAGAAGAACAACAGGGGAACAATATCCATGGCCAATGCTGGGCCGAATACAGGGAGCAGCCAGTTCTTTATCAACTTAGTAAATAACAATTTCTTGGACGGGAAGCATCCAGTCTTTGGAGAGGTTGTGGAAGGAATGGATGTTGTAGACAAAATTGCAAAGGTTTCTACTGATAGGGCAGATAGGCCGCTTAAAGAAGTTAAAATTCTGAAGGTAAGGGTTTTGTAATTATTTCTTTCTTTTCCTTCTCTTAAATTTCCTGAATAAATAGTAAAATAATAGCAAAATTATTGCGAAAAAGACTGCAATTAGGCCTATCGCTAAAAAGATGGAAAACTTTCTCTGACTTTCCACTTCTTCATAAACCTCTTCGCAGGGCCTTAGGCCTTTAAAGCCGTTTTCCTCAAACAAAGGCCTTAAGTCCTTGCTTGAAACCTCATTAAGCTTACAGAAAATCAGATTGTCTTTAATATCGGATCCGAGGTCTTCATCCGTTTCGGGGAATTCCCTGTAATTTATATAAAACTGCGTCAGATTAGTCGACTTCAGTATCTCTTTCATCATAACGAAAGACAGCCCATAGCCTTTGTTAGTGCGGTTTGCGTCTTCGGTCTCTACGCTTCTGTTTTCACTTGCTTTCCATCTTTGAAAGTCAATATCCACGCCAAGTCTGCTTCCTTCTATACGGTAATCTTCTCCTTTTTTTGCTTTATCTGAAAAACCGAACAGTCTGAGAGCAGCCGATTCACAATTTGTGGCTTCTCCTTCAGCGAACCAAGAAGGGAAGTCAAAGGGTTTTTCTGTCAAATGGCATAGCTCATGATAAAAAGTTTCTATTTCCTGATTTATTGAAATGTTTATACTCTCTTCTGAAGGATAAGCGCATCCTCCGCTTCCGCCGCATGTAAGAGGCGCGTCTGTTTCTATGTTAAAAGTTATATTCTCAAAATTTACGGCCCCGTAGGATTCATAATAAGGGAGAATCTTCCGGAATTCTTGCAGTATTTCTGCCGCTCCCTTCTCAAAACCTGTTGGATATTTTATAACTATCGAGGTGTTTTGGTATTCTCCTTCAAGAATTTTCGGATTGCTGAAGTCAAATCTCCTTCTGAAATCTATAAAAAAATCGTCTATGCTATATAACTTTAAAGCATCTTGGCCTCCTGCCAAGTTTGTATTGAATGTAACCTCCGTGCCTTTTGCCGTTTCTTTCAGAGATATTCCGGGAATAGAGCTGTTGTGGAGAAAGTATTCCTTCGGGAAAGTTATCTTATACCTTACATCTGCAAGTCCATTTTCTCCCGGATTGAAGGTGTAAGGCCTTACTAGAATTCCATAGCTGTCTTTTATTATTCCACCAAACTTGTTAGTGCAGTTGCATTCTCCGGTAATCTTTATCCTTATCTGTTCGCCCCTTTCAAACTGCCTTCCTTTTGGAGAGCATTCGAGATAGTTATATGTGAAAGTTCTCCCGGCATATTCTCCTTCCCCTTCGAACGTTCCCGTCCTTTCCCTTATTCTCTCGCAGTCCCCTTCATGCAACAAAGTGTATATTTTATCAGGTATCGCAGAAAATGTGAATTCTCGATAGACTAGGTTCTTTCCTAATCTATTGTCTATCAGTATATCTTGATAGATCGTATCTGCTCCTGCGTCGATTTCAAAATACAGGTCATAATAAATATCCTCAGCCGAAACAAAATGGGAGGAAATTATTGCGAATAAGAAAAATAAAATTACCAGATACGAGAACCTCTTTTTGGCAAAAGCCATGAGAGAGGCAGGGTTTTTACACTTTTAAGCCTTTTGAGAAGATTTTTATATTAGCCAGTCTTTTGGTCTGGAAGAGAAGATGGTGAAAACTAAAAAGAAGGCTTCTAAACTGAGATTGAAGAAAACTAAATCAGTAAAAGCGGCCAAAGCTTGCTTTGGCGCCGGATGCTTCTGGGGAGTGCAGTATGTATTCGACAAATTTCCCGGAGTTTTAAAGACGGAAGTCGGATATATGGGTGGGACTGTAAAGGATCCAAGTTATGAGCTTGTCTGCACCGGAGTTACTGGGCACGCAGAAGTTGTTTATATTGAGTTTGATCCGAAAAGAGTAAACTATGAAAAACTTCTCGAGATATTCTGGAAATGCCATGACCCTACGCAGATGAATAGGCAGGGCCCGGATTTTGGAAAACAGTATCGGTCAGTCATATTTTATTACAATAGCAAGCAGAAAGCTGCTGCTGAAAAGTCAAAGAAAGCCTATCAAAAAGAGCTTGGAAAAGAGATTGTCACAGCTATAGAGCCCGCTTCTGATTTCTGGAGAGCAGAGGAATACCATCAGAAATATTATGAGAAGAAAGGCAGCCTGCCTTACTGCCATGTCGTTCCCAAGGTAAAGGTTTGAATTTGAAATGGAAAAGAAATCAAGAAAGACCAAAAAAACTAAGATGCCTAAGACAGAAGATGAATGGAAAAAGAAGCTTTCCCCCCAGCAGTATAATGTTCTTAGATGCAGCGCGACTGAGCTCCCGTTTACGGGAAAGTATGTGCATCACAAGGAAAATGGAATGTATGTGTGCGCGGCTTGCGGCACTGATTTGTTTAAGTCAGATACAAAGTTTGAGTCCATGAGCGGCTGGCCAAGCTTTTATGATGTCGCAAAAAAGGGAAATGTTGAACTCAAGGAAGATCGGAGCTATGGAATGGTTCGGACGGAAGTCAGATGTGCAAAATGCAAAGGTCATCTCGGCCATTTATTCAATGACGGGCCTGGGCCGACCGGATTAAGATATTGCATTAATTCTCTTGCTCTTGATTTCAAGAAAGCCAAAAAGATTGCAGAGAGATCTAAAACAAAAAAGGGATGAGCGAGCCAAAATTATACTTAACAGACAGAAAGCAGTGGAGAGCATGGCTAGCAAAGAACCATTCTAAGAAGAAAGAAATCTGGCTTATTTATTATAAGAAGAGCACCGGGAAGAAAAATATCCCTTACAATGATGCTGTTGAAGAAGCTCTTTGCTATGGGTGGATTGACGGACAGGTTAAAAGGATAGATGATGAAAAGCATATGCAAAGATTTTCTCCAAGAAGAAGGGGAAGTCACTGGGCTGAAAGCAATATAAAGAGGGTAAAAAAACTTATTTCTGAGGAGAAGATGACTCCTGCAGGCATGCATGCTTTCGAAAAACGTCCAGTTGAAATGGATATTCCTTCAAATCCAAGGATGCCTTCTGACCTGAAAAAAGCGTTGAAGAAAAACAAGAAGGCTTGGGAGAATTTCAATAGCTTCCCTAGGAGCCATAAAAAACATTTCTATTGGCATATTTTGAGCGCAAAAAGAGCTGAAACTAGGGAGAAAAGGATAAATTATTTGGTAAAAAGAGCAAAAGAAAATAGAAGATTAATGTAAGATTAGAATTCTTTTGTTCCGCCGGTCCAATGTAAAAGCTTGTCTAGGCAGTATTCATCCGGGCCGTGCAGAGTTACAGAAAAAGCAGCCAATGCAAGGCCGAGATCTCTTACTGCTACCGGGCCGTAACCTAAAACCCAGACTATTGACAGTATATGGAGGCCAACTATGAATGAGACTACTCTTGTAAAAAGACCTAGGAGCAAAAGTATCGCTAAAGTTATTTCAAATATTCCGTTAATATAAATCAGGGAATTTGCTGAAAGAGCTAAAGATTGAGTAAACTCTGGAAGAAGCCTTGTCCAGCTTGCAGGATTTTTAAGCTGAGTGAATCCAAACCAGAGGAGAACTATTCCCAAGGCCGCTCTAAGCAAAGCATGTCCTGCGTGTCTTAAGTTTTCTTTGTTCATAGCCATTTTAATTAGTTTTTAGAGCTGTTTGATTCTGACTCTGGAGAAGTGCTAGGCAAAACAGTTTCTGAATCTGCGCTTTCAGATGAAGTCTGGATTGATCCAGAATTTGATGGAGGGTTTACAGTGGAATTTTTCTGAGCATTTGTGCCTGCGTTGTTTCCCTTAAGGAAAACTGTTCCAGCGACCAAAGCTACTAAAAGAATTGTAACCAAAATAACTTGTATTGCTCTCCTTTCCATAAACTTTACATTGAATAATCTTTTATAAATCATTCGGAAATTTTTCATCGATGGAGAGGAGTGATTTATTTTTATTTTTTAGAATATGAATCTAAGAACATAAATCATTATAAATCTCTTAATCCTGGAAATTTTATGGGTGAAGCCTTTGACAAGATCTTCCAAATAAAGAAGCCGATTATAGGTATGATCCATCTTGCGGGGAAAGATTCTGCTGAAAGGTTTAGAAGGGGGCTGGAAGAGCTTGCAATTTATGAAGAAGAGGGTGTTGATGGCGCGATAATAGAAGATTACCATGGCACTGTAGAAGATGTTTATGGAGTCGCCATAAAAAGCTCAAAGCTTAATCTGAAGATCGTAAGAGGAATAAATCTTTTGAGAGACCCTTACCGCTCATTTATGATCGCCAAAGATTTTGGCGCCAAATTTGTTCAGTTTGACAGCGTGCAGACTCCAGACTTAGATTTGCTCGAATATGAGGCTGAAAGAAGAATGTCTCCCGATATCGCCGTTCTTGGCGGAGTAGGATTCAAGTTCACCAAGCCTACTGGAAACCCTCTTGGATTAGATCTTGAAGAAGCAAGATCCAGGTGCGAAGCAATTGTAACCACTGGAGAAGGCACAGGTATAGAGACCCCTATAGAAAAATTAAGAGAATACAAAAGGGTCCTTGGAAACTTCCCGCTTATAGTTGGTGCAGGGATAAATTTGGAAAATGTTTATGAGTCTCTTATGAACTGTGATGGCGCAATTGTCGGGAGTTATTTTAAGCCAAATGGGGATACTTTGGCTCCTGTCGACAGACAAAGGGTGAGAGACCTTATGAAAACAGTAAACGCATTGAGAAAGGTTTTTTCTGCAGAAGATCCCCTTTACAAAGTTTAAAAAGTCTGGACGCAACCGATTATTATGTTAAGAGTAATATTCTTTTTCTTAGCATCTGTAGCAGTAATCTTCTTTCTAATCGGGGTTATTCTTATGTTTACAATATTCTGGCTTTTTATAGGGCTGCCTTTTATAATCATAGGACTTGTTATCTGGCTTATAGTCTGGCTTATTTATAAAAATAATTTAAGAAAAATTAAGAAAAAAGCTAGGCGTTGATGCAAAAGACATAAAAATACTTGTTCTGATAAGTTATAATGGATAAAGGCATGAAGAGAAAGATATCTGCTCTTCTTGCGAAAGCAGATATAAAAATTGGCGGTAAGAGGCCGTGGGACCTGCAAGTAAATGACGAAAGGCTTTACTCCAGAGTTTTGGCGCAGGGGTCATTAGGTCTTGGCGAGTCATACATGGAAGGATGGTGGGAATGTAAAGCATTAGACCAATTCTTTGACCGCATTCTCCGATCCAGATTAGAAAAAGAGATCAAGATTAATCTTGGAACAGCTATAAGATTTATTCAGGCAAAAATTTTTAATTTACAGTCTAGAAGCCGAGCTTTCCAAATAGGCAAGAGGCATTATGATGTCGGCAATGATCTTTACAAAGCAATGTTAGATAAAAGGATGACTTATACTTGTGGATATTGGAAAAATTCTAAGAGCTTAGATGCGGCACAGGAAGCAAAGCTAGATTTGGTCTGTAAAAAGCTGGGCCTTAAACCTGGTCAGAGAGTTTTGGATATAGGATGTGGCTGGGGAAGTTTCATGAAGTTTGCCGCGCAGAGATATAAGGTAAAATGTGTCGGCCTTACAGTCTCTAGAGAGCAAGTCAAACTAGGTGAAGAGCTTTGCAAAGGGCTGCCAGTTGAATTTAGGCTTCAGGATTATAGAGAGATAAACGAGAAATTCGATCATGTAGTCTCATTGGGAATGTTTGAGCATGTTGGGCCAAAAAATTATAGAGAGTACATGAAAGTTGTCAGGAGATGTTTGAAGGATGATGGATTGTTCTTGCTTCATACAATTGGAGCAAATACAAGCGGGATTTCAGGGGATCCTTGGATAGATAAGTATATCTTTCCTGGAGGGAAACTTCCTTCGTCCAAACAGATAGTCCGGGCGAGCGAAGGATTGTTTGTTATTGAAGATTGGCACAATTTTGGCGCAGATTATGATCTCACATTGATGGAATGGTTCAAAAACTTTGACAAAAATTGGCCTAAACTTAAGAAGAATTACAATGAAAGATTCTATAGAATGTGGAAGTATTACCTGCTTTCATGCGCAGGATCATTTAGATCAAGACATATCCAACTATGGCAGATAGTTTTTTCAAAAAGAGGTATTGTTGGCGGATACAAATCCCTGAGATAAAATACGAATTAGAAAATTAAACTTTTATTCCTGAATCTTTAACGTTCTTGGAGTGCGTGTCCATGCTTCCAGACATTAAGCAATCCCAGCACGTATGGCATGTTCCATCAGGGTCCTTTGCAAATCCTGAACCATTGCATTTCTTGCAGTTCTTATCAGCCATATTTTTTAATGCATAGGTGCAGTTTTAAGCTTTACTGTAAAAGAACACAATGTTGAAAATTATAATGTAAAAGCTTAAATAAAAGATTCTATTGAATAATCTATGGCAGAAGAGAATTTTAAGGATCATTGGAAGCCCGGGGTGTACAAATGTGCAGGGTGTCAAAGGAGGTTATTTTCTTCTAATGCAAAGTTTGATGCTAAAACTGAATGGCCTAGCTTCAGGAAAGCAATAGCCAACGGCGTTAAGACGAGGCTTGAATACGGCTCTCCTATAAAAAAAGTCAAGGTTTTGTGTGCCGAATGTGAAACGCATATAGGTTATCTTTTCGAGGATGGCAAAACCTGCGGAGATAATCATCCTGAAGCCGGAAAAAGATATTCTATTTTATCTGAAAAATTAACTTTCGATAAGGTTTAGATTGAGTTTACCTTTGATATTTACTGCTTATCCTGTCTTTTCTGAGATTGAAGTCTTCTTTGTAATCTATGTTCAAAAATTCTAGAGAATTTCTTGAATGGTTGACAATTCCATATCGTCTTCCTTCTCCGCTTCTTACAAATTCTTTTACCCTTTCTACAGTGTATTTTATGGATTCTGTCCTGCTTAATATCAATGCCGGTTGGAGATATGACATTGCAAACCCTGCTGCAACAATTTTGCTTTGGGTGTCTAGAAGAAGGCCATTACATGAAGGCTTACTTATTCTCAATGCGTGATCTATTCTGCTCCTCTTTTGGTCCAAAGACCGATGCATAGCCATTTTTAGGTAGCCGTAATAACTTACAAAGTCTACTTTGAAATCTCCTTTGTAATGCTCTTGGTCCATGGCTACAACTCTGCCTTTATTATCCAAGAGCCTTTGGAAGAATCTCGTCCTCTTCTCCCTCATTTCTTTATCCGGACCATTCCTCAAGAAATTCAAAAAGTTTCCTCTTTCTTCTGCTATCAGGCTCTCAAGCCGGGCAAATTCTCCGTTTTCTTCCCCTTGAAATCCTATCCGGAATTGCGGGGAATCTAAGCGACTAACTAAGCTGTAAAGTTTGTCTACATATTCTCCTATTTCTTCTATTCTTTTTGCCGTTTGAATGTCTGACCTCTGGCTATCCCTTGTTTGCTGGAAACCCCTCAGATAAGAAACGTGTGAATCGAGGTTTTTGTAGTAGCTTCTGACTTCTGAAAGAGCTTCACCTATAACCACTAGTTTTCCAGTATCTGCAAGGAGGTTTATGTCTTTGACTCTTTGAGCATTTTCTTCCAAAGCCTGCTGCGGTATCTGATTGATGCCCCCAAAACCGCGGTAAAGCTCACGGCATAAGGAATATTGTGGTGTAAAGAATGAACTGTCTAAGAGGATTGTTTTTCCCTCGATTTTGCCTTCAAGTCCTTTTACCATTTTAATCCAGAATTAAAATTGTTTATAAAATTTTTGTTTATTTAACAAGGCCTTCAACAAGTTTTTCAATCTCTTCTATTTCTCTTAATTTCATCAGCTGATCGCGCACCTTTGCAGCCCCTTCAACGTTTCTGATGAAATTACTTCCAAGATACTTTATTCTCTGGATATTCAGAGTCTTGTGCTTCTTTGAAAGTTCAATGTACTCTTTGAAGGCCAAAATATTCTTCTTATAGTCAAACTCTGGCTCTTTCCCAGTTTTGAGATATCTCAGAATTCTTTCAAAAACATATGGGTCTCCGATTGCTGCCCTTGCGACCATAACCCCGTCTGCGATGTCAAGCATTTCTTCAGCTTTTGGACCATTGATAACATCACCGTTGCCGATTACAGGGATTCCGAGATTATCTTTTATTTTTTTTATCCATTTCCAGTCTGCAGGGGTTTTCCCTCCTTGGGTTGCGAGCCTTGCATGAAGAGTGATCGCATCTGCTCCCGCTTTCTCCACACTTTTTGCAACTTCCATTACATTATTTTTGTTAAATCCTAGCCTGATCTTTGCGGTGACTGGTATCTCTTCTTCGTTGACTTTCTCACTCTTCAAAATTTTAATCATCCCTGCAATTTTTTCGGGATGGAGAAGAAGATAACTTCCCGCTTTTGTTCCGGTTATCCTGATTGAAGGACAGCCGCAGTTTATGTCAACTAGATCAAAGTCTTTGAGATGAGGGCCAAGGTCTTTGAATTCTTTCTGGCTGTCTCCAGTAACCTGCAGGCCTACCGGGCGATCTTTTTCAGAGGTTTTCATCAAGTCAGTTGTCGCTTTGTTTTTATGCAAGATCGCATCAATGTAAAGCATCGGAGTGTAAGTCATTGCAACCCCTGCCTTTCTGCATATTAGTCTATAGGGCAAGTCTGTTACGTCCACCATAGGAGATAAGAAAAGAGGATTCTTGAGTTTCAGATTTCCGATTTTAAGAGGTTTCATTGTTCTATTGGGGGAAGAATAGTTTTTATACTTTAATTTGTTTTAATATGCATGGAAAAGAAGTGGTGGATACTTATAGGCCTTGCAGTTGTTGTCGGATTACCCATAGCTTGGTATCTCATATCTCCTGCTTTTATTGTTATTGAGATGAATGAAACTTCGCCGTTAAATGTGAGCGAAGGCGAAGTAATAGGCATCGGCCAGCCTGTGCCGGGCTCAAATGTAACTGAGATGATTGTCTCTAAGATCATTTCTGAAGGGAATTTTGAACCTAGCGCCCACGAAGTAGCCGGGAAGGCTCTTTTGATAGAAGATAATGGAAGGAAAGTTCTCAGATTTGAAGATTTCGAAACCATAAACGGGCCTGATCTTTTCATTTATTTATCTAAAGATCTGACTGCAGATGATTTTGTGAACCTTGGACGAATAAAGGCCACGAAGGGGAATATCAATTATGATGTCGACCCTTCAATCGACACATCTCAGTACAAATACGTTCTTGTTTGGTGCAGAGCTTTCAGAGTTCTTTTCAGCTATGCTGAGCTCAAATGAGCTGAAAAATGATTGGAAACAAGAAGATCCTTGCAGCATTTGCGATTATAGCTTTCGCTCTTATCGGGGTTTTATTTTTTTCTCCAGCAGATAAAGAAGAAAAGATCTTCGAAGATTCTGCAGAGATTTCCACTGACTCTGCATTAAGAAATTATTCTACTGAAGTCCTTGTAACGGGATTAGATACTCCTTGGGCGATTGATTTCCTACCAGATGGAAGGATGATATTTACAGAAAGGCCCGGAAAAGTCAGTATTTTTGACGGAAGAGAGACTAAAGTCATTGCAGAGATTGAAGTTAGCGAAGTTTCGGAGTCAGGTCTTATGGGTATTGCAGTAAATCCCGAATTTGATTTAGATGAGAATAGTTTCATTTATCTTTACTATACTCATGAATCTGGAAATAGGATTTCCAGATTTGAATTTGCTGAAGATAAACTTACTGGAGAGGTTATTCTTATTGATAACATTCCAAATGCAAGATTCCATGATGGCGGAAGGATCAAGTTTGGACCGGATGGGAAGCTTTATGCTACAACAGGGGATGCCACCATTCCAAGCACCGCGCAGGATTTGAATTCTCTTGCGGGAAAAATCTTAAGAATAAATAAAGATGGAACCGTTCCAGAAGATAACCCTTACGGCAATTATGTCTGGAGCTATGGACATAGGAATCCTCAGGGGATTGCTTGGAATTCCAGAGGAGAATTATATTCTGCAGAGCATGGACCGATAAGAAATGATGAAGTCAATTTCGTTGAGAAAGGAAAGAATTACGGGTGGCCGCAGGAATGCATAGAGTCTGGAGATTTTGTCAATCCAGTAAGATGCTTTACAGAATTTACTTTGGCGCCAGGAGGGATTGCATTCCTTGAAGACAATTTATATGTAGTCGGTTTGCGGGGATCACAGCTTAGGAAATTGGAAATTTCTGGTGGGAAAGTTGCTGGAGAAGAAATTGTCCTTGATACTCTTGGAAGGCTGAGGGAAGTTATTGAGTATAATGGGTCGCTTTATATCTCCACATCAAATTATGACGGCCGTGGAATTCCTCGGCCTGGAGATGACAAGATTATAAAGTTAAGTTTCACTAGATAATAAAATGGAAGAGATAATTATTGTTGGTGCAGGGCTTTCAGGCCTCGGATGTGCAAAAAGACTTAGTGAAAATGGCAAAAAATTCAAGATAATTACTGAAGAGATAGGCGGGAGAGTTAAAACTTCTCCCGATGGCGAGACAAATTATGGCGCTTATTACATGACTGCCGACTGCAGGAACATAATGCCTTATGTTGAGAAAACTGTAAGGATGAGGTTTAGCCATTCACATCTTCATAACGGCAATGATCATTACCATGTTTTTTCTCCAAGAATTATAAAGCATGTTCCTGCAGGGATAAAACTGCTGAAAGATGTCTACGTTTTCAGAAAACATGTTTTGAAGCTTAGAAAAGAGTCCATAAACCGTTCAAGAAGGGAACTTATAGAATCTGATCCGCTTATGCGAAAATATTATCACCAAAAAGCAGGAGATTATATCAAAGAGAGTGGCCTGGAACCTTTAGTGAAGGAATATATCGAGCAATTTATGTGGGCATCGTTCTTTACCGATCCAAGAAAGGTCCCGACAGCATTATTCCTTGGATCTTGCTTACCATTAATTGTTCCGAGCTATGCGTTCAAAATGCATTTTGAAAGGATAACAAAAGGTTTTGAAAAGAATATCCTCTTTGATTCTGTTATTAAGGTTAAGAAGAAAGGAAACTGCTATGATCTTAAAACAAAATCTGGAAAAACTTATTCTTGTAAAAGGCTGATTCTTGCAACGCCGATGGCTGTGACAAACAAGCTAATCAAACCCCAGAAAATTAAAGGCGGAATAAATGTTTCATATTATCATCTCAGAGGAAAAATAAAGGAGCCTTACAGCACAAGATGGTATAACTTCTTTTCCTTAAAGGAAGCTACTGCGATATCGAAAGAGCCTAATGGAACCTATCTCTACTTTTACAGCGGAAAAGATAAAATCAAAAAGTATTTTGAAGAATATGAAGTTATAACTCATGACTCCTGGAAGCCATGCCTTTATTTCCTTGGTGACCAATACTTAGATGATAATCCCGAGGAAAATCTTTTCATCGCCTCAGATCATGATGTTCCCGGCATGGAAGATGCTTTTATCACAGGACATTATATTGCTAAACTTGTAATGGATTCTTTTAAGCAATAACTGCGCTTCTTCTCTACTATCTGTCTTTATCATTTTATATTGCCGCAAGATCTTGTTGTTTTGATTTTGGAATAAATTCTTTTAGGATGGGAATTTTGGATGCTAAGATTATTGTGGCAAGATCAACCATATGGTCAACTCCTCCAATGTAAGAGTTACCGTTCCTTCTTGGGGCATTCATTTTTGTCTTCCTTATTGCGTCCTTTAGCGAAGGGATGAAGTTTGATCTATTTTCTAGGTCGGGCTTAGTTATTTCTACCCAGCTCGAGCCGAGTTCATAAAAAGAATGGCCATCCGATGAGGATAAAGCCCCTAAATGAAGGAAAACTTCCGACATGACCCAATAGAATTCCTTGGCTCTCCTATTTGCATATCCTGGAATTGGCCTTGCATAACATGCTGCTTCACCGTTATGGGTCTCTAGGGCATCAACTTGATCTAGAAGCTCTAGCCTTTTTTCTAGATAATATCCTGCACTTCCGATGTAGAATGGATGATCTATTACTGTTATCCCATTATTATCCCGGGCTTCTTTCAGGGTGTCTTCTATAGGCCTTCCATTTTTTAAGTGCTTCCCTGCTGGCAAACCCAAAACTAGGACATGGCCCTGCTTTGTTGGGATTTCCTGACCCTTGATGAAAAGAACTCCTTTTCTTGGAACATAAACTGCATTTTTGCTTTCACCGATATAATCTCTAGAATATCCTTTTAGGGCGATAAACTCTTCGTACCTCTGATCGGCAAAATTGACCATCGCGATTGCCGAAGAATATCCTAGCCTTTCTTGAGCTTTGTCTACTGCTCTGTTGAAGTCTTCATCGTACAGGCGATCGCTTGTCCTTAAATGATTATGTAAGTCAGCTTTCATTCGGCTTTCTCTTATATGTTCCATAAATTTATGGCCTAAAAGCAGTATTTAAATTTACTTGGACTCCTGAGCAATTATTCCAAAAGATGCTCTTTGTGGCTGAATAGGCTCTGGACAAACCAGAACATAGAGTAAAGTGAGAGGGCGAATGGGAAGTAGCCTAGATATCCAAGAATCGGCATCTCGAAGATTTTGAAGAAGCCGACGAAAGGAATATCATAATACCATTTTGTTACAGCCCAATAATTCCAGAATTCCCAAAAGAAACCCATGATTATCCCTGCCAAAAGAAGGGATAGGGGGATAACTAGCTTTTTGTCTTTCAAATGGCCTACAACGCTCGGCTGTTTATGGAGGTAGTTTATCGGATCTAGGATGAAGAAGAAAGTCATCCAGATAAGAGGGTAGAAGTATTTTGGATAGACTAATGGCAGGATGAACATAATAATTCCGGCAGAAACCATCGCGTAAAGGAAGTGCCTTGAAAGCTTATGCTTTTTATGGAGTTTCCTTTTGTCGAATAAGTGGACGCTTCTTATCAGATCATAAGTTTCAAAGAATGCTGGAAGGACTGTTGAGAAATAAACTGTCTTCCATGCTGCGTTTCCAAGGGCGGCAAGGCCGCTTATATTGTTATAGTTCCAGTTTCCGACCCGGAGGTTCATGAATTCAAAAATCCACCAGAATATTGCTGAAAGGAAGAAAAGTCCTGCGAAAGTGTAGATATTTTCGCTGATCAGAGATTTTTTTCTGAGTTTGTAGACTAGGGCGTCCATCGTTAGGATGTAGCCTCCCCAAACAATTATGAAATACTTGCTTGCGAAAGGCTCGACTTTAAGAAAGAAGTTTATCTCTGCAAATAAAATCAAAAGTATTCCTATAAAGCCATATCTCCTAAACATGTTTCCCCTTTTCTCCGGTGAATTGACAATCCTAAAATTTATAAAGACTTCCTTATTCTAATCTATTAAGAAAAAGAGAGTGAAATGGCAAAAAAGAAGGGTTTCAATCTAAAGTCTGTTGATTTGAAGAATCTTCAAAAGACCTATAATGAGAACAAAAAAGTTTTCTGGATAGCTGGCGGCGTAATTTTGCTCCTTTTATTGTTGCTTATATTCTGGCCTTCGGGCGAAGTTCAGCCTGCTCCAGAGATTGAACAAGCTCAGGAAATAAAAGCTGTTGACACGACAATTCCAGACAGCTATCGTTCTAGAACTACTGCAACCGGAAAAATGACCTTGACTGAGGGGACTAAGATTACCCCTGTTTCATTCACTATGAATTCTATTGGATTTATTGATGAAATCAACAAAAGGAGCCAAGTTGATTTGAACATAGATTTAAGTTCCCCTAACTTTGAAAGGCCAATAAAGCTTACAACTACTTCGTATATAGTTGACGATACAATCTACCAAAAGATGACCTTCACGGGGCTTTTGGATGAATACTGGATAAAAATAGATCCTGCTTCCTCTGAGAAACTTCTGGATCAAGTCGGCGGGGCAGCTGTAAGGAAGCTTGATGTCCAGAATGAACTTAAAGATAACTTTGAGCTCATAGATAACTCTGAAATAACACTTGTGGACGAGAAAACAAGAAAGTATAGATTAGAGCCAGACAAAGCCATGATCGGAGAGATCGCAGACAAGGTTTTCCAGACTTTGGTTTCTTCGGTTCCAGAAGTTAAAGAATATTTCAATGTTGATGATTATACTACGGACTTCGAAAAGGGATTGAAAAAGATAGAGGTTAACTTCTGGCTTGATGAGCAGAAAAGAGTCACTAAGATAGAGTCTGTTGTAGATTTTGCATTCGACAAAACAAGCATTATTCCTAAGAGGCCGACTGTAAAGGATATAACCTCCCTTACAATGAGCATAAAGCTTGTCACAGATATCTCTCAGTACAATTCTGTAAAACCAATAACTCTTCCTGCAGAAGCCCAACAGGCATTGACTCTCGATGAGTTCGTTGAGACTGTAGCAAGAAGAGGATTTGCTTTCTAATTTCCCTTACAAACATTCTTAAATAATAAGTCATTGAGGAGCATATAATTTTTGATTAAAAGGAGGTTGAAAAGATGAATAGGAAAGCGTTAGCAATAATTGCTTTACTTGGAATTCTTGTTATGGGGGCTGCTGGTTGTCCTAAAGCGGGCGAAACTGGAACCCTTAATATGTACATAACTGATGCTCCGGCTGATTTGAATATAACCAAGGCACTTGTAACGGTGTCGATGGTGCAAGTTCATATGGCAGGAGTGGGAGAAGAAAGGTCTAACGAAACAGTAAATGAAACAGAAATGACGGAATCGAATGAAACTGAAGATAATAAGGGCTGGTTCACCGTTGTATCTGAAGCCCAAACCTTTGACCTTATCCAGATCAAAGATGTAAGAGAATTCTTGGGAAGCACAGAGCTTGAAGCTGGAAAATATACTCAAGTAAGATTGAGCATAGATAAGGCTTTAGTAACCATAGATGGCATAGAATACGATCTTAAAGTTCCTTCAACTAAACTAAAATTAGTAAGAAACTTTGATATAGTCGCTGGTCAAAATACTACTTTGACTCTTGACTTTGATGCTCAAGAGTCCATAGTTAAGGCCGGGAAAGAGAATTATACACTTAAGCCAACTATAAAAGTTCTGCAAGAATAAACCGACTTTTTTTATTTTTTATTTTTTATTTTTGTAGTTGCGTTATTTCGCAACCTTATTAAAGGGGTTTTCTAGGTAGATATATGGCCCAACCTTTATGCCCTTATTTCGGGAAGTGCGGCGGATGCGCTGCACAGCACATAGACTATGAATTTCAGCTTGAAAATAAAAGAAAAACTGTAGCTAAAGCTGCGAGTGTTGATCCTGAAAATGTGAAAGTTTTTTCTGGAGAACCTTATTTCTACAGAAACCGGATGGATTTTATTTTTCATTCCGGCGGGCTTGGATTGAGAGAGAAGGGAAATTGGAGAGGAATTGTTGATGTTGAAAGATGCGTCATTTCCGATGAAAGTCTCAACAAGATTCTTGGAGAAATCAGAGATTATTTCAAAGGCTGTGATTATTTTGATATTCTCAAGAAAACTGGGACTTTCAGATATGCAGTGATAAGAACCCCTCATGATGATTCTTCGATCTCTTTTGTTTTGAATAAAGACTCGCCTCGATTGAAAGAGGCTATTGAAAAGATAAAGGTCTTTTCAGAGCAGACCTCAGCCAAGAACGTCATTGTAACCTATGTTCCTTCAAACAGCGATAACAGTATTTCTGAGGATTTTTTTGTTGTTAAGGGAAGCGATTTTCTGCAGGAAGAATATCTCGGAAAAAAGTTCAGATATCATGCCCAAGCATTCTTCCAAAACAACCATGCGATGGCAGAGAAGATGCTAGCCTATTCCCATGAACTGCTTAAAAAGTATGACACGAGGAATGCACAGCTTCTCGATCTTTATGGGGGCGTTGGCTCCTTCGGGATTGTTAATTCAGATCTTTTCAAAGAGGTTCTTGTTGTTGAAAGCGTGAAAGGCGCGATTGATGCAGCCCATGAAAACATAAAAGAGAATAAGTGTGCTAACATTAAGGCAGAAGTCATGGATGCTAAAAATGTTAACAAACTTAATCTCTCAAAAAATCTTTTTGTGATTAATGATCCTCCGCGGAGCGGGATGCATCCCAAGGCTATCGAAAGACTTAATGAACTGGGACCTAAGGGGATTATTTATGTTTCATGCAATCCAGAACAGCTTGGTAAAGAGCTTCCTAAATTCAAGAATTATAATCTGAAGAGTGTTGCTATGTTTGACCTTTTCCCTCAGACCCCCCATATAGAGGCGGTTGTCGAACTTGTTCTAAAGGAAAATTAAGCCAGCCTCATGAATCTGCCCACAATTACTCCTAAGATTATTGCGATGCCGCCGATTATAAGCATTCTAAGGCCTTCTCTGTAAGGGTTTATCTTAAAGAATCTGGCGCTTACTGCTCCAAGGACGAACAGTGCGGTGAATGAAGCGAGTATTGATATCCAGAATGCATTTGAAACTTGAAGCAGAGCATACGGTCCTAGGGGGACAAATCCTGCAAGGAAGTATGAAAAGAACATGATGAAACCTGCCAAGAATGGCTTCCTGAACGGAGTTTCCCTCCTCCTTTTGTATTGCTCGACTGAATGCTCTGATAAGATGCTTCCTACAGCCATTGAGAAAGCTTCCACGAAAAGATAGATGACTCCAGTCAAGAGGATGGTGGCCCTTGGAACATTTGCTATTGCTATTCCTGAAAGAACTCCTACTGTTGATACAAGGCTATCTTCAACTCCGAAGATTATATTTCGGACATAAAGCCCGCCGTCTATTCTTCTGCCTTTCTCTCTTTTTTTCATCTTAAGAAATAATTAAAAATTAAAATTACTCTTGAAGCAATGGGCAGCTTGTTTTTTCACTCAAAAATTCGAGTGGAAGGGTTCCACTTTCCCTGCTGCCATCTGCAAATTCCCAAGTAGGATATCCTTGAATCCCCGCGGCTCTGCATTCACCTGTCTGGCCTTTTCCATCCGGAGTCGAGCATTCGATATACTCTATGTGTTTCCAGCTATCTCCGAAGTCTTTCTTCTGCTCATTACAATGTGGGCACCAGAAAGCGCCATACATTTTAGCTCCGCTTTCAGTCAAACACTTGGCAAAACTGTCTAGTTGATCTGAAGCTACTGCCTTTCCCGTTACGGAAAAAAGGTAAGCTCCTTCAGCCACAGCTAGAACCAATACTGCTGCAAGCAATATGTTCATCTTATTCATAATTAATTGTTAATAAAACCATTATTTAAACCTATCCTCTGGAGAAGCAGTATGGAGGCATTACCCATATGTTTAAAAAAAGAATCCTATAAAAATTAAAATGGAATCTCAGGAAGAAGTTTGGGAATCCCTTGCCGGGAGCTGGCATAGCTTCAGGCAAAGGCCCGTATTTTTAGCTGAAAGTTTGGCAGCTAGATGGAAGCCTGGAAGAGTTTTAGACATCGGCTGCGGGAATGGAAGGAACCTCATTCCTTTCCTGAATAATGGATTTAAGGGCGTATGTTTTGATTTTAGCAAGAACATGCTAAAGAATGCCGAAGCCCTTCTTAAGAAAAAGGGTGTTTGGGGAAAGGTTGAATTAAAACAGGGAAATATGATTGAACTCCCGTTTGAAGGTGAAAGCTTTGATTACATCCTTAATTTGGTGGCCCTGCATAATCTTACGAAACCAGAAGCCTACTTAGCGGTTGATGAAATGAGGAGAGTGCTTAAGAAGAAAGGAATGGCTGTAATTGCTGTCTGGAACAAATTGCAGCCAAGATTCTTTTTCCGAAGAAAAAACGTCTACATTCCCTGGAGGATTGGAAAGGAGACTTATCAAAGGTACTATTACCTTTACACTTATTGGGAGCTTAAGAAATTGCTCGAGCAAAGAGGATTTGAAGTGATCTCACATTCAGGCATATTTGAAAGAAATCTGTACTTTATTGTCAGAAAATCCGATTGAGGAAGAAAATGAAGCTCAGCATCATAATTCCGGCATATAATGAAGAGAAATATCTTCCAAGGCTTCTAAAATCTATAAACGCGCAGCGGTATCCCTGTGAAGTTATTGTTGCTGATGCAGAATCTGAAGATGCGACTCGGATGATTGCCAGGGCATTTGGATGCGAAGTTGTAAATGCCCGGAGGGGGAAGCCAGCATATGCCCGGAATGCTGGAGCTTTAGCTGCAAGCGGGGATCTCCTGCTTTTTCTTGACGCAGATGTGATATTAACAAAAAACTTCCTCAGAGATAATGTCTATGAATTTCTGAGAAGAAGGTTGGATGTTGCAGGGGGATATCTGAAATCCACTGGAAGAGGATTTTTTGATTTCTTAGCCATAGACTTTTTTGCAAATTTATGGCTTTATTTTTCTCAATATACCTCGCCGGATGTTTTTGGGGCGTGCATATTCGCCCATAAAAGAGCTTTCCATTTAGTCGGCGGTTTTGATGAAACGATTACTTTCGGAGAAGATCTGGATTTTGTCAAAAGGGTCCATAAAAGGGGCGCTAGATTCAGGATGCTTGGAAAGCCTGCATTTGTCTCTATGAGGCGCTTTGATAAAGAAGGAAGGGTAAATCTAACTTCAAGATATCTTGCCCTCCATACAAAAAGATTCTTCGGGAAGATAAAAGAAGAGATAGATTATGAGTTTGGCAAATACTGACAGCTGATTATTGAACATAATCAGGAGTTTTCTTTTCTGTCCTTATCATGTCCTGGAGCTTGATATCTGCCATCTCTTCAAATTTTCCCGTTTTGGCATTAAGATGGAATCTGTGAAGTGTGAAGCCATCAATGCAGGTTAGGTTCCAAATCAATTTCCCGTTAAGCTCTTGAAGAACAGCGATTGTTTTGTCATATTTCCTGCCTTTTTCTCTCTCTATGATCTCCAAAACCTTATCTTCTTCTATTTTGATATCCTCCAGCTTCAAAGCATGGAGCTTTTCGGGATTCTGCATGCTTAATTTTGCTGAGAAAATTTTTTTTCCTAAATTAAAGGACATGATTTCTTTGTCAGAGATATAATAATTGAATTCCTGTTTTTTCTCGTCTTCTTTTCCAAGAATGAGGAAAGCGCTGCAGAGAAAGGTTTTAGGGTGCTCCTTCTTAAACTTCTTGAATTCTTCAGAAGATTCTAGCTGCTCCAATTGTTTTAACATTATTTCTTCTCCAAAATTTCCTGTTTGACCTGATCTATGAAATCTTGGATTTTAACTCCGAACTTGACCTTTCCGTCCCTTGTCCGGACTGCAAGAGTTCCTGCCTGCTGTTCTTTATCCCCGATAACAATCATGTAATTTATTTTCTCGAGCTGAGCTTCCCTTACTTTGTTCTGAACAGTTTCTCCTGAGAAGTTTGTTTCCACCCTTATCCCTGCATCTTTCATCTGGGCTTCAACTCCTCGGGCATAATCTATGCTCCTATCCGTAAGAGTCATGATTTTAACTTGCACTGGAGAGAGCCACACTGGGAATGCTCCCGCATAATGCTCTATCATTACCCCAAGGAACCTTTCCAATGAACCGAGCACTGCCCGATGGATCATTACAACATGGTGCTTTTTATTGTCGGATCCTTCGTAAGTGGCATCGAACTTCAAAGGCATCTGGAAATCCAGCTGGATTGTTGCGCACTGCCAATCCCTGTCGATTGCATCCTTAACATCAAAATCTATTTTTGGACCGTAAAATGCTCCTTCTCCTTCTTTGACTTGGTACTTTACCCCTTCAGATTCCAAGGCTTCTTTTAGCGCTTCTTCAGCTTCCTTCCAAAGCTTTGGATCCCCCATAAAGTCTTTTGGCCTGGTGCTTAAGTTGGCCACAAACTTAAGGCCGAAGATTTCAGAATAAACATATTTTATGAAGCTAAGAAGACCTTTGATTTCCTCGCCTATCTGTTCAGGAGTGCAGAATATATGGGCATCATCCTGAGAGAATTTTCTTGCCCTAGTCAATCCTCCAAGGACTCCTCTGAGCTCGTTTCTATGCAAGAAGCAGAAATCTGCTATCCTTAGCGGAAGATCTTTGTAAGATTTTGTTTTTTTCTTGAATATAAGCAAGTGGGAAGGGCAGTTCATAGGCTTCAAAGCAAAGTCTTGGTTATCAACTTTCAAGGTAAACATGTTTTCCCTAAAGTGCTGCCAATGGCCGCTTGTTTCCCATAGACCTTTGTTGAAAAGCTGAGGCGTTATAACTTCTTTATACCCTCTTTTTTGATATTCTCCCCTTATGAAGTTTAGAAGCTCATTGTAGATGACTGCGCCTTTTGGCAAAAGGAATGGGCTTCCAGGGCTCCATTCATGGAACATGAAGAGTTCAAGCTCCTGCCCGATCTTCCTGTGGTCCCTTTTCTCGGCCTCTTCCCGTTTTTTAAGGAAATCATCAAGCTGCTCTTTTTTCGGGAATGAAATTGCATAGATCCTCTGGAGCTGGGGGTTCTTTGAATCTCCCCTCCAATAAGCGGATGCAGTGTTTAGGATCTTTACTGCGCCAATCTGGCCTGTGCTTTTAATCATTGTATACTTGCAGAGGTCTGTAAATTTCCCATGCCTGTTGAAGTGGATTTCTTTATCTTTGATCTCCCTTAGAAGTTCAAGCTTGTAAGGCTCTTCGCGGTACATTTTTTCAGCCTCTCTTCTTGAAAGAAAAAGGCCTTCAAAGGAGATATTTGCTTCGATTATCTTCTGCATCTCTTTCTCTATCTTCTCTATGTCCTCAGCCGTAAAAGGCTCTGTATCGAAGTCGTAGTAGAATCCTTCATCTATTGGCGGGCCGAATCCAAGCTTGGCTTTTGGCCGGACTTTTAGGACTGCATCTGCAAGGATATGGGCAGTAGAGTGCCAGAAAAGCTGCTTTTCCTCCTTAGATTCAAATTTGACCTTTTCTGGCTTAGAATTCTCCTTTTTTGATTCTTTTTCCGTCCCCTTTTTAGCCGCTTTAGCCATATCTCCTTAGAGGGAAGGAGTTTTATAAACTTAACTTTAGACGTGATTTACAATAAAACTTATATATAACTTAAGCTGTAAATTACCATGAGATTTTTTGTTTTTTTGGCGCTTTTCATTTCAGTTTCTGCAATCTTTTCAAGTGTTAATGTTTTTTCGCAGGATTTTCCCCCGGAAGAGGGAAATCTCAGCGAGATGGAAATAATCCTGACCCTTAACCGGGAAAGGTTTTCTCCGGGAGATGTAATAAAGATAGGCGGTGATGTTCTTCGTGATGGAGAGCCAATAACAGGAAGTGTGGAAATCAAGCTGGATGATAGGTATTTTGTGCCTTTGAATTCCGGCAGATTCAGGTGGGAATCTACACTTTCGGGAGCCACCAAAAGCGGGGAAAGGGAAGTTATTATTGAGGTTACAGATGAGGATGGAAACAGCCAGACTTTGACTAAAAAAATCTATGTTATCCCAATACCTACAAGGCTCGATATTTTTGTAAACGGGAATTCTTTTGCCCCTAGAAGCACCATAAAAGCTTCGGCGGTTTTGAGAGATCAAAACAGCGAGCCCATTGATACTGAAGTTTTCATGACGCTTTATGATTCGAATGGGGCCACGATTATGCAAAGGAAGTTCTCTGGGGGAAACTTTGAATACACTCTCCCAAGAGATGCAGTCCCAGGAGAATGGTGGGTATATGCCTACTCTGAAAACATAAAGGAAAGAAGATTTTTCAGTGTTGAAGAATATCCCAAAATCTCTGTGGAGCTTAAAGGAGAGGCATTAAAGATAAAAAATGTTGGCAATGTGCATTACACCCGGCCTTTGTTCATAACTTTTTTGAGGAATGGCTTGTCCGTAACCGATAAGGTAAGCCTTAATATCGGCGTAGGCGGAGAGCAGATTCTTGAGCTTACTGCTCCTGGAGATATATATGAAATAAAAGTCGAGTCAGGGGATTATTCCAATGAGTTCCGCGATGTTTCCTTGACCGGTGGAGCCATAGGGGTTAAGGGAAAGTTCAGCCACGAGCAGATACTTCTTGCAGCCGTAATTCTGCTCTTAATCTTGGCAGCTGCAGCTTTTGTAAAATTCAGGGAAACTCTTGGAAAACTTGCCGGAAAAGTCGGGATTAAAACTCCTTGGAACTAAACTTTTTCTTTGGGAGAAAAACTTTAATGAAAAAGAAGTAAACTTTTGGAAAAAGTTTAATCGAGAAAGAAGCTTTAAAGTCAATCAAAAACTATTAAAGCTTAAAGTTACTTTTTCATAAAAATGGGTGATAAGATAAAACTGATTGTTTTTGATCTTGATGGGACTCTTGCGGACAGCAAGAAGATGTATGTTGAGACTATACAGAATACCTTGCGGAAGCGCAACTTCAAATTCGGGGAGAGATCTATCTCTAAGGCTATGGGGCCTAAGCTAAAGGCTACATTGCTCAATCTGAGGAAATTCAAAACTCCTTTGCTGAAGCAAATGGCTAGTGAGATAAATGATCTTGTTGAACAAGAGGCAGTCAATCTTAAGGCCTGCCCCGGGGCAAAGTCTGCCTTAAAGAGGCTTAAGGCAAGCGGGAAGTTCAAGATTGTTTTGATGACCAACTCTACCCACAGATTTGCGCATAATTTCCTGCATAATGCTGGATTGGAAGAATACTTCGATCAAATCCTCGGAGCAGAGGATTTTGTGGATAAAGAAACTGCCTTCCGCACATTATTCCGGGAGCTTAAAGTTAAGCCGGAAGAAACGATATATGTCGGAGATAAAACAAGCGATTACAGAAGGGCTATGAGGGTTGGATGCAAACTTGCATTGATCTATTCTTGCTCCTGGGATAAAGCCCTTATAAAAACTGGAGAATATAAGAAGCATACTTTGGACAGCTTAGGTTCATTTGCCCGAAAGATGATCCGCTAGCAAGGTTTAAATAATGAGCCAGTCTTTTAATATCAGAGGTTGATAAAATGGCAACACCGAAGGTTAAAGTTTATTCTACACCGACATGCCCTTACTGCCACATGGCTAAGCAATTCCTGAAAGAGAATAAAATCGCTTTTGAGGATATTGACGTTAGTGAAGACGAAAAGGCGGCTGAACATATGGTTGAAGCTTCGGGGCAGATGGGAGTTCCAGTTCTTGAAATTGGAAAGGAAGTTATTGTAGGATTTGACTTGCCCAAGATAAAGAAAGCACTTAAGCTGAAGTAATATAAAATGGCTGAAGATAAGACCTTAAGACTCATCGTTGGAATATTTTTGGTGCTGATAAGCCTTCCACTATTTACAATGGGGATGTTCATGATGGGCGGATTCGGAATGATGGGAGGGTATTATTTCTTTCCCGGAATGCTTTTCGGATATCTCGCCGGAATAGCTCTCCTTCTATTGGGAATCTACTTAGTATATGACTCTTTGAAGAAGTAATCCTCTCCCAAACTCTTTTATACTAGTTTTCTTTTGAATTAGAAGTATGGCAAAGTACAAAGTCAATCTGGATAGGCCCAACTGCATAGGCTGCGGAGCATGCGTAGCTGCGTGCCCGGAGAATTGGGAAATGCAGAGTGACGGGAAGACTTTGCAGAAGAAAGAGATTATTGACGAAAGCGAGTTGAAGTGCAACAAAGAGGCTGAGGAAGTATGCCCGGTTACAGTCATTAAAGTTGAGAAGGTCGAATAATTAATAATTTCAAATAAAAATAAGCATTGCAGAAGATAAACGCTTATTAAAAGAAAGTTTCTTTTAAAGAAATGTTTAAGGATGTAAGGGGTGGGGGATTGGACCCTCATTCAGAGAGGCTAAGCCGCAGAAAGAGGATCCGCTTAAGAAGATTAACTGAAATAGTAACTCTCGAAGATGTGCTTGAAGAAGAAAGGAAAGAAAGAGAGAAAGAGAAAGAATTGGCCGCTTTGAGAGAAGATCAGATAAAATCTGGAAGAGAATATGCACAGCTTTACTTGGAGCAAAAAAACAGGAAAAAAGCTGATGAAAAGCTCGAGAGAAGGCTGATGGAATTTGTTGCTTGTTTTGGAAACGAATTTCAGCAAATCGCTTTCAGAGCATTATGCTATAACTATGATCCGAGCACGATGGCCGAGATAAAAGATACAGTGAAAAAAGTTATCGGTCCAAAAAACAACTGCCCCGATACTTACAGAGAGTACTTGATTAAATTTGCAGAACATGGATTTGCCGAGATACATCCTGCCACAGAAAACCTGGCAGAAAGATATTCTCCCACTAGAAAAGGAATTTTTTACGGTCTTCCCGGAGTTATGAGGATGATGGATTGGGAAGTTGCGAAAGGCATCTCTTCTTTTCTTTTAGTGGGTCTTTCTAGAGCCAAGAAAGATGGAGGATATTACTCTATGCGTTTGAAATTACTCAAACTTCTGGCACAAGATCCGAATAAGAAGTGGACAAGGGCTAGCCTTGAGAGAAAGCTGAATCTGGGGAATAAGAGCCTTATGCACCATATAGAAGTGCTCAAGAAAAATGGTCTTATAAGCTATGTTTCTGCGAAAGTTGGAAGAGACGAAATCGGAAGATATAAATGGGATGGAAAAAGCTCCAGGGATTTAGATGCGGCAAAGAGAGATGGCAAGCTTAGGCTTTATCCCAAGATTGACGAAGAGAGATATAAAAACAGTATACTTGAAATTTTTAGCCGGTCTGAAAAGGGGATGAATTACAAAGAAATTGTCGATGCAATTGGATGGCAAAAGGATCCCAGATATATTTCTACTTTCCTTGCAGATCTTTTTAGGCTGGGATACGCGTCATCAAGATGGAAAGCAGATGAGAGGCGATCTGAAGCGCAAATAAGGCCCCTCGGCTTTTCTTATGTTTCTCTTCTTAATAAGATAAAAAATTCTCCATTAAAACTTAGAACTTTTCAAAGAAAGGAAAGCTTAAAGGATTTCAGAGAAAAAGCCAGAATTGCTGAAAAGATCTATCTCCCCTATTCTCGCACTTATCAAGTATGGCTTGCTAAAAAACCGGCACTTGTAGATTATCTCAGCTACGTAGGGGAAGCAAGCGCAGACCAAATCTATAGAGATACCCCCATAAAGCAAAATATGCTTTTGAAAGTGGGCCTCTTCGAGGGCACATTAAAAGTAAGAAAGGAAA
The DNA here is from genome assembly GCA_964540065.1 of Candidatus Woesearchaeota archaeon. GTDB lineage: Archaea > Nanobdellota > Nanobdellia > Pacearchaeales > JAHJTO01 > JBHPFA01. The sequence goes on along the minus strand of CAZIKY010000002.1, from coordinate 106,188 downwards.
GAGTATTGCATGGTCCGATACCCTATCAAAGAATGGTCAAGGTTAATGGAATAAGGAGAAGGAGAGTCTACCATTTAGGGGGCTCACATTATGTCCATTTTTATTCTCTCAAGGCAAAAACTAAGAGATAAATATTTAAGCCGATTTCTCTAAGGTAAGTTATAATGGCATTTCCAGATCCACACTATCCCATTATTGCAATGTTCGGGCCATTTACGGTTACGACTTGGGGTTTTTTTGTCGCTCTCGGATTTTTGGCGGGACTCTTTTTCATAGCAAAAGAGGCTAAAAGAAGAGGATTAGACATTGACGAAGTTTATACGTTTGCACTTATTTCGATAGTAGCCGGGCTACTTGGCGCAAGAATCGGATGGATAATAACTGAAGGATGGGGGATAAATTTCAGAGAAGCTCTGCGTTTCTGGGGCGGAGGATTGATATGGCATGGCGGCATAATCGGAGCTTTGCTTGGCACATATGCCTATGCAGTATTTAAGAAAATAAACTTCCTAAAGTATGCCGACGTTTTTGCTATAGGTATTCCCTTAGGACACGCTATTGGAAGGATAGGATGCTTCTTTGGAGATTATCATCTTGGGAGAGTCACTGAAGTGCCTTGGGCAATTTTGGTAAATGGCGAACCAAGACATCCTGTGACCCTGTATGAACTTATTTTCTTGGTTCCATTGTTCTTAATATTGTGGAAGATTAGAAAGAAAGAGAAGTTCGATGGATGGATGCTGGGCATTTATATCCTGTCTTATGCTGCAATAAGGTTCTTGCTTGATTTCTTCAGAACTGACCCGACTTATCTTGGTTTAACTGTTGCGCAATATGTCTCTGTCTTTGCTGTTGCTGCCGCAGGATTATTTCTCTTTATTAACAGAAAAGGCAAAGTTTTTTAACCCAGAATGAAGGGTTGTTTTATAGGGAAATGTTTGAGGTGTTCTTTGCCCTATAGATAGAAGCAAAATGGAAAATAAAAATGTCGGATGGCTTGTTCTGGGCATATCTGCATTAATGATAATCATCATAGTTCTTTTCAACTCAACCCTTAAAGATTTCGTTGATAGCAGCTGCACATTAGCACATGGAGATGCAGCAGTTTGTCCTATGTATACTACCATAAACCAGCAGACTTATCTTGCCATAGCTATCGTAGGGATACTGATCCTTTTCGGCTTGGTACTGATTTTCACAAAGCCGCAAGAGAGGGTTATTGTCAGAAAAGTTATGGAGAAAAAGCCTGAAAAGATTTTTGATACATCACACCTCACCAAAGAAGAAAAGCAGGTATTTGGATTAGTCAAGGATCAAGGGGCAGTTTTCCAGGCAGACCTCATAGAAAAGACACAGTTTGGAAAAGCTAAGATGTCCCGAATAATTGATAGGCTTGAAGGCCAGGGCCTTGTTGAAAGAAAAAGAAGGGGCATGACAAACGTCGTCGTTCTTAAAGAAGACTGATTCTAAATTCTTTTTAAAATAGATTGTGAAACTAGTTTCACAAAAGCGCTTAAATAAAATTGTTTGCATGTTATCTCCATGGAAACGTACTCAATGAAAGGAGGATCGACCGATCCCGAGCTTTATGTTCAGATAGGCCTTATAGCCGTCTTATCATTGATAATAGTATTTAGTGCTGGGAGGCTTTATGGCTCGCAGGTGACTGGAAGTATTTCAGATTCAGGCATAGCTTTAGTTTCGGCTTCAGAAATAATTCCCAAAGGGATCCCAGAAGTTTATGGCAAAGAGATGGGAATAAGTTATGATGATGTTTCTCCAAATAACCCAAGACTCGCTGATGCTGCAATAAGTAAGCTTTCGCAGCATGAAGATCTGAAGCTTGATGCAAATCAGATGAGCAGATATATCAAAATAGGCAGTTCTATAAGCTGCGAATACTGCTGCGGAGCAAAAGCAATAATCTTCAGCAATGGAGAAAGGGCTTGCGGATGTGCGCATAGCTATGCTATGAGGGGTTTAGCAAAGTATCTTTTAATCAATCATCCAAACATGAGCGATACAGAGATATTAGCTGAACTCGGGAAGTGGAAAGTTTTGTTCTTCCCAGGAATACATGAGGCAAAAGCACAAGTTTTGGAGCAGAACGGCATAGACTCCAAGGATTACATAAACCTTGCGTCAAATCTCTACAGGGGGATAGAGCAGGGGCAAGGCTCTGGAGGCATGGTCGGAGGGTGCTAAAGTGAAGCTTTTTGATTTTAATTTTTATTCACTTTTACCCTTTTTATATTCAGATTAAAGATGATAATCAAAAAAACAAAAATGAAAGGGGGAAAACGAAAATGAATTCAAGAGTAACATTATGGATAGTTATCGGGGTGCTATTTATCTTTGCCCTCTTCTTAACTTTCAAGGCAGGATCTGCAAGTGCAAGTGTTGCGGGAGCCGCGAGCAGCGTAGCTAAAAGCGCCTCGTCTTCTTATGGTGCAATGGTTGGAGGATGCTGATCTTAGATGGAATATAAACTAATCTAAACTAAAATGGGGAAAAAAGCCATAATCATAACAGCAAGTTTGATTCTCCTAGTCTTAGCAAGCTCCTTTTTGTTTAGCAGCAAAAATGCCAGTGGTTTTGAGGCAATAGGCAATTATGATGGGGACATCAAAATATACAAGTCTGGAAGCTGTGGCTGTTGCGGAGTCTACTCGACCTATTTCAAAAATGAAGGCAATAAAGGAGTAAAAGTTATTGATCTAGAGTATATGCAGGGAATAAAGGAGAAATATGGGGTCCCTTCAAATCTCGAAAGTTGCCATACAACTATAATCGGAGATTACTTTGTTGAAGGGCATATTCCTCTCGAAGCAATAGAGAGACTTATGCAGGAAAAACCCACTATAAAAGGTATCGCCATGCCCGGAATGCCTTCCGGATCTCCCGGAATGCCTGGAGCAAAAATCGGAGACTTTGTTATTTATGCAGTAAATAATGATGGGGGTTACGTGGAGTGGATGAGGATATAACATGAAATCCAAATTTACTTTATTTTTACTTTTTATCTTTTTGATATTCTTTACTCCTTCAGTTATGGCCCATTGCCCGCTCTGCACAGTGGGTGCCGGGGCCGCAGCCGCGGGGGCAGTTTGGCTGGGGGTCAGTAAAGTTGTTGTAGCATTATTCATCGGGGCTTTTGCAATGTCTATGGGGATGTGGTTTTCTGGATTACCAAAAAAACAATATTTTCCGTTCCAAAAAACATCTGTAGTCTTAATCGTTTTCTTAAGCACAGTCATACCCCTAATTCCGCTGTTCACCGCAGTAGGGCCGCTGTATTTGTCTTTTGTAGGAACTTATGGCACAACATATGCGGTGAATTATTCTATAGCAAGCTCCCTTTTCGGAGGACTTATTGTATTCATATCACCAAATCTTAGCAAGAGAATAACAAACTACAGGGAAGGAAAAATAATGCCTTTCCAAGGCACTCTTCTCACCCTGTCATTACTATCAATAATAGGACTAACGATACAAATTTTATTATAAAATGGATTTCATAAGCACACTGGCTGCAATTACTATCTTATTTTTTGCAGTATTTGTAATCAAGCAATTTTTCTCTAAAGAAATTAGCGGAAAAATATGTGCTTTGTGTATAAGCGTTTCTTTGACTTGGATTTCCCTTTTACTAATGAAATATCTTGGTTATTTTGAAGATGATCTGGCCATAGCGCTTTTTATGGGAATGACCTTACTGGGAATTTATTACGCTGTCGAAAAAAACGTGAGAAAGGAGATTACAATATTCAGGTTGCCCTTTTTGCTCTCCCTTGCAACCCTGGGGTATTTTATTCTTACTCTTTCTAATGTTTTAAGGGAAGTTTTGTATTTGTCCGCTTTGTGGACATTTTTTATAACTTTTTACATCTACAGGAACAATCCTAAAGTGAAAAAGCCAGTAGATAAATTAGTGGAGTGCTGCAAGAAATGGTAAAGAAGAAAAATGATCCGGTATTGTATGGCTTGATTGCTGGTTTGGGGCTGCTAATTTTCTATTTATCTGTTGTCAGCAGCTTCCAAAGCATAGAATTTGCATTGTTAAACCTGAGAAGTTTGTGGTATCTAATACTTCCCTTGGCTGCGGGTTTTGGCACACAGATAGGATTATTTTTTTCAATAAAACACGATGCAGCCATTACTGGTGCTGTGACTGGGACTGGAACAATTTCTGGCGGAAGCATGGTGGCATGCTGCAGCCATTTCTTGTTCAATATAATTCCCTTTGCAGGATTCTCCGGATTGGCAATTATGTCGGCTGAATACCAAACCTGGTTTTTAGGGGCAGGCATAGTCTCAAACATTGCAGGAATAGGGCTTATGCTAAATCATAAAAGCAAAATGAAAGGAGGTTATTGCTAAAGAGAAAGATGGATGAGAGGATTATACTTTACATCATCTCCGCAATGCTAATATTGGTTCTTTTGATATTCACTTTTTTCCCCGGTGCAATGTATGCCTTAAAAGACTCTAGAAGCTCTGGGCTTGACAAGTGCAAACCTGGCCCAGGATATACCGAAGAAAGCTGGAAAGAACATATGAGTCATCATCCAAACATTTATAGAGAATGCTTAATTTGATCAAAAATGGCTACCAGATTAAATGAGCTAGCATTTGGATATTCTGCCGCGATAATAGCTGCTGCTGGAATGCTATTGCTTGGAATACTCGGCAACCTGGGAATTTACTTGGGTGCGGTCGAGATGATGGGGCAATGGCATATGTACTTCTCCTTAAGCGTCTTGGGGGTTGCAACCGGCATGATTGAAGCAGCAATAATAAGCTTTATATTTGGATATGCTTTCGGATGGGCGTACAATAGGCTAGCCTAAATCAAACGATAATTTATCATTTTAATTTTTTATTTCAAGACAAGATGGAAACAAAAAAATTCAAGATAAAAGGAATGCACTGCGCGAGCTGCGAAGTGCTCATAGAGAGAAAGATAAAGAGTTTAAAGGGAGTGCATTCTGTAAACGTCAACCATTCAGATGGAACAGCAGAAGTAACTTATGAGAGGGAATTAGATGACTCTGCAGTAGATGCTGCGATAAAAGCAGATGGATATTCCATAATTTCCTCAAGATCTTCCTCAAGAGAAGATTCTGTAAAAGATTATTCTAAAGAATATGCTGAACAAAAAGATACAAGTTATGATTATACTGTAATCGGTGCTATGTTTGTGGTGGTTATTGGGCTTTACCTTTTCTTAGGGCAATTTGATCTTCTGCCTAAAGATTTTGGCATCACAAACAATATGAGCTACTTTTTTATTTTTGGACTTGGCTTGGTGGCTGCAATGTCCACATGCCTCGCTGTGACCGGCGGGCTTCTGCTTGGAATTGCGACAAGACATGCTGAAAAGAATCCTGGATTGACTGGGGCGCAGAAGTTCAAGCCGCATTTATACTTCAATGCGGGAAGAATAGTTTCTTACACTCTGCTTGGGGGCCTAGTTGGAGCGATTGGATCTATTATTGTTCTTTCACCAAGGGTAAGCGGATGGCTTACTGTTTTCGTAAGCATCGTGATGGTTGCTCTTGGAATGCAGATGCTGGGATTCACATGGCTTAATAAAATAACTCCGAAGATGCCAAAATTTATCGCGCATAGAATCTATGATTCCACTGGATCTGAAAAGAAATCTGCACCTTTCCTTTTCGGGGCTTCAACTTTCTTCCTGCCATGCGGATTTACGCAGGCTCTGCAGCTTTACGTATTGAGCACGGGAAGTTTCGCCGTAGGTGCTTTAACGATGCTTGCTTTCTCTCTTGGAACCTTACCTTCGCTTATGACAATCGGGGCAGTTTCAAGCTATTCTAAAGGAGAGTTCAAGAAGCATTTTGTTAAATTTGCCGGGGTGCTCGTCATATTTATGGGGGTTCTTAGTATAGGCAGCGGACTGACCCTTACTGGTGCAAATCTTTTGCCAGCTGGTGGAGCGGACTCCGGAGATCTTGTTCCGATTGTTGATGGTAAGCAGATTGTTGAAATGAAGGTTTTTGGATTAGATTATTATCCTAGCGAATTCACCTTAAGGAAGGGGGTGCCTGTTGAATGGAGAGTTGATGGCACTGAAGCCATAGGGTGTGCACAGATATTGAGCATACCAAATATGGGGATTACAACGAGGCTGCAAAGGGGAATAAATGTAATAGAGTTTACTCCGCAAAGAGCTGGCAACCTCAGATTTACATGCAGCATGGGAATGGCTGGGCCTGGAACATTTAGAATAATAGAATGATTTAACCTAAAAAGATGAAAACGGTGATAAAAATAAAAGGGACGCATTGCGAGTCTTGCAAGAAACTGCTTGAAGATGTTATCGGTGAAGTCCAGGGAGTGAAATCAGTCAAAGTCGACTTCAAAACAGGGAAGACTGAAATCGAGCATGAAGGCAAGCTTGATATGAAGACCTTGAAAAAAGAAGTTGCTAGCTTAAAGCTTTACCAAATAGAATAAAATAGATAATAAAATGAACGAAAAGTCTGAGATAAAAATAACTGGAATGCACTGCGCGAGCTGCGTTGCGAATATAGAAAGGGCGCTGAAAAAGAATAAGGCGGTTAAGAGCGCTTCTGTAAATCTCGTAACAAACAAGGCCATAGTTGAATATGATATGGCAAAGACAACCATTGCAGATCTCGAGAAAACAATTATCGGCGAGGGTTACGGGGTTTTGAAAGAAAGCATCCCCACAATGGTCGACGGCAATGTGCTTCTTAAGCTCAAGATCATTGGCATGGATAACCCGCATTGCGTCGGCATAATAAACGGTGCCCTTGGCAAATTGAAGGGAATAAAAGACAAAAAGCTGAACATAAATGAAAAGGCGGAAATAACCTATGACCCTAAGCAGGTAAATGAGAAAAAAATCTTTGATACGATCTCTGCCACGGGATATACTCCCCTTAGGGAGACCGGAAAGGTTGATGCTGAAAAGGAAGAGAGGGAAAGAGAAGTAAGAGATACAAAAATAAGATTCATTCTTTCGGCGGTTTTATCGATACCATTACTTTATTTCATGCTTGCAGGAATAATTTTCCCAGAGCTTGAAATTTCAGAGGTAACAATGGCGCTGATACAATTTATTCTTGTGACTCCTATTATGTTTGCAGGATCCCACTTCTTCGTGCGAGGATTCCGGTCGGTTTGGAAGGCAAAAGTCGCTAACATGGACACCCTCGTGGCGCTTGGTACCGGCACAGCTTATCTTTATAGCGTAATCATAACTGTTCTGCTTTTAAACGGGAGAATAGATTCTGGAGAATTTTATTATGAGGTTGCCGGTTTGCTTATAACTTTTATTTTGCTTGGAAGATGGCTTGAAGCGATAACCAAGGGCAAGACTAGTGAAGCTATCAAGAAATTGCTTAACCTTGGAGCTAAAAAAGCGATTGTGATTAGAAATGGGAAAGAAGTTGAAGTTCTTATAGAAGAGGTAAAGGTTGGAGATGTTTTCATAGTAAAACCAGGGCAGAAAGTGCCTGTTGACGGCGTTGTTATCGAAGGGCATTCTTCTGTTGATGAATCTATGATTTCTGGTGAAAGCATACCTATAGAAAAGAAAAAAGGGGATACTGTAATCGGTGCTACAATAAACAAAGCAGGCTATCTAAAGGTCAAGGCTACAAAAGTTGGAAGCGATACTGTTCTTGCGCAAATAATTAAACTTGTTGAAAATGCTCAGACCTCTAAGGCTCCGATACAAAAACTTGCTGACAAGATATCTGCAGTATTTGTTCCAACTGTGGGGGTTATTGCTCTTCTTGCATTAGTAATATGGATGCTTTCGGGCCAGGACTTGGCTTTTTCCTTAAAGATATTCATTGCAGTCATAATAATTGCATGCCCTTGCGCTCTTGGGCTTGCAACTCCAACTGCAGTCATGATGGGAACAGGGCTTGCAGCCGAGCATGGGATAATCATAAAGAATGCTGAAGCCCTTCAAAAGGCGAGAAACCTGACAACAATGGTTTTTGATAAAACCGGGACGCTTACAAAAGGAAAGCCGGAAGTCACAGATGTTGTTGCCCTAAATAATGCAAGCCAAAATGATGTCCTCAAATATGCTGCAATAGCGGAGAAAATGAGCGAGCATACTCTTGCTGAAGCAATATTGAACTATGCAAAAAAGAAGAAGATCCCTGTTCCGGACGCAGATAAGTTCAAGGCTGTTCCTGGAAAGGGAATCGAGGCTAAATACAAAGGCAAGGAGATCCTTCTTGGAAACAGAAAGCTTGTTAAGATAAGCTCTGAATTTGAAAATCAAATGCAAAAACTTGAGAATGAAGGGAAGACGGCAGTGATTATTGCAGTGGATAAAAAGCCCATAGGGATAGTCGCTATCGCAGATCAGCTTAAAGATACAAGCAAAGCAGCAGTTGATGAGCTGAAGAAGATGCATAAAGAGGTTATTATGCTTACAGGAGATAACCAGAGAACTGCAGATGCAATCGCATCGAAATTAGGAATAAAAGCTATTGCAGAAGTGCTTCCCGAAGGAAAAGTGGAAGTTATAAAGAAGCTCAAGAGTAAGGGCAAGGTTGTCGGAATGGTTGGAGACGGAATAAATGATGCTCCTGCACTTGCTGAGGCAGATATGGGCATTGCTATTGGGGCAGGAACAGATGTTGCTATAGAGACTGGCGAGATAGTGCTTATGAAAAATGATCTTCGTGATGTTGTTACTGCAATAGACCTCAGTACATACAGCCTGAAAAAAATAAAACAAGGATTATTCTGGGCATTCTTCTATAATGTTGTTGGAATCCCGGTCGCAGCAGGAGTTTTGTATCCTTCGACAGGATTCCTTTTAAATCCGATCATCGCCGGAGCCGCAATGGCGTTTTCAAGCGTAAGTGTTGTGACTAACGCCTTATTAATGAAAACCTATAGGCCTAGATTGAAGTAAAATGAAGCTTAAACAAAGGCTTAACAACATAGCCTATCAAAATTTAGTAAGGCCTATCTGCTTTACCCAAGATGAGGAGAAGGTCCATAACTTCTTTATAAAATTCGGGAAGATTCTTCAGCAAAACAAGTTGAACAAAAAAGCTGTTGCTTTTATGTTTGATTACCAAAATAAAATGCTTGAACAGGAAATTTCTGGGATTAAATTCAGAAACCCTGTCGGGCTTTCTGCAGGGTTCGATAAGAATGCAGAGCTTATTGACTTAATGGCTTATGTCGGTTTTGGTTTTGAAGAAGCGGGAAGCATAACCTGCAACCCCTCTCCGGGAAATCCAGGTAAAAGGCTATGGAGAGTTCCAGAGAGCAAGAGTATAGTTGTCAATATGGGTTTGAATAACTATGGATCTCGGGAGATATCCTCAAGATTGAATGGTAAGAAGTTCCCCATTCCATTCGGGGTAAGCATCGCAAGAACAAATTGCAGAGAGACCGTTAAAACTGAAGAGGGAATAAAAGATTATGCAAATAGTTTTAGGACACTTGCAAATGTGGGAGACTATTTCGCACTGAACATCAGCTGCCCAAATGCTTACGGAGGACAGCCATTCAGCGATCCTGTGAAATATGAAATGCTTCTAAAGGCATTATCGAGACTTGACATAAAAAAACCGGTATTTGTTAAGATGTCTCCAGATTTATCTGACGGGAACGTTGATGAAATAATCAGTCTCTCTAAAAAATATAAATTTATAAGAGGTTTTATCTGCTCCAATCTCACCAAAGAACAAAATGAGGTTGGAAAGGGCGGAACTTCTGGCAAGACCGTAGAATTTAAGGCAGATAGGCTTCTTTCTTATATCTACAGGAAAACTCGCGGAGAGTTTGTTTTGATAGGTGTCGGAGGAATATTTTCTGCCGAGGATGCATACAAAAAGATAAAACTAGGGGCAAATCTTGTTGAGCTCATTACTGGAATGATATATCAGGGGCCATCTCTGATCAGCGAGATCAATGAAGGCCTTGTTGAGCTTCTAAAAAAGGACGGTTATACTCATGTAAGCCAAGCCGTAGGAAAAGATATAAAGTAAGTTGAAGATCCACCCATATGGCAGATGTTTCTTTGATAATAATAGGAATACTTTTAGCCTTAGTTTTAATTCTTGTTTATCTCCTCGTTCGCGTTCAAAATAAAATAAATCAGCTCTCTTCAGAACATGAATCGCTTAAGCATGATCTTCGCAGTGCCAATATTAAACATGGAAAGCACTGGGAGAATTTTGTTCCCTTCATGCCCGAGTTTGAGAAAGTTGCGGAAAAGGAAAATGCTGTTTTTCTTGGAATGCCTGTTGATTTTGTCGCATTCGATGATGATGCAGTCAAATTCATTGAAGTTAAGACAGGTAAGAGCAGGCTAAATGAAAAGCAGGAAAAAATTAAGAGGCTGATTAACGATAAGAAAGTCAAGTGGCATGAACTTAGATACGAAAAGAAGGAATGATTTTTTGATTTCTTAAATTAAGCCAGCAAAAAAGCTGTTAAGAACCTGATTATTATAACTACTAGAACTAGCAAAATCAAAGCCATAATTATTGCCATCATAGATTTGTTCCTTCTAAGTCTGTAAACTTGCTGGAGCCCAAGGCTTAGAAGCCATAAGTTATATCCGACCATTAAAACTGTCAGGATTGTGAATGAGATTGTTCCGATCGGCTGTATCCATCCTAAAAGGAAATAAGGGGTCATCGAGTAAGTCCCTACTTGGTATGCATCTGAGTACTCGCTTTTCCCTCCGAGAATTTTTATTCCGAAATGTATTACCGCTCCTAAAACAAATGTTAAGAACAGAGGGAATAAGAAAAGTATCCCCAAAAGATCAGAAAGTGTAGGATTGTAGAAGATCAGATTCATGAGCATGGTGAAGATAGCTAGAATTACTGCATATTTCAGCGCATCTTTAATCCCTTTTTCTTTTAAGCTCCTGAAAAAATAATCTGGAGCGACGATTACGTTCTTGGCTTTTAGAAAGATCTTTCTTGCACCCTCTTTTATACTCATGATTTTTTAAGCATTTCAGCGTTTAAATAACTTATCTCAGATACTTTGATTTTTTCGCGGCAGCTTTTAACTGGTGAATGACAAATTATTTTTTTCCGTCGCTGTCCACTGGAAAAAATGGTGGTGCAGATTATATATTCTAAAACACTATATATTGTATCGTAAGGTATTTAAATACCAAGATATTGTGTGTATCTAGTGGTTGTCATGACGTGAACCACAAGATATAGCGTCATGGACTGCAAAAAACAGGTGAAAAAAGATGAAATGTCCGTTCTGTTCAAATCAAGAAACTAAAGTAGTAGACAGCAGAGAAACTGCGGATTTTTCTGAAACCCGCAGAAGAAGAGAATGCGAAAAGTGTGGAAAAAGATTTACAACTTATGAAAAAATCGAAAGCTCTCCGCTTTTTGTTGTCAAAAAAGATGGGAGGAGGGAGCAGTTCAATCTCGGAAAAGTAAAATTGGGTTTAATGAGGGCCTGTGAGAAAAGGCCCGTTAGTGCAGAACAAATTAATGAAATTCTGAAAGATCTTGAGCAGAAAGTTGTAAATTTCGATGGAGAAATTTCGACACGCGAAATCGGTGAATTTGTCATGAAAAAACTTAAAAACCTTGATAAGGTTGCATACATCAGATTCGCATCAGTTTACCGCGATTTCCACGACATCAAAGATTTCGAAAAAGAAATTGTTATGATTGCAAAAGACAAAAGCAGGAAATAAAAAGAGAAAAAGAGGATTGAAAGATAAATAAAAATAAAAAAGATGGTGACAGAAGGATTGGAAAGTAAAGTAGGTTATGGTTCTCCAGGACAAAATGGTAGGGAAATGGGAGTTTCTTTAAATGGGTCTGGAAGCTATACTCGCACAGTTCTTGGATCTTATGACCGGGACAGACATGTAACTCTTGAAGACGCTTATGATTTAGTGGAAAAAGGTGGCCTTCCAGTTTCCAAGTTAAAATCTGCTGTTGAAGAAGGAAAAGTCCATATTTATGCGTTTAAGGGTACAAAATATCTTGACAGAATAGATATTGGAAGAGCCTATCACCAGCAAAAAAGGGGTGAAGGGCTTTCTATAGAACGATACTTTACTGATGGGAGAACCGATCCTTTAGAAGGCGTCCATTATGAGCCCAGGACTGTTGAAATAAAGGGGACTGGGGGAAAGATAGTTTTCTCAATGCAGACAGAATTCCCAAGAGATTGGAGCGATACTTCTGCTTCAATCGTTGCTCAGAAATACTTCTATAGGCCGAACAGCGAGGATTCCAAGAAAAAGCTTGCCGAAAAGATAGGAAGAGACCATGAATACTCTCCCAAACATTTGATAGGCAGAGTCACAAACTTTATCGCAGATATGGGCTATACTCTTGGCTACTTTAAGACTGAAGAGGATAAAGTAAAATTCGCAGATGAATTAAAATTCATGCAAATAAACAGAATGTTTGCATTCAATTCTCCAGTGCAGTTTAATGCTGGAATTTTCAATGAATATGGAATTGTCGGAAGCACCGGAAGGAACTTCCATAGAGATCCTAAAACTGGAGAAGTCAGAAAAGTCGAGGGTGGAGAATATGTTCATCCGCAATGCCATGCTTGCTTCATTAAGGGGCCGAGGGATGATCTTGAAGGAATACTTCAGCATTTTGCAGATGAAGGTGGAATTTTCTCTGCAGGCTCCGGAATCGGACAGGATATCGGGAAGTTAAGAGCTGAAGGAGAGCCATTATCCGGTGGAGGGAAAGCTTCCGGTCCAATGAGTTTCTTTAAAGTTTACGATGCCGCTGCCGGAACAATAAAATCCGGTGGAAAAAGCAGAAGAGCTGCGAGAATGACTACCATGAGGTATTTCCACCCAGATATAATGTCTTTTGTACGCTCAAAGGTAACCGAAGATGGAAAAGCCTTCACTTTGATGAAAAAGGGATATTCTCCCGGAATGGATGGTGACGCTTATGGTACCGTGGCTTATCAGAATACAAACATTTCTGTCAGAGTAGATAAGGAGTTTTTCGATAAAGTTGATGCTAATGGCGAAGTAGAGCTCAAAAGAGTTACCGATGGAAAGGTTGTTGGAAAAGTCAGCGCTAAAAGAATGCTCCAGGAGATTTCGTTTGGAACCTGGAGAGTAGGAGATCCTGGAATCCAGTATGAAACACCTATACAAGAAATGCATACTTGCAAAAATTCTGGAAAGATTAATTCTACAAATCCTTGCTCTGAATATGTCTTCTTGGATGATACTTCATGCAACTTGGCTTCAACAAACCTTCTTGCATTCAGCGATGAACGCGGGAACTTTGATGTTGCTAAATTCAATAAAGCAAATAGACTTATTTCGATTGCCCAGGATATCATAAATGATGCGGCTTCTTACCCTGTAAAAGACATTGCTGAATTAAGCCCAGAATTCAGGACTATAGGATTAGGCTATGCAAATCTTGGAGCACTCTTAATGAGGAGAGGAGTTGCATATGATTCTGATGAGGGAAGAAATCTTGCTGCAGCGATTACTGCGGTTATGACTGGAAAGGCATACGAAACTTCTGCTGAACTTGCAGAAAAAATAGAACCTTTTGTACATTTTGAATTCAATAAAAAGCCCATGCTCGAAGTTATGGGCAGGCATAAGAAGAATTTGGATGACATCGTCTGGGATAGTGTCCCTGCAGACCTTAAGGAATCAGCCTATTCTATATGGCAAGAAGTTATAACTAAGGGAGAAAGATTCGGATATAGAAATGCTCAGGGAACAGTACTTGCACCAACGGGAACAATCGCTTATCTTATGGATTGCGATACTACCGGGGTAGAACCTTCTGTAGCTTTGAAGATACTTAAAGATCTTGCCGGAGGAGGAACATTGACTCTTGTGAATAAAGAAGTTCCAAATGCTTTGAGAAATTTAGGATACAAAGAGTCTGAAATAAGAGATATTTCAGAGTATATCAAGAAGAGAAATAAAGTTATCGGAGCTCCGCATTTGAATCCGGATCATTACGATGTTTTTGCCACAGCTTTTGGAAATGAAAAGGGGGAGGGAGCAATTACTTTTGAAGGGCACGTCAAGATGCTTGGAGCGACACAGCCTTTCATATCTGGGGCAATATCAAAAACAAATAATCTTCCAGAACATGCAACTGTGAAAGAAGTTTATGATGGATACATTTTGGGGCATGAGCTTGGAATTAAGGCACTTTCAATGTTCAGAAATAACAGCAAACCTGTCAGCGCTCTTAATTTTGGCGGGAAGAGTTATGTCGAGCTTAAACGCGGAGAGAAAGAGGATTTAAGCTTTAGCGGAAGTTCATTCAGGCAGGAAGTTAAGATAGGTGGAAAGCCTTTCTTAGTCACTATCGGAGAATATCCTGATGGTCGGCCAGGAGAAGTTGTTATCGAATCTTTCTCTTCAGATTCTTCTATGGGCAACCTATTGAGAGTTGCAGGAATAATGGCTTCAAGCTCTTTGAAAAGAGGAGTGAAGCTTGAAGATGTAGTTAAGGGATGGATAGGACATGGTTTCTCTCCAAATGGATTAGTAAGTGTGGATGAACCAAAGGGGGCACACCCTTATATCAAAACAGCTCTTTCGCCTCTTGATTTTGTAGGAAAACTTTTGCTCCTTCATTACCGGGGGCAGACAGATCTAGCTACAGAACCTGACAAAGTAGATGTCCGGGATTTAAGGGGAGCCAAGACGGGAGCATTTAGGGCGTACAGGCTTCTTGAAATTGATGACTGGGATGTCGATCAGGTTTTAGAATCTCCAGAATATGGAGGCTTCAATGGAAATCCCGAAGATCCCATGTCTATGATAATCGCAGGAAACGGCCATAAGGGAAATGGAAATAATGGCGGAGGAGATTTCAACAATAATCGGGGAGTAACCTGCAATGGTTGTGGAAATATGATGAGGCAAACTTCTCCAAATTGCTTTAAATGTGAAAGATGCGGAGATAAAATCGGCGGCTGCGGATTGTAACCGAATATAAGATTTTTAGATTATAACTCTCGTTACACTCTTTAATTCAAGATCAAATTTATTTTCTAGAAAAATAGGCCTTCAGAGGATCAAGAGCAATCTGTGACCAGGTCTCCAAGGATACGCCTTCAGTTGCAACAAGCTTCTCTAAATCTCCCATCCCGTAGAAACTGCAATGATCTATCTCGCCTTGCGGAGAGATGCTCTGCACTTCTGTTTCCAAAAGGTAAAGGACTCCAAAATGAACTTTGCCGACAGGATTTGTATCATCATTAATGAATCCCAAAACCCTTATGTCTTTAATGTCTGTGCTCTTTAATCCGACTTCCTCTTCCATCTCTCTAAGTAAGCTGGTGTGGATAGGATTTGCAACAGAGTCTGCCTTTTCGATGTGGCCTCCGAGGCCGATAGAATATTTTCCTTGGAGCCTTTTTTCTTTGTATTGGTCGTCTTTGGAAGCCCGCTTATAGGCAAAAACTTGTCCATCCGATGGCCTAACAACAATTGCATAGCCTATTGGCTGTTTATGGGTCGGATCTTCTTCTGCATTGCCCCTTCTCATGTAAGTAAAACCTTTTAGAATCCTATCATGATAATCTGGGCCGCCATTATATGGCTTAAATCCATGAAATGAATCAGAATCGTTTTGTCCAAAGAGCTGAATCCTTGGTACAACCATTATCTGCTGATCGTCTTTTCCCATTTTTTCTCTTTTATTCCAATTGCTAAAGCACCTATTTAAACTTTATCAGGATTTGTAACATATTATCTAAAAAGATTTTGATTTTAATTAATTTTAATTAAAAACTCTTTTATGTTCGGTTTAATCCTCGGGGAAGAGAAAGCTTTTTAAAGACGTGCGGGATACAAGATTAAGAAATTTCAGAGGCAAGAGAAATCTAAAAAAGAGAAAAAATGTACGAAGAATTTGAAAACGACCCTTTCGGTCGCGAAGATCTTTTTGCAGATGAAGATGACTATGAAGAAGAGGAATTGTAAATTCTGATTTTTTGTTTTTGTTTTTCATCCAAAAAAATTTAGCGAGCAAGTAACTGCAGAGAGAATTTTTCTTATCGTTTATTATCTTCTATGTCTCTTTATTAAAAATTTCTTGAAAAGGTTTAAATATCTCTCTGATTTGGATAATTTAATAAAATGGCGGTTGATTGGGGAGTTAATTATCTTGCAGTTCTTGGAGCTGCAGTTGCCAGTTTTGTTCTAGGTTCTTTGTGGTACGGTTTTCTGTTTGGAAAGTATTGGATGAAGCTTATGAGCTTCACTCCGCAAAGCATGAAAAAGATGAAATTGACTCCTGCCAAAGCTATGACTTTGGGATTTTTGGTTACACTTCTTACAGCCTTTGTGCTTGCCCAACTTCTGGGTTTGCTTAATGCTTCGACATTAGGGGCTTCGCTTCAGCTTGCCGGATGGCTATGGCTTGGAATATCCGGGCCTTTGCTTCTTGGAAGCTTCCTTTGGGAGGGAAAATCCCTTAAACTGTGGGCATTTAACGCTTCTTACAGGCTTTTAGAGCTTCTTTTGATGGCCTCAATACTTGCTTTGTGGGCATGATTGGCTCTCAAAAAGGGCTTTCTGCGAAAGATTTATATATCCCAAGATCATGTAATCTTTATCAAAAGAGATATTTAGTTAGATTATTGCTAATATCTCAAATCAAACAGGAATAGAATAAATTATTCCATTATTAACTCACAAATCACTTAAGCTTACGCTTATTTTTGGAGAGGTTAAGTTAAGTATAGGCACTATGCTTGCTTGCACTTAAGGCTAAACGCTATGGAATGAGCTGTAAGGCTCTGAATGATATTCTTTTTCTGGCATAAATAAATAGGAGAAATAGAAAAATGGGAAAAATTAGCCCAATATCAATAAAGTATACAATATATGCCAAATTTACGGCCGAAGGGCCGGTAGAGAAGCCAGATGTAATTGGAGCCATCTTCGGGCAGACTGAAGGCTTGCTTGGAGAAGAGCTAGAGCTTAGAGAGCTTCAGAAAAACGGCAAGATTGGAAGAATAGAGGTAGACATAAAGGCTAGAGAGAGCACTTCTGAGGGAGAGATACAGATTCCCACTTCACTTGATAAGACTGAAACCACTATAATTGCTGCTGCAATTGAGACTATTGATAGAGTGGGCCCTTGCACAGCGAAAGTTGAAATTACCAGAATAGATGATGTTCGTGGAAGCAAGAGAGAATATGTCCTTGAAAGGGCTAAGAAGCTTCTTGAAAAGATGTCTTCTGAAGCGCCGGATACAAGGGAGATGCATACTGCTGTCACGACTTCCGCAAGAACCTCGAGAATAATTGAATATGGGGAGGAAAAGCTTCCTGCCGGCCCGGATATGGATAATCCAGAGATAATTGTTGTTGAAGGAAGGGCAGATGTCGTTAACTTGCTTTCGTATAATATTAAGAATGTAATTGCTATGAATGGAGCTTCATTGCCTAAAACAATAAGCGAGCTTGGAAAAACTAAGCAGCTTACGGTGTTTGTGGATGGTGACAGAGGCGGAGACCTTATCACTAAAGATGCTCTGGCAAATGCAAACATTTCCTTTGTTGCAAGAGCTCCTCCCGGAAAAGAAGTTGAAGAGCTTGCCGGAAAAGAGATACTTGTAGCTTTAAGAGCAAGGATTCCTGCTGAAGAGGCCAAAAAAGAGCTTATGGGAAGAGGAGAATCGACCAGGCCTAGAGGAAGAGACAGAGGCTATGACAGCGGTAGAGGCCGAGGCGGCAGAGGGAGAGTTATGAGGGGAAGAGGAAGATATTCAAGAGACGATTATGATGAAGGCGCTGAAATGGAAGATGAAACTCCAATGGAAGCCGTAGGAGAGGCAAGCGAAGAGGAGAAGATTAAACTTCAGAAAGTTCTTGACAGTATCCAGGGAACAAACGCTGCCTGCTTGCTTGATGAAAATCTTGAAGTTATCAAAAAAGTTCCAGGATATGATCTTACTGGAGCGCTAAGAAGAAAAAGAGTCCATGCAATAGTCTTCGACGGACTTGCGACTGCACCAATACTTAAGGCAGCTGAACAGGCAAGATGCAAAAGGTTTGTTGCCAAGAACTTCTCCACGATAGAGAAGACACATATGGATTTGGTGAGTTTGTAAATTTAATGATCAAGTATAATAAAATTTAAACGTTTTTTTAGTAAGTGTTTTTTGGGTAAACAAAAAACTTACATGAAATTCATTTTCAATGTTTTTTAGGCAAGCATTTTTTGAGTAAATAAAAAGCTTGCAAGATTATTCTTAAACGTTTTTTGAACGGGCATTTTTTGGGTAAATTAAAAAGCCCGTAAGAATAAATATCAAGAAGAATAAAATGATAAAAAAGGCAATTTTAGGAGTAGATATTGGCGGAGTGATAACTGATAAATTTAAGAATGATGGTACAGATACATCATTTTTGGGAGATAACTACCTAAATACAAGTGCTGTCCCTGAATCCTTTAAATCACTGGGTCGGCTGTATAAAGAAATTTTTTTAGGTTCAGTGTATGTTGTATCTAAGTGCAGTCCCAAAGTTGAACATAAAAGCAGGATGTGGATGAAACACCATGATTTTTACAGAAAGACTGGAATCCCCGAAGAAAATGTTTTCTATTGTCTTAGACGGCAAGATAAAGCTCCAATATGTCTAAGGCTTGGAATTACCCATTTTGTAGATGATAATATGGGTGTTTTGAAATACTTAGATGCTGTGCCTAATTTATACTTATTTGGCGCCCAAAAGAAAGAACCTCGCGGCCCCAGGGGATTATTGGATAGAATAACTCGTGTTGAGAACTGGCAAGAAGCGATAACTGCCTTAAGTCGATAATGATTTAAAGATAGCTTTTCATTCTAATATAGAAGATGGTGGCGAATTTTAATCCGAGGAAAATCCCTGATCTGATTTTCGGAACTCCCGGGATTCCCTTTTCTACGAAGCCAAGGGACACTTTGAATGGAATCAAGCAGGTCCGGAAGTTGGGGCTTGATGCCATGGAGCTAGAGTTTGTCCAGAATGTCAACGTAAATGAAGAACTGGCTCCCAAGGTTAAAGCAGAAGCTGAAAAGCAGAATGTCGTCCTTACATGCCATGGGCAGTATTTTGTGAATCTTGCTGCCTTGGAGAAGGCAAAGATTGAGGCTTCTATTAATAGGATGCTCTCTGCCGCGAGGCGTGTTCATGCATGCGGAGGATGGAGCGTGACTTGGCACACTGCTTTTTTTCAGGGAAGGCCAAAAGACGCAGTTTACAAAATAGTCAAAGAAAATTTCAGCAAAGTTGTAAAGCAACTTCGCGATGAAGGGATAAATGATGTTTGGCTCAGGCCTGAGACTACTGGGAAAGAGACCCAATGGGGAGACCTTGCCGAGACGATAAAATTAAGCCAAGATATTGAGGGAGTTCTTCCGTGCGTTGATTTCGGGCATCTTCATGCCCGCTATAATGGAACTAATAACACTCTAGCTGAATTCAGGCAGATAATGGAAACCATTGAGAAAGGCCTTGGAAAGGGGGGACTGCATAATATGCATATACAGATTGCGGGAATAAATTACGGGCCTAAAGGCGAGAAAAACCATATGAATCTCAAAGACAGCGACTTCAATTATAAAGATCTTCTTAAAGTTTGGAAAGAGTTTGGCATCAGGGGAGTAGTTATAGATGAAAGCCCCAATATTGAAGGCGACGCTCTTCTCCTTCAGAAAGAATTCCGTTCTCTTAAGTAAGCTTAGGTTTCTTGGCCGAATAGTTTAAATACTATTTGTAATTGCTAAGTGATAACAAAATGGCCAAAAAGGATCCCAGAGAGATGGATGAGGAGGAAGCAGACAGAATTATCAGAGAGAGAAATGCCGAATTCTTAAACTCTCAAGATGGAGAAGCTCCTGTAGAAGGAGACTCCAAAAGCCTCAAAGACACTCTCATTGAAAAATTCGGAGGATACTTTGGTTTGGGCTCTGATGAAGGCAATCAAACTCCTCAAGGCGAGCAGGAAAGTCCAGATTATCGCGGAAAAGGAAAGAAAGGAAAATCTTCCGAAAAAGATGAGCAAGTCGACGTTGAAGCTGAGGCAAAAAAATTCCTTGAAGCTATCCAGGTAATGAAAACTGGACTCGGCGGGCTTGAAGGAAGGCTACAATATGTTCTAGGAATAATTGAAGGGGATAAAAAATTAAAGAGAGAGTATTCCTCTCTTCAGCAGGAATACGAAACTTCAAAGGGGGAAAGGCTTGCGCTGCAGGAAAAACTTTCTGCGACAGAGGATGCTTACAAAGCAAAGGACAATGAGTTAAACCGTGTAAGGGCGGACCTTGTAGAAAAATTAGAGGCCGCTAAAAGAGATTATCAGAATAAAGATGTTGAGCAAAGGCAGGAAATTGAAAAGTTAAGGAGGCTTCAAACAAAAACTGCGCAGCAAGTTGAAAACTTAAGGAAAGAGACAGAACAGTATAAAGTGCATATCGGTCAGTACATTGCGCAGGAAGAGCATTACAAAGAGCAGATTGTGGGGCTTGAAGCAAGCCATAAGAAACAAATCTCTGAGCTCGAGGAGAGATTGTCTTCTGCCAATGATTTGATTGCCAAAATATCAGAGATTTTGCCAAAAGGCAAAAAATTCTGATGTCACTTAATAGTAGGAAAATATCAAAAGATTTAAATACTTAATATTTGATAAAAATACCATGACTGATCAGCAACCAATAGAAAGCAGAATAAATGATGATCCGACAGATCCATCTTATTACAAAAAGATTATCGGAGATCTAAAGGAAGTTCTAGATAGAGCCAAAGACGATAAGGCTCGAGCAGATGAAATATCCCGACTTTCTACAAATGCCGTATTGGAGATGAAGGAAAGCGTTTCGAGGTTAGAAGAACAATTGACTTATCTTACAGGGATGGCAGACAATTATCAAACAGTATTTGACAGAGACAAAGTTCAAAAGACTGAATTAGAAAGAGAGAGATCCAAACTTTATGCTTCAGAAGAGGAAAGGAAAAAGCTTCAAGCGGCTCTTACTGAATCTGAAAAAAGGTATGGTCAGAAAGATTCTGAATATTTTGAGCTTCAAAGAAGATTAGACCTTTCTGAAGAAGAGAGTAAAAGATCTGCCGGAAGAATTTCTTCTCTTGAAAGCGCTTTGAGCGGGAGAGACAATCAGATTGAAGCTTTAAGGTCAGATTTCGCAAAGAAAGAAGAAGTTTATCTTACCCAACAGCAATCACTTAACGTTGAATTAGACAATGAACGGACAAGATATGCCCATTTGCAAGCAGAATACGACCTTCTGATTAAAAAATTCGAGGACATTGGGCTCGCGATCAGTTCTCAGGCAAGATCTTATTCAAAGAAAGGAGGGAAGCAAGAAAAGCCTGCAGAAGAAGAAAAAAGAGAGTGATTATAAAATCACTTGAAAATGAGCAAAATAAACAAGGATAACGCACAACAGTTTTATGAAAGACTTTTCGGACAAAATAGTAAGACCGAGACTATAGCTTTCTTTTCAAAGGGAAGCCAGGGAAAGTCCACTACTCTTAGAGAATTGGCTTCTGGATGCGCGAAAGTACAATCTACTATTGCTGCAGAACTTAGGCATAAGCACGGCTACTCCATTCCAGATGACAAGGGAAAAGTTTTGCTCGTTGATTTAGACTTGAGGAAGCCAAACCAACTTTCTATTAATGAGGCAGTAATAGCCTCGGATGAAAAAAGACATAAAGACGCTTCCGGAGAGAGAGTATTTCCCACCTTATACCATTTAATTGACGGATCTGCCACTTCTCTCGATGAGTTGATTGTTCAAACTACTCTCCCCGGATATAATTTGGTTCTTGGAGAAAATAGCCATAGACAAAAACAAGGTATTGACAAAGAGTTCATAAGCAAACTGCAGTCTTATATCGCAGGAGTCGTATCTTCAGGAAAGTACAGCAAAGTTATGCTGGATGTTGCAGGTTCAAATAATGATGAAATCCTTCCATTTGTAAATATGGCTGACAAAAAGATAGGAGTAAGCGGGGCAGAAAAACTTTCATTAACGGAAGTTGTAAATGTAGTCGTAAATGATCTTCTTTATTCAATAGGCAATGGTTTTGAAAGCTTTTTCGCAGAAAAGCTCGAAGAAGCAAAGGAAGACAAGGAAAAGAAAAACAAACTTTTAGAATATAAAGAAGAGATCATAGGCAAGCTTAAGAAAAACAATGATGATCTTGATGCGTTATATGTTGCTGCCGAAGAATTGGGGGATAAAAAAGTGCGTGGAGAGCTTATGAGGATTATAAGAGACAATGTTAATGAAGCAACTTACGGTTTGATATTTTCAAGAATAAGCAAACCTAGCGCTGCCAGAAGAAACTACCTTAATTTAGAAGAAGACTTACTTAATCTTTCTAAAGCTGTAAGGCCCGGACTTGGAGTGCATAATTTAAATGGTTGGGGATATGCTCCCCATTCAGATTTAGTAGTAGAATCTACAGATAAAGGGGTGCCTTTGTACATGGCAAAGCATACTCCGGGATTAGTGATGGCAGATAGCAGTTTAATAAATAGGCTTCATAAGGAAGCAAAACACTCTGACTTTGTAAGCCAGATAGAAGGAATGGTAAACTTCCTAGTTTATAATCCAATAACTCATAAGGAAATGAGCAGTTCTGGATCAATCGGGCTGTCAAGAAAATACGGCTCAAGGGAGAAATTATAAAATGCCTAAAGACACAAGACCAGCAAACGGCGGAATGCCTCGAAGTCTAGCTGGAAGAATTTCAGACTCCGTATCAGACTACTGGGCCCATTTATGGGAAGACAAAGGGACCAAGAGAGGATATTCTACGGTTCTTGCAACAGCACTTGGAGTTGCCCTGCTTTACGGCGGATGTGAAGGATACAAAGCTAAGAGCACAATTTCAAAGAGCGAAGTCCTTTATGCCAAAGGCCAATCAGCTACAAAGAAGGATGCCGAAGAAAGGAAGACAAAGGAAGCTGAACGTTTGAAGGATGCGGCTGAGAGATCAAAGAATGCTGCTGAAAGCGCTAAACTAGCTGCTGAGAAAAGGGCGCGCGAAGCTGAAGAGAAGAACAATCAGTTTATTGCTAAATATATCTCTACAAACATAAATATTCAGCAGCTAGGGAACTGCAATCCCAATGTTTTGTATAAGCTCAAATTTTCAATAGGAAAGGATGCATCAGGGCATTCATTTGAATATTCTGAGACAGAGCAAAAAGGAGCCCTTCAGGCCAATCCAAATAATGTAACTCATTGCGCTGCAGGATATCTTGTAAGGGATCATGTAAAGAAAACTTTGAATAATGCAGATCTTGAAAGCAAAATCAGCTCTGCCCGCAAATTGTCTTTATCTGGCAGCTTAATTATGATGATTGGCAAGGATTTCAATGAAGCTTATGCCATTAGCGATGAAAACAAGGAGGCCTCAAGAAATTATTTCTTGAAGTTCACAGGAAGATAAAACGGATGATTCTGAAATAGTTACTACTCTGTAATTACTACGGAACCGAAACGTTTAAATACTTAATAAATGTCACAAAAAGGAAATAAAAGCACGGTAAAAATGAACAAAAAACTTAACACATTTTTGACATCATTAGTTCTTGCTACAAGTTTGGGCACTGCAGAGGCTGCAAAACCGAAGGCAACTGCAAAACCTGGACCTGAAACATACAAGCTTTCTGTGAAGCAAGATGATTCTAGACATACAATGGAATTCACCGTTCCACTAAGTGAAAGCAGATTGGAAAAAGATTTGGAAAATGCTTATTCTTACATGGACGCAAATGGTGTTAAAGTTGAAGATAAGCAAGGTTTCTTGAATTATGTCAAAGGAGTTTTCGAAGCAAATCCTACTTCAAATGGAAAACCTAGATTCTTGAGCAATGCAAGCATCGTCCATGATGAGATAACCAGTGAATTATATTTAAAGAATTTCTGCAAAGATGAATCTTCAGCAGGATCAGAGGAAGTTGAAAAATCTACTGGAACTGGAACATTTTTGACTGCAATCGGAGAATGCACTGACTGCGGACCAAATGATTCCGTTAATTATAATGATGCTTGCCCTAAATTCAGTTTGGCAAGGCCGCTTGCAGCACCTCCGGTCGAGGTTGCTGATGCACTGCCTAGACCCAGCGTGCTTGAAAACGTTGTAAGTTCAACGCCTACCCCTACTAATGTTGACGTTTCTACACCTGCTGCAAATGTCGCTCCGACAGCAGTTGAAACATCTACACCTACTGCAAAGACAAGAAGGGTAGAAGATGAATATACGGGAAGATCTGCTCAAGAATTAAGAAACGATTTAAGGAAAGTTCAAAGGTTAATGGAAGGGAAAAAAGTCCCTTATGGCAACTGTTTATCAGCTGAAAATCTTTCCGATAGAAACATTGGCGAATTGAATGGAATAATAGAATCATCTGGCACTTTAAAAAATAGAGTTTCAACTCAAACTGCTGCAGGATACCTTGAACATTTTAAGCAATTAAGGGATGGAGACATCACAAAATGCTTGGAAAGATTAGATGAAGAAAGGCTTGCAAGATATGACGAGAAAGGCTTGCTTTTAGGGATAGGAGCGGAAGGCTCTGATGCAGGATTTATGCCCGTAGCTAAAGTAGGGTGGAAAAATAAGGGTTGGACTTACAGCTTAGTTGCGGGAAAGAAAGGATCTAACTTAGCAGATAAGACTAAAAGCTCACAGACAAGCCCTGATGCACTTGGATTTTACAAACAGAGATTAGACAGCACTAAATTCGATCTTGATTTGACAAGACTTGCCGCTGAAGTTTCAAGAGATTTCGGACTTAGATGGGGTCTTTCCGGAGGAGTGCAGTACGATTCTATTGAAGAAAGATATGTTACGCTCCAAACAAATAAAACCTTAAAGGGCGGAGCAGTTTTGGCTACACAACAGAGAACAACTAATGGAAATAACAGATTGAGCCTATATTCTGCAAGATTTGGTGCAGCTTACAAATTGAATAAGGGTTTGAGCGTAAGCGGCCATGTAGCTGTTCCTCTTAAAAGCGAAGAAACCGAACAGGGTAACAAATATAATAAAGTATCTGGCGGATTCAGCTTAAATTGGAGTTTTGGCGGAGCCCCAGTAAAGGGTTACTTCGATGGGAAACCATTAAAAAGCGCTCCTGAAAAGGCTAATGATAATAGTAATAGGTCAAGCTATGACCGATTAAATGGAAGGAATAATTATAACACGGATGGCTTGCCTTCCTACAGTATAAGAAATCACTTGTTAAGGTTACAGCAAAGAAAAATACCTGGCAGGAATTAACTTAAGATAAAAATAAAATGGTAAAAAAGAACAAAAAATTGCTTTTTGGACTCGCATTAATGCTATCCGCAGTTCTACTTAGCACTTTCATTTTAGCTTCTATAAATACTATGGAATGGGAGTTCCCATTTTTTGGAGGAACTGCTTATATCTATAAAGGAGATTCTATTGATTTTGAAGTATCTGTAAACTCTTTTGATCCTGGAGCAAGCTATACGATAGATCTTTTTGATGCAGATAATAACTTGATAACTAATTTGAGATCCGGATCTACAGATGGAAACGGACTTTATTCTGAAAGAATAACTATCACTCCCACAGATTATAGTAATCTTGGGGGAACATATTATGTCAGAACCTATTCTACTGAAGGAAGCGGGACATCTTTAAGCGAAGATGTAACCACATTAACCCTTGTTGTTTTGAACTCTGGACCATTTGTATTCGGCCTTCCAGATGTTACAATGACCAGCGGGGAAACACTTGTAGCTTTTGATTTAGATGATTATGTTTTTGATGATGGTCCACTTTCTGACTTGACTTGGGTTGCATTCGGAAATTCCAATGTTGCAGTAAGCATCGACCCAATCACACATGTTGTTACATTAACTGCAGCTGTCGGATTTACTGGAGATGAATTTATAACATTCGAAGCAACAGACCTAGAAGGAGAATTCGACTGGGATACAATAAGAGTTACTGTCAACGCCCCGACTACCGGATCTGGCGGAAGCACTACAAAGAAAGAAGCTACACTTGAAGGATTTAGCATTGAAGATGCAGAGGATAATTTCATTTTGATCAGAAATAAGGGGCCAAGAGTAGAGGACCTTAGAATTACTTTGTACATTGAAACCGGTGATGAAATCTTGGTAAGAAACTTGAAAATGGACCTTTCAAAGAACATGGTCCGTTATGAATACCTTGATTTCGATGAAGGAGAAATAGAACCGGGAACATACTTGACTAAGGTCAAAGCTGAAAGCTCCGATACGGACTCTGAAGAGGAGGGTTATCTGCTTTTGGAATTAGAATAAACCTGTATACCAAAGGTTTATAAACAAATAGTCACTTAAAAATGACAACACAAATACAACAAAAAATGGGAAAAAATAATGTTCATTTAACAAAAATGAAGAAGTTACTAATTGCAATGTTTGCATTGCTGTTAGTAGTTACGCCTAGTGTTTTGGCGCAGAGTTCATTTACAGATGCGTCTGTAAATTTATTCCAGGTAGGCCTTGGAGACTCCATATTTGGTATGGAAGGATTCGGGGGCATGCCTATAAGCGTCATGTCTGGAGCAACCTTGCCTGTTTCGGTCTGGTTTGAACTTGACACAGACACTAGCGACGTAGTGATAGAAGCAGAGATTTCTTACGGCCACGGAAAGAAAACAGAAGTGTCTACTGCACCTTTGGACGTAGTTACAGACACTTTGTACAACAAGAAACTTGAGCTGAAATTAAGGGACGATGCTGATTTAACAGCACCGGGAGAATCCCTAACACTTTCAGTTACCATGAAAGATGGAAGCGGAAGAACCTTAGCAGTTCAAGATTTCGAATTGCTTGTACAGAGAAACAATGACAACCTTGAGATCCAGGAAGTTCTTGGATCCTCAACAGCAGAAGCTGGAAAGGCAACAAAATTAACAGTTGTTGTCAAAAACACTGGTGCTGATGAGCAAGAGGATGTCTATGTTAGGGTAACTTCGCCTGAACTTGGCATTGATGTCAAGGAAAGAGCAGGAGACATCGAGTCTATGGACGACGATGCAGATGAGGACGTCGCAACAGTTGACGTACCTTTGAGGATACCTAAGGAGGCAGTTGAAGGAAAATACACCTTGAATATCAAGGTATACAACAAGAATGTTGAAACTTCAGCTACAAAGACTCTTTGGGTAAGCGGAGCTAAGAAAGCTGCAGATTCAACGGAAGTAGTTCCAGTTGTAAAGAGCCTTGATGTAAGTCAGGGTGCAACCGGAGTTTACCAATTGAATTTGCTTAATCTAGGCAACAGCGCTCAAACATACACTTTGAGTGTTGAAGGTCTTGATGGATGGGCAACTGCACAAGTTAACCCACTTAGCCTTAAGCTAAACCCTCAAGCAAGCCAAACAGTTGGTGTTGGTTTGACTGTGTCTGAAAACGCCCTAGTAGGCGAGCATTCTGTTACAGTGAAAGTCTTGAGCGATGGCAAAGAAGTCAGAAGTGTGACCTTAACTGCAAATGTAAAGGAACAAGGAGTGAAAGTCAACACAATGTTGATTTCAGTTGTTGTTCTTGCAGTAGTTTTGGTTGTCTTGCTTGTCCTTTTGGTCAAGCTAAGAAAATCTGACGAAGAGATGACAGCTAGTGAAGAAAGCTACTACTAAAAGTGCAAACATGAAGACACGCGAAGGCAGGTTTGTTTAGTTTATTTTTTATTTTAAAGTTTTTAACAAACCCTTCAAAACCTTTTTCTTTTTTTATTTTTTATAGATAAATTCTATATTATACTGATTTTTTTACAACAAAGCTTTTATACCGTCTAAATTATCCAGTTGAAACGGGGATAGATGGAATGAAGAGGCTGATCTTACTAATATTTGTTGCCTTAATGGCTAGTTCCAGCATTGTTTCTGCAGCTTTCTCCTTATCTCCCGGAAGCTCTGGAATTGACGTTTGCAAAGGATCTACGGCCGTATTAATGACTTATGTAAGCGGGTCAGGAAGCTTCTCTGTAAGTTCCTCCGGGAATGCAAAGCTCTTTACAACCACTGTGCCCCAGGTTTTCTCCCTAACTGAAGGGAAGCAGACAGTTTATTCTTATGTAAATCCCCCAAGCATCACCTCTCCTGGGAAGTATAACTTTGCTGTTGAAGTCAGTGATGGATCTGAAAAGAGGACTGAGAGTTACGAAGTAAATGTAAAAGATTGCAGAGGAAGCAGCTTGAAAATTGAGCCTGAAAAGAGGCTATTATGCCCTGGAGACAAAACTTCCTATACTTTGACGATAGAAAATATAGGGGAATATGATGAAACCTTTGATCTGGGTGTTGAGGGGACTGGAAAGGAATGGGTTAACTTATCTGTTGGACAAGTTTTCCTCATGAAAGGAGAGAAAAAGACATTTGAGGCAAAAGTAGATCTTCCATCTACTGTTTATGGGCTCTATGAACCTACTGTTAATGCTAGATCTAAGAATAAGCTTTCTTCTGCAACTGCAAAAGTTACCTTAGAGATAAAACCCTGCTATGAATACAGTTTGAGTCTTTCAGAGCCTAGTTTTGACGTTTGTGAAGGTAAGGAAACTGAATTGAAACTGAAGCTCAAGAATGAGGGAAGCGTGAAGAATAGCTTCGGGATCAATATAGAGGGAGCATCATGGGCTGCTTCTTCCCTAAGTGTTGAAGTAGATTCTGGAGAAGAAAAGGAGATTCCAATCAAACTTAACCCTCCTGCCGGCTTAAAAGAAAATCAAAGAACCGTAAATATTGCCGCAAATTCCCTTTCTGACCTTGGGAAAGTAAGAAAGAAGACTAATGCAAAGGTAAATGTAGATAAGTGCCATGCCATAGACATTCAATTAACCGGAAACCAGAATATCTGCAATGTTAAAAAGGATTATTCTTATCCCATAACTTTAAAGAATTTAGGCAAAGAAGAGGATAAATTAAAGCTTAAAGTAGAAGGACCTGAATGGGTGAGCTTGAAAAAAGATTCGTTTGAACTTGGGAAGGGAAAAGAAGCTGAGACTTCTTTAGAGGTTAACCTTCCAGAAAAAATCCCTTATGGAGATTACAATATAAGGGTCCTTGGAGTTTTAGAGAATGGTTTTGAGACATCACAGTCTATGAATCTGAAAATTGTTGAGGAGGAAGAATGTTATGCCTCTTCGATTGATTCTGAAAAAAGTGATTTCTTGTTTGGTATAGAGAAAGGAAAAACTCTAACCATTGTCCTCAAGAATAATGGGTTGGAGGAAGCAGAATATATTATTTCTCTAGGCGGAAATGCAAGTGAATTTTCTTTAGTAAATCCTGAGAGAGTTAAGCTGTCCCCTGGAGGGGAGGAAGAGCTTTACCTTTATGTTTCTCCGACAATTATCACATCTCCTGGAGAGTATATCCTTTCAGTAAATGCGGCAGTCAGAGAGTCCGCATTGAAGTTTTCACAGGAATTTAAGATCCAAGTGGTAGAATCTTTAGGGGAAAATGGAAAATATCCTCCTTCCCAGATATTTAGCGACTTTCTAAATAAGATTAAGGGATTGTTTGGCAGTTCAAGTGACGAGGGCTTAAAGATTGGCTCCGAGACAATTTCCGGGCAAGCAGTAAAATCTGGGGAAGATGAAATAAACCCCGGTGTTTTTGATAACATAATGATTGGGAATATTACTTTTAGCAAGATAAACATTGGCTCGATAAATTCTGGAGAAGAAAATGAAGGGCAAAAGATCGACCTATCAAAGTATAAGAATTACATTTTTAGCGCCTTATTTATAATCGCAGTTGTTATCTTATTCGCAAGCGGTCTTGGAAAGAAGATAATAGATTTCTTTGACGAAGAATAATAATCAATTGGGTTTTTTACAAACAAAAAATACCGGTGGATGGCGCCTTTTGTCCTTTTTCGATATCTGATACTCGCCGTTGACTTCGATAATCTCAAACCCTGCCTTGCGTATATCGCGTCTAACTTCTCTTACAGAAGGAATATGGATGTATTGCTGTGTCTTGTACGTTCTCCTTGAATCACTAGACTCTCTCTCAAAAAATCTGTCTCCGAAATCTAATTCTGGAATATTGAACCCTAGTGGTTTTAAGATGTAAAACCTTACCCATTGGCCGATAAAAAATAAGAAATATTCGCTTACCCATACTCTTGGATGTGCAGTAAAAATATAGATTCCTTCATTTTCTAAAACGCGATAAACCTCTTTCAGAGCATTTAACCTGTTTTTATTTCCAGGAATCTGGGTCCAACCCTGATTAGAAAAAAGAGCATATTTGAATGAATTATCTTTAAAAGGTAAATTTGTAGCATCTGCAACCCTATAGTCTATCTTAAGTTTTTTCTTTTTTGCGATCTTCCTGGCGTTTTTGACCATTGCAGGAGTGAGATCTATTCCGATTACTCTAAAACCTTTCTTATAAAGAGGGATAGTTGTTCTACCTGTACCGCAACCTAAATCCAGCAACCTTGCTGTATTGTCTGTAAAGTATTTGTTTATGAAATGTTTTTCGGAAATCCATAGTCCTTCTTCTGCCTTTTTAATGTACTGGAGTTGAGCGTTCTTTCCAGAAAATTCTTCTATTACTAACTTCTTTAAGCTTTTAGCCATCTAAATCAGAATCGAATAGGTTTATTAAATTTTTAGACTTAGAACCTTACTTTTTCCTTCCTGCATGCTTACTCCGAAAAGAACGGGAGACTCGCTGATTAACGAGTCGTTGTGAGTTATAACAATATACTGCGCATTCTTGATGTAATTCTTAAGGAGGCTTCCAAGCCTTTCGCTGTTTCTTTTGTCTAAAGCGGCATCTATCTCGTCAAAGATATAGAAGTAATAAGGCCTTAGCTCCTGTATTGCAAAGATCAGACTTAGTGCTGCAAGGGTTCTTTCTCCGCCGGAAAGAGAGCTTACATCGAGATATTTCCCCTTTCCGAGCCTTACATCAATATTTACCCCGCCCTCAAATGGACTTGTCTTGTTTTCAAGGCTGATGAAAGCATCTTTGCCTCCGAGAGCAAACATATTGTTTGCAAAGCCCTTGTTGAGCTCCTCGAATACCTTTAAGAAAGAATTTTTCTTCTTTTTGTCTATTGAGGTGATTATTGCAAGGATTTCTTCTTTCTCTTTTTCAAGCGTAGTAACCTTCTCGTTGATCTTTTCATATTCTTCCCTCACCTTATCATAAACTTCAAGGGCCTTCATATTTACAGAGCCGATTCTGATTAACGACTCTTCATTTTTCTTAATCCTCGCCTCTATCTCTGACCTTGACTGTTTGAGCTTTAATGATTCGATATCTAAATGTTTGTACTGTTCAAATTCTTGTGTTGCTGTTTCTAGTTCCGCATCCACTTTCGCCTTAGAAATTTTTAGGATATTAAGATCATCTTCCATGCTTCTAAGCCGGAGTTTATGGTCTATAAGCTTCTGCTCAACTTCAGTCAGCCTTTCCTGCAGGGCATTTCTCTTCTTGAAGAACTTTTGATATCCCTCGTATATGCTTCTCGCCTTTTCCTCATCTTCCTTTAATACATCCTGCTTTTCTTTCAAGGATTCTTCTATTTCCGAGATGCTGTTTTCAAGCTCTTCCCTCTCTTTATGGCTGTTCTTTATGAGGAACTTCATCCTTTCAACTTCTTTCTCCTTGATGTTTATATCCAGGATGATCTTTTCATTTTCATCTCTTACTTTGGTCATCTCTTTTAACTCATCTTTAAGTTCATTGTAGAGCTTCTCAATATTGGCGTACTTGTTTATCTCTACTTCCAGGCTTGAAGCTTTTCTTTCAAGCGAAAGGATTTCGTCTGTCGCTGCCTTCCTCTCATTTTCAAATTTTTTTCTTTCAGTTATCTTGTCTTCAAGATTTTGCTTGTTTATCAGGAGAATTTTCAACTGGCCTTCTGTCTGATGAAGAGAATCCATCTCGGTTTTTATCTGGATTATTCTTTCTTCAGAAGCAGTCAGATCTTCTATTGCCTCTGAAAGTTTCTTTTTGAGTTTGGTAATATCTGCGTCAGATTTTACGTGGACTTTCTCGACGTGATCTTTACTTACCTTCCTCTGGCATATTGGGCAGCTGTCATATTCTTTGATATCTTTCTTTATTTTTTCTATCAAAAAAATCTCTTTTTTCGATCCCGAAATATGGTCTGCGAGCTCTGTTTTTTTGGTTTCGAGCTGAGTCAGCTCGCCTGACAACGACTTTATTTTCTTCTGAACATCTTCGAGTTTTTCATGCTTCTCTGGAATATTCTTTGAGAGCTCGGTTATTTTCCCGTGGATAGAAGTAATCATATCCGAAAGATAAGATTGATGATATTTTTTCCCTTGGATCGTGCTTTTTATCCCCTCTAACTCTGATCGAAGTTTGTCTAGTCTTGCTTTTTTATCCTCTAATGAACTGAAAGCTTCGGTCTTTGAGCCTATCTTTTTCTTGACATCATCTTTTGGAAGAGATTCTCTTAATGATTTTAAGTCTTCGAGATTGTTGTTGACTTCTTTTTCTAGCTGCTCTTTTCTCTTCAAAAGCTCTGACAGCTGCTGATTGAGGTTCTCAAGCTTTACAGACATTGTTGTTACCTCAACTCTTGCATCGGAAATCTGCTGCCTGAACTTTTCCTGCTCCAATCCGGTAGCACTCTCTATGTGGCTATTGATTTCACTTATCTCTTTGCCGAAATTGCCTTTCTGGAGCTCAAGCTCATCGATGGAAAGCTTTGCCTTAGTTATCGACTCTGTTCTGTCTTGAATGTTATTGTTTACTTTTTCGGCTTCTTTGTTTTTATCTTCAACCTGCCTGAATAAAAGCGCCGCCTTGTCCCTCGCAATCGTCTTCTGGAGATTCTCATAATTCAATGCCTCTTTTCTTTCATGATCCAGATTTTTAAGATAAGAAGCCCTTTCATGAAGTATTGTCCTGACCTCTTTTATTTTCTCTTCTGTGCGGTTGAGTTCAAGAAGGCTTTTGTGCTTTTTGTCCTCGTATACTGAAATTCCGGCAACCTGCTCAATTATCTGCCTTCTTTCCTCGGGGTGCATTTCCACGAACTTGGAAATTTCCTGCTGCAGAATTATGTTGAACCCATTTGGATCTATCCCTGCCTGTGCGAGAAGCTCAAGCACTTCCTGCCTTGTTTTTACTTCTTCATTTATCTTGTAGATGCTGTTGCCGTTCTTCCTTACAGTTCTAGAGATGCTTACCTCATCCTTGCTTAAAGAAAATATCCTGCTGGAGTTGTCAAAGACCATCTCCACGCAGGCTTCATCCGAAGCATTTCCTGCTTTTCCCCCGTTGTGGATAAGGTTTGAGCTTTTAGAAGCCCTCATGCTTTTTGCGCTAAGCCTTCCGAGAACAAAGCATATTGCGTCAGAAATGTTAGATTTTCCGGCGCCGTTTGGACCAAGAATTACATTTAGCTTGCTGTCGAATGGAACTTCAGTCTTGCTCGCGAAAGACTTGAAGCCTTCCATAACGAGCCTTTTAATATAAGTCATTTTTGCAACCCTTTTACCGAGCTTAGAGAGCGAAGGATACTATATAAAATTAGTGGTTATTCCAGCCATATTTTAAAATTTACCGACGGTAAATCAGAAAAGCTTGCTCTGCCCGGCCTTTTTCTTTATTTCTTTCCAGGTCTGCCAGCTTTCCCGGATGATTTTATACTTGAGATATTTCGGGCCCCTTTCCTTAAGGAATTCTTGGGTTATCGGGTCTGCAGGATATCCCGATCCAAAGTCCACCTTAATTTTCTTTTTGATCTCTGCAACATTTTCTTCTCTTGCAACTTTGGCCAAAATAGAAGCAGCTGAAACAGAAACATAATGGTAGTCTGCCTTATGCTCGCACCTCAAGTGGAGGTTATCTGGATTTTGAATGAATTTCAACAGCTTTGCTCCCCACTCTTTTGGATTGGTGGATGGGCAGTCGACGATTACATGAATTTTTTGCTTGCCGTCGTTCAGCTCGTTTATTACTTCGGCCATTTTCATGGCTTCCAAAACATTCAAATTTGTCCCGGATTCGACAAAAGAATCTATCTCTTCCGGAGAAGCTTCTACGACATGGCTTGCAATAATCTTGTCTTTTATGATCTTGGAAAGTCGCACCCTTTCCGAATGAGATAAAAGCTTAGAATCCTTTACATTTTGGGTTTTTAGAAAGCTTTCTTGCTCTCGGGTTACAAGAACCCCTGCCAGGAACATGCTTCCAATTACCGGGCCTCTCCCTGCATCATCAATGCCGATTATATATTCCATGATGATGCAACTATTTTGCAGTTTTTAGACTTTTACGTTTACGACTGCAGAGGCCAAACACTTGCTTAAATAATTAAAGGGATTTGATTTTCTATGAATAAGGAAGAAAAAATTGCAGAGTTTGTTGGTATAATGCTTGGCGATGGCTGCATTGGGATATATGGCCTAGAACATAATGGTAGGATGAAGAAACAGCACCAACTTAAAGTCACATTGGATTCTAGAAATCAAGAATATGTTAAATATGTTTCAAACATATTATCTGAGGTCTTAGGAACAACCCCAAAAATACATAATAAAAAAACTGAAAATGCTACAGACCTAAGGATCTTCAAGAGAGAAAAGATTAGATATGTTATAGAAAAGATCGGTTTAAAACTCTCTCCAAAATGGGGTAGAATGGAAATACCGCCACACTACTCTAAAGGTAAATTAGCAAGGTTTGTAATTAAGGGGTTGTTCGATACTGATGGCTGCGTTACTATTTTTAATAACAATAGTACGATCTATCCCAGATTAGAGATTAGAATGTCACCTTCACCAGCCCAAAAGCAAATCGAAGAGATCTTACTAGAAAACGGTTTCAATTTTAAAATACAGCAACTAGAAAGAGGCAAAACGAAAATAAGAATAAGTGGTAGGAGAGAGCTTAAAAAATGGTTTGACTTGGTAGGCAGTTCTAATCCAGTGCACCTGAATAAAGCTCTGAGATTTGTTAAATAAATAGCGGGAGTGGGATTTGAACCGCACGATCTCAAGGTCTCCCTAAATGATTTTTATCCCGCCAGATATTTGATTAAGCAAATTTTTATAATCATTAATCTCACTTTGGGCGATCATATTATATGGGCCTTGCGAGGACTCCAGACTCCTCTATCCCGCTGTATTTAATGGGGGTTAAGAGTTCTTTTAAACCTTTCTACGACGGAAATTTCTTTTACTACCGTCAGGTTTTTAAAGGGCTTTTCCGAGATATAATGAATAAAGGACTAAAAATGGACAGAAAAAATGCTGAACAAATAAGACGGTTTATCTATGATGGCTTGAGAAAAACAAATTACCGTTATGGGGGATCTGCCACCAAAAAAGACAGGCCCCGAGAGTTAAAAATTGATAGTTTCTCAGTTCTCCGAACAGTTGCAGAGTACAGCCCCGGGCAGGTAACCACCTCTGTCCTTTATGGATCCAAGCGAGATCATGGAGAATGCATTGCTTACCTTAAAAGGGAATCTGGGGCCAATTTATATGAAAAATCAGATGGTTCAAAAAGGGGCGGGAAAAACATAGGAGAGCTGGCCCTTGAAAGAAGAAGAGCCGTTGAGGGAATAAAAAAAGATGCTTATATTCTTGGAGCTAATGGCTGCGGAGAAGTCGATGCGGTGGAAGATAAGAATGGAAGCAAGGCTTTAGTTGAAAGGCTTTCCAAAAAGCTCACGAGAATCGCATTCAAATCTTTAGGTGAGATTTTAGCTGAAGAAGAAAGAATGAGGGGCGGAAAGTCTCTCTAAAATTAAACTAGGCTTCTCCAGTTTTCTTTGTAGAATTTAAATTTGCTTTCAAATTCTTCTTTTGGAGAAATTTCAACGTTTAATGATTTGAGCTTATTCTGCAGGGCGGCGAATTCTGCTTCTTTGTTTTCATCAGAGCACATCTTCTCGAGCTCGATAATGTAACCGTATCCTTTGGTGAAATCTAGGCAGACGGTCGTGTCTTCCAATTTGAACTCGTGCCTCTTTCTGAACCATTTAATGTCGACGTTGAGACCGATTGCAAGAAAAAGCTTTTCTAGGTCTTCGAACTTTTCCTTGTCAAACTTGATTTCTATCTCCTCCCTATGATCATCATGGATCTTTCCTTTCTTGAGCCAGATTTTTGAATAGAATTTATTTCTTTGTATCCTAAGATCCGGCTCGCAGTCAAAATAAAAGGTCTCTTGATAATCTTCTTTTGTAAGCTCTGAATTGTTTTTGAAGAATTCCAAAAGCTCGTTGTATTTTTCTTCAGAAATAAAGCTTCTTGTTTCTACTTCTATGTTCACTTTACCAAATTCCCCTCTGAATCTATCTGGACAAATTCTCCAGCAGAATCATTGTTTTGGGGGAGTGTTTCTTGATTTGAACTTGAACTAGAATTGGAGTTTAAGCTTTCTGGCTTTTTCTTTGAAGAGAATAATCCTCCGAAAAGCTTGGAGAAGAATCCTTCTTTCTTTTGAGGGAGCTCTTCTTCGACAAATTCCACTTTGGGCGGTTCTGCGTTAGACCTTACAGGCTCTGCAGGCCGGTTCTGCTCGACGATTCTGAATGCTTTGTCTACTGCCGACCTTGAATAACCTTGGTTTATGAGGAGAAATCTTAGCTGATCTTCTCTGTAACCGCTTTTTAGATTGCTTTCTATGTACTCTACAATCTCTTTCATGTAATCCCCGTCTCTTCTTGTCATGCTAATTTGGTGGCCAAAATAGCTTAAAAACTTTTCTTTGGGAAAACTACTCTTTTCTACCAGTGAAATTTTTATACTTCTTATGTTTGGTTTTCTGATGAGTTGGTTCTCTAAAAGTGAAAAAGAGGTCTTAATTGAGCTTTCTTCGAATGTGAAGGGGTTAAGTCAAAGAGAAGCCGCTTCCAGGCTTAAAAAATTCGGGCCGAATAAAATTGAAGAGGTTAAGAGATGGGATGCTTTGAGAATTTTGTTTGAGCAATTCTCTTCATTCCTTGTTCTTATCTTGATTTTCTCTGCGGTTTTATCTGCATTTTTGGGGCACTGGGTGGATTTCTGGGTAATTTCTGCGATAGTTGTTATTAACTCTTCTATAGGATTTGCACAACAGTATAAAGCAGAGAGGGCGATAGAAGATTTGAAAAAAGCCCTTGTTTTGAAAGTTAAAGTTTGGCGTGATGGAAAACTTCGGGAAGTAGATTCTTCAGAACTAGTGCCCGGAGATGTTGTTGAATTAAATCACGGAGATAAGATCGCAGGAGATGCAAGAATTTTGGAATCTGAAGATCTCCAGGCAAATGAAGCGGCGCTTACGGGAGAAAGCCTTCCTGTCGATAAAAAGGCGGGAATTTTAGATGAAGAAACTGAGCTCGGGGAAAGGAGCAATATGCTTTATGCTGGAACAATTACTGTTAGGGGGACTTGCAAGGCTTTAGTCGTCAGCACCGGGAAGGAAACTGAATTTGGGAAGATCGCTTCATCTCTACAAAAGATAAAGAGTGAGAAAACCCCCTTCCAGAAAAAGCTTGATAGGTTTAGCAGACAAATAGGTTCTTTTGTAATCTTTGCAGCCCTACTGATATTTCTTGTGGGCGCATGGATCGGGCAAGATCTTCTCCAGACCTTCCTCACTTCTGTTGCGCTCGCAGTTTCTGCGATACCCGAAGGACTGCCTGCGATCGTCGCTATGACCCTTGCGTTAGCTACAAGAAGGATGCTTAAAGTCAATACCCTTGTAAGGACCCTTCCCTCTGTAGAAACGCTTGGAAGTGTTACTGCGATATGTGTAGATAAAACCGGAACCCTTACTGTCGAGAAAATGGAGGTCACGCATATTTACGCTTCCGGAAGGCTCATGGAGACTAAGAATAGAAAAGAAATGGAAGGGAATAAAGAGGCCATTAAGACTTTGGAAATTGGAGTACTATGCAACAGGTCGCGCTTCGAGAAAGATAAAAAAGGAATAGAGATCATTGGCGACCCCACTGAAAATGCACTTATAATTTCCGCCCTTAAATTCAATATAAACAAGGTAGAGATTACACATAAAATGCCTAAGATAAAAGAATTCCCCTTTTCCTCGGAAAGAAAGATGATGTCTATTGTCCGGAAAGATGGGAATGGCAAAGGCGCGGTTAGTTATGTCAAAGGCGCTCCGATGATAATCTTAGAGAATTGCAGCTATGAAATGAATAGGGGTAGAGTCATTGCTTTAACCAATAAAAGAAGGTCAGAGATAACAGATGAGATAAAAAACATGGAGAATAAAGCCCTTAGAGTTCTTGCTTTTTCTTATAAGAAAGTTGGGGACAGGATAAATCAGAAAACTGCAGAAAAGGACTTGGTATTTGTAGGCTTGCAGGGGATGATTGATCCCCCAAGGCCAGAGGTTAAGGGTGCGATATCTAAATGCAAGTCTGCAGGAATAAAAGTTTACATGATTACAGGGGATTCCCCGATAACTGCTAGAGAAATAGGAAAGGAAATTGGCCTTAAGGCTAAAGTGATTACGAGCCATGAACTGGAAGGCTTCTCGGATAAAAAACTCCAGGATATCTTGGAGGAAGAGATAATCTTTGCAAGGGTTGATCCTCACCATAAGTTGAGGATTGTTGAAGCCCTGAAGAAAAACAGAGAGATAGTTGCTGTAACCGGAGACGGAGTTAATGATGTTCTTGCTCTGAAAAGGGCAGATATTGGAATAGCTATGGGAATTAGGGGCACAGACGTTGCGCGAGATGTTTCAGATATAATTCTTGTAGATGACAATTTCGCCTCGGTTGTAAAAGCGGTGGGTGAAGGAAGGACAGTTTACAGAAATACCAAAAATTTCACGAAATTCCTTCTTTCAGTTAATTTTTCGGAGATAGGATTAGTTCTCTATTCTATGGTCGCTGGTTTGCCACTTCCATTACTGCCTTTGCAGATACTCTGGATAAATCTTATTACTGACTCCTCTCCTGCTCTCGCTTTGGGTTTGGAGAAAAAAGATGGTGGCCTTATGCTTGGAAAGACCAATGACAATGAGAAAGGGATTCTCCAAGGAATTATTCCTTTTGTTTTTTATGGCGGGATTCTTGCTTTCATCTCCGGGATTATAATTTATCATTGGGAGCTTGGCTTGGGAAGTTCGATTGAGAAAGTTAGGACGATGGTGATGTCTACGTCAATACTCTTCCAGCTCCTTTTTGCGTTTACTTGCAGGTCTGATAAGAGCTTAATTAAGATCGGGCCCTTATCTAACAGATGGCTAGGCTATGCTTTCTTGATTTCTCTCCTATTGCTCCTAACAGTAATTTATAGCCCTTTAAGTGTGGCATTTGATCTTGTAGCCTTGAATTCTACGGATTGGGCGAAGGTAATTGCACTTTCTCTAAGCGGTATTTTGGTCTTTGAAGCGGCAAAGATTATAAAAACATTCAAATCAAACTTAAGAGAGTAAAAGATGGTGCTTCAGAATGTTTCTCTGCTCTTGGTATCGGTTGTCGCTTTAGTATTAAGCGGTTTTCTTCTTGTGAAGAGCCTTTCTAAAATAGCCCAGTTTTTGAGGATAACTGAATTCTCAGCGGCTTTTATAATAATGTCTATAGCAACCTCCATTCCAGAGCTTTTTGTAGGGATTTCTTCAGGCCTTATAGGAAGGAGCGCTTTATCTTTGGGGAATGTAATCGGTGCAAACATAATAGACCTCACTTTGATTATGGGGATACTTATCGTTCTTGGAAAGGGCATTTCAACCAGGCAAAGGGAGCTTAAAGAAAGCCCATATATAATTACTGGAATTGCCGCGCTTCCTTTGCTGCTATTCTATATTGGAAATACTCTTTCTAGGATTGATGGAGTACTTTTGATCTTGGTTTTCTCGCTATATTCCTGGAGAATGGTTAAGGGAAGCCAAAGGTTTGAGAAGAGATATAAAGCCTTTAGAGCCATGAAAGATTGGCAAGCCATTTTTACTACCCTGATCTTTGCCGGGAGCCTTCTTTTGCTTTTTGTGAGCTCAAATTATGTAATAAAATACTCTTCATTAATCGCTACTGAGCTAAACTTTCCAGATATCTTTCTTGGATTGTTTTTGATCTCTTTTGCTACAACTCTTCCAGAACTTATCTTCGGAGTTTCTGCGATATTTTCGGGCCATAAGTCTATGAGCGTTGGAGACCAAGTTGGAACAATAATCACCAACTCAACCTTGGTATTAGGGGTAGTCTCTTTGATTTCCCCTATAAGCGCGGATTTCATGCTCTTTGTGATTTCAGCTTTGTTTTTGCTTTTTTCAGTATTCCTTTTCGCAACGTTTGCTGCAAGCGGAAGAAGGCTGGATAAAACTGAGGGGATCGCTTTGATAATGTTCTATATCGTTTTCTTATTTATGCAGATTTATATTACTCGGCTTGGAACGGGATAATAAGACAACATTTAAAAGCATCTTGACTTTTTCTAAAATATGCCCACATGGCACAGCGGTACTGCGCAGGATTGCTAATCCTGTTTCCGAAAGGATTCCCAGGTTCGAATCCTGGTGTGGGCGTTTAAATTCTTAAAGATGGATGCGAAGGCTAAAACTTTGGAGTCTTATAATAAGCATGTGAATTATTACTCTGAATATCATAAGGGCCTTCTTGACTTGGACAAAAGGGGGGAATTTAAGAGATTTCAAGAGCTTTTGACTGGAAAAAAGATACTTGATGCGGGTTGCGGTTCAGGAGATCATGCCCTATACTTTGTGGAAAGCGGTTTGGATGTGGAATGCATAGATCTGTCTGAAAAGATGATGGAGAGATGCCTGCAAAGAGGCCTTAGGGCAAGAGTAATGGACCTAGAAGATCTGCATCTTGATGAAAATAGCTTTGACGGAATATGGGCTGTCACTTCTTTACTGCATATTCCCAAGGGTAAGATTAGAGGGGTGATTGGGTCTTTACATTGTGCCTTGAAAAAAGAAGGGATTTTATTTGTTTGTTTGAAAAAGGGGGAAGGTGAGGGAATGCTTGCAGATAAGCATGACCATTCTACGGAAAGATTTTTTGCATTCTGGCACAAAGAGGAATTTTTGGATAAGACTAAAGATTTCTTCGACTTGATAGATTTTGAAGAGAGGCATGTCGGAAAAACAATATTTCTACAGTTCTTTTTTAGAAAAAAATAAGTTGAATGCCTTGATAAAGGCAAGGCGGTTTTCTTATTTTGACAGAATTTTGCATTAACAATGTTAATTTTGGACAAAATTTTCCGTATTTTGAAAATTGAGAAAGGTTTATAAAGAAAAGTTTGTGTAATATATTCTGTATTATATATTATTATTTTAGTTAAGTTCAGAGAATTTCAAAAGAGAGTGAAATGAATAAGAGAGCTAAGTCAGTTTTATCAGTCAGTTTGTCGTTACTGGCAGTTGGATTAATTGTTTCTTCTTTGTATCTTTTTGCAGTTTATGCTGATACTTTAGTGACGATAGCAAACGGGGATGCTTCTTTTAATTTTGATGAAGATAGAAATGATTCTCGTTACAACATTACCATCCATGTAACTGATGCCGATGCTGCTCAGAATATTACCGTTGTTAATATTACCCTCCCTGCAAGCTTTACTTTTATAACAGACACTAACGATACCAATCTTGGTGAAAATGCGACCAGTGCATTACATACATTTACGAATACAACCAACACATTAAGCTGGAGAAATGATTCCGGCCTTGTTTTGAATTTAACTAAAGTTCATTTCCTTTTCAATGCTTCTGCTTCAACACCCGGGACATTTAATATTACCGTTGAAACTTATAATTCTACCGACCTTACCAATCATACAAATCTTACCGTGGTGATTAATGATACTACTAATCCTTTGGTTGTCAATCTTAAGCCAATTAACAACAGCGAATTTAATGTATCTGAGGTAATCGAAATAGCTGCTAATGTTACAGATAATGCGGGAGTAAGCGCAGTATTAGCCAATATCACTAATTCTACATCGGTTGTTTCACTCTTAACCTTGGTACAGGTGGGAAGTACAGATAAGTATAATGCTAGCTTTAATGTGTCTGCATCTTATTTAGGACTATATAATGTAACGATTATTGCCAATGATACTTCTAATCTTGTGAATAATACCGAAATGACTAATTTTACCGCAGTTGATAGGATAAAACCTACGCCTCTTTTTGTTGATCCAACTCCCGCTGCATTCTCCAATCTTTCCACTAGCTCCATCACAGTTAATGTAACCGCTACAGATAATGGGCTTCTTGATAGAATAAATATCACCTTGTATAATTCTTCTGGAGATGGCGTGAATAGTACGATCAGCGGTGCTTTTATTGGTCAATCTTCAGGACAACTCAATATAACTTTCGTTGGACATGCTGATGGTGTTTACACCATCAATGCTACTGCTAATGATACTGCTGGAAATGTTAATTTAACTGTCCGGAATGTGACCATTGACACTACTGATCCTTCAACTGTTGAGTTTAAGACTCCGACTACT
>CAZIKY010000002.1:0-63610 GCA_964540065.1 Candidatus Woesearchaeota archaeon | reverse complement strand
GATACTGCTGGAAATGACAATAACAGCATAACTAGAACTGTGACCATTGACACTACTGATCCTTCAACTGTTGAGTTTAAGACTCCGACTACTGTAGCAAATGCAAGCAATTTGTCTACAAGCGTAATTACTGTTAATGTGAGTGCGACAGATAATTTGGTTGTGAACCAAATTGTGATCAGACTTTACAATTCAAGCAATGATCTTGTGAACAGCTCGACAAGCGGATTCTTGGGCGGAACTTCGAATTCATTCAACGCCACTTTCTCAGGCCATGCTGATGGAGTTTACACGTTCAATGCTACTGCTAATGATACTGCTGGAAATGACAATAACAGCATAACTAGAACTGTGACCATTGACACTATTCGGCCTGCAATAAGCTTCGCGTCCAATAATGAGAATAATTCAATTAATGTCTCTAGGCTAAACATATTTATGAATGGGACGGCTTCTGATGGCGGATCTGGAATTAAAAATATTACTTTTAAAGTATTTAACTCCTCAAATGTAATTGTAAACGAGTCTACATTCACTTCATTCACTGGAAACTCGAAGGATTATAATGCAACTGTTCCTAGGGACGGAGTTTACACTTATAATGTAACGGCTTTCGACTTTGCAGGCAATAGTAATACAACTGAAACTAGGACTATAACCCTTGATACAACTCAGCCTTCGGTTTCATTCTCTTGCAATACGAATTCTGTCAAACAAGATAGTTTGATTACTTGCACCTGCACTTTCTCGGATGCAACCTCCGGTGTAAAGACCTCATCATATCAAGTAAATCCTCCTACAGATACTACTGGAGATAAAGAGACTACTTGCACCGTTACAGACTTTGCAGGAAATAGCAAAAGCGTAACTGCTACATATACTGTTACTGCCCTTGCTGGTTCTTCTGGCGGCGGAGGTGGAGGGGGAGGAACATCCGTATCGCAGCCATCTTCAACAACAGTTTTAGGAACTGTGAATGCAGACTCGCCAGTTGTAATAAATGTAGATAAAACCGAAATAAGCCTTACAGACTTATCTTTCGAAACACAGACAGATTTAGCTAATG
This sequence comes from Candidatus Woesearchaeota archaeon, assembly GCA_964540065.1. GTDB lineage: Archaea > Nanobdellota > Nanobdellia > Pacearchaeales > JAHJTO01 > JBHPFA01. The sequence continues at coordinate 62,544 of CAZIKY010000002.1, read as the reverse complement.
TAAAGATCAGCGTAAATAAATTGGCAGATAAACCTTCAGATGTTCAAGAGACAATACCTACAAAAGTCTACCAATACCTAAGCATTGAGAAGAGCAATATCCAAGATACAGACTTCAAAGGGGAGGTTAAGATCGGCTTTAAGATTGAGAAGAGCTGGCTTACGGCAAATAATGTTGGAGAGAATGAAATAGTCCTTAAGAGATTCGCAGCTGAATGGACTGATTTACCTACAACTAGATTAAGATCCGATAGCCAGTATGTTTACTACCAAGCTCAGAGTCCTGGCTTCAGCTACTTCGCAATATCTCAGAAACCTGCAGAGGTAGTTGAAGAAGAAGTAGTCGAAGAGGTCGTAGAGGAAGTTGTTGAAGAAGTGAAGCCTGAAGAAGTCAAACCTAAGAGGAGATTGGGCTTCTGGGCTGCAGTTGGCGGAGTTATAGTTGTAGTCCTAATTGCATTTTACCTTGCCTTGAGAAGAAGGAAGTAAGAAAGAAGGCGAGCGAGGCCCAGTTGACTTGTAATGACGAGAGGTTTTTTGATTATTTTTGTTAGGTTTTAAGCAAGATTAACATGGAAAAAAATGGTTTCTTAAGGAAGGTAGGGGAGCTCGATATGAAAGTAAAAAATAATCGGATAAGTGAAGAGCAGAACTTTCATGAAGTTTCAGAGATAATCCTTAGAGTTAATGACTATGAAGATATATTCTCAGACTTTGATCCCAGGCCCCATTCCAGAAGAGCCCTTTCAGATGATTTTCTTTTTGAAGCCCAAAAGGTCAGCCAGGACAAGGTAGGAGACCAGATAGAGCTTAGATTTCTTGTCCCAAAGGGCAACAAGAAGGGAGATTTAGAGGGGATCATAAAGAAAAGGCTCCATGAGCATTTTAAGAGGCATTATAATCTGCTTACTGCGGAAGTTAAGAGCATGAAATTTAGGGGGCTATCTCTTGCAGTCTTTGGGGCTGCAATGCTCATAGTCTCTGCATATCTTTCTACTATCTTGATTGAGAGCTTTAGATCTCATTTGATCAGTGCAATTCTTGAGCCTGCAGGCTGGTTTACGGCCTGGTATGGGCTGGATCAAGTATTTTACTGGCCCAAGGATAAGAAAATGCAGCTTAAGTTCTATGAAAAGATGCAAAGATCCCAAGTAGTTTTTGATTATTATTGATTCTAAAGCTTTAATAATGATCAGAGATTGTGATTAAAATGTGCTTTACCCCCGCAGTTTCATTATTGACTTTCTTTATAGAGATATTTTTAGCAGGTTTTATCCTTTATTTGAATCCTAAAAATAGGATAAACCAAGTCAGCGCGGCGATATTGTTCTTTTTAGGAGCCTATCAATTCACCGAATTTGGCCTTTGCACTGCGGGAGATCCTTTCTTTTGGGGCAGATTAGGGTTTATTTTTTATACAACCCTGCCGGCTTTGGCAGTCCATTGGGTATTTGCACTAAGGAAAAGTAAGAAAACTGTGTGGCCTGTCCATTTTATTTCTGGAGCTTTCATTGTTTATGCCCTTGTCGCTTCCAATTTCATTAAGAGTGCTGAATGTGGAAGATATTTTATCCAGGTCTTGCATAACTGGTTGCCCGTATTTTATCTCCCTTACTTCTTGTATTATACTCTCTTTATAGTTATTCCTGCTGGAATGATGATGAAATGGGCTATTGAAGAGAATAATAAGGATAAGAGAAAGATGTATCTTTGGGGATTTATAGGGGTAATTTCTTTTACTTTCCCCACCTTCTTCTTGTTGCTTTTGCTGCCAGAGCTTAACTTAATGTTCCCTTCAGTTTTATGCCAGTTTGCTCTTCTTTTTGCAATAGCAGTTGTTTATGTTGTAAGGCTAAGTAATAAGGCCTATAGGGATTAATTACTTCTTTTTACGATGCTTCTTAGAAATGGTTACTGCGATTATTATTGCTGCTGCAACTATCAAAACTAGAACAACTTCTAGGATTAAAACGGCGTTGTATCCTTTCTCGATTATTTCTTGCTCAAGGATCTCTTCCTCTATTTTTGTAAAGTTCATGGCCTCTTCAGCTTCTTGATCGGTTATAACTGGCGCTTTCTTTTCCCCAGTAATTGCAAAAAGGCTAAGTCCCGGTGAAACTGAGTTATACTGTATTACAAATTGTGTTTCGGAGACGATTCTTGTTTCCAAAGAATCCCATCTATTCGTAAATCTTTTTAGGACGACATCTTCCCTAGAAAAACTGTTCTCTTCAAGCCAGCTTTTTGGCACTTCAAAATTAATGTTTGCCTTATCTATTGCTGAATCTGGAAGGCCTTCGTGGTTAATCGAGATATAAGCGAATACCTTTTCCCCGTTTTCTGCTAGGGGATTGCTTACATCTGAGGCTTTTGAGACAGATACTTCGAACCTTTCCGCCCTTTCTTTCATAGTTATAGAAACCTCTGAAATTCCTGTAGAGTCTAAGGTATTCGGGGTTGTTTGGAGTCTTATGATGCTGTTGGCTGCAACAACCTGGAAAAATTTGGCAGTTTCGTCTGCAGAGCTCGTAGAAATGCTTCCACCACTGCCTCCTCCACCTCCGCCGCCTCCGCTCCCTCCGGAGGAAGGAGAAGTTACAGTGATTGTTGAAGTGTTAGATCTTAGGTTTCCTGCTTTGTCGTATACTGTGCAGTTTGCCACTTTGCTTCCAGAAGATGAAGGATCATAAGTGAGGGTTATGGCCCCGAGAGAAGAGGAAGAGTTGGTATTCCCATCAATTGTGAGATTTATCGATAAGAAATTATCGTCTGAGCCGTTGCAAGCCAGATCAGTGGTTTCTGTTGTAAGAATGGAATCATCTGAAACAGTTAAAGAGGCATTTGGAAGCACAGTATCTACAACCAGGGTAAAGTTCCTTCCATCGGTGAAGTTGTTATTGCTTCGGTTATCTACCACTAAAGCATTCCAGGAATAGTTCCCATCCGTTAAGTTATGGGTCCATGAGGTTTGATTGAAAGTTCCTGTAATGTTCGAGAAATTTGAAGCAACCAGATCTCCTGAAATGTTAAAAACATTTAGGGTTGCGTTCCTAAGAGTTGCATCTGTTGCATTTATTGTAAATGTTACTGGCCGATCATTTGTGTATTCTTCATCTATCGGGGAAACATGGGAGGCTCTTGGCGGGGTTTCCGCCGATTCTGCAGTTATAAAAATTGATGAGGTGCTTGAAGAGAAATTTTGGGTTTGCGGATAGAACGCAGTTACATTATGCGTGGCAACACTGAGGTTTGTAAGGTTTGAAACGGTCGTTGCATTGTTTATTGTCGCTCCATTGAGTATAAGCTCAATTAGCCCTTCTCCTGAGCTAGTCGCAGTCATATTAACTTGAGTTGTATTCTCTATGACTAGATCTGAATTAAAAGTCTGTCCAAGTGCGATTATGGAGAGATTTAACTGCGGATCTGCCCTTGAGATATTTATTTGAAGTGTTCCAGTGTTATTTGAATTCCCCGCGGTATCATTAGCATGCCAAGTCAAATTGTGAGTTCCGACGGGGGCGCTTATGTTAAAGAGGTATTTGCTGCTGATATTTGTGATATTTCCCCCAGTGTAATTTACACTGTTGAATTCTACAAATACGGTCTGGATGTTTGAAAAACTGTCGGTCCAGCTTATGTTAAAGTGTATTGTTGTCGAGTAATTAAGGTTTTGAGAAGAAATGTTTGAGAATTGCGGCGGGGCAAGATCTTCGAGAGAATTAAAGAGGTTTATCCTTGAGAAATTCAGCCCGCTTCCTTCAGTGTCATTTTTAGAGTCTCCTGAATTTTTGAGGAGAGTTTCAATCTGCGAAGGAGTGTATAACCTATTAATTTGCTGCTTAGAGTTCTGCTGGAGAACAGCTATTGCTCCAGCAACATGCGGGGTGGCCATACTTGTCCCACTCATCACCTCATATAGCGAGGTCATTTTGGTTGAGTTTATGCTGCCTCCTGGAGCAGTCACATCGACAAGGCTGTTCCTGTTGCTGAAAGAGGACATAGAATCGGTCTTATTCACTGAAGCTACTGCTGTAACGTTTGTTATACATGCCGGAGAGGAGATGTGAGTTTTATTTCCATCATTTCCCGAAGCCACAACTACTGTGATATTCTTGGCGATTGCAGCATTAATTGCGTCTGCAGTAGATGAAAAAGATGAATCGCAGTTGCTCGAGAATAAATTCGGAGCTTCAGTTCCTAGAGACATTGAAATGACTGAAATATTAAATGTTGAAGAATTTCCTACGCACCAATTTATCGCATCCCTTATCTGCCCAAAACTTCCGCTGCCGCCAGAATCTAGGGCCTTTAGAGCCACTATTTTTGCTCCTGGCGCTACTCCGGTTATCGTTCCATTTGCAGCCGCAATTCCGGCTACATGGGTGCCATGGCCATTATCATCATAAGGATCATTGTCAGAATTTACAAAGTCATGGCCTCCAATTACCTTGCCGCATGTTCCCGAGGTGAATTGAGAAGTAGTGCATCCTCCAAGATCAGGGTGAGTGTAATTTATTCCAGTGTCTATTATGCATATTGTTTGATCTATCCCTGTAAGGTTTATTCCATTAACAAGCTCTGGCCAGGTGTCATTTGCCCTTATTTGTTTGACTGAATCCTGAAGAAATGCATGGACCATTGGGCTGTATTCTACGCTTTCTATATTTGGATTATTGTTAATCGCTTCTAATTCTGAAGCTGAAACCTCTCCGTAAATCTCTCTGTACGACTCTGAAAAATATTTCTTTGAGATAGAAATGCCTTCAAAAGAATCTGAAGATTGGGATCCTAAAGATGCTGTAGAGAATCCAGGGGATCCTTGCGATCCGGGTTTTAGTTTTATCATTATGGGTACTTTATCTTCGCTTTCCAAGGTTTTCAGCACTTTGCTGCTTATTTTGTCTTTGCCTTGGCTGGACGCATTTACAGATGCAGAAAGATCTAAAGTTATGAAAAGATAGCCTACCAAGATAGCTATTAGCAGCAGATAAACCCCTCTTTTTGACATAGATAGTACTACAATTAGGGGATATAAAAGTTTATTGTCTCCGATGCTGAAGTTTAGTTTTAGGCCATTTCGAGAATGCTTTTGCCACGCTAGAGTAGTGGCAAAACGTAAGGTTTTTAAGCTTGGAGAGGTACGTTTAAACATGGCATTTTTGAGGAGATTTGGAGACGATGAAGTTGTAGTTGTACCTTCAAAATCTGGATCTGGAAGAGGGTTTTCATTAGATGAAGATTGGGAAGTAAGCAGAGGATGTGAGAGACCATTAGAAGATTCATTTACAGAATGCGAAGTAGATATGCTCAAAGATAAAGGGTATACTGTAGTTGAGCCTGCAGGCGAAGGGGGGACGAGGACTGTTTGGGTGGCATTATATTCTCAGGGGAGATTCAAGAAACTCCGGGTTTTGAAGGTTCTAAAAAATCTTGACAGTGAATGCTCAAGAGTCGGACCTAAGATAAGTGCGTTAAAGGGAAATTCCAATCTTAAAGAGTTGGTTTGTGCAAGCGAGATAGATCATCCAAATATTTCAAGCATCATCGATACAGTAGAAATAAATGACAAAACGGTTAATATCGAAGAGTACATTAGAGGCCAAACTCTTGAAGAGATTGTAAAACAGAGAGGTTCATATGGTGATCGCGGTAGCGGAGAGAGTTTCAGAAAGGTATTTGGACAAGTAATTTCTGGTTTAGCATATTTGCACAGTAAAAGGAGAATGCTGCACAGAGACATAAAACCTTCTAATATTATGATAGATAAGGAAGGTAATGCGAAAATAACTGATCTGCAAACCGTAGCTCATGTAGACAAAATTTGTGAGGATTCTTTGCCTACACATGGAGGAGTGCCTTGCACACATCCAGAACTGCTTAATGCAATCTTCAAATCTCAAATGTCTAAGGCAAGCTATAAAACAGATATCTATTCCCTCGGAGCCACTATGTACTTCGCTTTGACCGGTAAGTACATATTCGGATATGATATTAAACCGGATTCTGAAGGCAAAGAATTAGATCTCGGAGGAGAGAAAGTAACAGTTTCACTCTTCAAGGGAGGAGAAAAGCTAGGAGAAATAAGCAAGCAAGATCATGAGAAGATGCTTTTGAGCGGATTAAAGAAAGTGCCAAGAAGATACCGTAGAATGCTCCATAAATGCTTGAGTTTAGAGGATAAATTTGCGAATTATGGTGTTTTGGAGCTTGAAAAGGACTTTGAAGAAACTTCTAAAACAGAGTTCCAAGAGTTGTGGGAGCAGACTAAAGAAAAGGCTAAATGGGTTGCGATGACTACGCTTCTAGCTTCCGCTTTCGGTTCTGGAGCAGCACTTATGATAGACATGTCTAACAGGGAACCAGTATTGCGTGAAACTACTTTAAATGACATCCTTATGGATAACTTCAGCAAGTCTGTAGGCGCAATGAATATGAGTGGTTCTACCTATTCTCAGGATTTATACTCTGTCGATGAGTTAAGGAAACATTTTGAGAAACTGCCTAGAATGATGAAGGACAATGAAGGGAAGATATCAGAGATAAAGGGGCATGTTTATGTTGGCCATAATATACATGCACACTTTAACGAGAGACTTATAAATTCTCTGTTGACAAGCATAGCTTTAGAGCCACAAGGCAATATTCACGAGCTTGCAAAGTCTGAGAAAAGGTTCTACGATAGTTTGGTCCCCGAGCATTTTGTACACCAGGTAATGTTTAAAGATAGAAAGGAGAGGCCGCATGAAATTTACCCACTTGACGAACGTCAAAAAGCCATATATGCGGGACTATACTTATCTCATGGAATAGATATGCGCGAAAGTCCGGCAGATGCTTTTGCAAAGTATTTTTTCTCTAGGGAAGAGATTGCCGGAGCGATGCAAAGAGCGAAGAGCACGAATTATTTCTACGCTTGGGAAAGGGATGGAAATCACGGTTCTAAACTTGTCGAGGGATATGGGAAGTATCTTCCTCCCGGAATAAAGAAGAAACTTGTAGATAGGGCTGTTGCAGTATACTTGATGGCTAGCGAAGATCACGATAAGAAATTGCGTGAATCCAGATCCCAAAAGCAGAAACAAGGCAAGAAGTAGACGTATATACACCCCTATGAAATAAATGTGGAAAGTTAAAATGGTTGAAAATCAAGTAAATAATAACGGAAATCCAGACATCATAGATATACTTGGAGGCAATACAAGCGGGAGATCCAAGTGGGCTTTGAAGGTTTGGCTTGAATCTAAGGCATTACGTGCTTTTGGATGGCTAGAAAAGCGGAGACTTGAGCCTAAGCTTTTCAGCAGAAAAGATTTTGATAAAAATCTGGAAAAGATCGTTCTTGCCAAAACGCTTGAATTGGCCAGTTCGGGTTTGCCGTATGAGAAGATAAATGAGCAGCTTAAAAAAATCTTTGAACAGCTTTACCAGATATCTGAAAGAGCCTGGAAGGAAGGCGCTAAAATGAGCAGCTATAATGAAAGGGAGAGCGGAACAGCTTCAACAGAAAATACCGGGGGAGCAGTCAGCCTAATTGAGATACCCTTTGATTTTCCAGGAATGGATAATTCCCCATTAAGGAGCTTGGGCAAGATATATGGAGACAGGCCAGATTTATGTGAAAAGGAATATGCCCTTTCAAACCTTATACACAGCCGGACAAAGCTTACACCAGAACCTATTTTTAAAACTTTGTTGTCCACTGTTGTTGCTTATGAATTGCTCACGCAGAAAGATTATGCTTCCTCGGAAAGAGATTTAACTGAGGAAAATAAGATGGAGACGCTCGATTCGTTGCTTGAGGGAATAATTAAGGTGAATGGGGTTGATCTTAAGCAGAAAAATAGTCTTTTAACATACCCCTTAAGATTGGTTAGAAAAAAGGTTACAGGATATGATGGAACTTTGTCTGACAATCTGAAGAAAAGAACGTATGTTAGTGAGGGAGTGGAAGCCCTGAAGTCTTATGATAAGCTGCTATTTAGGCCGTTCAAGTTCTCAAAGACAGATAAGGAAAAAACCGACAAAAGAGCCAATGACCTTGCAAAGATTCTTCTTGAGTCTGAAAGCGGAGAACAAGCAGTCGAAACTCTTGAGGCGGGATATAGCAGCCTTTACAGCTTAAATTCTGACAAGGCAAATGCCCTTAAGGGATATTTCGAAATGCTAAGATCTCTGGATCAAAAAAGCACGGGGGTAATAAATAATGACCTTAATTCGACAAATATTTTCCTAAATAATGAGATTGATGAATCCAATAAAATCCACAGGGGCGTCTTATTCATAGATTGGGGGGAAGCCAGGTTAGGTCTTCCTGAAACAGACTTATTCCGGGCATTGTTCACTTTTGGATATATCGGGCCCAGCAAAGAACAGCATGAAGTTGAGGAGAAATATGCTGCAAGACTTGCAAAAAGGACCGGAAATGTCCCAGAGATATATGCTCAATGCAAATTCCATGGTTTGATGAGACTTGCCCAATATAACGAGTATCTTACAAGAATAGCAAAAGGTGAAGAGAAATTGGAATATGTGGTTAAGCTGAAGGAAGCTGAGAGAATAGTCCTGAAAGAATGCATGGATACAATTCCTAAAACTGGAGAGTATGCAGAAAAACTCAAGGGTTTAGAGAAGAGAATAAAGGACTATCTTTCAAATGGAGAGAGATAAAAATGGAAAATAATAAGAGTCTAGAAAAGACCATAAGGGAAGCAAAGAGGGGACTTGGAAAGTTCAAAGATCAGCAGAATGAGAAAGTTGCTGCGTCTGGAAGGCGGACAAAAAAAGCCCTTTACGGAATATTAATGGCGGCAGGAATTGCCATAACCGGTGCATATTCTTCTGGAAAATTAAGCTCTTGGCTGGAAAACAAAAGGCTCACAGATTCCCTGGTTGAAACCAGTGCCAAAGCTACAAATGCAGAAAATTACGCCGAAAAAGCAGATGAAGAGAAAAAAGAAATGGAAAAAGAAGCTCTTTTTTCAAAATATCGCGAAATAGAAAGTAAATCCATATTTCAGCAGCAAGAGATACTGGAAACGCTTAAAACTTCGCAAAAATTAAACCCTATGGCCAGAGAAATGTTTTGCGGGAAGACCAATGATACTTTATTAAGGCTAAGCAGATCTCTTGGGATTAACAAAGATTTTTATGAAATTCTTAAGATAAAGCACCCGGATAAGTACAATTCCATAAGAAAACATACTTTAAACTCTATAAGGCATATGGAAAAATCCTATAAATTAAATCTTGGGGATATAGAAAACAAAAGTCTCATCGAACTTATGAGTCTAAGCAGTAGATTACATGGCGAGATATATGGTCCGGATGGAATAGCGTGCAAGGCCCAAATTGAAAGAGAAAAGGAAGAAGAAAGAAAAATCTCTAAGATGGAAGAAGATTTGGCTTTATCTAGGGCAAATTTTTTAAATTATTCCGAGAGAGAAGAAAAAATCAATGCTTTTTATAATTCTTTAACTACAGACGAAACAATTTGCGATTTTACCCAGAAGAATAAAGAAGATCTTGTAAAGGTTATCCGGCCAAAAGAATATTATCAAAAAATTGAGGCTGAAAAGCCTTGGGAAGCCAGAAAATGGAAAGGGTTGTATATGCAAGGAATAAATGGGGCAAATAAAAAATTGGGTTTGACAGCAAAAAAAGGGTTAGAAGAAAGAGATCTTTATTCACTAGTTACACTTTTTGATCAAAAATACCGGGAAATTTCCAGACGAGGATTATTGGAGGATCCATGTAAGGATGTATCCGATTCTCTAGAGGCTAAGAGAAAACAACATGGGGTGAAATAAGATGGAAATTAACCTAGAACAATTAATAAGGGAATCAAAGCAAGGGCTTGAAAAGTTCAGAGAGCATAGACAGAAAGAAGTAGCTGCGGCTGGAAGAAGGACTAGAAAAGCGATTTATAGTGCTTTTGCTGCAGGCCTAGCGGGTTTGGCCATATTTTATTCCTCAGGCATTTACAAAGGGATGGGGCTTCAAAAGGAAGAGATTAGAAAAATGGAAGAAAAAGCATTTTATGGCAGTCAATTATTAACTATCCAAAATAGTCTTTCAACCCTTGAGAAAAACGTTCCTCTTGAACAAGAAATGTTTTCTAAGCAGGGAATCAAAAAATGCGGAGATTCTCCCGCATTTTATCCTAAAGAATTAAGAAAAAATCGACCCGAATCAGAAAAACACTACCTAGAACTTAAGAGGAGTAATCCAAAAGAATATGCCGAGATAAGAAGGAATTTTACAGAGATTGTTATTAGACAGGATAGGATATTAGGCATAAATAATAGAGATTATGTCAATCTGAGCACCCATCAATTAGATAAGATCTCTCTAGAACAAAAAAAGAAAGTTTGCGAGGAAATATCTGAAAAAGAAGTAGAAGTTTATTCTAAAGTTAAAGAAATCAAATCTCTCCATGATAAGAGAGTAAAAGAATATGTTAATTCGTTTGGAAGATAAAATGGCCAAGAAAAATAAACCTAAAGTGAAAGCGGTTCTTTTTGATGCCGGGGGAATTTTATTTGATGATAGAAGGAAAAACTTTTTCAGAGATTTCATCAGGGAGCACGCCGGGGAAGAGGCAATATCACACAGTTTTAGAGTCTTTAAGAAATACAAGGGTCGAGCTCAAACAAGTAAAACTTACGATATGGACAAGGCATATTATGACTGTATGGAAAAGGTTGGGATAGCCAATCTTTACCCTCAATTGATGGAAATTGCAGAGGAGGATAAAAGAAAACCGCTAAAATTAACCTCCCATACCAACAAAGTTTTAGAAGGACTTTCTTCTAGGGGGATAAGATCGATAATTGTTACAGATAATTATTATGGGGCTGATGACTTTTTGAGCAAGTTGTATAATGCTGGAATGAGGCAGATTGATGATATTGTTTCTTCAAAAGATGTAGGGGCGAGAAAGCCTTCATCTAAGATTTTTGAACTTGCACTTAAGAAGAACGGGTTAAAAAAAGAAGAGGTGCTTTTTGTTGCACATGATCTAGATGAAATCAGAGGTGCAAGCAAATTAGGTTATAAGACTGCCGCAGTCTACTGGAAAAATAAAGAAGAACCGGGAATAAGAAAATATGCCACTTATCTTATGAGTGATCTAGACCGGCTTTTAGAAGTTGTTGATGGGCGTTAAAATTAGATTTCCAAGGCAAATCTATCTTCTACTGCCTTAAGAAGCACAATTGTGGCCATAGACAGTCTATTGTATAGGTAAATATCATCTTTGGTAAGGCTCTTCCTTTGTTTGTTTATTTCATCCCATATCTTCTCTCTCTCAGAAACTATCTCCATAAGGATCTTTTCATCAAACTTAAAGAATACTTTGCAAAATTTGTCTAAAGAGCTATTTACTTTTTCGAATACATCTAAGGACTCTTTTGTATATTTTCTTTTCAATTTGTAAGTATCCTTTGCTATGTATCTAAAAGCGTCTGCAATTGTCTTTATATGAGAAGTGATCTCTAATACTATTGGGGTCTTTTCAAAATCTTTATAGCCTTTTTTATTAATTGTTCTCCTGTAATAATTGAGAAATCGAATAACATTTTCCCATCTGCCTTTCATGGCCTTTAAGGTGTTTTGATCATTTTTCTTTAATGCTTCAAGGCATTCATCGGCCATCCACTTGGTAAGCCATAAAGCTCTTGATAGGATATTGTCTGCTTCTTTGTCTGAAACTTCTCCAACCTCTTTAAGAACTGTGTGAGTTTTGCTTTGTTCGATTATTTCCATGCCAATATATTGCTCTCGAAGTATTCTCTGCAAGAATTCTGTTGTTTCCATAATCTTTTTTGTCCTATACTCTTCTATCGTTGGTCCATGAGTAATCACAATTTTGCTAAAACCTGAATTGTATGTAGCTTCTAAAAAGATTATTGCTAGAAGGGAATTTATATTGGTGAAATCTAGTTTCTTTTCATCTTCGGTAACGGCTTTCTCTGCGCTTAGGACAAGCTCTCCTTTCTTTTCTTCGACATCAAGGTAATCTCCCTGCTTGAGGTTGAATTCTTTGATCCATTTGCTGGGAAGGCTTGCTACTAGGGTTGCTGTTCCAAGCTTGATTATTTTCCTTTTCATTTTAATCTTCTCCGTTTTCCGAGCTATTTTCAAGAGCCTTATGAAGAAGATCTCTTGTCTTCCTTATTTCCTCTGCCAGTTCATCACTCAGGATTGTCTCTTGAGGAAGCCTGACAAAATGAACTTGAATGTCGTCTTCAAGTTCGAAGCTTAACCTATTGCTGCCGCTTTCCCTCATAAGCTTGAATATATTTAGCTCAGGCATATTATACTATTGGTATTTGTATATATAAATCTTTCTAGTACTATATATTATACATGTATATATATCTAATGAATCATCCTTATATTTAACTTTGTGTAGTAATTATCATTCAAAAGTGACAAAAGAAAAACAAAATGGAACTTTCAGATAAAGTTTTGGGAATTGAAAGAGAATGCCTAAATGGGAGAATAACTCCTGCAAAGGCGGCAGATCAGATAGACGTTGCTATTGGCGGGATCACAAGAGTAGAGTACAAAGATGGCCTTAAGTTCAAGGTCGACAACCACTCTTGCCGGATCGGAATGACTTCTTCCGGAATAAAGAAGGGTTATGTTAGCAGATTAAGGGCTTTAGCAGTAGCTATCTATTACAAGGCCATGACAAACGGAAGCCAGTTTCCAGGAGAAGTCCATATAGGGCCAGGAGCATCGACAAAACACTACAGGGGAGGCATAGAAAAGATCTACAGAGAACTTTGCTTTTCATAAGGCAGTATATACAACTTATGAAGATCGAATAAATTTCTGAGATGCTTCGGAATAATGAGATAAAATGCAAGAAAATACGTATAAGACAGATGAAGTGAAGGAAAGAGAGCTTTCTAGATATTCATATGCTGCAGTACAGAAATGGCTTGCAGGTGCCAAGTTAGAAGCTGCTGGAGACCATAAAGAAGCCTGCAGATCATACAATTCAGCCTATCAGCTTTCAAATGCAGTTTACAGGACTATCAGAGGAGAGGTGAGCGTACTGGAGCTGAAAGTAATAGGAAAATCTATGGGGGTTTCAGAATAAAATGGCAAGGAAGAAGAAAGCGAAAATTGAAAAAGAATCTGCAAATGAGCAGGCGCCAGTTAGGGTAGCTATTTTGACTACTTACCTGACTGACACGATGGAAGACCTTAAGCAATGGTGCGATAGAGTAAGAGACACTACAGAAGGCGCTGAGAAGCTTATGAAATGGCAGATGGAGAAAGCAGGATTTAATCCTCAAAACTTTGCAGGAGTCAAGGTTCTTAATAGTGCTAAGGGGAGAACAGTATTTTTGGAAACTCCGGAGGATCATACTCTTGATAAGCCAGAATTTGCAGACTTTGCAGTTGCTGGATGCACTGAATCCAAGGAGCATATCGTAAACTACCAGTTGAGAGGGTCTGGTTTGATTGTTGGAAGGTATAGTATGTTTTATGGTGGAAGGAGCAAGTATTCCGGAAATACTGCTGGAGAAAGCGGATATGCCTTAGACATTCCAAAGAAAGTTGAGACCGTGAAAGCTTTGCTTACTGATGATGCAAGTTTGGAAGCATTGCTTGCAAGAGATGAATCTGGAATTAGAAAGGCATTAAGCGGCTTAAACAAAAGACTTGATGAGCCGATCATTGTAACGCCTTTCTTAAGCGAAGCTCTTAAAGTGGATCCCAAGGAATACCTTAAATCGACTATTGCTAAATATAATGTTCTATGCGTAACAAAGCGCTTTTCTTCAGATGAGATCGAAAGATATGCTGGCGCACCTATATTGTGGCACGTTCCAACTTCTGGAGAAGCAGTAGTTACTGCTCGAAAAGGATCTAAAGAGATCTTAGCCAAAGGAAACGGCGTTATGTTCCAAGGAGAGGTAAGCCCATTGTTATACACTCGCCCTGGATTGGATGGAACTGCATTGACTTTAGCCATAGAAAGACGAGACGGACCATATAATGTTCTTGAACTGTACACAGACACTCCTGTAGAAAAAGGAATTTGTAAAGAAAAGATCAGAGAGATCGCCGAGAGGACTATCGCAAGAAGGAGGGGCTACTAATAAAATGATCAGCGTAAATTTAATTCCTTTAGGAATATTTTTGTCAAAAAATATTATTAATTTAGACAGCCCTAGAATGGCAAGATGTGGCTTTGTCCACAACGCACCTTTATGTAAAATGTTCAACAATAAACATTGTAAGGAGGCTAAGGGAAAATGGAAAAGACAAGCATAAGCGAAAAGCCTGTAGCGGAGAATAAGCAAAACCTTTCTCTAGTCCTAGAAGTAATTCCGGGGCAAGCAAAGGAAGGGCTTTTGACAATATTCGAAGCAGGAAAATGGGAAAAGTCTGAGCTTTCAGACTTGGTAGACCAAGCGCTTCGAAAAGACTGCAGCATAGAGGAAAAGGACCTTGTTTCAAAGGTAAGGGAACAGCTTAACAGCGGAAAGTTGTTGTACAACAACAAAGAAGTCCATAGCAACCCAGAAGACTATGCGGTCAAGGAAAAGACAGAAGCCGGACAAGAATATCTCTACGTAGGGCTTAGAGCAATAAAACCTCAAGAAGGCGGAAGGATTTACTGAGGCCCTTGCAGGATAAAATGGAAGGAATAGCCAGGCGTATATTCGGGAATGTGGAAAAGGTCAGAGTAAACAAGGGGGTAGTCTACTATCCCTTGCTGACTGATCCGAAGATAGAACAAAGATTACACTCAAATGGAACAGTCAAAAAGAATGGTAGAGGATTTGAGGTAAAGGGAATAGAACTGCAAAGTGCTGTTGGGAGTTATAGCACTCTCCATCCAGAGGAATATGAAGCATTTAGAAAGGAAGTCTTGAAAGGTATTGGTGGAGACAAAGGTTTGAAAAACTTGAGCAAGAAAGATGAATTGCTTGAAACTATTTTGTTTGAAGTGATGCCTCATTTTGTTGAGAAGAGAAATAGGGGCTTGGGCATCAATCCTTCAAAAAATGAAATTCTTAGCTTAATTAGGCATGAGATAAAGGTCCCAAAGAGCTATTACCAAAAGGCTGTAGAGAGTTATAAGCCTACAGATAACAGATCAATTATTGATAAGCTAAACAAGGAGATAACTAAAACCAAAATAAATAAACTTAAGGGAGAGGTTTCCCTAAAAGAATTAGATTATTTCGTTTCTTCATCTCTTAAAGCTAAAATCCTATATGGAGAAAGAGAGAAGCTTAAGAGTGATGCAGAGTACTCTAAGAGCTTTGCAAAAGAAGGTTTGGAGGATTTAGCAACTCTGCTTTTCTTGCAAGATCAGAAAAGCTTTGATTTAGATGACTTTGGATTCATCAAAAAGCGTGTATTTAGAGATGAATATGGAAATAAAATAGAAGGAGAATTTTCGGATTATACTGTTTATGTAAAAGTTCCAGAGCATGCTTTGCGCGATTTTGACGGAGAGGTTTATCTCTTGCCTAAATGCCGTGTCGCAGTTGACATAAATGGAAGTTCATTATCTTCACAATTCGCCTTGGGGAAATATGATCACCCATTCTTAATTAGTGAAGGAGGGTATGACAGTGAAATATGCATAGGTAGAGCTAAGATTCATGGCAAAAGCCTTTCTGAAAAGTTGAGGGGGAGGCTTGAAGCGGGGAAGAATGCACTGCTTTATGGCTACTTCGACAATTCTGGAGATTTCAATCCTGCATCTCATCTTGGAAATGGGGATTTTAAAAGAATAAGCGAGAAAAATAGCAAAATAATGTCTGGAAGAGTCAAAATCACAAATGATCCTTTTATCAAGGTGGAGAAAAAAGAATGAGCTTGGCACAAAAAGTAATAGGGAATGTAGGAGAAGTTTTGATAGACAGAGGAATGGTCTACTATCCTCTTCTTGAAGACCATCTGATTGAGACCGAAGCCCATGCAAATGGGGTTGTGAAAGAAAAAGATGGGAGGATATTTATCAGAGGATCAAGCATTGATTCTTTGATAAAGAATTACAGGGTTTCCAACCCAGAGGATTATGGGAGGTTTAAGGAAGCATTCTTAAAAGAAGCTCTTCCAGACTTAGACTTTCATAAGATAGTGAAATCTTCAGTAAACCAAAATATCAGAGTTATTGCTCTTGAGATTATACCCCATTTCGTTAGAAGGAAGGGATTTAGAAGAGAAAAGTTCACTGAAGATGAAATCTTGGGTTTGGTAAAAGGTAAAATAAATGTCGGCGAGAGATATTACAAATTAGCTGAACAGACTTATTCTCCAAACGACTTGAGATCAAGATTAGAAGAACTTCCTGAAAGATTCAGGAAGAGAGTATTTCCTGATGCATTTAAGACGATTAGGGGATTGGAGTCTGAAGTTAAATCAGCCTTAGAGTATGAGGTTGTAATGGAAGAAAAGGAAAACCTCAAGAAAGAAATTTCTGGAAGGGAGGCTTTGGCAAAGAAGAACTTAGAAGGAATAGCCACACTTCTATGCCTGCAAGATCAGAAGGAGTTTGAGATCGAAGATTTTGGTTTTTTATCTAACGGTGGAAGACATACACTTTACCTTAAAACCGGAGAATATGCCTTGAGAGATTTTGATGGGAGGGTTTACCTTTTCCCGCCTTGTAAAGTCGGAGTGGTTATTTCTGAAGGAGAATTATATTCTCAACCGCACTTTTTAGATCCAGAATATAGGCATCCGTTCGGAAACGATATTTGTATCCATAACGGCTACAAACAAGGAAAGGATAAAACGGAAAATATAATAAACGCGCTTGAAGCCGGAATTAAAACTGTGCTTTTTGGTTATATCGACAATGTAAGGAATCATCAACCTCGCTCAGGATATCTGAGTAGTAATTTTTCCAGATATCTTGTGAGCGAAGATAATCCTAAGATAAAATCTGGAAGAGTAAAAATCACAAATGATCCGTTCATAACTGTAGGGGGTAACTGGTAAAATGGCACTATTAGACCAAATCAAGAAGGGAAGAAAGGCTGAAAGAGAAAGGTTTAGCCATGACCTTTTCCATAGGCTGGCCTTTATTTTAAAGGGTAAAAGCGCATATGATGTGAAACTTTTAGCCGGAATAGAGTTGAAAGGTGATAAATATCTGGCTGAAAGGCAGAAAGAACTTCTTGAAATGAAAGTAAGGGCTTCCCAGAAGCCTAATGTAGATGTTCCGCCATTCTACTTGACATCTAGAGACCAAGTTCAACCAATAAAGCAAGTATTGAAATATGCCAATCCTTATTTTGCATTTGCAAATGGCTCTGAAGAGATCATAGCTGCCAATTTCTTATGGCAGCTTAATCCAAACTTAGATAAGGAAATTCTTGCAAAGAACCATCTTAGCAATATTTTATACACTGAAATAGCCAAACCTCTTCTGGAAGATCTGGGGAAAAAGAAGAAAAGCCTTGAAAAAGAGCTGGAAGAGGTAGAATCTGAAGGCTTTAATAATGCATTCAAGAAACTTGCCTCTGAGGCAGGAATGGAACATTCTCCAAAGCAGGAGAATGAAGCTAAGGAGTTCTTAAAAGAAATTGTTGAGAAGGCAAGGCCAAGTTATGTTGCCTGGAAAATAAAAGAAGATTTGGGATTAAATGTCGGAAAAGGAGATATTGAGAGGGTTCTAGAGAAAGTTGTTTCGAAGCTTGTTGAGAAGGGGCCTGTTGAGAGTTATGTAAAGACTGATGGGGTGAAGATTGGAGATTATGTTAAGTACAAGGAGGAAGGTGGAAAAACTGTTGAAGGCAAGGTAAATCAGAGATGTGGCAACGGATTCCATTTAGATGGAGAACATTACAACCCTGCTGGAGACATATACAAGAAAGTCGGCGGCAAAGGATATCTTGTTGAAAGCCATTTAGAGACTCTTGAAATAAAACCTCGGGATCTTTTAGTTTCTAAGGGTTTGGGAAAAGAAGCTCTTGAGAAACTTGTAGCTAAGAAAGTTGAGCAGTATGTCCAAAGGATCTTTGAAGATATTGATGAAACCGGAGAAATAAATGTAGATAAAATCAGTGATGCTTTGATTGGGAGAAAAGTCAAAATTTATCCTGGAGGCAAAGAAAGAGGAGTAAGCAATTATGATTTAGGCGGAAGTATAGGAAGGGTTCCCATAGGTAGCAAAGGAGTAATCGATAGCTTTTATGATAAGAAAAATGGCGGGTTAATGATTAAACTTCAAGATGGAATAGGAGAAAAGAAAGATCAACTTAAGGGGAAATATGGATGGATCGTAAATATTAGAGAGATCAGGCTTTTGGGCAATTCATTAATCGGTTTTATCTCAGATAGTTACAAGGTAAGTGAAAAGGCTGCTGAAGGAATTCTCAAGGGAGATTACAAAGCCCTTGTAAAAGAACATACAAAGACTGGGACTTCGGCCATTGAAAAAGAAATATCTGGAATTGAAAAGCAAATAGGTTATCTTGGAGGTTTTGTCAAATGAAAATGGAAATGGAGATTAAAATGAAAAACATAGGCACGTATATACAACATATGAACAGGAGATTTAACCCTATAGTGGTTAAATCTAGTATGGAAGCATTAGATGGGAGAATCTTGATTGGAAGATGTGGCTTAAGCTACAACATAGATTTATGTAAAATTTTCAGTTCTAATAGATGGAATGAGGTTAAGGGAAAATGAGCGGCAGAGATACAGAAGGATTAGCTGAGCAGAGAAAGAGGAAAATAGAAGAATTGCTCGGACATGATAAGAAGAAAAATCAGTTGGAAGCGATAGAGCACATTCTAGAGTTCAATAAAACTCCAAAGCAGCTTAAAGAATATTTTGACAGCTATATAATAGGGCAGGAGCAAGGAAAGAAAACTGTTGCTACGGCTATAGCTTTCCACTATAGAAGACTTGCCAATGCACTTAAGAAAGAGCTTGAAGAGAACGGCGGGGAATTTGAAAAGGCGCTAAAGAATGCAACAACACCTAAGGCTAATATACTTCTGATTGGGAATAGTGGATGCGGAAAGACATATACTGCTGAAAAGAGCTCCGAGTTTATCAGCGTCCCATTTGTAAGCGAAGATATGACTAAATTCTCAGAAACAGGTTATGTCGGAAGAGATCTAAGCGAGATAGTTTTTGATGCATTCACAGCTGCAAAAGGGAATCCTTATTTGGCGCAGGTTGGAATTGTTTACCTTGATGAGATAGACAAGGTCAGTTCGGCAGCAGTTGTTGGAAGAGATGTAAGCGGGACCGGAGTGCAGAATGGATTGCTTAAACTGGTTGAAGGATCAAATAATGCGATTAGCACTCCGATGGGTCAGTTAAATTTCTCTACGAAACATGTACTGTTCATCGCAAGCGGTGCATTTGAAGGACTTGAGGAAATTGTTGAGAAAAGACTTGATCAGCAGGAAGTAAGGGCACTCAGCAAGGACTGGAGAGACTATGTGCTTACTAAGGATCTCATGGAATATGGAATTTCAAGGCAATTGGCTGGAAGGTTCCCAATAAGAGCATTTTACAACCCCCTTAATGAAGATCCGCTTGTTGAGATCATGAAGAAGAGCAAAGATGGCCCCCTTCAGGCTTACAAAAATGATTTTGCAGACTGGGGAATTAAGCTTTCATTCACAGATGGTGCACTCAAGGAAGTTGCACGGTTCGCAGAGCTTGAAGGAACCGGGGCAAGAGGGCTTACTGGAGTGCTTAACAGAGTTCTTCTAAAGGACATGTATGAAAAGCCAGGAGTTTACAAAGGCAATCTAGAGATAGATAAGGCATATGTCGACTCAAAGCTTGGGAGGCTAAAGAATTAAAATGGCTAGGATAAAAACATTAGACTCGCTGAAAAAAGAAGCCGGAAAAGAGCTTGTTCTGGGAAGTCTTCCAGAAAAGATTCAGATTTATGATTTCGCTCTTGAAAAAGGCTATCAGATAAATGAAATTGTAAGAAGGAGCTTTGGCAAAAGCTATGAGTGGTACGGATTCTTGCTCTGTGAAAAAGATAAGCCCGAAGTTGTTGTGGATTTAGGTATTGGAGATCATGAATGCAACATGGAAGATTATGTGAGGATTTCCCCCGAAAATACTGGAGAAATTATGGATTCATTGCCGCAGAAATTTATGATAAATGGATGGATACATTCTCATGGAGACACAAATTACAGAAGATTTTCGGATACAGACTATGGAAACATGGAGACTGTTCTTGGATTTGTTTCTTCTGCAACTAAAAGACCTCTTTCAAAAAGAGAAACAAGGGTAAATGACCTCTCTTTGCTTGTAGAAGGCCATTCTGAAGAAGCGCTTGAAACAGGAAACATTACTGCGGTAACTGATTCTCCTGTCGGCAGTTTGAAGCTGTTTGAGAAAGTTTATGGAAGCTTCAGCTACAGCATAGTTATAGGAGATCAAGGATGGCATAGACAGTGCATTTCTTATGAGACCAGGGGATTTTTGTCTCCTTTAGAGCGCAGAACTGTCGGCTGCGATCTTGAAATTCTTGATTCTGGAAGACCTTTTACTAAATATGAGGCCAAAAGGCTTGAAGATGAAGTCAGAACCAAAATAAGGCCTCCGAAGCAAAAGGAAGAAAGCGGGAAGGAAGTAGATCTTAGAGGTTTGGCATTATATCTTAAAAGTTTGGGGTTCAAAACTGCTGAAGAAATTCAGAAGCTTTTGAATCTAGGAGAAAAATAAAATGGCAAGGATAAAGAATCTTGATGCACTGAAGCAGGAAACAATCGCTTCAGAAGTGGTTTTAGGATACTTGCCCGAAAAGATAAGGGTAGAGAATTATGCTCTTCAAAAAGGATACAAAGTAAATGAGCTTGTAAAGAAAGTCCACAAGTCCAGCTACGAGTGGTATGGATTCTTGCTTGGAAAAAAGGAAAATCCCGAAGTAGTAGTTGATATAGGTTTAGGAGAAAGCAGAAATACTGCTGGGTCGACCGAGATTCAAGCAGAGGAGATAGGGAAGTTCTTGGATTCATTGCCTGCAGATTATATGATCAACGGATGGATACATTCTCATGGGAATCTTGGATTTAGGGCTTTTTCTGGAACAGATGACAGGAATATGGCTACAGTATTAAGTTTTGTTTCGCTTCTTACTCGGAAGCCTTTAATCAAGCGGGAAGTTTTGATAAAAGACCTATCTGTGCTTGTTGAAGGAAGATATGACGATGAGGCTTTGAGAAAGGGAAGCGTTTCGGTTGTGCTTGATGGAGAGGCGAGCAAAGCTAAACTTTATGAGACTGTTTTTGGAAGCTTCAGCTACAGCATTGTTGTCGGTGATGAGAAGTGGCATGCAGACCATATTTCATATGAAAGAAAAAGCCTGTTGACTGGAGAAAGAAGTTTAACAGATATTGTAGGTGAATTGGACCTTCTTAATACTGAAAAGACTTTAAGTGCAGAAGATCTTGAGAAATTGGAAGAGGAAGTTAAGACAAAGATAAAGCCTTACAGATTTGCTTATGATTCTTGGAAAGGAAGCAGTGGAAGAAAGAGAAGGAAAGGAAAGAAAAGTAAGAGCTTCATCGATAGATTTTTTGGACTAGGTTCTGAGCCGGATTTTGATCCTTCATCAGAACAGATCGGGCCAGCCGGCGATGATTTTGAAGCATTTCCTACAAGTACAGGAGTTCTTTACCGTCCTAAAAGAAGGCCAATCTTTGATTTGGGAGATTATGGTAAAGAGAAAGGTGTAAAGGGCAAGTCTGGAAATGGAGAGCATTCTGAAAAAGATGATGATCAAAAACCCGTAATTGCAGACCAAACTTGTCCAAATTGCTTTAGCACAACATTAAAGTGTAACGATTGTCGCAAAGACGTTACACCCTTAAGAGGTAAGGGAGAAGAATATTCTAAAGCGAAAACTCAAGAGCCTGATGAGAGGGGTGCCGATGGGGAGGAAGGAGACGAAGGACCATGGCTGGATTAGAAAGGCACGACAGGCAGAGAAGGATTGCTGGATGGAATCAAGAAGCCCTAGCAAGCTCTCCGATAAGTGTTATTGGAGATGATAAAAAATTTACTTCGCTTTATGTGCTTTCTGCCGCAGCTCTTGGAATAAACAATCAAGTCGTTGTGGCCCCCGATTTGGATAGGCAGCTGATAAATATTGCAAGACAACTAAATCCTGATTTGAAGCTTGCACATCTACAAGGGTATTTTGTGCATAGAGAGATGAAGCATCTTGTGGATAAAAGCAAAGCCATTGTTGATTTGACGGGATACAATCTCGCCAAAAAACTTTTGGTTGAACAGGTTTATTCTAATGGCAATGGAACAAACTTGATTATGACTAACTTGGAAGACAAGGAGTTGAAAATCTTCAATTATTCTAAAGGCAGGGAATTTAAGGAATTAGAGGAGATCTTGGCAGATAAAGAATTGCCTGGAGAAAGAAAAACCGATTCTTTGCTTGCCTTGGTTTCTGGAGGATTGCTTCTAGAAGAGACGAAGAATGTTTTGATGGGCGGAAAGACTTCTGATGAATTGGTCAGATACACTTCCATGGCTAATGGTAAAAAGAACTACGAGGGAATTAAGGCTCTTGTAATCGGAGCTGGAGCTCTCGGAAATGCTGTCGGGCTCGGATTAGGATATTTGGGCGTTAAGAAAGCAGATATAATCGATCCAGATGATATCGAAGAAACAAATCTCAATAGGCAGATTTTGTTTTACGGAGCTGTCGGAAGATCCAAATCTTTGACTCTTGCTAACAGGCTGAATGGTTTGTTCGGAATGAAGGCTAATGGAATAAAAGGATACTTTAGAAGAGAGACAAATATTGGAAAGTATGATATCATCTTCGACTGTGTAGATAATTTTGAAACCAGGATTGTAACGAGTGAGAAATGCAAAGAAGAAGGCAAGAGATTGATAAGCGGAGGCACTAGCTTTAAGGCAGGACAAGTTGTAGTTTATAATCCTAAAACTACTGAAAAAACCCCTGCTGAGTTTTTGGGGCTTTATGAAATTGTGAGCAAGAGGAAAATTGAGGAATATAAGAGAGACAGGGCTTCGTGCACTTACACTCCCGATCCTTCAGTCATCATGAGCAATCAGATAATCGGCGGGTTGATGGTTGATAAGTTTAGGGCACTTTTAAACGGGAATGTTGAGAATACGTTCTACGATGCTGATTCGGGAAAAAGGCTTGGTTAAAATGATTGAGAAAATAGATACGAAGGGAATTTACGCGCCACAGATAGATATCTGGGAGAAAAATCTGGATAGATATTGCAAGGATAAGAAGTGGAATGTTAAAAATAGAGGTTTTTGCTTTCTAAATTCAGATGGCCCTGAATGTAGGCCTGAAAACACCAGCCTGCTTGTTGCAAGGATGGCTATAGCGGAGACTAAGAATAAAGAAAAGAAATATGTTGCATTGCAGACATTCTATGATAATGGAAGAATGAGCACCTTGGATATTGTCGGGATGCCATTGGAATATCATAAGAACATCGTTCATGAATACTTGGATAAGGTTTTAACCCCAATTTTAAGCAGGCAGATTGTTCCTTTAGAAGAAGGATTGTCAAGGTTCTTTATTGCCGGAGGCTTTACTAAGCAGGAAAAGAAAAAAGTAAAGTTTTACGGATCAAGCGGAGATTTTTCCAATCAGTTCTCCGCTTATGATGTAAATGACATTGCAGCATATATTGCTTCTGAGTCTGGGCTTTTTGAAAAGGCGGGATCCGAGAATTCTGGGAAAGGCAAGGAATATGTTGAAAAATGTCTTAGGGTCATGAAAGATCACAAGAATAAACCAGAATTCTATGAAAAGCTTGTAGATATGTATTTTTGTGATGTTGTTCGGGAAAAGAAAGCTGTTGGCCCACATATGCTGTATGCCCTGCAGATGATGAAATCCATTGACAGGGCTGTTGAAGAAAGAAGGGACATCGTTGAAGTCGCTGTCGAAGAAATGGTTGATGGGATTGGGAGGACAATGATGCTTAAGGGATTTGCAACAGGGGTGAAATCCCTGGAAGGAGAGAGATAAGATGGCTGAAAGAAAACCATTTGAACCAAAATTTGATGATAAAAGAGAATTCAGAAAATGGGTGTTAGAACAGTTTCCGGAATTGGATGTTTATGGGCATGGAGTAAGTGAATGTTATCCCGAATTTGCCGACAGACTAGATGAAGTGCACTCTGGAGCCATGAAAGTTCTTAATAGAATTAGGTCGACTTATGGGGAAGGGGATCCTATGAGGAGATATTATGATCCGAGCTTCGATTCTTTGAACAAAGCCTTCGAGAAGAAAGATCTTAGGGGGTATGCTAAGAGTTTGGATGATTTTTTGGGGAGCATAGAATGGGAGTAAACTTGGAATTAAACTTAGGCAAGTATATACATCTTATTAAGAATGCATATAACTTTGCTTCTGCATATACGGTGAACAAAGACCTAACTATATTGGACAGGAAATGAAAATGGCAGATCAGAAAAGATATGGGAGGAATGTAGGGGTAGAAGTTGATTCAACCCAGATAGAAGCCGGAAAGGAATATCGAGGCAGCATCAGCTTTGATAAAACTAGATTCAATTATCGCATGAAAGTTAGTGAAGGTTTTGATAGCCTCCTTAAGGTTATGGGGGATTTGGATTACGCTCGAAAGCAGATACAGATAGATGTTAAAGACAATAGGGGAAGAAATGTAGAGCTTTGTGATGAAGCTCGAAGGATGTTCTTGTCGAGAGTTGGTCCTCTGGCTGTTGAACTTTATACTAACCCTCAGATGAAAATGGCTTCTCAGATTGAAGAAGCGATGAAAGGTTCCGGTTTGCTTGAAGCTCTCGGGGGGAATGTAATTTTTGGAGGGGCAATTATGATGACTGGAACGCAGTATCGATTACCTATGGTTCCTGAACTTGAGAGGTTTTTAACTGATTTCAAAAGCGGAAAGCTTGTTTCCGGCCCTTCGATTTATGACATATCTGTTTTATCAGATTATCTTACTAAAAAGCAGGGAAGCCAGCCCAAGAACATAAAAGACGCCAACTTAAGCGGGATAGAAATTATGGTGACTCCTAAGAAAAATGGAGTCAAGATAAGGACCGATGATGGCCACGGTCCAAAATGCACTTCTGGTTCTGATCTTGCAATCATAGGGGGAAGCAGTTGTAGGGAAAACCAGGCACGCGTTCTTAAGGGATCTGGTTTAATCGCTGCGAGATTCAGCTCTGCTTACGGCGGGCCGAGCAAATGCTGTGGAAGCTTGCCCCAGGATAAAGGATACTCATTAGACATCCCTAAAGAAGTTTCCGTCGTTAAGGATCTGCTTTTTGATGATGATACTCTTGAAGCAATTGCTTCACGCGAAGAAGGAGAGATAAGAAAGGCAATAAAAAGATTCAATTCAAATTCAAATGCTTTGCCCATACTCATCACCCCTTATTTGAAGGAAGCTTTGAAAATTGAGCAAGATAAGAGCAACTCTTGCATTCCAAGAGGATTCTAAAATGGGAAACAGATTGGATATAATGATTGGAATCGTTACGTACCGGCCGTTAGAAGGCCAGGTCGAGAAGTATTCAGGAGATCTGAGAAGCCTCAAAAATAGTGGGATTGATTTTGTTTTCCAGGACAAATGCCGCGATACATATCGGGGAGAAAATTTTGGAGGCATAATATCTAGATTAGAAGAATCTAACATGATCTACGTGTACAATTTAGCGGCTGCCGAAGGTTTTTTTGGAGATGTTTGCCCAAAGAAAGTTGTTAACCTTGCCTGCAAATGCCATCGTTCTCCAAGAAATCCGGAGTATAGAACAATAAGATGCGGCTGCAGAATGCCCGATGGATTGTCATTAGTTATCAAAGATGTTAAAGAAATTTTTATTGGGAGCCAAAAAAAGAGAGATTCTAATAAGGCGAGGAGGGATCGCCTTGTTGATGCTAATGGAAGGAGGTCAAGAAAATGAAAGCAGATCAGATTAAAGAAAAAATGAGCATGCTCTCTAATCCTGAAACTAGAATAGATTATCTTACTAAGATCTATGATTATAAGGGTATTTTGAAAGCAGAAACTGTAAAATCTATTGAGAAGATAATTGAAAAACTGAGCGATGATTTATTGTCCAGGGGAGAATTTATGGATTCGCATCATGCTGCCGAGGCTTATGAAGCCATTGGCCTCAGAAGTAAAATGAAGAGAGCATTCAGAATACATGCTAAAGAAAGCGCTAAAATCGAAATCTATTATTCTGCGGCTGAATGTTATGAAAGAGCCGGAGATCTAAGAGACTTAAGAAAGGCTTTAAGCTTTTATGACCTTGCAGGCAATGGTGTTGGAGCCGTAAGAGTATCTAAAAAGATTAGGCTCAAGGAGAATTACCTAAATGGAAAAAGAGAGTAATTCAAGGTTTTACAATGGAATGATTAAGGCAGCTGGAGCGGCAGTTCTAAGTTTGGGGCTGGGATGTGCAAGTCTTGAGAGCAGAGTTACGCCTGTTTATGGCATTGATGCTAAACAGAAAGAAGCCATTGAAGTTCTCCGCAGAGAACTTCTTCCAAATGGAGAAGGACTAATCCAGTTGCAATCGGGATATTTTACCTCGGGAATAGGAGAGAACGACCTTAGAGGACTTATAGGGATACTCAGCAAGACGGCTAAGATTTATGATGGCCGGCTGAATAACCATAAAACCCATAGTTTCAAAGTGATTAAAGGCTATTCTTGTCTGGAGTCTGAATGCCCCAAGAAATGGAAAATAATCTTGAATGCACTGGACACCAATGGGGACAGGATAATTACCCAAAAGGAAACCGCTGAATTCTATAATCGAATTGAAATGTTAAGAGAGAATTAACCTTATGGCAGTATATACTTCTTATGAATAAGGGATAAATCTATTGCTTACTGTATAAGGTGTTAAGGTTATTGGGAAAAATGTGCCAGGATTTTTATCGTGGTAGGAATTTCGGCCCGGATTATTTTGTCCGGCCCGGAGCAGTTTCAACTAATGTATATTACAAACCCAAAGACCATAGGATAGCAAACTATGACCGGCGAGGATAATTCTAATGTCACGCTGGAGTAGTATCATTTAGAAAGGTTTAAAAGGTTAAAGAACATGGTAAAAAATATGTCTGAATTGCAAAAAAGACTCAGAGAAAATTCTAGAGATTACAAGAAAAGGGAAAACAAGCTCAAAGCCGTAGATGGAAGAATCAGCAAGCTTCAAGCTAAGATAAAAGAGCTTGAAAAGCAGAAAGTTAGAATAGGGCCCGGATTAGATGAATCCAATGAACAGATCATAAGAGAAGAGTTTGAAAAGATGCATTCAGATTTGCTGACAAGAGATAATGCTTATCAGGGATACCTTAAAGCAATGCAGGAAAACAGAGAACTATTTGCTTTGAGGCAGGAAGACGAACAAATAATCGCAGATTATAACAGTCTGCATGAAACTACCAAGAGGCATCTGCAAAAGCCTTATGAGGCGGCCATGGCAAGAAAAGAAACAAGGCAAAAATTGAGAGCTCCTCTTGAAGAAAGAGTTGAAGTGGGATTGGTTGTCGGCGGAGAAGGAAAGACTGACAAAGATTTATGTGTGGCTTACCTTCCGATGACTAAAGAAGACCAAAACAAAAAACTTTTCGCCAATCTTTTGATGTATGCTGCAAATAAAACGCTTTATTTCTTCGGCCCGCAGAATGGAGAAGGGATATTTGAGATCAGTGAAGAGTCTGGTTTGATGAAAATACAAG
Organism: Candidatus Woesearchaeota archaeon; assembly: GCA_964540065.1. Taxonomy (GTDB): domain Archaea; phylum Nanobdellota; class Nanobdellia; order Pacearchaeales; family JAHJTO01; genus JBHPFA01. The sequence goes on along the minus strand of CAZIKY010000002.1, from coordinate 34,820 downwards.
TAATGGCCGATCAAAAACAATTAGAATCTTATGTAAGAGCATTGAGATCTCAAAAACCGGAAGGATTTGATGAAGCCAATGTAGATTTCTTCGTTTACGATTCAAGGCTTCAAGCTAAGAACGAAGGCAGACCACATTATGCAAGATTTAAAGTGACTCCTGTTGGAGGCAAACACAGATTTTTGGCCTTGCAGAGGGGAGAGAATTCAAAATACCTTCCCTCAATTGGAAGTGTCATAACTCTTCATTACAGAGATCAGATCCTTACACCAAAGATACAGAAAAGCGGATCAGTCTATGTTCCTGCAAGATTCTTAGATTTGAGGGCCTTAAAACCCCAGACCGTTACCGCAGAAGTTTTAGGACATGGAGAGTTCAAGCTTGATGGCTCTGGACTCAAATTAAAGTAGGTGCACTATGGGAAAGTTTAACATTCTCGAAATTGCTGCAGAATTGGATTTAGATGTTTCTTCAGTCATCAATCTGATTAAAGATGGATCTATCAAATATCAGAGGATAGATAGTGGGAGAGCCACTATAGAAGTAACTGATACTGAGCTGGATAGGTACAAGAAGAAAATCTTAGAAGAGAAATCCAGCAAAAAGGCTCCGACCAAAGAAGAGATAGAAAGAGAAAGCAGAAAGGCATGTCTTCTTTCGATCGGATATGACTTGCAAAGAGTAAATTCCTTTGATGAAAAAACTTTGGGCAAAGCTTTCGATAGGAGAAAGACTCTTGCGGAAATGCTGAACGGCGAGCAGCTAGTTGATGGAATTGTCAAGAGTAATCTTGACCTGCTTTTATCTCCTGATAAAGCGTTTGACGAATATGCCTCACTGTTAAGACAGGTAGTTGTCGAATCCCAAGATCTCGCGGGACTTCATAATGAAATTTCTAGGATGCCTTTCATCTACTCGAATACCTTCGGCTTGCAGAGCAAATTATCTCAGATGGCTCAGGCTCAACAGGCTAAGCAACCCCTACAACCAGTTGCGGCAGCAGCTTATCAAAGCAGCTATGCAGATGCAGATTTGATTCAAAAAATAGAAAAGAGAGGATATGACTTTAAAGAATTTGAAGCAGTTGTAACTAGGGGCATCGGAAGTTTTATCGGATGCCACAGAATTTCTCTTCAGGGAATAAACAAAAGGCTTAGAGGGGAAATCAAGAGTGAGAAAAAACTTTCAAGAATCTTAAATAAGCTTACAGATGACCAAGTAATTACTATTAAAAACGGAACATATAGCATTAATCCCAACTTGAGCGGCCTTGCTGCTCCTTTGAAAGAATATTTGGGCGCTTTCCTTGAAAGCGGATTAAGGAGATAAAATGGAAAGCGAAAGAAACATGAACAGGGAGCAATATATGTCTGAGCTTTATAGCAGATGGCATCCTCAAAGGAAAAACTTGAATAGGCATGAAAAAAATGCGGCCATTATGGCAATAAGGCGGGGATATCCTACTAAAACTGAAGATGCACTTATTTCAAGATCATTGGATATGCCTTCATTTTATAGCATTGTTGATTTGCCTGCTGAAAAAGAAGGAGATCTTGGATCTACAGTTCCCTTGGTAAAGGAATCTAGAGCAGATTCTAAGGACATATACTTGAATTATGCCCTTAGAGAAGCTAGAAGAGCTGTAAGTTATACGGCTAAAAAGTTGAGCTCACTCTCGGGAGTTAATCCCATATCTCTTTACTTTTTTGAAAGGCTTCGTGCAATGCCTAATGAAGGTGATGCAGAGAAGATAGCTAATGCTTTGAATGTAGGTTTAGTTTTTGCTCTTGGTGAAAGAAATTCTAAAAAAGTCACAAATGGTGATTTGGAGAGAATAATTGGTTCAGGATTATCTACGGGATTTACTGCAGAATACTTATTCCCCAAGGAAATGTATCAGGTTGCCAGGGAGATACGTAAAGAAAGGATGGATAGCGAAGAAGATCTTTCTGAGAAGCTTGGATTAATGCAATTTTTTGATCCAACATTTGTTCCTAGAAGTATTTTGGATATTCCTTCAGAAGAAATTTCTCCTGAAAAAAATGTTGAAAATGTAATGATCAGAAGAGAACTTTCAGAAGCCCTTTATGAAATAGGCGACAGGGAAAGAATGGTTTTAGAGTTAAGACATGGCCTCGGAAAACGACATAATTTTAGTCCTATGAGCTTAGATGAAGTAGGTAGGTACATGAAGTTAAGCAGGGAAAGAATCAGGCAGATAGAAGAAAATGCCTTGACGCGCCTTAGAAGGGTTGCAAATAGAATGGGTTTAATTAGGCTAGATGATCACACTCAGACGGGATTAGGACCACTACCTGTTAAAACAGATAGATTTTCTAATATTTTAGCGAATATTATGCCCGATTACTCTTTGGTTGAACCTAATTAATTATTTAAACAGCCTTAGTTTAATTTTCTGATGGAAAAAGGGGCTTTTGAGTTCTCCGCTAGAACTGCAGTTGTTGTTATTCTATCTTTAGTGATACTGGCCTCTGCGATTGTTCTTGTCAGCAGTCTGAAAGTTGAGCTTCCTAAATTTGAAAGCGGAATGCCACAATTTTTTGAGGTAAGTGTTTCTCCTGAAGAAGGCCAGATAGGGACAACATTCAGAATTGATGTGGATTTTGCGGATAAAAGCTTGGTTTACCAAGCCCGGGCCGAAGTTTCAAGAGAGGGAATAGATTCTCCCGCAGGAGTTATCCTGTTTGATGATGGGCAGCACGGAGATAAATTAAAGGATGATGGAGTTTACAGCGGAATATTTGAAAGCAAAGGTCTTTCTGAAGGAGTTTATTCTGTAGATGTTATTGTAAATCCTTCCGAAAGCGAGATAAAATATCCCGATGTTGCCAGGTTTACAGTTTACAAAGACAATTGCATCCCTCTGGCTTATAATGGCCATCCAGATGAAAAGATAGATGTTGTGATTCTTCCCGACCAGTATACAGATTTTGATGAATTCAAGAGAGATGCCCTGAAAGTTGCTGGATCACCTCCGCAGTCCAAGGGAATTTTGACTTACGAACCTTTGAAAAGCTATGCTAGCAGGTTTAACTTTTATATTGTAAACCAAAGCTTCGATTTAGAATGCAAGCAGGGCTGCCAGGGAGTTTCAAGCTTGGTTTGCTGCAATAACAACAAGGTTGCTGCGGCTGCTTCTCAATGCCCTGCAGATCAGATAATCGTCCTTAGAGATTCTTCAGATTTCTGCGGTTCTGCCTCTTCTTATGCCAAGATCTGCAATGCCTGGAATCCGGGGCAGGTTGCGACTCATGAATTCGGCCATATTTTTGGAGGTTTGGGAGATGAATACAGCTATGCCCAAACCTATCCGGGATATGAGGCTGCTGCATCAGTTTATCCTAATTGTGACATAAAAAATTGTCCTAAATGGATCTCTTTTTGGGGGGGATGCTTCTCCGGATGCGGAGTTTCGCAGTTTTACAGGCCTACTGAAAAACAATGCATAATGTATACCTATGTCGACAGATTTGATGATGTTGACTCGAGGCACCTTGTAAGTCTGCTTGATGAGTATAAAGGCGGAGCAACTCAAGAAGTTGCCGCTCCGCCTCTTGAAGATACTTATGTCCTGGATCTTAACTATAAAGACGGGAAGCTTGCTGCAGAAAATGTTTATGTAACTTTAAGCAAATCTCCTGACAGAAAAGCTTTGAGAAGCGTCGATTACGTTGGAAAGCTGATATCTTTTGAAGGAAGGACTTTGAGTGAATTCAAATTTGAATTCCCGAGAGTTGAATGGCCTGCCATGCCTCGTGAAAATGAAAGTGATCTTTCACACAGCCCGATAATCTTGAATGAGACAAATTATACTTTGCTTGCGCCTTACTTGGAAAATGCTGAACGACTTGAAGTTTATGACTTGAAAAACCAAAGAGTGCTTTCTGTTGATCTTGGATACTTGGCAAGGACTTGCGGAGATAATTTGTGCCAAGAGCACGAGTCCGCATTAACATGCCCTTCAGACTGCCGGGCTTCAGTCTCTGATGATCTATGCACTTACGAAGAAGATGGAGTCTGCGATGCAGACTGCCCTAGAGTAGATCCAGATTGCGGATTGAGCCGGCAGAACCTTTACTTGATTGCGGGAATAATTGTTCTGGCATTAGTGGCTTTGATTGCCACTTTGTTTAAGAAAAAGAAATAAATATTTAAACAGGCAAAACTTAAACTTCCTATCTAAAAGAGGATAAATTGGCGAAGCCTAAATTAAGAATTAGCAAGTTAGAGTCGCAGTCACAAAGCCTCATTTCTGCTTATGACACCGGCCCTTCAGGCTTGGTAAATACTGCTTTCAATGCTTTAATCGCGATTGCTCTTGTTGCCGCTGCAATTTCAGCGGGGTCGCATATAATCCCTGCGATTGTTGAAGGATTCACTGGGGGAGATTATGGCGGAGATGGAATAGATATTGGTGGCGGAAGTTTATGTCCTACATCTTGTGGGGGCCCAGAAGTGAGAGCGGTTACGGTACACTATAGCTGTGAATGTCCTCCGGGAAGCACGCTTTATGATACTTTGCCTGGAGGAAATAAGCAGTGTATCTGTGGATAAGTAAAATGGAAGAATACAATCAAAAAAGAGTTATGTCGATTATTGGAGTCATACTGACTTATATCTCGCTCGGCCCGGTGAATAGAAGCTGGGATCTTATTGGAAGCCCGGATTTTAATGCGACATCTGCCGGGCTTTGGATGGCAGTCTTTACAATAGGATTTGTTCTCGGCTTGTCAGTTTTCATGAAGACTAAGAAACCTGCCAAGTAGACAAGATATTTAAATTGAAATTAACTTGTTTTAGAATGAATAAAAGAGGGTTTGTAATTTTAGTTCTAGGAATTTTGATATTAAGTTCAATTCCTTATGTTTCTGCTGCCCCTCTAGGTTTCTTTGATAGAAATCTCAATTATCGGGCCGAAGCAAGGTTAATAGATCAGGCTGCAAATTCAAATATCCCTGGAGCGCAAGATGCGGCTAGACGTTTAGAATCGGTAATAAATCCGCTAAGAGGTCAAAGAGATGAAGCAAGTATAGCTTTAGAGAAGGCGCGACTTAATAATATCTTAAATGGGGTGCCGAATCCCTTCCCTCCAAGGCCTGCTGAAATTGCCATTGGGGAAAAGCCTGAAATTCCTTCAAGTGTTGGATGGCAAAAGTATGAGCAGCACCCCTTATGCAGAACCAATAATTGCAGATGTTCTGGAAATAGTTGCTTAATACAAGGTGGACGGGAAGGAGAATCTTTAGGATATTTCCCCGGAAGCTTAAGTATCTCGGATTATCCTGCCAACACTATAGAATCACTTAATGTTATCGGAATAGATGCGTTTGCTCTTTCTGGTTTCTTAGGTCCGAAAATGAAAGACAGAGCAAGAGAGGAACTCCTAAAAGCAATTGGAAATGGAGAAGGGAAAGTTACTGGTGAAGTTCAGTCTCTTTTGGATGAAGGAAAGTATGACCAAGCTGAAAAACTTCTTAAAAGAACCGAGGAGTATGCTGAAGCCAAACGTCAAAAAGCAGATCAGACAGCGAGCCTTGATAGGATAAGTGGTGAAGGGGGCCAAGCCATTGATGGAGGAGGATTAAGTGAAGAAGAGATAAGAGAAGCCCAAAAAAGGGTAGAGGCGGCGCTAAGGAGTGCAGAGGAAACAGCAAAGAATACCAATTTAGATCTCATGAGGAATAAAATAGACAGTTGGGTTGCTCAATCACAAAGAGGGGGTCTCGGTTGCATGTTTGATCCCAAGTGTGATGCCGGAATGGGGGATTTAACTGACAGCGGTTATGCTAAGATGAGTAGAGCAAAAGATGATGGTTTCGAGATATTGCCTGGGCTTAAACTTTACTGGCCTCGAGGATCAATTAAATTAGAATGTGCAGACTTTGTTGGAGGGTGTTTGGAAACATGCATAGGTGCAGAAGCCCGACGAGCCTGGGATACTGCAGAAAACTGCGAAGCTGCAAGAAAGATTCAAGAAGCAAGAGAACAAAAAGAAGAACGAGAGGATGTATCTTTAGGAAAAGATACTAATTTTGTAGTTCAAGGAACATGTAAAAGACCTACGACTACTTCGTCAAATGATCAGTGGTGGATTTATTGTACGGATACCCGAGATGTAAGTCAAACCCAAGGAGGTTCTGCCAAAACGGCAGGTATAGCTTACTGCAAATTTGGAGGAGAAGGCTCCGGTAGAGGAGGCAGTTGGGCAGTAATATCTGGATATATTCAAAGTTGCAATGATCTTTTCCAGTGTGGCTACGATATTCGAAATCCTTGTCCCTAAATTATTTGGGAGATAAGATATAACTAAATTTTTAAACTCCTTCGACGTCAGTTAGTGATGGCAAAAAGAGGGCCTTTCGGTGAAAGATCAAGAGTTCTAAACGGCGAGGATTCTGATTCTAGGAAACATCTGATAAGCATTTCGATTATTTCTATTGCATTGATCATCGTTTTTGGGATCATCATACTTGATAATTCGGCGCAGCTCTCTGGAAGCGCCACTTCTGAAAATGGAGAAGAAGTTTTGGGGGCTCCAGAAGGGGACTTTAAGAGCATTTCTGAGACTGCAAAGTTATTATGCCGAATTGCTATTACAGATAGACTAGCTTATGATCAATGCCTTGCCAAGGAAGAAAAAAGATTGCGTGAGGAATTAGCTGCAGAGGCTAAGCCTGAAGTGTTTAAGCCATTCCAATTTTGGGTTTTCCAATTTAACTTCGATCAAAATTATGTCGATACCTTGAATAAGGTTCTTGCCCCAGAAGATGTTGCCCCAGTAGGTTTTAGAGTGGGGCAAGGAAGATATCCCGTAAGAGTTCTATGCATATTTAGCAGCAAAACAACCGCAGAGTGCAGAGGCACCCCTTTCAATGTTCTTCCCGAGAATAGTCAAGATTTCTCCTATGATATATGGTTTAAGGCAAGATTTGAAGAGGATAAATCCGGAGTGCCAATCTTCGGCAGAAAATCGACCGGGGTCGATATAATCGGACCAAATGACTGCCAATTATATGTTGAATCACCCCAGAAAGAATTTTATCTTGCTTCGTGCAGTGGGGGAGCAGACACAAATAGTTTTTTGAAAAAGCCTGATCCAAAACCTGGAACAGAGGCCGGAGAACCTTATCTCACTCCTCCGACGGGATCAGATAATGGAAGGATCAATCTACAGATTACTTATACAAATAGAGACAAAGGAATTGTTGATAACACTGCTAATTTGAGGCCATCTTACATTGTAAGAAAAGAGAAAGATGAATCTGGAAATCCTCTAGAATTTGATAAGAAAGAGGATATCCCTGCGAAATTTAAGCCTTGGGTAGATCTTTTTGAAAGACTTCCTGAGCGGCCGGCTGTTGCCCAAACAGGAACATATACTACTGTGAACAAAGGAGTGAAACAGGCAAAGTCTCTCTTGGATAACATTGCGGATAAAACTGGAAACATTGGAGCAGTTCTTGCATGTCCTGGAAGTATTATTGCTTTGGCAGTTCCGGGAACTCAGATGCTTGGACTTGCAGGGGCAGGAATAAGCTGCATTAATGCATTGACTAAATTCAAGAATTGGATTAAGGGGATATTTTATCCTACCAAAGGCGCTGAAAGGGCTGCAGCAGTTCAGCGTGAAGGAGAAAAGCCGAGTGTGTTTGTCAGGGTGGCTAAGGGAATATGGAAATTCCTTACTGGATGGATCGCACCCAAGGAAACTGCTCCTACTCAGCCTCCAAAGCCTGGAGAACCTGTTACAGTCGAGCAGATTCCCAAAGATTTGAAAATCCCATGGATATGCAGAAACATGCCTAGCACAGGAATTTTGGGCGGTTTAAGAAATTGGATTACTGGAAAGGGATGGTGTGAAGAACAAATTCAGATTGCTCTTGCCAAAAGGCAAGCTGAGAGAGATGCAGATTGCTTAAGCAAGGTAGATGTTGATAATTTCATTGATGAGCTTGGAAGGAGTGGTGAAGGAATACTAACTTCAGAATTTAATCAAGAAGCCAAAGCTGTTGCGTGCACAGTTCTTCTTGGAAAGAAACCTTATACGCCATTCAACCCTTCTACGGATACTGCAGATTGGATTAGAAATAGATGCACTGGAGAACCTGTTGCTGGAAAAGTTACTTATCCTGGAAGAGTATGGGAGGAGTTGACGCCTGAACAGCATAAAGCATGTTTTAACAGTTGGGCAGATGATAGTATCGTAAGGGCTGCTTTGGCTAGATTTTCTCCTGTATCTGGAATTGATGAAGGTGGAAGAAGCCAAGCAGCTGCGGGAGTTGCTGCTGCAGGCGGAGCTGGGGCTGAGCCTAGGAGAACTGAAACTGGAGAAGTTCAAACACCTAAGCCAACGGTTTTAGTTCCGGTTCAGAAAGAAGATATTGAAAGAGGATTTAGGCCTTTGACGACAAGTGGAAATAAAGCTGCTTTGATACAGATAAATGATCCGACCCGAGGAGAGTCTACATTATTAGCATTGACTGTTCCGGATGGGACAACTTATCAGATAGTCGCCGCTCCCGGAAGCAACCTTGGAGGAGTTGGAATTAGTGGAAGCCCAACAACTTTCTCTATTCCTGGAAAAGGGGCCGGAGGAGTTACCGGAACTGGGGGTGGGGGATTAAGCGGCGGACAAGTTGGAGTGAAGTCTAAACCTGAAGGTACAGATGTTAATGCAAGGATCAATGAAAATGGGGATGTTGAAGTCGATGTTTCTGCCCAGCCGAATGCTAAGGCAGGAGTTGTTACTTTAGAAGTTTTGGAAGATCCTGCAAAACCCGAACAGAAGAAAGAAATAAGATTTGTTACAGTTCCGACAGATCAAGAATTCCCTGGACCTGGAAGAACGACTGCCGAAAGGGCTTCAATAGTCATCTTAATAGTCTTGCTTCTTTCTTCGGCAGTTTTGGCTTGGTTCTACTTTAGATCAAGAAAGGAAGAGGAACACATCAAAGTAAGCACTGAAACTCCAGCGGAAGAAGAAATTCCACAAGTGTCCGAATATATTGAAGAGCAAGAATATTAATTAATCTCTTCCCCTTCTACCTGTTAATTTATATTGGCAGTAATCTGCCTGTCTTGCGACAGCTTCTCTGCCTCGTTGTAGGAGGCTTCTGACATCGCCCATACAATTCAAGAATTTTGTGGCGACTCTTTTGTAGTGGCTTGAGCCATCATTAGTCCCTTGAAAATTCTTACTTTTGTATATGGGTCCTAGTGCGATTGGAGAATATTTGACTCCTTCTGCACTGGCAAAAATTTCTGAACCTTCATCCAAATGCCCCGAAGCGAGACCATATTGTACATGACCCAGTTCATGTTTTATCGTGCTTTCTAAATCTTCCCGAACACATTCGCTAACAAATCTTGCTTTTGCTCTCTTTTTTGAATAGTCTAATGACTTGCTTACAGCGTAAAGGGAAATGTTACATATTCCCCCTTCTTCGCATTCTTCTTCGTTACTTTTTAAGTCCTCTAAATCTATTTTTTTACAACTTTCCTCTTTATCCTTCTTATCTACCACTACTTCACTTGATCCATCACTATAAAAGCTTGTTCCGCCGCCGAAACTTCCCCCATAAAGATAATTGCCGTAAGTGTGTATTGAGTTTTCGTCAGGTCTAGCAATATACACTTTAGTATTCCCATATGCCTTTTCTTCGACAATTGGTGCAGCAAAATAAGATTTCCCATTTCTTCCGTTTATTTTAATATCATCTTCTGTATAATAGAAACCATTTTGATGGAAGTATTCCTTTAAATTCTCGATCTGCTGCTCTTGGACTAATTGGGCAGTTTTAGAACATTTAGCATTCTGTCTGGTTCGATTTGCTTTGCCGGGGTTCTTTTGATAACCATAAGCGGCATGTGCGCAATCTTTAAATGAAGCCAAAAAAATGTTGAAGTTCGCATCTGCTCCGTAAGACCTGGTCTCTGGAGCTAAAGCTAGTAAAGTCCCAAAAACTAGATTTGTTAATCTCTTTTTCATGTTTTATCCCTAGTAAAAGAGATATTTAAAGGTTACTATTTTAACTATTTGTTAGTGGTGACTAATTAATAGGGATTTTTGGAGTGTTTTGACTTGAAATTTCTCAAATTTTAAGTAATAGACTTAAAACGCAAGTCTTATAAGGACTTTTTACATATAAAATTCATGGAAAAAAGAGGGGTTTTTATCTTAGTGTTACTCTCTCTGATATTGGTCTCTTCGGTGATAGTCTCCGCTCAAACTCAAAGCTTAGACCAATGTCTTAGGATAGCTAAGACTCAAGAAGGCTTTCCGGGTGCAACAAAAAGAACAGATACCCAAAGAATGGATTATTGTTGTAAACAGATAAACTTAAACGATCCTCGTTGTAAGCCTCAAACCGGGACTGTCGCAGAAACCACCGGCCTGACGTTTTATCTTCATGATCCTTATGGCCTCTCCCCAAGGTTTTCTCGACAGATAAGCTGCAATAAAGTTGAAGGAAAATATACTTGCAACCCCCTTATTATTGATGTGCAAAATTTTGGATCTCCAAAATGTTCTTATAAGATTATATTAGAGATACCTAATCCAGACGACCCCTCTAGCGCAAATATCGCTTCGTGCCAGAAAATTGGTAATTGCATTTACTCAGTATCTGGTATAACCGAGGTAGTCAGTAATTGCCATACCCAAAAAGAATATCAATCATCACTCGATGGCCTGGAAGAAGTTCTTCCACTAGAACTCGCACAAAAACAGCCCACACAGCCGTCTCCAGGAGCACCATTAAGCGGCAAAGCGATTGAAGGATCAAATTCTGAAGAGAATAGATTTATAAAAAATCCATTAAGTTTGTTTGCTTTAGGTTCTATTTTATCTTCGGTCTTGTTGGCTTTTGCGGCAAGGAGATATTATCTCTCAGAGGGAGAAAATTATAACCTAATTAGCAGGAGAAGCTTTAACCGTTTTCGCCACTCTATGGATTCTAACAAATATGGGAGAAGTTTTGGAGAGGATTTTTAGGATGAAAAAAAGTAAGCTTATTTTGTTCAGTTTAATCGTTTTAGTTATTTTAAGTGCCTTAAATTCTGCTCTTGTTTTAGCCCAAGAGCCAGGAGAAGAACCTACTTCTTGGATTCCGACTGGAACAGAAGCTATTGGGTGTAGCATAGCTATTGGTGGCGGTGCTTGGGCAGGAGCAGCGGCAGGTACTGCTGGCTGGCTTGGTGGTCCAATTGTAGGATTGGGTGCCCAGGGTACTGGAGCACTAATTGGTGCCGGTGCGGGACTTACTGCTTGTGCAACAGAAATTATTGCTACACGTATTGCGAAAAGGAGGCCCCCGCAACTTCCAATTTTTGATTCTAGAAGTCTCCCAGAAGTTAGACAAAGGGCAGTAGAGGCGACTAAAAGCTCGTTAGCCTTAGTTAGAGGGAAGCTGTATTATGAGAGGGAACCTATAGTTGCTCCAGCACGCCCAGTTCCTGGAGAGGCAAGGTGGGTTCCGCCAAAGAGGTTTGCAGATTGCGGTGACGCAGAGGAATTGTATTTTAAGATAAATCAACAATATCAAGCTACTCAGCAAAGAGATATTTTAAGAATCGGATGCTGGGAAGTTAAAAAAGCCGGGGAAGCTCCGACTAAGATTGCACCTTTATTAGGGCAAATAACCGAAGGAGAAACCCCTGCTGGAAAACCTTTCACTAAAAAACCTTCTTTTGAAAATGCTGCAAGAGTAATGTTTGGGACCCCTAGAACAGAAGCAGATACTGCTGCCCAGCAAGAAGCTGCAAAGACTGCAGCTAAGCAGCAGGCGACTGTTTCTACAAATCCCCTTGGAAGGGCGGCTAATGAAGCTAGAAGAGTTTTGAGAGCTTTGGGAGGAGAGAGCGAGACTGTTGGAAGAGTTGCTGTTCCGGAATCAAGATATGTTCCTGGAGAGACATTTACTTCAAGTCTTTCTAATTCTGAGCTCGCTGGAGGGATAAGGGGTGCTGAGAATGTTGGGAAGGTTAGCGGACTCGGGGCAGGAGTGAATACAGATCCTTCTATTGAAGTTGATCTTCCCGAAGAGGAAGGAAAGCGGGCTGAGGAAGCAGCCAAAGCTGGCGGAGGAGGAACAGGGGGAGCGAAGGCTGCAGGATATGAAGCAAGTGCAGAAGTTAAAGATCCTGCGGAGAAGAAATGTGTTGCAGGAGAGATATGCGTTGTTTATCCTAAACAAGGATCTACTGTTGCAAGGGCTGAGCTGAAGGCTGATGGCAATGTAGAGCTTCAGATAACTACCTTTGAAAGGACTCTTTGCAAATATGATGCAAGAAATGCTGACTTTAATTATGATACTGCTGGAGAATTCTTCTCCAGCGATGCTGCCAGGATACCAGGAACAAATCATACTCAAACAGTATCTGGGCAGAATGATGGGCTTTACAGAATACATTACAAATGCAAAGTTTCACAGGTTGGAACTGCAGGGGTCGGGGCTGCGAAGGTTGGAGAGATTATGAATATAACACACACCTTCAGAATAGGAAAGAAGGATTTGACTGCAGGAGTCCAGAATGTTACTATTGAAGATGGGAAGGTTAAGGTAAAGCTTAATGTAACTGCAGACGAAGCTGCAAGGACAGGGAATAAGACAATTGAAGTGACCCTTAAAAAAGATGATAAGACCGTTAAAGTTTTGAATTTGGATGCTGAAATTGAGCCTCTTGAGCAGCCTGCGGATGGAGTCAACGGAACTCTTTGGTTCTTGATCGGGCTATTGGTTGTGTTATTTGGAGTTTTGTTCTACTTGCTTCTCAGATACAAGAAATCAAAGTCTCCCGGAGGCCGCGTAGTCTCCGGATACAGGCCGCTGGAAGAAGCCAATAGCGGGAAAAGCAGGATTGACCTGCTTATGAGCATTTGATTTTGTTGCTTATGAAGAGGGTAAACTAGATTTTAAGTTATTTTTAGATAAAGATGGCAAAGAAGAAAAAGGCGAAGAGGAGTTTGTTGAGAAGGATATTCAGAGGGATAGGCTTTGCCCTATTGGGTTTTATAACTCTAAGCATCGTGTTTGGACTTTTAGGATCTTTTTTTGGTACGGATTCCGGGCCTTCTTCATACCTTTCAGGAGATTATGCAAGAGATTATAGGTTCACGATAGATTTAAGCAAAGATACCTTAACTAGGGAGGTAAATTTTACAGATCTTGATGTTGGAAGATATAAGGCATCCTTCCTTTTATGGTATGGGGAGAAGAAACTTATTAATTTCAGCCAAACTGGCGGAAAGAAATGCGGAAATCTCAGTAAAGTCGTTATAGATGACTTTACTTATATCAAATGCGATTTTGAGAAAACTGAATTTTTAGAAGGAGATTATGTAAGTCTCAAGGTTGTTTCTAAATGCGGGGATTCCTGCTGGAAGAGAGGGGTAGACACTTATCTTTATCCTGCGAGCATTAGGGGTGCTGAGGGGGAAACAAATGTAGAAAGTGTAATGATCCTGCCAAAAGGATATAGTTTATTCAATTCCTCTGCAAAAGGATACTCTGTAAGAGAAGTTGGAGACAGGATTATAGTTACTTTGAAAAATGACTTGGAATATGGGGTTTCTCTAATTGAGCTTTACAATAATAATTTATTCTTCCATTTCAAGAAGAAAGTGGACTTCTCCAGGATGAAAGAATACAGGGTTGGAATCATTAGAGTGCTATATCCAACTGGATTTGAAGAAGAATCTTTCGGCATGCTTAATCAGTTGAATCAGATTTTGACTGAATTCAAAGGTTATGCCGGTCAAGGAGCCTTTTTCAGAGAGATAACTTTCAGGATGGTTGTAAATGAATCTGTTATTAATGGATATTGCGCGCATGCCTTTGCAGCTAAAACTCCGGGAGGCTTAGACAGCGTCAATATTTCCATCAATTGCATAAGTGGAAACACCCCTTTCCATGAACTATGCCATATTGCCGAGAAGCCTTTGGATTATCCTTCATGGTTCTCAGAAGGGCAGGCGACGAACTGCGGAGAAATCGATTTCATGAATCTCCTTGGAAGGGAAGATGAGGCTGAGAAAGCGGATGGGCAGAGGACTAATGATAGCAAGCTTACTGCTAATGTGAAGCTTCCTGATTGGAAGCCTGCGAATGTTACCTCTACAGAGGATAACTACACAAGGAAAGGGTATGGCTTGGCTTATGTTATGATGAAAGAGGTTTTGCCTTATGTGGATATGCCTTTGTTTTACGCTAAAATGCGCGAGAGATACAGGGGAACTTGGCAGCTTCCAGATGATGCGGTCATTTGCACTTTAAATGAAGCTGCAACTTCAAATGTTCTTCCGATATTTGAGAAGTATGGTTTTAGAGTTGACTGCAGCAAAGTAACCCTTTGCCAAAGGGATGAGATCTTGGATAAAGATGGAAACTGTGTAGAAAGATGCGGGACTTTCTGCCTTTCTGATAGAATCAGCATTAAAAGCGAGGTTTGCCCAGAAGGACAGGGATATTACCAAGGCAGATGCCAGAGGCCTTGTTATTTTGAGGATGACACTTATTTCTACTGCCGTTCTGGAGATTACTGCTATAAGAATAAATGCTGGGCTTCATGCGAGAAAATAGGGCCAGAATATGAATTATATGAAGACGGTTATTGTTATCCTGTTTATTGATCTTGGCACCTTAGTTTCTATAATCTTTTAAGATGTTTTCCTTGAAATAGGCTTCTTTTTTAATTGCTTTCTTTAAAACCTTTTTGAGCAGATTTTTATCATCTTCCCATTTAATTAAGCCTACAAATTCTTCTAAGTCTAGCCATTTGTAGTCTATGTGCTCTTCATTTAGGCTTATCTTCTCGGGTTTGACGAAGGCCAAATAATTTTGTTCGATAAACTCTTGGCCTTGTGAATGATAAATCGAGCCCCATTTCAAGTTTATGATTTCTTCAGTTTCTAAAGCGGTTTCTTCTGAAATCTCTCTTTTTACGGCTTCTTTAGGACTTTCACTTCCCTCTACTGATCCAGTTACGATGAACCAAAAGTCACCACCATGTTTTGGATCTTTGGAGTCGTTCCTCAAAGCAAGAAACTTCTTGCCGTCAGTTATGAATGACAATACTTTCTTTTTCATTTCAATGCCAGATTATCTCTTTTAGAGAGTTTAGGGTTTTCTTATCTAAAATTAGTGTGGGTTCATACTTTGTCCCTAGATGTCTTAAGGCATTCCGCAAGATAACTTCATAATGGCTGCTGTCTCCCCTTGCCTGGAAGTTTCGCCCATCATCTTCTCTTTTGAGATGTTTTCCGTTTATGGGAGAGGCTAGGGCTTTTTCAATCAAACATAGCTTTCTGATCAGCTCACTTGCTTGTATCTCACCACTTTCTTCCTCAGCTATGAATTCAATGAAGATTCTCAGCCTTTCAGTTTCAGTCATCTTTTTTATGGTGGAACTCTTTAGGTCGATTAGCTTTCCTAAAGAACCGATATTTCCTTCAGAAAGTTTTTTTGTGTAGGGATTTTTCATTTGTTTTGATCTATCTTTCTTTAAGTTTTTTCTTCCAGTGCCTTCTAAGGTTTTCTACAGTTAATATTTTTGAGCCCTTATCAAGAAAATAGTCCAACATTTCTGGATTGAGAGTTTCCTTTAGCCTATCTGGCTTATTCCATTTTTTCTTTCTTAGTTGTTTTTCCGCAGTCTTCTTCCAATTAGTTACCTCCAAAAAGTCTACGAGAATAACTTTATTATCCAATAAACCGTAATTTGTGAAAAATTTAAATGTCTTTTCATGGATCCCATATTCCCAAAGGGTTTCTACTAACATTAAGAGGTCATCGATAAGCTTCTTGACTTCTTCGATTTTCTTTTTATCCCCTAATTTATTTATTTCGTCCTTCAGAGACGAGGCTTTAGACTGTTTTATTTTATTATCAAAGAATTCAGCATTTCCAACCAATACTCTTGGGACCTTAGACTTGATAATTATTCTCTTAGAATCATTTATGTCAGAAATCATTTTATCTACTATTTCGTCCATTTTTGACATCGGCTTTTTCTGCCACTTTAAGAATTCTTTAACCTCAACTGCTATCTCTTTTTTTGTTTTGGGTGTTTTTACTACATAGTCTTTATAAACATCTACCCATACCTGCCACCCCCCTAACCTTTTTACCATTCTATTTCTAATATATCTGTTTTTTTCTATATTTATAATTTATCTGGGGAAAGATTAGTATTAACTCTAAAATAATAACAAATAGCAAGATTTTTTAAGTTTAAAATCTTGTTTTTTAAATGCCCTCGGTGAGTATAAGAGAAGACTTTCGTAGGGATGGGCTTTGCATGACCTTTCTTACAGATGAATCTATAATGTCTGATCTTGCAAGGTCTTTTCCCGGAGCGATATTGAACATAGGTTACCCTTCCATATGCACTAAAGAAAGGGAGATATGTGAAAGGATAACTGATGCCCTGTCCAATATCGAAGTTGAGACTGCCACTGTAGGGCATGCGATTCCAGAACATATTTTGACTATGGCGGAAATAGCTAATCGCCAAAAGAATACTTCCGCAAATTTTTGGATCCCCCTTAGTGATTATATGATTTCTCAGACCCTTAAAAAACCCATTGAAGAAATCTTGCAGCAAACGCGATCTATGATAACGCTATGGAAAGATCATTCAGACAGGCCGATAGATGTCGCCCTTACAGACTGTACATTAAAAGAGCATGGGCTTAGACAAAGGTTAGGGACAGTTTACGGCTCTTTGAAAGAATATGGGGCAAGATCAATAATTGTATGCGATACTAGAGGGTGTACTACTCCAAAGAAACTTACAGATCTGCTAGTTCAATTCAGAGATATTAATGCAGAAATAGAGTATCACCCTCACAATGATAATGGCTTGGCCTTAGAAAATGTAGATGCCGCTATCAATCTTGGAGCTAAAAGAATTGGCACAGCAGTATTTGGTTTTGGTGAGAGGGGTACAATGTTAGATCCTAGAGAAATTGTTTCAAAGTACAATATCAGATATAACCCTGAAAACTTTAGCTCTTTCAAGAAGAAGTTTAAATTCCTAGTAGAGTCATTAGACGAGAATGAAGAAATATTCTCTCAAGGAACAATTATAACTGGCACCCAATACCGGTTGCATGGCAGAGACCCGGAGATAAAAACAAGATTTGGTGTAACGAGTGACAGAAATATTCTTGGAAGATTGATAGGTGTAGACCCCTTTACGATAACTAGTCAAATTTTGGGAAGAATAAAAGATGATCTTTATATAGAAAGGAGAAGGAGTTTTTCTCCAAAAGAACTAAAGGCTAAATATGAAGAATACAAAAGACTCTCTTGAAAGATTACTTGAAAAGGCAAGACTTGCTGAAGTCGAAAAAGGTTTAGTTAGTGTAGTCTTCCCTATATATGGAAGTTTTGATGTCAAGAGACTCTTATCTTCTATAGCCTCTGTAAGGATGCAAAGAGATGTAGAGTGTGAAATAGTAGTTTCTGAACAAGGAGAGTCTCCAAGAGTCAAATCTTTGTTAGACGATTCCATAAGATATACTTTTAAGCATTTTCTTGGGGATAACTTAAAGTTCAATTCTGGAGAAATAAGGAATGATGCGATTGCACTTTCTCATGGAGAATATGTTTATACTAATGACTCTGATGTAGTTTTCCAAAATCCTTACTTTCTATCAAAATCAGTAAAGCTTTTAGCTTCTGATGAGGGTCTCGTAATGTATCGCCCACCTATGAGGAGGCTCCCAATAGATAATTTCGAAGAATTCTATAAAAGGGTTTCTCAACAGGGAATTCAGAGGGCATTAGATTCTCTTAATCGGTCAAGAGAGTTTTTAGCAACAACCGATGATATTAAAAGAGATTTAAAAGTAGTTGCTAGAAGCACTGAGGAGTATTTGAAAGTATTTACTGCTTCTATGGAAGATTTTAATAGGTATATTTTAGATCCCTCCCTTAAAGGAAAAGAGCCGACAATATGGTCCGAGAATCTTCATTGTGGTGGAAATTTCTTCAGAAGGAAACATCTTGATATGGTCGGAGGTTATGCAGAAAAGTTTTTTGTTTGGGGTTGCGAAGATTCCGATTTGCAGTGGAAGTTTGGGAAGTGTTTTAATCTGCAATTTTATCCTAAGATAGAAGAGTTTACGGTTTTGCATCTAGACCATCCCAAAGGATATTTCTCCCCAGAAAATTGGGCTAGGAATGAAGAAATATCCAGATTAAGAAAAAAGAGGGGCATTTATTCTTGTATCTTGGAGGATAGAAATGCCAAAGAGTGATGAGGATCTTGTAAGTATTGCTGTACCCTTTTATGGGCAATTTGCAAGAGACAGGCTTGCAATAGCTTTGGACTCCTATAGGCTTCAGAAAGAAGTGGTTTTAGAAGTTGTTTTGGCAGAATGTTCTGATAAGCCTTCCTTTACAAGCAAAGATTTTCTACCTAATGTAAAATATTTTCATCTCCCCATGGAGTCTTTAGTAGAAGGAGATTTTTTTAAGCCCGGAAAAGTTAGAAATTTTGCCGTTAAAAACTGCAAGGGCAAATTTATTTACAGTAATGATGGAGATATTCTGTTTCAGGATAAGTATTTTTTAAGAGATTCATTGAAATTATTGAGTTTATCTAAAGGAAAAATTTTGCTAAGGCCTCCGATGAGAAGACTTCCCTTAGAATGTTTTGAAGAGTTTAACAAGGTTTTTCACCAACAGAATCTTGAATTTGCACTTTCTAAGTTAGATAAAACCCAGGATTATATTGCGACAATAGGGCCAAATAAAATAAAGATGAAGGTTTTCAAAAAGTTCGAATCTGGAAGAGAAAAGACTTTTTTGTATACTGAAACAGATCACAAAAAATATCGTGAAGATGCAGAAATGGGAAAAGAGCCAGTTTATTCTACTCTTGAGACCCATGCGGGAGGAACATTAATGCTTAAGAGCCAGTTTGACCAAGTAGGAGGATTTTGTTTAGAATATGCGGGTTGGGGTTGCCAAGATGCAGATTTGCAGTGGAAACTTAAGGAAGTTTTTGGGACTCTACAGTTTCCTAAAAATAATGTCTTTGAGGTCTTACATCTCGATCATCCCAAGGGATATTTTTCAAGAGATCGCTGGACCAAAAACCGAGAGATACAGCAGAGAAGGAAGCTTCAAGGGATAGACCTTTGTGTAGAAAATGATAGGGGGGAATATGGGTCTTAAAAGAGAATATGATTATCTTGGGGAATCCAAAGTGAGATTTGAAGCAGATGCAGAATATTTAGAAAGGATAGGCAAGAATTTTGAGGAAGAACCCGGAGAATATGGTGAATTTAATGTGCGGATAAGTATTAATAAGAAACCTGAAAGAAAAATTGTGCGTAACCCTAAATTCCCATTTGCTTCTGCTAAGATTAATTCCCTTTTAGGAGTAGATTTTTTCAGATACAACACTCAAGTCCAAACCATATTCCGGCCGCAAAAAAACCGATTTGAGATTGATTCTTATATCCCTCGAGATGAAAGTGGAGCTTTAAGATGCTTTAAAATATGGTATTCGGAGCAAAGCCCCTCATTGACTAAGGCCAAAGCCCATGCATCGCTTGTAGCCCATGACAAAGAGGGAATTTTAATTGCAGGGAACCCATTTTCAGGCAAGACTACTTTAACAGTAAATCTCCTTGAAAAATTAGGTTTAAATTTTATCGCTGAAGAGAATACATTCATTGAAAGAAGAGGTGATGCGCTCAGGGGATTTTATATTCCTGGACCTATCCATCTCAGAATAAATATCGCTGCTAACTCGGAGAGGTTATATCCTTTGCTAGAGGGGATAAATAAATTGGATGCCACCCAAAATATTGACGAAGATGCTATTTATCGGATAGTTAAAGCAAGGGCTTTTAACGTAGATGCCAGTTTAAATATTTCCAGGAAGAATTTTGCATCATTTCTAGGAGTAAATACCTCGCCCAATTGTACAATAAAACAGATTATTTTTCCAAAATATGCTAATGGGATTGCTCCCTCAATAAGGAGTATTGGTGCAAATGAGTCTTACTTACTTTTGAGAGATATGGAGCTTTCTAAAAAGGGCGATCTCTCACATGTAAAAAAAGCTTATGAGCAAAGTAAACCTGAGAAATCTTTAGTTAGCGAGACTTGGACCCATGATATCTCAAGCAAGATCATATCCTTTAATGGTTCTAAGGATCTAACAAGCAGTTTATTGGAGGATTTATTATCATGATATCTGCATTTGTTTTAAAGGCGCCAAGAAAACTAGAAGATAGAGTAGAAAAAGGAGCAATTATTCTCTCAAATTCAGATGAATTGTGCAAAATTATTCCCCAGACTAGAGATTATTTTTATATTGTAGAACGCCGGGGATGGGAAGGAATTAACAACCAAGAAACAGCAGACATTAAACTAGTGGAAGATCTTTCAACCTGGGATAAGGTTAAAGAATTGTATCCTAATGCGCTGCTTTTGGATGTAGGCCCTGCAGATTTTGTCGATACTTCTAAATTCAAGCCTCTTCATTGTAAGAAACACTATACGGCTATACAAATAGCAAGATGGGATCGTTTTAAAAGACATGGCCTTTTTGTAAGGGCGGCATCATTGCTTAAGGGCTATAACTTTTTGTTGCTGGGGCATTTCGCAGATGGGGGAACTAAAAGCGAAATAGGGCTACTTAAAGAGACTGTTGAGCTTTCTGAAAATTTGATGGCCAATATTTCGTTCCCTTATGCAGACCATAAATCTAATAGAAAACTTCCAAATTCTCCTGAAGAGATCAATAAGATAATTAACAGATCTAAGATGGGAATCCTCACGACAAAGGTTGAAGGGATAAACAGGTTCAAAATGGAATGTTTATCTGCAAATATTCCTGTTTTGGTCCCGAGTGATACAAGCTTTCCCACAAAGAAGCATATTAATCCTAAGACAGGTTATATCTTTGACCCAACTCCAGAAGGACTTGCTAAGGGTATAGAATATGTTGATAGAAATTATGGTTCCTTTAGGCCAAGAGAATATGTGCTAAGCAATACCGGTCATCAAAAATCTCTCGAAAAACTCTCAAAAGCGTTAAACAGCCTTGCCTCTAGAGACAAATCGACTCAGAGATTTAATAATATATATTGGGATGGGAGAAACCAAAATCTAGTTTGGGAAAGAAATGCGGTAAGTTTGATAAAAAAGTATATAACTGGAAAAGAATCATATTAAAAATGGTAAGACTTCTTTTAATAAGGCATGCGGAATCTCTGGCGAATGTTAAGCGTATAACCCAGGGCCAAATAATAGATGAGCCCCTTAGTGAACTTGGAAAAGTACAGTCACAAAAATTAGCCGATAGGCTTAAGAGCGAAGAGGTTATAGAGCTATACTCTTCTGATCTAAAAAGGGCGGCTCACACTGCCGAAGAGATTTCCCGAATATTGGGTAAGGGGATATCTTTTGACAAGAGGCTCAGGGAACAAGATCATGGTGAGGAGTCTGACGGAGATTTTATTAAAAGATGTAAGTCATTTTTATTAGAGGTGGAAAATAAAAGTGGAACAATTGTTGCAGTAGCCCATGGAGGAACAAACAAAACTATTCTTGCTATTTCTACAAAAGATCGAAAAAAAGGAGGAAAGATATTTAGTGAAGTTAAGCAGTATAATACTTGCCTAAACGTATTAACTTTTAAAGATGGAAATTGGAGCATAGATCTGGTAAATGATGTGAGCCATCTCAATATTTCTGAGATAACTAAGTACGAATAAAATGAGTAAGATAGGCATAGTTTCTATTGGAAGTGCGGGGACTATGGGCCATATGTCTTTAACAACAAACCTTGCTAAAGCCCTCTCAGAAAATGGACACGAAGTCCATTTAATCTCAGAATATGATTGTATGAAATTTTCCAATGTTAAAAAAGAAGGCTTTAAACTACACAAATTGCCCAAACAAGCCCACACCAAATCGGCTGGAGGATCATTCGACTATAAACATTACAAGGAATTAACAAATTATATTGAGAAAGAGGAACTATCTGCAATTATATTCTCAACATTTTTTGATTTAAGAGTTTTAGACTTTTGCAAGAAAAATAAAATAAATACGATATTAGTTAGTTATCCGTTAAGAGACAGCCATAGGGGTCTGATAAAGATTAGAGGGTATTATAATAAGTTTGATAAAGTATTTACCCTGAATGATATTACTAGAATTGAAACAGTTTCAAAAAATGAAGAAGTAGTAAGCCCCCTTAGTTTTACGATTAAAGAGATTACAGATTCGGCATCACAAATCAAAAAGATCTTAATAACTTGCGGGGGTGGCGGTAGACCTTCCTCTAAGAAATTCTTCCGATTTGTCGAGAAAGCAATTAAAAAATTAAACAAAATAAATGCAACCTTTAAGTTTTTGATAATCTCTGGGAATAGCAGAATAAAGATTGATGAAAAAAATTGTGAGAATGTATTTTGGTCAAATGATTTTCACAATTTGTTAAAAGATCATGACTTGATAATTTCCGAAGCAGGATATTTTACTTTAATTGATCTTCTTTCCATGAAAAAACCAGCTATATTAATCCCGGGGGAACGAAGAGTAGATAACCAGGAAATGAGGGCACTGAAGTATCAAGAAGCAGGCTGCGGATATGCTTTCTTGCCTGAAGAAGACCCCAATGAGATGGCTAGGGCCATAACCTACCTGATGAGCAATAAAGAAGTTTTAAAAGAAATGTCAGTAAATGCAGTCAAACTCAGAAATCAACTGATGAGTCCTGAGAAGTTAGATGCCAAAATCCTTGAATTTTTAAAATAAAATTTTAGACAGTTCCGCTTCACAAGTTTTATTATTAAATGAAATTGCTTGCCTTGCACAATCTCTGCACCGTTTAGATAACTTTGCGTAATCGCTTTTATTTAAAGATAAAACATAATCTATTCTTAGTGCGATCTCCTTGAGATCCTCAGGATTTCTTACTTTTAGCTTGTTTATCTTTACCCAAGGGATAGCATTTGAGACTATAACTGGTATACCCAAGTTTAATGCTTCAAAAGAAGAATAACTGAAACTTTCTGATAAGGAAATTTGGAGCAATAGTTTTACCCTGGAGAGTTTTTTATAAAGTTCTTTCTTGGACATAAATCCGATATATTTAATTCTGTTTCCAGATACTAGTCTTTTAAAGATATCTTGGTATTCCTCGCTAGCCCCATTTATCCAAAATTCTTCCATATTATGGGATCTTGATGCCCCGGCCACTGTGTTTAAAATATTTTTGTGTACTGCCTTATCATTAAATAAGGCTACAATATTTTTTTGAGGGTTAGATCTTCTCTGATCGATCCTAAGATCAGATATAGAAGGTGCTGGAAGGTGGATTACTTCCTTTCTATCAAGCATTTCAGCAAGAGTCTTAGAACCTACAAAGAGATAGTCTATTCTTTTACTGTCAAGCCAAGCCAGATAGATTGAGAGGTTGTATATCTCTTCACCAGAGATTTCTGCTTGGGCCAGAGGAGAGCAGAACAAAATTCCTTTTTTCCCAGGAATTCTCTCTAAAATCTTGTGATTTCTTTTGATCCAGTTTCTGCCACCGATGATAGTCAGCTTAGGACGATAAAATTTTATCTTGTTTAGAGTAGCTTTTGAACCTCTTTCTTTAACTGCAATAAATTTTGAAGGATATTCTTCCAAAATAAAAGACAGTTCTTCTAAATGTTTCCTAAAACCCGTATTATTATCCGGGCCTATGGTTAAGAACATAAGGATAACCAGTTATAGGAGTTTAAATATTTTGATTAATTAAGCCGCAATCGCAGCTTCAATTGCCTGCTCGAAGGCGCTGTAAGGCTGTGCGCCTACGATCTGGACACCGTTAACGAAGAAACTTGGTGTTCCCGAAACTCCTGATGCGCTTCCATCTGCAAGGTCTTTCTGAACTTCCTTGGTGTATTTTCCTGAATCAAGGCACTGGTTGAAAGTGCTTGTGTCAAGGCCTAGTTCTGAGGCATACCTCTTCAAGTCGTTTATTGTCAAAGCTGCCTGGTTTTGGAATAGCTTGTCGTGCATTTCCCAGTACTTTCCTTGGTCATCTGCACATTCTGCCGCTTCTGCTGCTTTCTGAGCATATTGGTGGAATCCAAGAGGGAAGTCTCTGTAAACTAGCTTAACCTTCCCAGTATCAATGTAATTTGCTTTGATTAAAGGCAAAGTCTGAGACCAGAACCTTTCACAGAATGGGCATTGGTAGTCGCTGAATTCTATTATTGTTACGGGAGCGTTTTTGTCTCCTAGAACGGGATCATCATCTGCTGAAGCTGCTTTTCCGGAAGGCTGCGGTGCAGTAGGTGCAGCATCTCCGACAGCCAATCCGCTAGGGGCTGCTCCGCCATTTAATCTTGAAGATAATATCATGGCGCTTGCAAAATTAAGCACTGATAAGAATAAAGTAAGGCTTATCAAAACCGTCAAAAGCTTTAATTTTTTATGAACCTCTTCCATTTTTTATATAAATGTTCGGGATAAATCCTTTAAATACCTTTCGCGGATTTTCAGTGTTCGCTCTGAGAGCATTAACATTGTTAACCTGCGATTCTTCTGAAAGATTACTTCTTGAAAACTTCATAAAGGGTGCATTTCTTTTTTGGCAGCTTATCTGATTTTTTATGGCAGTCAGTCATCTCTAAAATCCCCTTGCTTCCGATAGTAGATCCTATTTCTTTGTAGATAGAATCTCTTTCCCCGTCATCTAGCTTTAACCTTAAGAAGCTTAATGAGTCGCCTTTTCTATGTGGTGGAAAGGCCAAGAAATATTGGAGTTTATTTCTCTCTTTCGAAGTAAAGCTATTTTCATGCCTGTCCTCATCTATGAGGTAACTTTCAGGTTTATATTCTAATGGGAAATAATTGGTCTTGATTATTCGATACATCTTGCTCACCGAACCTCCAGATGAATTCGGCGGATCAACTTCCTGGACGACAGCTCCGTTCTTAACCAGATTTTCCAACGCCTCCTTAAAACCCGGTTTTGGAGCAAATTCCCCTATAAGGAAGTTAGAGTTAACTCCTTGATCTTCCCCTTGAATAAATTTCAGAATCCTTTTTTTGCTATAATCGCTTATTTGGATGCCTTTTGAAACAGTCAGATTATTCCCAGAATTTGTGCCCTCAGAACTTCTAGCTAATTGCCCCGGATTGAGCAGATATGCCCCCAAAATAAAGCCAAACAGGCCTTTCCTAAAATATTCCATAAAAAAGTTGTACCTAGAAACGCTAGAACAAATTAAATACTCTTCTGATAAAGGCAAATAGGTTCTGTCTGGAAAGGATAGAGCTGTAAAATAGATAATTTTATAAGCCCTGAAATGCTTGAAAAAGCAATATAGGATACAAATGATTCTGCTTCTAGACTTTTAGTGGACTTTCTCAAAAAAGGTTATCAAAAGGGCGAGGGCAAGGCTTTTGTGTAATGACAAGAAGGAGTATCAAAGATAAAGAATGGCGTTCGGCGAAAGATCCGGTGGCAGATTCGGTGGAGGAAGAGGAAGAAGAGACTTCGGACCACGAGAAATGCACAAGACTACTTGCTCTGACTGCGGTAAGGAATGCGAAGTTCCTTTCAAGCCAGCAGAAGGCAGGCCAGTTTACTGCAAAGAGTGCTACCCTAAACATAAAAAGTTCTAATAACCTGTCAAGGGTTAAGGGATGGGCTTGATTTATCAGGCCATTAAATTTTGTTTTTATTTTTTATTTGAATTTTGTTTGAGATTGATTGAATTTGTCGGGGTGAAAGCTTAAAAACACCCTGTTGTTTTCTTTAGACATGATAGATGTACATTGCCACTTGGAGCAGAAAGATTTTGATAAGGATAGAGATAAAGTCATAGAAAGCTGCAAGGGGAAACTTAAGGCATTGATAAGCTGCTGTGCAGATTATAAGGATTGGGAAATCACTAAGAAGATGCTTTTGAAGCATAAGGGATATGTTTTTGTGACTGCCGCTGTTCATCCAGAATACATCGAGCAGCTCGATATGAAAGAGGTTAGGGATTTTATCGAAGTTCTGAGGAAAGAAGCTGATGAAGGAAATCTCGTCGGAATCGGGGAATGCGGGTTGGATTATCATTGGGTTAAGGATCCGGTCTGGAGAGATAAGCAAAAGGAAATGTTTATCGCTTTTATCAAACTGGCTAAGGAAGTAAATCTTCCAGTCGTTGTTCATTCCAGAGATGCTTATCTTGAATGTGTTCAGATCCTTGAAGACCAAGGAATGGCGGGAAAGAAAGTTATGCTGCATCAATTCGGGGATCAAAAGCTCGTTCCAAGGCTGATTAAAAATGGCTGGAGCGTTTCCATCGGCCCCGGAATTTTGAGATCGAAAAATGCGAGGAAGATCGCCCGAGATTTGCCCTTAAATCAGATTATGCTTGAAACTGATTCTCCATGGTTCGGAGAAACCTGGCCAGGCACGCCTTTGAATGTTGTAAAGGCTGCCGAAAAGATTGCAGAGATAAAAGGAATATCGGTCGGGGAAGTAGAAAAACAAACAGATATAAATGCCATTGAGTTTTTTGGGTTGGAGTTAAAGAGAAAGAGGGAATGAAATGTTCTTGAGTTATATGCAATTGGTTTTGCTTATCGTTGTCGCGTTAATGGGGATTCCTTTAGGGGTGCTTATTTCTAAGGGGACTAAAGAAGAGATAGTTAAAGGGATGAAGTGGTTCAAGGTTCTGATCGGATTATCTTTTGTTTCTTTTATAGCAAGCTTTTATTTTCTTTCTGGAAGTGATATGGCTCTGCTGATGACCTCTTCGGCATTTATCGCGCTTTTATCTGCAACTTCCCTAGTCATGGGAAGGCGAATGTTGTGACAAAGTACTTAAATCCCTAAGATTTGACATTTTCAATAGGGGATGATTCAAAAGAGGTGATATGAATGCTTTATCTTATTGGCCTGGGCCTTGACAAAAAGGATTTTACTTTTAGAGCCTATGAAACCCTTCAGAAATGTGATAAAGTCTACCTTGAAAATTATACTAGTGTCTTTCCTTACAAAATTTCTGAGCTTGAAAAGCTCATAAAGAAAAAAACTTCTCCTGCAAACAGGAAATTTGTTGAAGAGACCAATGACTTGGTGAATGAAGCTAAAAGCAAGAAGGTAGCCTTGCTTGTTTATGGTGATCCTTTGGCCGCGACAACACATATCGATTTGATAATGAGGGCTAAGAAGGAGAAAGTGAAGTTTGAAGTCATCCATGCTCCATCGATAATGACTTCGGTTGCTGAAACCGGATTGCAGCTTTACAAATTTGGGAAGACTGGAAGTGTTGCTAAATGGGTTTCTGCAGGCTTTAGGCCTGAAGGGTTTTATGATTTAGTGATACAGAATCAGCAAAATGAAGCCCATACCCTTCTCCTTTTGGATATAGGTTTAAGCGTTAAGGAAGCGCTTTCCTACCTCGAAAGCATTTCTGGAACAAGAGACCATAATATTATGGGATGGGAAATTGTTGTGGTGGAGAAAGCAGGCACTCTCAAACAGAAGATTTCCTTCGGCAAAATCGAAAGCCTGAATAAAAGGAAATTTTCCCTTCCTGCGGCGATAATAGTTCCGGGAAAACTTCATTTCCTGGAGAAAGAAATGCTTGAGAAATTCAGAGTTTAGGCCTTTTGAACTGATTCTAAATGGTCCACGTTGGGATCTTCCAAACTGATTACTCTGCCTCTTTCAACTAAAAATGGGGCGCTTATTGGATGGTAAGAATCCCACATGAATCTTAATGTGGAATCTCTTGATTCCGGAGTGAATTGCGCAAATCTGCTGCTTGGATCTCGGGTGTACCTTACAGGCCTCGCAAAATGATAACTTAAAAGAGCGGCTTCAACATCATCTTTTTTTGGCCTGAAATAATCTAGGTTCTTTTCACGCATATCCTTAACTGCTATTTCTTCTGGTCTCAGAAGAATGTATCTGTTTCTTTCGCTTGGATCTACATTTCTGAGCGATCGATTATATTTCTGCCTGTAGCCTTTTCTCTCATCTGAACCGCTGAATCTGAAAAAGTGTTTTCCATCTTTATAGAATAAAAATGCTGGTTTGCCAAGGCCATTTTCGTGGGCGTTTTTCTCGATATAATCTATTGCTTTCTCTTGATTGGCTACGTGAGTCATAAAGGGGAATATGGCATTGGTCGAATTTCCCTCTAATAGGAAATATGCTCCCTTAAGTTTCTTAGATGGGCTCCTCAAGGTTACAGAGTATTCTTTAGGAGTGATGGTCAATCCTAAAAGCTGATCCTTTAGGAAATCGAAGAGCTCATCTTCTCTTTTAAGTCTTAATGACTTTACGGGCATGTTAAATAAGGGTTTTATTTCTTTATAAATTTTACTACTTTAAAATGAATATACTATCCAGTAGTATTGGCATTTTCAGTTATTATCAAAAAGGATTAAAAAGGCCCGTAAAATAGTACCATCATGGCGAGTGTTCAGGAAAGCGAAAAGCAAGTGTTGGATTTCTGGGCTAAAAATAAGATTTATGATAAGTCCAGAAAGAAGAATGCCGGAGGGAAGAAATTCTACATGATGGATGGCCCGCCTTACGCCACAGGACATATCCATATGGGTACTGCCCTCAATAAAACTCTGAAAGATGTCGCAATGCGTTCAAGAAGATTGCAAGGGTTTGATGTTTTTGACAGGCCAGGATATGATACTCATGGAGTTCCTATCGAATTCCAAGTTGAAAAGGAGATCGGAAGCAGAGGAAAACAAGACATTGAAAAGTACGGTGTCGCAAAGTTTGTTGCTAAATGCAAAGAATTCGCCACCAAACATATTGACGTTATGAACTCTGAATTTGCAAATCTGGGTGTTTGGATGAATTGGAGTAATCCTTACATTACGCTCACAGATGAATATATCGAAGCAATATGGCATGCTTTCAAGGAAGCAGACAAGAAAGGCTTGCTTTATCTTGGCAAATACCCTGTGCACATATGCACAAGATGTGAAACTGCCGTTGCATTCAATGAGATAGAATATGGCAAGCAGAAAGATACGTCTGTATATGTCAAGTTCCCGCTAAAGAGCAAAAAGAAAACTTATCTTCTGATTTTCACGACTACTCCATGGACGCTGCCAGCGAACACCGGAGTCATGGTCCATCCCGAAGTCCATTACCAGGAGATAGAAATTTCTAACGGTGAAAGATGGATCATCGCTAAGGAACTTGTACCAAAAATAACAAGCCAACTGGAAATAGGATTCACTCCAGTAAAAGAATTCAAGGGAAAAGAGCTTGAAGGGTTAGAATACGAAAATCCTCTTTCAAAGCACTTAAAATTAAAAGTAAAAAATGGATACAAAGTAGTACTATCTGCTAGATATGTTACAACAGATGAGGGGACAGGCCTTGTTCATTGCGCGCCAGGACACGGAAAAGAGGATTATGAAGTTGGCAAGGAATACAGCCTCGATATGCCTTCTCCAGTTTTAACAAATGGGCTTCTTACTGAAGAGGCTGGAAAATATGCGGGGAAGAAAGCAAGAGAGGTAGATAAAGAGATAATAGAAGACTTAGAAAAAGGAGAGTATTTAGCCCATAAATTTGCCTATGAGCACGATTATCCTCTTTGCTGGAGAGATAAATCTCCCCTTTTGATGGTTGCTCAGCCACAATGGTTCTTCAAGATTTCCAGCATACAGAAAAAACTGCTTAAGGAGAATGATGATGTAAACTGGGTGCCAAAATGGGCCCAGATGAGGATGAAAGGATGGTTAGAAAGCATTGGCGACTGGCCTGTTTCGAGGCAAAGATACTGGGGAACTCCTCTGCCAATATGGATGAGCGATGATGGGGAAAAAATAGTTGTGGGAAGTGTTGAAGAGCTTGAGAAGTTATCTGGATCAAAGGGTATAGATCTCCATAAACCTGGCATCGACAAAGTCGTTATCAAAAAGAATGGAAAAATCTTCAAAAGGGTTCCAGAGGTTCTAGACGTGTGGTTTGATTCAGGAGTTTCAAGCTGGGCGGCATTGGGATTCCCAGACAATAAAAGCAAGATAAAGAAATACTGGCCTGCAGACCTAAATATTGAAGGGAAAGACCAGATTCGCGGATGGTGGAACTCTCAGATAATACTTTCAGAGATAGCTTTTGGAAAAAAACCATTTGAAAGCATCGTCCTTCACGGGTTAGTCCTTGACCTTGGAAAGAAGAAGATGTCGAAATCTTCTGGAAATGTGATTTCTCCGCAAGATATAATCGAGAAGTACGGGAGAGATTATATAAGATATTATCTTTCTAAGATGTCAAAAGGTGAAGACTTTGCATTTGATGAAAACGAATTCAAAGAGCTACAGAGAGTATTTAGTACCCTCGGAAACACAAACACTTTCATAAATCAATTATCTAAAGAAAATGGAAAAGTCGAGATTGAGGATAAATGGGTCCTTTCGAAGTTCAATTCTCTTGTCAAAGAAGTCACTGAAAGCTACAATTCCTATAAATTTCCAGAAGCGATAACAAAACTTGAGAATTTCCTTATAATGGATGTAAGCAGAAGCTACATCCAAATGATCAGAGAAAGGTCCGATGAGACATATGAAACGCTAAATGAAATAAGGCTTGGCCTTCTTAAGATGTTTGCGCCCGTCGCACCATTCATAACTGAGAAAATATGGCAAGAATTGAAGTCAGCAGGAGTTGTTAAAGAAGAATCTGTCCATTTATCAAATTGGCCAAATGTTGAAAGTAAGAAGATAAATGAAAAACTTGAGAAAGAGATGGCGCATGCAAGAGATATTATGACAATTATTCTGTCAGAAAGAGATAGGGCTCAAGTAGGACTAAAATGGCCTCTTGCAAAAGCAGAAGTTGTAGCAAAAGAAAGCTTGTCAAAAGAGATCTTAAAATTAATGGAGAGACAATCAAATATTAAAAAAATAAATGTCAAAAAGGGAACTGAAGTTTCTGTGAAGCTCGATACGAAAATGACTCCTGAGCTTGAGGCAGAAGGATTCGCGCGGGAAATTGCGCGAAAGGTGCAGGCTGGAAGAAAAAATGTTGGCCTTAAGAAAGAAAATTTCATTGAAGCAGTAGTCCAAGCAGATAAAAATCTGGCTGCAATGCTTCGAAAGCATGAAAGTTATCTGAAAGAAAGAATCAACGCCAAAAAAATT
This sequence comes from Candidatus Woesearchaeota archaeon, assembly GCA_964540065.1. Classification (GTDB taxonomy): domain Archaea; phylum Nanobdellota; class Nanobdellia; order Pacearchaeales; family JAHJTO01; genus JBHPFA01. Next base: position 3,645 of record CAZIKY010000002.1, on the reverse strand, counting down.
TCAATTGAAGAAATCGGAAAAGAGTTAAAGGGATATAAAAATATTTTTGAGGAAAAAATAAAGGATAAATCCATTAAGATAGGGTTTAACCTTATCTGATTTTTCCATTCTCCCCCGTCGGGGAACAAAAAATCTATAGAGAATATACCTAAGAAATGTTTAAATACTCCACAAACGTCATTTTTTTAACATTTTGGAGTAGGGATAAAAAAGAGCAAAATGATCATCAAGGAAGAATTTTTAAGCAGATTAAGAAAGATATTCGATTTGAATTTATATGAAGTTAAAGTTTGGGTTGCATTGCTTTCTAGGGGTGTTTCGACTGCTGGAGAACTGAGCAATATCGGAGATGTCCCAAGAAGCAGGACATATGACATTTTGGAATCACTTGAAAAGAAGGGTTTCGTTGTTATGAAGCTTGGGAAACCGATAAAGTTCATCGCTTTGAAGCCTGAAGAAGTTGTTGAGAGAGTAAAAAGAAACTTAGTGGAAGATGCTCAGGAAAAAAGCAAGAGATTAGAAAGACTAAAGAGTGAAGAGGTCTTGAAAGAACTTTCATCTTTGCATTCTAATGGAGTAAAATTTGTTGAGCCTCATGAGATGAGCGGAGCCCTTAGGGGAAGAAGCAACCTTTACAACCATCTTGACATGTTAATGAGGGGTGCAGAGAAATCCTTGACTATAATGACTACCGAAGAAGGTTTGAGTCGAAAGTTTGAATCTCTTGCAGCTACACTTGAGAAAGCAAAGAAGAAAGGAGTTAAGATAAGAATTGCTGCTCCTATAACTAAAGGGAATTTTAAAGTTGCCAAGGATCTTTCAAAATTGGCTGAAGTTAGACATACAAATGCAGTCAAATCAAGATTTGCAATTGCAGATGGCAAGGAGCTTTTGTTTATGGTTCTAAATGACGAAGATGTCCATCCAACTTATGATGTTGGAGTATGGGTAAACACTCCCTTCTTCTCAAACACTCTAGAGCAGATGTTTGAAATGAATTGGAAAGAAATGACTCCCTTGAATAAAGTTAAAGTAAATTAATTTTCTAAAGAATTCTTTTTGATTGAGTTTTAATTAAGGTTAAAATGATATTATCTTAAAGCTATTCTAGATTAAAACAATACTTAAATAGTGTAAAAATTCTGCCTTTTTATGGAAAAGCAAAAAATTGTGGGTCTTGGAGGAATAATCGGTGCAGCAATAGGATACACTATCCAGATTGAAGGAAAAGAAGCGTATGAATATGCTCTTAAAGGATTACTTTTCGGAGGGATAACTACTGCAGCTTACTTCGCATATGAAAGTTTAAGCGGTAAAAATAATAGATCCCCAAATCAAAGTGTCCGAGAAAAATCTCTCGAAAGAAAAGTAGAATAGTCTAGGCCCATTTTATTGTTACATCTTCTCTAGCGGAATCATCCCTAGAAGCTCCATCCCAGTTTTAAGAACTTGGGCTGTTGCCAAGGTGAGTGCAAGCCTCGATTCTTTGGTTTTTTTGTCCAAATCTTCCTTCAGAACAGGACATTTCTCGTAAAAGGTGTTGAAGTGATCTGCTAACTTGGAAATGTGATTTGCAATTAAGTTAGGCATTAATTTATCCGCCGCATCTCTCACTTCATAAGGGAACTCTGAAAGATCTGTGATCAATGTCTCTTCTTCTAAGGTAAGCATTATTGGATCAAATTCATATTTCTTAAGATCTGACTTCCTTAAGATGCTCTTAGCCCTTGCATAAGTGTATTGGATGTATGGGCCGCTATCTCCTTCCAGCCGTAGAAGCGTGTTCCAGTCAAACTTTATGTCTTTTATTCGGTCATTGGATAAATCTCCATAAATTAAAGCTGAAACTCCTACTGCCCTTGCGATCTCTTCTTTTTGCTTTTCACTAAAGTCTGATTTTTCAACAAACTTCTTTGTAAGCTCAAAAATTTTGTCCAGAACTTCCTCAAGGAAGACTATGCTTCCGCTTCTCGTGCTCATCTTTCCCTCGGGCATGTAGATCATCCCAAAGTTTACATGACGGCATTTTTCTGCCCAATCATCTCCGACCATCTTGAGGGTCTTGAAAAGCTGCTGGAAGTATAAGTTCTGCTCGGAAGCAACAACATAGACCATTTGATCAAATTTGTATTTCTTGTACCTGTCTCTGGCAGCCGCGATGTCCCTTGTGCTGTATAATGTGGTTCCATCGGATTTTTTTATTATCAAAGGCGTTTCTATGTCTGGGAATTGGATTATCCAAGCCCCTGCACTTTGCACGGCAATCTTTTTTCTCTCAAGTTCAGTTGCCACTTCCCTAGCTGCTTCGCTGTAAAGGCTCTCTCCGCTGTAAACATCAAACGTTATTCCTAAAATTGAATAGAATTCTTTAAACTCCTTTATGCTTATCTCCCTGAATTTCTTCCAGAGCCTTAATTCCTCTGGGCTTTCCTCTTCAAGAAGCTTGAATTCTTTCCTTGCCGCATCTTCTAAATCTTTATTCTTTTCGGCTTCTTGTGAGAACATCACATAAAGCTTAAGGAGAGTTTTTATAGGCTGCTCTTTGAGCTCTTCTTCATAATTTTTGCCCCATAGTTTATATGCAACCAAAAGTTTCCCGAATTGGGTGCCATAATCTCCGGGATAGTTTATCTTTATGCATTTGTAGCCCATAAACGAAAGGATATGGCTGAGGGAATTGCCTATGACTGTGCTCCTTAAATGTCCTATAGACATAGGTTTTGCAATGTTTGGGGAGGAAAATTCCAAAACTATCTTTTTTCCCTTACCGATAGTAGTTGACCCGTATTTTCCTTTTTGTTTATTTATCCTGCTTACAAGGTTTTTCCCAAAATAGATTTTGTCTACGAAGAAATTTACATATGGCCCCAAGGCCTGCACTTTTTTGATGCCTTTTGGCGGGAGAGCCATCTCCTGCGCAAGATTCATTGCTATTTCTATAGGGTTTTTCTTCTGCTCTTTCGCCAAATCAAAGCATGGAAAGGCTATATCTCCAAGATTAGAATATCTTGGTTTTTCCAGAAGCTTAAGGATCTCCCCTTTCTCCTTTCTTAAGAGCTTTCCAAGCTCATCTGCCACCTTCTCTTTGAACATAGTATCCCTAATGGTAGGTACATTAAAAGCTTATCGATAAGCTTAGTCTGCAAACCATCTGTCTTCTTCTCTTTGTTCTCTGTCAAGGACAGAACCTCTGCTGTTAATCCTTGGCCTGCCGCTTTCTTTGTCTTTCCTTACAGTTATCTGCAGAAGCTTTAGAAGATTGTTCATCCCATCGGTTACTTTGTATACTTCTGAAGATATCCCTTTTTTGCTCGGCTCTCCAGAAAAAACAATCATAGAATCCGCGATGTAGGAAAGGAAAAGTAGGTCATGATCCACTACAAAAGCCCCTGAGTCTTTTTCGATCATTACCTCTTTAATTGCATGCGCTACCTGAAGCCTTTCTTCGACGTCAAGATGCGCTGAAGGCTCGTCTATAAGGTAGAGGTCAGCGTCTTTTGCTAGGCATGATGCGACAGCAACTTTCTGGAGCTCTCCTCCCGAAAGCTGGTCTAGTTTCCTCATCATTAATGGTTCTAGGGTAAGCATAGAACTTGGGCTTATTCTAACCATAAAAGCGTCCCCTAGGTCTACATATGATGAATT
>CAZIKY010000001.1:0-210746 GCA_964540065.1 Candidatus Woesearchaeota archaeon | reverse complement strand
GAATGGAGCTCCAACAGAGATATGAATCCTATAGCATAAGAAGCGGTATTGCCAAAATGGTTGCCGGGGCTGCCCTGATTGGGGGGGTTGCTTATTGTGTTGGAACTGGCGATTATTCCAAGGGAACTTTAGCTTCGGTTGGGGCCGTATTTTTGATTCCAGCTATAGTTTCTGCAGATTATGGGATACGCGCCAATAATCTTAATTCTAAGGTAAATAAACTGGATAGGCCTTCAGACCAAAACGACAAAGATCCAAGCAGGCTTGATTTGATCATTTCTTCTTCAAATCCTCCCGAACAGATATCTGCAGCCCCGTATAAAAAAGCTCAGTGAAAGGTTTAAATATTGCCGGATTGAAGATGTCTGGATGAAAAAGGCAAGATATTATGTTTTTAGGGATGAGAATTTAACAACCAGCCCTTATGGGGTTCCATTGAAAGTTGATTCTTCAGGAGTAGTCGATTTAACCGGAAAATATCAATTTTCCCAAGTTTCAGTTAATGGTTTTAGAAGGTATTTAGCAACGCCGACTAATGCTTGCTTGAAGATTTTGGAGCTTGCTTTGGATGAAAAGAATAGGGTTGCTGGTTATAGTATCTCTACCATGGGAACTTGCTTTGCAGAGGGAGAGATATTTTTCTCAAGGATAAGCCGCAAAGACGCTTTGGAAATCATGAAGGGATCTTTTTTATGGGAAATGGCAGATAAATCTGTTGCTTATTATGATCATTGCGGTGAAGATCTTGCTTCCTGGTCGGGACTTGCTTAGTATGAATTTTTCTGAAGAGGGTTAGAAATGGAAAAAGAGATTTATAGGGGAGAGTGGATAGGTGTAGATCGTTTTGCAAAATTCACCAGGTTTGTTGAGGATTTCGGAACTAAATTTCCGCATTATTCCAGGCACGATATAAGGGGAGAAGACAATGGAAGCAAGGGAACCATAGTGTGGGGTATCGCCGATAGGTTATATTTGATGCTGCATTATGAAATGAGGGGAGTGCATACAAATTATAAGTTGGCAGTCGGAGCTAACGGGGATAGGAGTTTAGAGAAGGCAGTTTTAGAAGGAATGAGAAAGATTAATGGAGAAATTCTTGAGCCTTCTTCAAGAGAGGACAACTCCCAAACACGGTATGAATCTGTGAGAAATACCGAGGCAATTGCTGCGATGCCTTGATCTTAATCTAAAGCCCGAGTTCCTTGCTTAGTTGATCTAAGAATTGTTGTAAGATTTTTGTTCTTTCAATAGCCAAATCTTTTCCTTGAGGAGTAAGCATTAGACCAGGATAAGTCAGGAGGTGTTTAATGTTCCCATAAAGACTTGTATTGACTTCATTTTTACCGCCCGGAAGAGATAATGGCCAGCCCCGGCTTGTAGAGAACTGAGTCATTCTTACAATGCCTATGCTTCCCAGGGCATCGATGTTATCTGCATCATAGAGGATCTTAGCTTCCAAAGATAGTTTTTCTACAGGATCAATTGGTGGAGCATAAACCCTATTGTGGTTTATAATTGCGTGATGAACTTTTTCGGCTGTTGCCAAATCCACCCCCCATTGGTGCAGATTTTCAAGCGCAAAGTTTGCACTGTCGATGTGGTGGGTTGAAGGCGTCCTATAATCAATATCATGAAGAAGAATTGATGCTTCAAGGATATCCGAATCAAAAGTATCTGAAGAGGAAAGATTTTTGATTATCTCTTTTGCATTGGACTCTACTCTTTGGATATGTGAGTAGTCATGTCCTGATTTATCTTTAGAAAGCATTGATTCAACATAAGCCCTTAGCTCTGCAGATTTGTAGCCTTGAATCATAGATGTTTGAGGGTTGAAGGAGTTTAAAAGTTTATAGGTTCGTTTAATATCTTTCCGATTAGGGTTTGTTTCTAGATTTTAATGATCTTTATTTTCTATGCTTTTTCTTTTCATCAATAGATCATATGGGCTGGTGATTTTTTTGATATTCTCTGATATCCAATCTTGATAGAGAACATAGGATTCTTTCCAGTTGGGGCCTTTTTGAAAGACAAACCATTGCATTTTATCTCTTTGGAGAATATTTGTTTCCCAAGGGGTGGTTCCTCGGGTTATTATCCAGACTTCATCTAACTGGGGCAAAAAATTTATTATTTTGCTTACCCTGCAAGAACAGCATTCGACTGCTATGATCTTTTTTGGCGACTCTGCAAGGACATCGGGGCGGCTTCCTAAAAATCGGACTTCAAAAAATATCTCTTCATCATTAAATCCTTCCAGTTTAAGTAATTCTCTAGCAACAAGTTTTTCTTCTTTTTGGATTTCTAGCTTCATTTTAGATATACCCTCTTCTATCGGCTTTTCTTTTAGAGAGATTGCCCTTTCTTCCAAAGAGATTGCACCCTCAATAAGAAAATCTGCCAGTATTACCTCTTCATTAGTTGAATTGTACCTATCATCGCCTTGGTTTAGTATTTGCCTTACTAATTCGACTGCCTCTTTTCTTGTTTTTGGAATTTGCATCATAGATTGTTTAACTTTTCTTGAACTTTATTAAATAAGTCTTGTGATACGAGGGGTTGATGGGTTCCTTGAGATTCTTGGTCACCAAATTTAACTTTTCCAAGATAAGTTGTATTTTGGAGCAGCTTTTTCATACCCGCAGTAGTCATACCGTATTTCTTAGCTAGGCGAGTTATGCTTGTTTTAGTGTTAAAGAATTCCTCAAATATCTGGACGATTTGCTGAGGATTATCATCCGGAACAAGATGTTTATTTAGAAGTTTATACCCTCTAGGGGCTTTAGCAATAAATCCTCCTTCCTTGGCTTTCCTTTCCATGCCGAACTTCGTCCTGTCCCCTATTATGTTCCTCTCGAATTCGGCAAATGCCCCTATAATCTGAAACATGAGCTTTCCGCTTGCTGAAGCAGTCTCGATTTTATCTTGAAGAGAAATGAAATCGACGCCTAAATCTTTTAATCGGTCTATTGTTAAGATAAGGTCTTTAAGACTTCTAGAAAATCTGTCTAATTTGTAAATGAATATTGCTTGAAATTTTCTCGCTTCTGCATCTTTTAGAAGCTCTTGCATTTGCGGCCTTTTGAGATCTTTTGCACTTTTTCCCTCATCTCGGTAAATTTTGTAAATATCATAACCTATTGCTTGAGCATAATTTTTAAGCGAATCTTCTTGCGCATCCAAGCTGAACCCATGTTGGGCCTGATCTTGGGTTGAAACTCGAATGTAAATTGCGGCTTGAGGCCGGTTTATTGAGCGGCCTTCAAATTTTTGTGCAATAGAACTCATTTTACCTCTTTTTCACGTTCATTTGTAAACTTAGGGTCTTTTAATCCAAGTTTACGTCTACTTAGGGTGCCCTAAGTATATAAATCTTACGAATAAATTAGAGTTAGAACGAACTTTTTTAGCCTTTATGGGGCGATTCTAGCCATTTTAACGCATTTTTCATGATTCTCTGACCTTTCCCTAGGGGGCTGCCCAATTTGTAGGTATTGAATCCAAAACATGATGGCTGAAATCAATGGTTTTTTCAATGGCCTTATTTAACCAATTTTTAGCTGATTTTTGGCCATTTTTAGGTTTTTTACTCATGCTAAAATTTTTGATTGCTGCTTAAAAGTTTTAATCCTTTTTCTTCTTTTTATAGCTTTCAATTATCCAGCCAATTAATGATCCAAATGCTGCCCCCAAAAGGGTGACCATTAAAATGATAAGGAAAACAAGTAAAAGTCTGAGAATTAAAGGGACTAGAAAGTAACCTACTGCCAAAACTAGACCGATTAATGCTCCTCTTGGACCATAATCGAGGTTATTCCAAAAAGATCTCCAGCCGGTTATTTTGTTGTTTTTATCATTATTTTTAGCCATTTTTAGGTTTTTACTCATGCTAAAAGTTTTAATCTTAGATTAAAAAATTTGATCATTTAATCTTGATCATTTGGCTTTTGTTTTGGGTCTTTGGGGTCCCCAAGTACTCATAACTTTGTTCACCTCTCCTTTCGGATGGACTGCAAGTTTTGAAGCGAGGTATATTCCAAAGATTCCTACAAGAGTCACTAAAACTGCAATAATAAAATAGTAATAAGTCGTCGTTCTTTCTATCCCCGCTACAGCGATAAGGTTTTCAACAAAATTTTTGATAGCATCGTTCCAGGCCAAGGCTATCACAAAGGCAAAGGCTGCTGAAACTGCGGTTGAAATCCTTCCCCGTACAGTGTCTAATGCGTGTAGGGGAATTTTAACTGCTTTATTGTTCTTTATATCAACCATCTTTTTGTTATCGACGCTGGTTAAAAGTTACTGCCCTTAATAAATCTTCTCTTTAACAAAAGGTATTTAAAATGAAAAATTGTAATTATTTTAAATGGTTTGGTGGTTATTTGCGAGAAAAGAGGATGTTGGTGGGCTGAAAGAAGACATCAAACACTCTTTTTCTGCGGTTAAACAGGACTTGAAGAAGGCTTCTGAATGGATTACCCATTTAAACACCCGTGATAAACACCATGAAAATTCTGTTGATGAGCTTAAAGAGCGTTTAGCGTCGATGGAATCTGAAGTTTCTGAGATGAAAACGTTTATGGCGTTCTTTTCCACTAAGATGTCTAAACAGCTGTTTAAACAACAACAAACAGCTGACTATAAACAGACAGGTGTTGAAGGTGTTCAAACACCTGTTCAAACAGGTGTTCAATCAGCATTTTTAAGGAATTTAAGTGTGATGGAGAGAGCAATTATTTGGACACTTTTGAATACCGAGATGAAATTAAGCTGTGAGGATATTGCTTCAATTCTGAATAAAGAGAGAAGCACTATAAGGGGACAGCTTAATGCAATTAAGCAGAAAAATGAGGGAATTTTAGGTGAATTTTTAGAGAAAAATGGTAAGAAAAGATACTATATTCCTGAGGAAGTTAGGGAAGTAGTCTTCTCAGATATGAAGGTAGGGCGAACCAATAAAAAGGCTAAAAAAGCAAAAAGTGAGAATTTCTAAGAGATAAAAGTTCTACCCTATAAATTTAAGCGAATAGCTTCTAATGGAAAGAGATATTTAACCGAACTAATTTTCCATAAAATTGAAAAAGTGAGAGTTTTGTTAGAGTAAAAATCGACCGAAAAGTAATAAAAAGTGAGGAAAAATAAAAGAGTCAAAGGGGAGAGAGTTAGTGAGAGTTAAAATAGTTCAAAAATAATGAAAAAGAGAGGAGTTTTTAGCAAAAATTGTTCGTAGATAGAGAGAAAGTGAGGAGTAAGGATAGTTAATCGGTATAACGAAAAATAAATTTTTCAGTTCTTTAAGCCCTTTTTTAGCCAAAAATTGAAAAATTCTTGGTTTTTGGAGGGGTTTTTCGTGTGAGTTTGGAAAGAAGTGAGGAATTAGACCGAACTTTTTAGGGATTTTTAGCTTAGTTTATTATAAAAATTTTGATGAATTAAGCCTTATCTCTTCAAATTTTTAGGAATTTAGTTTTTTGTAAAACTGTCTAAATTTTCGTCGGGGAAATCGTTTCTTAACCTCATTAAACTGTCTAAAGTGGCTAAATTTTTGAGTTCTAGGGGCAATTTTAGCACTATTAGCTTGTTATTTTGTCTCTCTTTTATGAGGGGAATGCCTTTTTTGATGATTCTTTGAGTATAGTCTCTGATACTTGAAGGTGTAAGGCCAGCCCTTATAGCTAAATCTTGATATGAAACCCCATTATTTTGAGTTTTATCGACGCTGTAAAGAATTGAGAAGATGTGAAATTCTTGCTTTGTTAGAGACTTAAACTTCTTTTTAAGATCTGTTTTTAGAGTCTCAATTAAGGCATTTAGGTCTTTGAATTCATTAATTTTTGAAGAAGATGTGTTGGATTTTGTGTTGGATTGTTGGAGTTTTTCTGTGATGTGTTGAAGATGTGTTGGATTTTGTGTTGGAATATGTGTGGATGTGTTGGATTCTATGGGGGAGTCGCCGTCGACAGGAAATGAGGGGGTGTTGATTGTTGATCTGTTGGTTTGTTGGTTTGTTGGAACCCCTTCATTTCCGATGGAAAATGGAGTTATAAAGTTCGGTTTAATATGGGGTTGATTTCTTGTGGAAAACTCTTCTTTTATAGCCTTAAGCTCCTCTTTAAGAGATTTAAGTTCGTTTAATTCTAATCTTAGGTTTTGAAGTTCAAATTTTAATGCAGAAATCTCTTCTTTTACCCTTTCAAAAGAAGATTTTACTTTATCTTCAAAGCTCATTTATGGAAGATATTTGATCTCCTTAAATAGTTTGTTGATTTTAAGAGAATATTTCAAAAAATGATTGAATTCTAGTCAAGCATAAGTATGCTCTTTCTCGTCGTAATTTACGTTTTGTCTAAAAAGATCTTTATTGTATACTTGTTGATAGGCTTGAAAGGTTTGAGAAGCCAATCTCCAACGCATTCTTCTGAGGTAATCTATTCCTTTCGGGTTTTTCTTCACGCTAGCAATAAGGTTTTTCTGTTCCAATTCAATGAGAAGTCTTTTTATGAATTCCTCGTCGCGCGCCATGCTCTCTGCGATGTCTGCGGTAAACATTGCTCTTGGAGAATTTCTGAATAATGTTGCAAGAATTTCCTCTTTTATCCTATCTAGTTTTGACTGAGAGATCCTCATTTTATCTTAAATCCTCTCTAGTTTAAAAGTTATTCGGTATAGGGGATTATCTAAGTTTTATCAAATCTTTTTGAGATACTGATTTAAATATTTGAAAGAACTCAAAAATTAAGAAAATGGATTTCGAACATGAAATGCAAAGGAAGATTATATTGAAGCTAATTCATAAACCGGAGCTTTCATTTAACGAGTTATGGGCAAAAGATGGAGAGAGCAATAAGTTTGCTTACCATGTTAACAAGCTCGAAGAATCAGGGTTTATTAATAAGAATAAAAAGGGGAGTTATAAACTCACGGATGAAGGCAGGAAGCTTTCGGCTTTTATCGAAGGAGATACTGGAACCCGTGCCGAGTTCCCAAATTTTAGTATTGTGATCATGGCTAAGAAAGGAGAGAGGTACCTTTTTCAGAAAAGGTTAAAGGAACCTTTTTACGGTTATTGGGGGTTTATCGCTGGAAAGATTAACTTCGGGCAGAATATGTTCGAATGCGCCACTCGAGACCTTTTAGAGGAAGCAGGGCTTCATGCAAAGGAATGGAAATTGAAGGCCATAGAGCAAGTAAAGACCTTTGAGGCAGGGAAGTTGTTGTTCCATCACTACCTTTTCCATGTTGAAACAAGCAAGGTTTCTGGAGAGCTTAAAGAAAAGACACATAAAGCCGAGAATGCATGGCTTACATTGAAGGAATATTCGAAGCGGGAAACATTTCCAAGTGAAAAGTTCTTTGAATACATTTTCCCAGCTAAACGAACCATTATGCTTGAAGCAGAGAGATACCTTGTTGATGGCAAGTTTGTAGATTCTAAGATAACTAAGGTGGTTCATCTATAGGGTTAAGCGGCCACCCAAATAATTTTAAAGGTAAACCTATAGATTAATCGCAATAAAATGGTAAGGAAATATGTCCTCTTTGGAAGAACGTATCAAGAGAAACTTGATATTCTGAAGGGTTTTTCAAATAATGGGGCTTATTTAATGGAAAGCCCAAAGGAATTTCTTTCAAAAAGCAGACTGCCGGGTGAGGGTGAAAGAGAGTTTACTGATAGGGCTTTAGAAATGCAGATTGATTGGGAATCTAGCATGCCCATGCATACAAAAACCTCAATTCAGATTGGCTGTTTAATAGACTATTTATTGGACTATAGATCCCTTAAAACCCCCTATCCCCAAAGATTAAGGGAAGCTTTAAAATCTGCCAGATACGGCGGATTTTTTTATTTGGAAGAAAAAGACGCTAATGGGAATGGAGATTTTCACAAAAGATTGTCAAGAGAATATGCCTCCAGAGGATTTGAAGTCCAAAAAATCTCCTTTGGAACCGATCATGAAGTAGCTAAGAAAATTGAAGCATTTATCCGAGAGTCTTCTGAGAAATCTCTTTCTTGACTATTTCCATGTCTTTTTCCCATGCTTCAATGAGTTTTCGGTTGTAAATTATAGCTGCCGGGTGGAATAGGGGAATAAGCTTTATCTTCATCCCATCAAATTCAATTTTTTTGACTTTCCCATGAACAGTTGTGATCCCCGGCTGGTCTTTCATTCCTTCCGGCTTTAGGCTTGCAAGGAAGAATTTTGTGGCGTAGTTGCCCAGGCTGCAGATGACTTCTGGCCTTATTTCTTTGACTTGTTTAATGAGCCAAGGAGTATGGGCCCTTATTTCTTCAGGAGTCGGATCTCTATTTTCCGGAGGCCTGCATTTTAGGATATTGGTTATGTAGATATCGTTTAAACTCAGTTTGACTTCTGCAAGAAGTTTGTCTAGATTCTTACCTGCTGCCCCTACAAATGGGAGGCCTTGCTCATCCTCATTTCTCCCGGGAGCTTCGCCAACAAAGAGTATTTTGGCTTTAAGATTTCCTTTTCCAATAACGATATTTTTACAGGTTTTGCATATCTCTGTGCTTTTTGCAAGCTCTATTTCATCCATTTTGATTTAAATAAAAGAGAGTTTTTAAGATTATTGAAATTCGTTGTTTAAACGGCTGTTTAATTGTTTGTTTGGAAAGATTATCGACGCTGTTAATCTTCGCTTGCAGACTTCCAAAGTATCTCAAAATATTCTCTGTAAGCCTCTGCAGCGGCTTTATTCTCTATTATTATTGCTTCAGGAACTTCTGTCCAGATGAGCAGGGCGATTTTGTTGCTGTAGATGTTTGTTGTAATTGTGCTTTCTTTAAGATGTTTTGTGAAATATCTTAATTCTGTTGTTTTGCTGGGGTTGAGTTTGAATCCTTTTCTTGCAATGTGCCTTACCTTTATCTTGTTTGCTTCAAGCCCTTTCTTGAAGTGCGGGAGGTAGTAAGGCATCCTTTCCCCAAATTTCCCCGAACTGTCAATAACTAGATTTTCTTCCCCTTTTGTTTTCTTCAGGATGTCCTCAAAGACAGATTTAAGGCCCTTGTATCCTTTGTAAAGCGTTACGTTATATTTTCCTTTCTCTGCCTTGTAAAGCGAACTTAGTTCCGGAAGGATTCCCTGGATCTCTTCTTCCTTTTCTTTTAAGATTTCTATGAGTCTATCCGGGGAAACTGCTTTGAAGAGTTTCCGGTTTGCTTCAAGAGCATAACTTATCAGGCCCCGTTTAAGAAGTTTTTTGAGAGCATCATAACAAGAGGCTCTGTCCATCTGGGCCTCTTTGGCAATCTTTCCGGCCATGCTTCCCCCAAGCCTAAGAAGAGTTAGATAAGCCTTTGCTTCATTTGGACTAAGACCATATTTCTCCAGGATTAAGCGAATGTTTTCATAGTCCATGATTTATCTTAGGCCTTTGGGCTTTAAAAATCTTGTTGTGGCTTTTTCTACAACATTAATTTATCTAGACTTTTTTCTTGAATTTTCTTAAGAGCCGGCCAGAGAGCCGGAAACAAGAAGGAGACAAAAAGAATGACTGCGCAAAAGAACGTCCTGACCGGGGGCCCGGGAGTTGGAAAAAGCACCATCATTGAACTCTTGGGGAAGGATCGATGGCAGAGCATCTACCTAATCGGAGAGGCTGCAACTTACATCATAGAAAGGGAACTTGCCAAAGAAAAGCGTGGAGAGAAAGCAAAACTTCCTTGGACTGACAGAGACGGATTCCAGAGAGAAGTTCTTGGGACTCAGCTTGAATGGGAAGAGAGCATCCCTTCCTATGCGAAGATAGCTATCCAAGATAGGGGAAGAATAGATGGGCTGGCTTACTACCATGCCGAGGGTTTGAAAGCGCCCAGAGAGCTTGAAGAGGCGGCAAGAAATGCAAACTACCATAAAATCTTCCTCCTTGAACCGCTTGAAAGGCACGAAAGAAGCACCTTTAGGCGAGAAGAGAAAGAATTTGCGGAGAGGCTTCACAAACAGATACAGGTAGAATACATCAAACTGGGCTACGAACTTATCCCAATCCCAAGGGGAACTCCTGAAGAAAGGACGAGAAAGATATTGGAGCAGATCTAAGATATGAGATGGAAATGGATGAGATAAACGCAAGAATTGAGGAGCTCAAAAGAAGGTTTAACCGGCTTGTTGAAGAATCCTGGCCTTGCAGAGTTTCAAAAGAAACCGTAATGCAATATGCCAAGGAGTTTGATAGGCTTGAAGCTCTTAAATCTGTGAAAGCCATTTAAGATTTGGAGGCAAAAATTTAAATAAACAGGGCTCTTCTAAAATTCAGAGCTTTGAAGAAGATAGAATTTTCTATTTCTCATATGTAAAGTTTTTTAAAGCGAATAATTATCAATAAAGGCTAATGGGAAAAACGATCTTGCAGTCCGTTATGCAGACTGCTAAACTAAGGGAGAAGAAAGAGCTAGAGGAAACTCTCGATCCCCTTGTGAAAGAATGGTTCTTTTCCAGGTTCAAAGATTTCTCTTTACCCCAGCTTTATGGCTGCTTACCCATATGGGAAAGAAAGAATATACTTATCTCTGCCCCAACCGGGGGGACTAAGACCCTTACTGCCTTTTTATCTATCTTGAATTACTTAGTTACTTTGGCTAGGAAGAATGAACTTGAAGATAAGGTTTATGCAGTTTATGTTTCGCCTTTGAAAGCCCTGAACAATGATATTCATGTCAACTTAACAACCCCTCTTGAACAGATCCAGGAGTTAGCTAAGAAAAAGGGGATAAAACTTCAAGAGATTAGGGCAACGGTAAGAACTGGAGATACGTCTACTGCTGAAAGGAGCAAGATGTTAAGAAAGGCCCCGCATATTCTGATAACTACCCCTGAGACCCTTGCGATTATTTTGAACACGGTTAAGTTCATTGATAAGCTTAAGATGCTCGAGTTTTTGGTTTTAGATGAGATCCATGCTCTCGCTTCCAATAAGAGGGGAGTTCATCTATCTTTAAGTGTTGAAAGGTTGAATGATCTTTCAGTTATTAAGCCGGTAAGAATTGGTTTGTCTGCAACTATTGCTCCCCTTGAAGAGGTTGCCAAGTATCTTGTTGGTTTTGATGATGAGCAACCGAGAGAGTGTTTGATTGCCGATGTTCAATTTACCAAGAAGTCTAAGCTTGAAGTGCTTTGCCCTGTAGGGAACTTGATTGATTCAACAGCTGTTGAACAACAGAAGGGGCTGTATAATCTTCTTGATAGTTTGATCCAGGAGCATAAGACTACGATTATCTTTACAAATACTCGGTCTGCCACTGAAAGAGTTATCCATCAGCTTAAAGAAAGGTTTCCTAAAGAGTATAATGATAATATTGGTGCGCACCATTCTTCTCTTTCAAAAGAAATGAGGTTTAGTATTGAAGAGAAACTTAGGAACGGGGAGCTTAAGGTGGTTGTAACTTCAACTTCCCTTGAGATGGGAATAGACATCGGATCTGTAGACTTGGTTATTTTGTTAGGTTCTCCCAAATCTGTTGCTAGGGCTCTTCAAAGAGCTGGAAGGGCAGGGCATAAGTTGAACGAAGTAAGCAAGGCAAAGTTTGTAGTTTTGGATAGAGATGATCTTGTGGAGTGTGCAGTCATGTTGAAGGAGGCTGTTGAGAACCATATAGATAAAGTGCAGATCCCCCATAATGCTTTGGATGTACTTTCCCAGCAGATATATGGGATGGCGATATCCAAACAATGGGAAGTCAAGGATATGCTGAGAGTTATTAAACAGAGTTATTGCTATTATAACCTGACTACAGAAGATTTCTATTCAGTTGTTTCTTATCTTGCTGGAGAGTATTCGCTAAATGCGAATAATGTTTATGCCAAAATATGGTTTGACGCAGAAAAAGGGATGATCGGGAAGAGAGGTAAGCTTGCAAGAGTGATTTACATGACAAATATTGGGACAATCCCAGATGAAAGTTTTGCTAATGTGGTCGCAGTTTCTCCTTCAGAAATAAGGGGGCAAAAAATAGGAGTTATTGATGAGGGTTTTCTTGAAAGGTTGAAGAAAGGAGATGTTTTTGTCCTTGGAGGCCACAAATACCAGTTCCTTTATTCCAAGGGAATGAATGCTTATGTTAATGCTTCTGTGATGAAGTCTCCTACAATCCCTAGTTGGTTCTCTGAAATGCTCCCCCTTAGTTTTGATCTAGCCGTTGCAATACAGACCTTCAGGAAGCTTATGGCCGAAAAGTTTGAGCTTGGAAAGAAGAAGGCCGAGATGATACAATTCATAAAAGATTATCTGTATGTTGATGAAATTACTGCTGAAGCGTTATACTCTTATTTTAATGAGCAGTATAGGTATGCAAAGATACCCCATTACAATAAACTTGTGATTGAACATTGGAAAGATACGTTCAAACATTATGCTGTTTTCCATACACTTTATGGGAGAAGGGTGAATGATGCGCTTTCAAGGGCTATGGCTTATGTTGTTGGGAGGTTTGGTGGAAGAGATATTGAGATAGGGATTAATGATAATGGATTTTATCTTGCCAGCTCGGATAAAATGAATATAGATAAGGCATTGAAAGTTTTAGATTCTAAGAATATAGAAGAGATTCTTGAAGAGGCAGTCTCGAAGACAGAAGTTTTTAAAAGAAGGTTTAGGCATTGTGCTGCAAGAAGTTTGATGATCCTCAGAAATTATAAAGGGAGAACAAAGTCTGTTGGAAGACAGCAGGTCGGTTCACACTTCCTACTTGCTGCGGCTCAAAAAGCTTCTTCTGATTTCCCTGTTCTTAGAGAGACTAAAAGGGAAATTCTTGAAGATTTAATGGATATCAAGAATACTAAGAAGGTTCTTGATTGGATTAAAGAAGGGAAAACTAAGATTGAAACTCTGAATAAAGATTTCCCTAGCCCTTTCTCATTTGGTTTGATTACACAAGGCCATGCAGATTTGATGAAAATTGAAGATAAGATTGCTTTCTTGAGAAGAATGCATAAAGAAGTTATGCAGAGGATTGGTGAAAATTAGAGTGTTTAAACAACTGTTTCATCAGGAATTTTCAAAGGTTATGTTTAAAACATCTGAGAGTTTTTAATTAAAATGGGGCCCACAAAACTTCTTCCCGGAATAGATGCTATTGGAGCCGCTTTGTGGATTTCTGGGGCAAAAATCCTTGTTTTTGGAGATGTGCATATTGGATATGAAGAAGCATTAAGCAAACAAGGCTATATTGTGCCACAAGTACAGTTCAAAGAAACTGTCGAAAGAATTAGGGCAATTTTAAATGAAGTTAAGCCTAAAATGATTGTAATAAACGGTGACTTAAAACATGAATTTGGAGATATCTCTGACCAAGAGTGGATGGAGACTTCTAAATTTTTAGACCTTCTTAGCGAGGGTTGTGAAAAGATTGTTTTGGTTAAAGGAAACCACGACACAATTCTTGGACCTATTGCTAAGAAGAAAAATCTAGAAGTTAAGGATTTTTACATTGCAAATTTTAGGGGGGCCAAGATTCTTATCACCCATGGAGACAAGATAAGGGAAGAAAAAGAGGCCAGAAATGCAGATCTGATCGTTATCGGAAATGAGCATGCAGCTGTTACGCTGCATGAAGGCCCCAAAAGCGAGAAGTATAAATGTTTCTTGCTTGGAAAATGGAAAGGGCAAAAACTTCTTGCTATGCCCTCTTTTCTTCCTACAATTGAGGGTACAGATGTCCGGAGAGAAGATCTTCTTTCCCCTTATCTTCATCAAAATCTTGGAAATTTTGAAGTTTTTATTGTAGGGGATAAAGTTTATCACTTTGGAAAGCTTAAGAATGTTAGATAAATCAAAAGAGTTAAATAGTTCCTGTGCCCTTATTTATAATGCGCTTAGAAGAGGTTATTGATGAGCCAAAGGCTCAAATTCTTGAAGAATGGGAAGCGCAACACAAGATTCAGCTTGCCGGATTAAATGAACTTCTTTCTCAGAAAGGTTTAACCGAGGTTTATAGGTTAAGCGGGGCAATTTTGAGGTTTGCTACTAATGGCCACATTAAGGAT
This sequence comes from Candidatus Woesearchaeota archaeon, assembly GCA_964540065.1. Taxonomy (GTDB): domain Archaea; phylum Nanobdellota; class Nanobdellia; order Pacearchaeales; family JAHJTO01; genus JBHPFA01. The sequence goes on along the minus strand of CAZIKY010000001.1, from coordinate 196,746 downwards.
TATGAGCATTTTGTGAAAAAACTTAATCCAAAACTTAAACAATATTCTTTGCACGCAGAAGTAATTCCAGGAGAAGTAAATGCGATAGAAATCTCTCCGAAAAATGGGCCTGGGAGAGAGCTTCTCTGGGATTATAAGAAAAAATATACTGATGCTGATGAGCCTTATTCTAAAGAAGGATTGTTGTAACTATCTCGCAGTCTTCCTAAATCTTTATTAATGCTTAGAGCCATTATAATTAATGCCAATTAAAAAAGAGAGGCTTTTGGCAGTCCAGAAAAGACTGGCTGAAGATTTGAAGAGAGGAACAAGGAAAAGAGATTTCAGCCCTTTCGATATTTACCAGTTTATAGATAAAGATAAGAAAGAAGCTTTTCTTGAAGAACAAGAAGATGAGGCCAGAGCCGTTTCACAAGATGTTGTTGGACTTCTTTTATCTGCACATAAACAAGTTTTGATTTTTGCTGGGAATTTTACATGGTCTAGGCTGAAGCAGGGAGACATGAGAATTTTAGAGGTATTAAGAGATCTTGCTAAAAAAGGGGTTAAGGTTAGAATAATAAGCGGAATACATCTTCCCGCAGTAGATAACATAGAGCAGGTTTTGGCTTTGAATAGGGGTTTAGAAAAAGATAAGATGATTGAAGTTAGGCATGCCTTCCAACCATTAAGAGCTATTATAATTGATGATAAAATTGTGAGGATGAAGGAGATAAAAAATCCAGGAGATTATGATAAACCTAAATCCAATAAAACTTTCATTTTTTATAGCATCTATGATCCGGTCTGGATAAAGTGGCTTCAAAAAGTTTTTTGGGATTATTTTAATTCTGGAGATTATGCTGAGGCGAGGATGAGGGAGCTTAAACTCATTCAAAAAGTAAGATAAGATGAGAAATTTGAAGATCTCGAGTACTTCTTTTAAAGAGGGGGAAAGGATTCCACTTAAACATACTTGTGATGGAGAGAATTTATCTCCGCAGCTGACTATTGAGCATGTACCAAAGGATACAAAATGTTTGGTCTTAGTTGTTGAGGATCCAGATGCGCCTCTGGGAGTATTCTCCCACTACCTTGTTTTTAACATCCCTCCGCATAAAACAGAGTTCCTTGAGGGAGAAACCTTGAGTTATCCCCATGCTAAAAATGATTTTGGAAAAATGAGTTATATGGGGCCTTGTCCCCCTCCTGGAAACCCCCATAGATATTATTTTAAAGTTTATGCTATGGATGAAGAAATAAATCTTCCTGAAGGTTGTAGCAAAAGAGAATTGAAGAAAATAATGACCGGGCATGTCATTGATGAGGCAACTTTGATAGGGATTTATGGGCGAAAGTGATTTGAAAGGTTTTAAAAGACCATTTAATTCTTGAATTTATGCCCAGATGGCACAATGGTACTGCGCCGGTCTCGAAAACCGGTTTCCTCACGGATATCCAGGTTCGATTCCTGGTCTGGGCGTTTTATTTATAAATTCTAATTCTTTTGATAGATGTATGATTAGAAAAGGGGTTGCCGCATTAGTTTATAGAAAAACAGATTCTGGAATAAGATATCTCCTTCTTAAACGGAAAAAGAATTGGATTGGATGGGAATGGCTTAAAGGGGGGTGTAAGAAAGGAGAGAATGAAAAAACCTGCCTTTCTAGAGAAATAGATGAAGAGATTTCTGTAAAAAGTTTTGAGGCTAAAAGAACAAAATTTACTCACTCTTTTTATTATACTAAGGTTTTAGATAAGGATGATTTGATGTGGACTGGAGCAAAGCATAGAATTTATCTTGTTGAAGTTTTCTCGGATAAGATTAAAGTCGATAAAGAAGAGCATTCAAGATACAATTGGTTTACTGAAAAAGAAGCTTTGAAAAATATAACTTGGAAGGATCAGAGAAGCCTTTTCAAGAAAATGATAGGAATTTATATTAAGAAGAATAGATAGTTAGTTCTTTGTTTATTCCTTCTTTAGTTGTGGTAATTTAAGATGCAGTGGAAGATTAAAATCTTCCTCAAGTTCGAAGGCTTTCACGTTACATTTATTGAATATTAGGTTGTAAAGTTTAAATTTAAGATCATTATCTAGTTTTTGGCCTTTTTTCCAATCTGCTACGATCTTATCTGCTTCTTTAGGGTCTTCCACAAGCAGAATATGGCCTCCAAATTCTAATTTTGCTAAATTTGGAGAGTAATCAAGAGTAAATTCAAAATCGAATTTTATAGTATCTTTTCCTTGAATTAATTTTATATCTTCTTTAGTAACTTTAGTTACATTTATCTTAGAATTAACTTTAGTTTTATCTGGAATTTTTTCTTTTTTCTCTACGAAAATCTTAGAAAATGAAAATCCTACAACTGCCATTTTAACTTATTTTTAATTTTAAATTTTTAAATTTGGATTAAAGAATTAAGCAAGGTCTTCTTCATTGACTACAACAAAGTCACCTATAGCAAGCAAAGCACTATAAGGGATAAGCCTCTCGCCTTCTTTTGTTTGATCTAAATTTAATGAATTAACATAAGATGTTGGATTTGTTATAAGTATGCTGATTAATTCACCAGTTTTTGTGTCAAAAGTTATATCTTTTACGACACCCAATCTTCTACCTTCTTTTGTCACCACATTTTTACCGACAATTTCTCTCAACGGCTTTTTTTCTTTCATGAAAGATAAAATAGTTAGTTTGTTTATAAACCTTTCTATATAAATTAGAGATTTCTATTTGAGAGTATATTAAAATATTTTTACTCAAGAGTTAGTAAATTTTTAGTTATTTTTCTTAGATTAAAATAGATTTATTAGAGTATATTATAAAATAATTAAAAGTTCGTTTTAATATAATTGTTTTTGTTAGATTTGTGTATAACTCTCCCCCTATTATTTCTCATGGAAAGATTTAAAAAGAAAATCTTAAATTTAATTTTTATTTTTATATTTTATTTAAAAATATTTATATATTATATTATATATATTATAAATTAATATTTATTTTTATTTAATTTTATTATCGATAAAATTATGTTTTTAAGATTCCAGTAGAAATGATGGACTGTAGGTTGAATTTGAGAAAATTTTCTAAAATTCACTGAAATTTAGTCAAAAACTCAATAAAATTATCTCCATTGGAAATATAGGTTTGTAAAGTTATATTTCAATTGGAATAGATTTATAAAAGGAAGAACAGGTAGATTAAGTTATTAATAAAAATTAAAAGAGGTGAAAATGGGAGTAGAGCTTGACGATATATTTGATTCATTTACTAAAAAAAGTATCTTTGAAAATAAATCTGTTTTACAAGCAAACTATAGTCCAGAAACAATCCCTCATAGAGATCAACAAATAAAACAAATCGCTTCTATTCTTGCACCTACTTTAAGATTGGATCGGCCATCAAATCTTTTTATTTTTGGTAAAACTGGAACAGGGAAAACTCTTTCAGTACAATATGTAAGGGATCAATTAATAAAAAGAGCAAAAGAAAGTAATTCTAATCTACAATTTTACTATATTAATTGTAAATTAAAAAAAGTAGCAGATACTGAATATAGAATTCTTGCAGAACTTATGAAACAATTAGGTTCTCCTGTTCCTGCTACTGGACTGCCTACAGATCAAATATATCAAAAATTTGTTGAAGCAATAGATTCTGATAAAAAATTAGTTGTAATAATTTTAGATGAAATTGACCAAGCAGTAAAAAAGATAGATGATAGTTTTCTTTACAATCTAACAAGATTAAATTCTGAACTAAAAAATTCTCAACTTTCTATTATTGGAATCAGTAACGACTTAGTTTTCTTAGATAATATAGATCCAAGGGTTAAAAGCTCTTTATCTGAGGAAGAGATTGTTTTTCCACCTTACAACGCTCTTCAAATACAAGATATTTTAAAAGAAAGGGCCAAAAAAGCATTTAAAGAGAATATTTTTTCTGAGGGAGTTATAGAAAAATGTTCTGCTTACGCCGCAAGAGAACATGGAGATGCTAGAAGAGCGCTTGATTTATTAAGGATTGCAGGAGAACTAGCTGAAAGAGAAGGGAGCCAACTTGTAACTCTTACACATATTGATAAAGCTAAAGAGAAAATAGAGAAAGATAAAATATTAGATATTATTTCCACACAACCAAAACAATTCCAGTTAGTTTTAATCGCAATAATCTCTTTAATAGAATCTAAAAAAGAAAAAATCTTTACAGGAGATATCTTCAATACTTATCACCATTTTTGCGTTCAAACCGCTACAGAGCCCTTAACACAAAGGAGGATAGGAGATATCTTATCTGAATTTGATATGTTGGGGGTAATTAATGCCCAAGTAATAAGTAAGGGGAGGTATGGCAGGACTAAAGAAATAAAATTAGCAATCCCGCCGCAACTCCTTGGAAAGGCTAAAGGGATAATAAAAGATTCCCTCGGTCTAAGATAATCTAAAATTTGTCTGGAAAATGAATACTGCAGAAGCATTTATGAGAGAAGGGATTTTAATAGATCCCGAACTTAATGAGGATCTTAAGAAGATAGATCTTCCTTTAGTGAATGTAATAAAGGCCCTAAACATCAAATTTTTATCTAAGAAAGATTTTACAGAAAACCTTTACAAAATAAAACTTATTCTGGAAAATCTCAAAGAAAGAAAAGGTCCAAGCGAGATTCAAAAAATAGAACAAGCATTAGAATATCTTACACTACTTGCCAAATCAAATAATATTCCTTTGATTAAAAAGAAAGAAGAACCTAAGAAAAAAGAAGTTGCTCAAAAAATAAATTTAGGGAATGATAAAGTTAGGGTACTCCATAATTACGAGCTTCCCCCACGTGAAATAACTGTGGCAGATTTTGTAGAATATTTTAAATCAAGATATTTCTCTATAAAATCTATCTTGAACGAGCATAGTGAACTAAAAAACCTTACTTTAATAAATAAAATCTCTTCAAATAGTAAAGATATCTCGATAATCGGAATGGTTTCTAATAAGAGAATTACTAAAAATAAAAACATCCTTTTTGAGGTGGAAGATATTACGGGAAAGATTTCAGTATTAGTCAATGTAAATAAACAAGAAATTTTAGAAAAAGCTAAAGAAGTCGTTCTTGATGAAGTTGTGGGTTTTAGGTGCTCTGGGAGCTCAGAAATCCTTTTTGCAAATGATATTGTTTTCCCAGATGTTGACTCTTTAAGCTCTAGAAAAAGAAGAACTGAATTTGAAGAGTATGCAGTGTTCATTTCAGATGTTCATGTCGGCTCTAAACTTTTCTTAGAAACCAATTTTTTGAAATTTGTTGACTGGATGAATGGGAAAAGTGGCACCCCTGAACAAAAAGATCAGGCTCTGAAGGTAAAATATTTGTTTGTAGTGGGGGATTGTGTTGACGGTATTGGAGTTTATCCTGGACAAGAAGATAAACTTGCTATAAAAGACCTTAAAGGGCAGTATGATCAACTCGCTAAACTCCTCTCCCTTATAAGAAAAGATGTTACTATTATTTTATGTCCAGGGCAACATGACGGTTCGAGAGTTCATGAACCCCAACCACCAATACATTTTATTTTTGCCGAATCTCTTTATAAAATGGAAAATATGATCATGGTGAGCAATCCAGCTTTAGTAGAAGTTGGCAGGACACCAAATAAAGAAGGAGTTCAAGTTTTACTTTATCATGGAGACAGCTTCCATCCGATGATCGATGAAATCGAAGAGCTTAGATTTGGAGAGGCAAGGAAATATCCAACAAAAGTTATCAAACACTGGCTTAAAAAAAGACATTTGGGCCCAATGCACACAACAACAACCCATATTCCAATACCGGAAGGCGACCCTTTAGTTATAAGGGAAATCCCAGATATTGTTGCTACAGGAGATATGCATAGAACCGATGTTTCAAATTATAAAGGGATTTTAACGATAAACTCTTCATGCTGGCAAGCAAGAACAGAGTTTGAAGAAAAGGTAGGGAATATTCCTGATCCGTGTAAATGTCCTCTAGTTAATTTGAAGACTTGGGATGTCAAAATATTAGATTTTAATGATTAAAAGATTAAAATGATGGATGAAGTTAAAGAAAGATTAAATTATGTGCTTCTAAGAGCCGAGAAAATAGCAGGAGCTAAGGGGAAAGCATTTTACGGAAGGGGAAATCAAAATCCCTTCGATATTTTTGTTTTAGATATGGATGGAACTTTAATAAATCATCCAGAGTACTCCCACCATAGCAGCTGGCAGAGAACTTTTGAAACTTTCCCTTTAGAAAAAAGAGAGCTTGCAGACAGACTTAAAGAAAAATATTATTTTAATCGAGATCCTGCAGCCCAAAATAGGTGGGCTGAAGAACAAGCCCAGCTCATGAAAGATGAGATTGTCCCCAAACTCTCTAAAAACTATCTTCCCGGATTAGAAGAATTTGTGGGTTTAAAGAAAAAAGAAGGGAGTAAGTTTTATATTAGTTCAACCGGGGTAAAATTTTTGGCTGAAGAGATAGAAGGTGAAATGGGATTTGATGATGTTTTAGCTAATGAGCCAGTTACATATCTTAATGGAAGTCTAAGATTTAAAGGAGAAGTAAACATTCATCTGCCAATTTGGGAAAAAAAGAATGGATTGCATGTTCTTTCTAAAAGACATGACTTCGATTTGACTAGGGTAGTCTGTCTTGGGGATAGTGATAATGATATTGGCCCTTTTGAAGAGGTGAAATCTCATGGAGGGCTTGCTGTTGCTATAAATACTGCAGATGAAAATGTCCGGGCAGCAGCAGATATCTATGTTAGCGATTATTTTGTTTTAATGACTTGGATGAACTGGTTAAATGAAATATATGGGTTCATGGAGAAGCATAGGGGGAGGGTTTAGATGCAGCAATATTTTAGTGAAATAGATAAGAAAGTCAAAGTAGCCTATGCTATCGCCGGAGAAGCAAGAAATAAAGGATATGATCCGGTTTCTGCAGTGGAAATTCCTTTAGCGGCAAACCTTGCAGAGAAATCTCTCGGGCTTATCTCTACTATTTATCCCCAATTAAACGATAAAGCTATCGTCCGTAGAGTGTTAGAACTTGAAAAACAATATGGTGCATTAGATGTTGCAGTTTCTTTTAAGATTGCAGAAGAGATAGCCAAAGAAAAATTTTGCAAATTTGAAAACCTGATGCAAGCGATAGATGCGGGCATTAGGGTTGGTTTTGCATATATCACTTTGGGAGTGGTTTCCTCCCCCATAGAGGGGTTTACAGAATTGAAACTAGGGAAAACAAAGAATGGTGAGGACTATTTTATAGCCTATTTCTCTGGGCCGATTAGAAGCGCAGGAACAACAGCATCTTGCGTCGTTTTAATGCTTATAGATTATCTTAGAGAAACATTTGGATACGCAAAATATGATCCTGATGAAAAAGAGGTAAAGAGATATATCACCGAAAATTATGATTATCATGAAAGGGTTACAAATCTCCAGTATCTCCCTACAGAAGAAGAGATAGAATTCCTTGCAAAGAATTTACCCATACAAATAGCTGGAGATCCGACAGAGGATCGTGAGGTAAGCAATTACAAAGATCTTCCAAGAGTAGAAACTAACAATATCCGCGGAGGAATGTGCTTGATATTCTCAGAGGGTTTAGCTCAAAAAGCTCAGAAGGGATTTAGGTTGTTGAATGGTCTAAAAGATAAAGGTTTTCAAACAAGTGGTTGGGATTTTTTAGAGGATTATATCAAACTTCACAAGAAAAGGGAAAAAGGATCTTCTAATGTTTCTCCGACTTACATAAAAGATTTAGTTGCTGGAAGGCCGGTTTTATGCCATCCATCAAGACCTGGAGGCTTCAGATTCAGATATGGGAGGGGCAGAGCAAGCGGGTTTTCCGCTACATGTATTCATCCTGCGACAATGTTCGTTTCAAATAGTTTTTTGTCTAATGGCACTCAACTTAAGGTAGAGAAACCTACAAAAGGTTGCGCTATAACTGTCTGTGATTCTATCGATGGCCCAATTGTTAAACTGTTAGATGGTTCTCTCAAAAAACTGTCTAGTCTAGAAAAGGCAAAAGAATTTCACAAAAAAGTAAAAGAAATAGTCTATCTAGGAGATATTCTATTTTCCTTAGGAGATGTAATCAACAGAAATTATGAGCTTTTGAAATCTCCTTATGTGGAAGAATGGTGGGGTTTAGAACTCAAGCGAGAAGCCGAAAAGAGAGGTGAAAATGTTAAGATTGATGTTTCCAAAGTTGAGATTAACGAAGCATTAAAATTATCTGAAAAATATAACATTCCATTACATCCGGAATATATCTATTACTGGACTCAGATAACCCCTGAGTCGCTGAATGTTTTGATGCAATGGTTTTTAGAATCAAAAATTGATAAAAAAATCTCCCTCCCATATAATCCCAATGATGCTGCAAAACTCTCTCCTGCAAAAAGAGCTTTAGAATTATTAGGGGTGGAACATGATGTTATTGGAGAGGAAGTTTTATTGGATGAAGTCTCAAGTAAAACGTTACTTGCTAACATCGGCTTAAGCCTTGCAGAAGACAAAAAACGATTTACTCAAATAATCAAAGAGATAATGAAAGAATCCGAATCAGGGAAAGGGACTCTAGAGATAATAAACACTTTTTCAAGGTATAAAATAAAGGATAAAGCAGGTACATTTATTGGGGCCAGGATGGGTAGACCAGAAAAGGCTAAACTTAGAAAACTTACTGGTAGCCCCCATGTTCTATTTCCTGTGGGTCAGGAAGGGGGGAGATTAAGGAGTGTTCAGGAAGCCGGAAAAAACAATCTTACTGCAGAATTTCCATTATACTTCTGCGAAAATTGTAAAAAGGAAACAATTTATTTTGTTTGTGAAGATTGTAAAGCTCAAACAAAAAAACTATATCACTGCCCGAAGTGTGATAGGATGCTTTCTGATATTTGCCCTAATCATGGCGGGGCACAAGCAGGAGTAATAAAAACTTTTATGAAGAGGAGAATAGATGTCGCCCATTATCTTGAGAAGGCCAGAACTCAGATGGGTATGACTCGTGAAGAAGTGCCTCCTTTGATTAAAGGTGTCCGGGGTACAAGTTCTGTTGAACATTCAATTGAACATCTTGGTAAAGGAATTTTAAGGGCTCAGCTCGGGCTTCATGTAAATAAAGACGGGACAATAAGATATGATGGCACCGAACTTCCAATAACTCATTTTAAACCTGCTGAAGTTTCAGTTAGTGTTGATAAGCTAAGGAGTATGGGATATACTAAAGATATAGATGGCAGGGATCTTGAGGAAAGCAATCAAATTTTGGAATTGAAACCCCATGATATAATCTTGCCTTCATGTCCGGAGTCTGACGATGAGGGAGCAGATAAAGTTTTTATTAATGTTTCTAAATTCATAGATTCTCTCTTAGTAAGACTTTATGGGCTTAAACCTTTTTATCAAATAAAGTCTAGGGAAGATTTGGTAGGCCATCTTTCAGTTTGTATGGCTCCCCACAATTGTGCCGGAGTTGTGACCAGAATAATTGGTTTTTCAAAGGTTCAAGGAATTCTTGCTTCTCCTTATGTTCATGCAGCGGTTAGAAGAGATTGTGATGGGGACGAAGTGGCAGTAATGCTTCTTTTAGATGTCCTTTTGAACTTCTCAAGGAAATTTTTGCCGGCGCATAGGGGGGGGACGCAGGATGCCCCTTTAGTTTTAAACTCAAAGATTAATGCCGGGGAAGTAGATGATCAAATACTTGATTTTGAACTTGGTAAATATCCTTTAGAGCTCTATGAACTATCTGAAAAAGGAGAGCATTCCTCAAAAATATTTCTAGACAATGTCCGTAATAGATTGAAAGCAGGCGTAAGCCCTTTTATAGATATTGCCTTCACACATGATACTTCAGATATCAATGGAGGAATTGTTAATTCTGCTTATAAGGCGATACCTACAATGGATGAGAAAGTAGAATTCCAAATGGATTTAGCAGAAAAAATAAGGGCAGTTGATAGCACAGATGTTGCGAGATTAGTTATTGAAAGACATTTTATAAGAGACATAAGGGGGAATCTAAGAAAATTTAGTAGTCAGGCTTTCAGATGTGTTGGCTGCAATAAATCTTTTAGAAGGCCGCCGCTTTCTGGGAAATGTACTTCTTGCAGCAATGGGAAAATTATTTTTACGATATCTAAGGGGAGCATTATAAAATATCTTGAAAAAGCCCTTTTTTTAGCAAATAAATACGGGGTTTCAGAATATCTTAAACAAAATCTTGAGATGACTAAACAGTATATCGAAGACATCTTTGGAAGAGAATTGGAAAAGCAGGAAAGCATCGATAAATGGTTTTAAGTTTTAACATTGTGAATGGGTGGAAGTTAAACTTAAAAGGATAGTTTTTATTAAATCTTTATGGTGGAAAAAATCATTCCAAAAGAGTATGAAGTAAAACTTTCAGAAGTCAAAGAACTTTCTCCAGCTATAAAACTTTTTACCTTGGAATTTGAGGAGAAGTTTTATTTTAATCCAGGACAATATATTATCTTAGAAAGGAGAGATGATGGGGGAAACATAATAAGAAGATCTTATTCCATTTCTTCTTACCCCGGCAGCAAATTTGTTGATCTATGTATGAATATTATCCCCCAAGGCAAAATGACTTCTTACCTAAATGCCTTGAAGAGAGGAGATAAAATTAAAGTTTTTGGACCATATGGAAAATTTGGTGATGGGATAGAAAGATCCGAAAGAGATATTCTATTTATTGCGGCAGGTACTGGCATTACTCCTATAAAATGTTTGATTGATCATCTTATAAAGTCTAAATTCTCGGCGAAATTTGATCTTTTATATGGGTTTAGGGAGGAACAAAACTATCTCTTCAAAGAGGAAATTTCTTTCTTTTTGAAAAAAAGCAAAAACTTTTCCGTTAAACTTGCAGCAAGCAGACCACTTAATTCAAAAAAATGGTTAGAAGAAGGAAATTTCTTTGGGCGAGTGACAAATTATCTAGAGGACCATCTATCTCTTGAAGAAATTGATAAAGAGTTCTATATTTGCGGATTATCCCAAATGGTCAGAGATACCAAAGAATTGCTTTTGAAGAAAGGTGTCGATCCTAGAAAGATCCATATTGAGCCTTGGTGATCAAAGTAAAAAATAAAAAATTACTGGCAGAATAAGACATCCCATCAAGTGCATCTTTTTTATTCCCCATTCTGAAGCGAGTAAGCCTATAGAGGTTGATGTTATTAAGACTATTAGGGAATAAGGGCCAGAGATAACTACAGACAACAAAACTAAAAAGGCCAACACCCCCAAATTTATCCGCGAATAATTAATTTTGGTAACATTTTTTGCAAAAATTCTTGCAAAGTAAAGAGAAAGTAAGACTGAGATGCTTCCAGAAATAAGCATTGCAGAAAGGACTGCCCCCAAAGAGAAAGCATCAATCTCAATCAACCTTCCAACAATGATCGATGTTCCACTTCGTGGCTTATTTATAGCATATAATGCTACAAAATTTAATCCTGCTACTAAAGTGCTTATAACTCCTAAAAGTATTAAGAATGGTTTCCTTTCGTTTTTAGAAAGACTACTCCCCAATACTGCTGCTTGTGCTGCCCCCATTCCAGGTAGAAAAGAGCAGGCAGGCCCAGAAATTATTCCTCCTTTTAGCGCATCAAAAATATCCCTTTTGTCTATTTTCTGTGATTTTAATTCTTGCTCTGGCACAGAAGTTTTTTTGTAAATGCTTGAGATAATTATGGATGTTCCAAAAAGTCCTGTGAGTAGGGGGAACAATGGCTCTTTTATAACCATTAAATTTAAAGTTAGAATACCTAGTATTCCAGAGGTTACAAATAATACTAAAGAAAGCAGTCTTTTACCTTGCTGTTCTTTGAGTATCAAAAATCCTGAAGCTAAAATAAGCAAAAAAGGAATAAATTTTTCTAAGTATTTGTATATTTGTGGAAGTATCAAAACTAAGACGGGTGTGAGAAGGAGAACCAAAATAATTCCTAAATACCCTCCAATTGTAGCTAATTTGACTGCTTCGTATCCTCTACCCTCTAACAATAAACTATGCCCTGGAAGAATTGACAACGCGGTAGATTCTTCTGGAGCCCCAAGAAATATTGAAGGAATAAAATCCAGGAAAGAATGTGTGATTGACATGGACACAATAAAAACCGCCAAGACTATTGGAAAAGTATGTGTCAAGAGAGCTCCAGAATAAATAAAGAGCAGAAGTGCAATCAGGTTTATATGGATTCCAGGAATAAGGCCTGTAAAAATCCCCGCGAAAACTCCGAATAAAGTTGAGAGGAGTAAAGGTAGAAACATCTTAAAGCAAAGATATTATTATAATAAATCCGGGTCAAATTTATATACTCTTTTATTTTGGTTCTGAGATGGCAAGAAGAGTTGAGTCCCCATCATCAATAAATACCTATAATCAATGCCCTCGAAAATATTATTACACATATATTGCAAAACTCCCCACTAAAGGTAATATACATACTGTAAAGGGAAACGTGGTTCATTCTGTATTGGAAAACTTCTTCGGACATGAACTACCTGCAGATATCAATTATTCGAACGCTGAACAGCAGTTTAAATCGATACTTTTCCTACTCTTCTCAAAATATTGGAGGGAGAAAACTCTAGACTTGGAAAGGATAGGAGTTTCTGAAGGAGAAAAAGCAATTGGGATAAATGACTGTATTAATATGCTTTATCAATGGGCAGAGTTTTTTGTTAAAAAAATGAAGGCAACAGGCCTTCCTTTCCATGAAGCATTCACGGCTCTTTCCCCCAAACATAAAGAGAAATATTTTTCATCTAAGGAAAATTCAGTTCACGGGTTTATTGATGTAGTTGAAGAATCTGATGGGAAGATAAGGCTTATGGACTACAAAACTTCGGGGTCGGCTTACCTTACAGACGAATATCTTCTGCAACTAGGAATTTATGCTCTTCTTTACAAAGAGAACATAAACTCTGTTCCCCATGAAGTTGGGATATATTTCCTGAGAGATAATGAAACTGAAAAAGTGCTTTCTGTGACAGAAAACCTGCTTAATCTCGCTCTCAGGCAAATAAGGGAACACCATAAAAAAACGGTTTCTGATGAAATCAAAGATTATCCTAAGAAAGTTACCAATCTCTGCAAGTGGCTTGGTGGACAATGTGATTTTTACGAAAAATGCTTTCACAAAAACGGAGTTCAAAAAGAGGATAATGAAACGAAGCCTTGGAAGCCAAACCCGGTAAAACCTATTTAATCCTTCTAATTCTTTCAGCTTTTATTTCTAGGAGACCATAATATTCATCCACCTTCCCTATAACTTCAAGGTTATCATTTTTGGACACATTTATTTTATCGAAGGATATCACCCTTATTCTGCTTACTTCATCTCCTAGATCAAATTGAAAAATTTCTCCTTTTTTGACGCTGATTACTTCTCCAGTAATTTTTACATATTCTCCAATGTTCCTTTCATTGATATCCGAAATACTCCTTTCTTTTGGTTCTAAATAGAAAGAGAAAACCATTAATGCGGCAATACCTAGAATAGATGTAATCAATGCCCACCTCACTAATTCCATCCAAGTCTTAGGAAGCCGATAGCTTTATATCTTGCTCTTTTATAGCTTTTTTATGGATGCAAAAAAGAGGCTGGAATTGATTAAGAAAGGAACTGCAGAAATTCTTACGGAAGAAGATCTTGTAGACTTACTCAAAAGAAAAGTTCCCCTTAAGCATTATATTGGATTTGAAATATCTGGAAAAGTCCATCTTGGAACCGGATTGATGTGCGGAAAGAAAATTGCTGATTTCCAGAAAGCAGGCGTTGAATGCAACGTGTATCTCGCTACATGGCATGCTTGGATAAACAACAAGCTTGGGGGTGAATTGGAAACTATAAGGAAAGGAGCGGAATACTTCAAGGAAGGGCTTAAGATAAGCATAGACATTATGGGCGGAGATTCCTCTAAAATAAAATTCATTACGGGAGACCAGCTTTACCATAATAATGATGCCTTTTGGCTTTCAACTATAGAGGTTGCAAAGAACATGACTCTTAAGAGAGCTCTAAGGGCCATAACTATTATGGGCCGCAAGGAGGGAGAAGATGTTGCCTTAGCGGGACTTTTTTACACTCCGATGCAGGTTGCAGATATTTTTGTTCAAGGAGTCAATATAGCTCATGCAGGGTTAGATCAAAGGAAAGCACAGATTATTGCAAGAGAAGTTGGAGACAAATTGACTTTCTCTCCACTTAAACATAAAGGTAGAGTCTATCGGCCTATTGCGGTGCATCATCCTTTGATAATGGGGTTGCTTGCCCCGCCGGAATGGCCTATCCCTAAAGATAAGATGGATGAATATTTGTCTGAAATGAAAATGTCAAAATCTAAGCCAGATAGTGCAGTTTTCATTACCGATTCTCCGGAAGAAATAACTCGGAAATTAAAGAATGCATTCTGTCCGCTTGGAGATACTTCTTACAATCCGGTATTAGATTGGTGCGAAAAACTTATTTTTGTAAACGAAAAATCTAAACTGGTTATTAAAAGGCCTGAAAAATTTGGAGGAGATAAAACTTACAACTCCTTAACTGAATTAAAGAAAGATTTTGAATCAAAAAGTTTACATCCGATGGACCTTAAAACCGCGGTTGCAGAACATATAATTAAGCTTCTTGAGCCGGCCAGGAAACATTTTGAGCAGCCTAAGCTTAAAAAACTGAAAGAAGAAATGGACAAACTGACGATTAGCAGATAAGTTATTTGCTAATCTTAAAAAATTAAGCAGTTACTAAGTCTTTAAGTTTAGCTTTATAATAGATTTCATGCACTTCTTCATGAATAGATTTTCCAAATTTTTCAGAGGCTAAATCTCTAATCACTTCCCACATTTTAGCTACGCTTTTTAATTCTTCGGGAAACGAATAGCTTTCCCTAGATTCTATTTTTTTAGACAATCTGACTATTATTGATAGTTTCTCTTTCTCACTTTCAGTAAGCCATATCTCTGAACGATGTTTTTTAAATAACTCTGGTCGCAAGATAAACCCATTTTGCCTATAAATGTCTCCACAATTAATCTCAAAATCGAAAATATTTCTGTAGCCTTTATCTTCTAATCTCTTTTCTATATCTCTGCCAAAGGTCCTTGTGAATTCAATCATATTCCTTCTATCTTCCTTGTACCCAGATAGATCGCCACTAAGCCTGTAAAGGTCTCCCATCACTTGTTTAAAATTCAAATATTTTTAAGTATTCTCATATTGGAAAACAATCTTTAGTCCAACAGTAGAGGTAATATTGTGCCTCTTTAGTTTCAATCATCCTTTAAATTGATTTAGATCTATCTTTGGAGCCTCTGCAGCAGTATTCATCTCTTTTCTCCATTTGTTGATGAGGTCAAACGCCGTGAACTCGGGAATTTTTAACATATCTCTCATATATGCCAGGATTTCTGATTCTGGCTCTTCTTTATTCTTGAATTTTTTTTCCAGCTCTTCTGCGGTTAGGAGAACGATCGGCTTTTCCACTTTTTCCTGCCATTCGGTTTTTTGACCGCAGTTTGAACAGAATTTTTCAGTACCCTCGAGCTTAGAGTTACAAGATCTGCACTTAAGGATTTCAACCTTCTTTTCTATGACGGTCTTGTAGCCCATCTTTCCACCAGAAACTAATTTTGAAAAAGCATCTGCTACTTGTGTGCTGTCTTGGTATTTTCTTAAATCCCTGTTTCCGCCGGGGGTTAAAGACATTTTATATTTTATCCTCTTTTTCTAGAAAAATACTGCAAACTTTATTTAAAATCTTTTTGATTATTTTTTACTACTTCAAATAAAGTTCAACTATATCTTTATCTTCGAGTTTATGCTCTGAGCCGACAACTTGTCCCGGAAACTTTGCGCTATTCCCCCAAACTTTAGCAGAGATCAGCCTATCCGGATAGTCATTTCTTATTTTTTGAGCCATTTCTTTTATACTGGAATTCTTTTCTATGACTATTGGAAGCCCAGAAGGCTTTTTGCCGGGTTCTTTAGTGTATACCCTTATCAGATTTAGATTATCGAATAATCTCTTTTTGAGATTTTCGAGGCCCTCTTGGGTTTTTGCTGAGACTTTTATGAGATTCGGAAACATCTTCAGCCTTTCTATATCTCTATAGCTGAGATCCTCTTTAACATTGAGTACAAAAAGCTTTTTCTTAATCAAAATCTCTCCAGCCATATATTTAGCCATCCTTGCCAGCTCATCAAATGAAGTAATGAGCAGTATTGCAAGGTCTGAAATCCTTGCTATCCCTAGCCATTCCCTATCCCCCTCACTTTCTGTTAGGGGCGGAAGCTCAACCATCTGAATCTTTAAACCTCCGAGGTCAAGAGTTCCAATCTCCGGCTTTGTTGTTGTAAAGGCATACTCTGAAATTTTAGGCTTCGCGTTAGTTAGGGCAGCAAGGAGGGTGCTTTTTCCCGAGCTTGGGAATCCTAAAATTGTAACCTGGGCATCTCCTTCTTTTTTAATCCCTACAGAATGGCCTCCTTTTTTTGTTTTCTTTTCTCTTTCGGATTCCTTCTTTAATTTAGCCAGCCTTCGTTTGAGTTCTGCAAGCATATTCTCACTGCTCTTATGCTTGGGGGCATAACGGATCATCTCCTCTAAGTAAGCAATTTTCTCTTCAGTATTTTTGGCCGTAAGATATTTTGCCTGGGCAGCACCAAATTCCGGCCCCGCATTGGTTGTCATATTTATTGAGAAGACAAGATCTTCATAAATTTAACTGATTGGCCTGCAGCCCTTAACTTATTCGCTGCATCCTTTCTTGTTTAAATGAGAATTGCTCTTGATTTTTAATCAGCATAAGCTCTTTTAAAGTGTAGTCTTTATGCCTCTCAGTGTAAACTCCGAATAAAGTATTCTGAATAGATTTGCATTTAACTAAAATGTAAAGCAGAACTGCCTGGACATATAATTTGTATTCATGTACTGACATGATAGGTTATATTTGGATGTATTGTGGGGCAAACTTCTGGAGGGGGCATAAAGCATATAGATTGGTTAAAGATTTTTTGGCAGTTCGTACATCTTCTTCTTTAATCCCAAAGTTTTTAGATAGGTGATAGGGAAGATCTATTATAATAGCGCAATTTTTGTAATGCTTTCCATTAAATCCCTCCCTTAAATTGCTGCTTTCCCTACCTTCAATTATACCTCTTAACTTATTCCCATTAAAACCTTTGTTCCTGCTAATCCAATCTGCCAAATCTAATTGGGGATTTTTTATGGCAAGATACTGGAAGAATCCTAATTCTTCTTCTCTAAGAAACGGTTCTAGGAATTTGCGCTGCAGGAGATGGTAGTCATGCATTCCTTCACTAAGTTCTATAATTTCGTCTCCACGTAACCCTCTTTTTCTTGTCAATTCTTCATATCCTCCACTTTCAATGAAATCTGCAATGGAAGAAACTCTGCTATTTCCAGCCCTACCATCTCCAACAGCAACACCTATGACACTCTTAAAATAGTCTTGAATTAAAGGAGAAGTCATTATTCTCTTATCTCTTGAAAAAATACGAATAGGAGAATTACCAGTAAGAAGTTCTAAAGATACAATTTCTCTAGCAAACTGGGTGAAATCCTCGGGCATTTTTCTATGACCCTTAGCCTTTGGACTTCCCCAGCCTATCTGATTTTTTAAGGCAGTGCAAGTATATATACTTTTTCCCGGAGTTAGGGAAAGGCATATATCTGGTAGTTTTCATAACTCTTGGAGGGAAAATTAGTTTTAAAAAGGCAGAGAGAGTATGTATTTCGAATAGGGGTGTGTATGGTGAATAAATCAGAGGATAATTTCTTTAGGCAGACTCTTCCAAACGGACTTAAAGTGATTTTTGAGAAAAGAGATGTGCCTACTGTCGCTATAGTTGCGGCGACCCAATTTGGCGGAGGGCACGAAGGAGAAGGAATAAAGGGGATGGCCCATCTTCTCGAACATAGTGTCCTTAAAAGAACCAAAACGAAAAACAGCGAGCAGATAAATTCTATGATTGAAAAGAAAGGTGGAATGATGAATGCTTTCACAACTGAAGAAATGACTGCTTTCTGGACTAAACTCAAGGCAGAGCATTTTGAGATAGGTATGGATGTTATTTCGGATGTAATGGTTAATCCTGCACTGACTAAGAAGGATTTGGATGTTGAGAAAAAAGTTGTTCTGGAAGAGATTAAGATGTACAGGGATAGGCCGCATAAACATGTTTTAGAAAAGCTCCATGAGCAGCTTTACGCCCCACCTTTCGGCATGGGGATTTTAGGTAAACCTCAGACTGTAAAAAACTTGACTCGGGCGAATATTCAAAAATACCATAATGTGCATTATAATCCCTCAAATATTGTGGTTTCCGTAGTGGGCAGGGCTCATGTGGATAAGATATGGAATTTTTCTCGCAAAGATTTTGCCAAAAAACAAGTCCAGAGACAGATAGATCAAGGGCCTAGGCTGATTATCTCTCCCGGCCCCATGGGGAATTATGTTGAGAAGAGAAAAGACATAGATCAGGCGCACATTGCAATAGGATACCCCATGCCTTCAATGAGGGATCCCCTGAGATATGCTGCGGAGATAATGAATACAATACTTGGTTTCGGAGCATCATCCAAACTTTATCAAGAGATAAGAGAGAAGAAAGGCTATGTTTATGAAATAAAGAGCGATCTTAATCAAGGAATAAGCTTTGGAGACGGAGCGATTTATTTGGGCACAGATAAGACAAAACATAGTATTGCAATGAAGCTGGCCCTTAACGAGCTGAAGAAGATGCAGAAAGTTGATGCCAAAGAAGTTGAAGAAGCAAAAGAACAATTGATCGGCCAATACACTATAAACGATGAAGACACGCTCGAAGCTGCGACGAGCCTGCTTAAAGAAGAGCTTAATGGTGAAGGCAAAGAGTATTATCGATATCCTGAAAGGATAATGTCTGTTACTGTTGAAGATGTAAGGAAGGTTGCCAGGATAGAAAAACTTGCTACTGCAATAATCCTGCCAGAATAAGATGAAGGAGATTTTGAAGCTTCTAATTTTCTCAGATATTTTTTTGGTCACCGGTTTTGGACTAATTAATCCAATTATTGCTATTTTTATAAAAGATAACCTTGTTGGAGGGACCATTGCAGCGGCAGGTATTGCAAGTGCCGTTTTTTTGATTACTAGATCCCTTCTCCAATTGATTATCGCTAAGAAATTCGATCCCAAAGACAGGGTCTGGCTGCTGATTACGGGAGCATTTTTAGTCGCAGTTGTTCCATTCTTGTACGCTTTCTCAACGAATATTTGGCACATCTATCTAGCACAAATTTTACACGGAATTGCCTCTGCGATGTATGTCCCTACATTCATGGGGCTTTTCATTTTGAATGTCGATCGTAAAAGGCCCGGATTTGAATGGTCAATATATTCTGCTTCAGTCAGTCTTGGGATAGGAATTGCGGCTTATTTTGGCGCATTAATTGCTATGAACCTTGGATTCAAAGTAGCTTTCTTTGTAAATGGGCTTCTCGCCTTAACTGCCGCATTAATTCTCTTGAATCTTAATGCAAAAGGATATCGGGCAAGAAAATGAGATGTTTCTTAGCCATAGATCTGCCTGAAAAAGTTAAAAAAGAACTTAGAGAAGTTCAGAAGAATCTTCCGCCAGCAAAAATGACTCTTGTCGATCCCGATAAAATCCATATAACTTTAAAATTTTTTGGAGAAATAGAAGATTCTAAATATAATAAGATTAAGGAAGTTCTTAAAAAATTTAAATTTAAGAAGTTTAAAGCAAAACTCGGAGTAATAGGGGTTTTTCCTGGCCCTTCTTTTATAAGGGTAGTTTGGGTCGGAGTAGAACCCAAGCAAAATTTGCTCGAATTGCATAACCTTTTAGATGGAGGTTTGGGAAATGAAGGCTTCAAAAGAGATAAATCTTTTGAGAACCATGCAACCCTTGCAAGAGTCAAGTTCTTGAAAGACAAAGAAGCTTTTGTTAAAGGCTTAACTAAAATAAAAATCGAACCATTAGAATTCTTTATCGAAGGAATCTCTTTGAAAAAATCTACATTAACTCCAGAAGGGCCCATATATGAAGAACTATTTCACTTAAAATTCGAATAATAAGAAATTACTTCTCTTCTTTATCTTCTTTGTAATCTGATTGGACAAGGTTCATTATATTTTCGGCCTTTTTCTTGCCTATCTTTTCCACCTTTGTAAGCTCTTTCACATCTGCATTAATAATCGATTTGATATTCTTGAAGTGTCTAAGCATATTCTTAGCAAGATTGGGTCCTACGCCGGGGAAACCCTCAACGATTATCTGCTGCTGTTGCTGGAGGGTGTAAGCTTTCCTTTTTACAGCAAGGCCAAATTCTTTTGAGGGTTTATCCTGTCTTTTAGCCAGGAGGAAAAGGTATTTTGCAGTGTCTTTATAGTCTTTGGTAAAGATAATAGGTATTCCAAAATCTGTAATAACGCTTAGTATCATTCCCCTCACAGCATTTTCATTAATATTCGGGTGTTGGGAAGGGCGGTATAAATCCTCTTCAGATAATCCTTCTATCAGCAAAAGCGGCTTAGAGTAATTTTCCTTAAGGTGTTCAAGCTGATCAATTAGTCTTCTGTCGATTATGCTTTTTGTGAAATCGTTAACTGTTTTCCTTTCTAATGCAATCTCTTCATTTATGAGATAATCTGCAATAGGAAGATGCCTTACTTCAACATCTGCACCTAAAGAAACTAGTTCAGGAATTACTGAAGAACTTCTTTCACGATGGTCAATTATTATTTTCATATGTTTTTTCCTGTCCGAAGAAGAGCTTGGACTGGCCGGTTTTATTTTCCTGGTTAAAATCTAGGTTCTTTTTAACATTATCCAATATTTGGTACATTTTTTTCTCCTTTCTTGAAGACATTAAATGGTTAACTTCATCTTTTGTCTTTTTGGTTAGCAAGATTATTAGTTTCCCCGGGTTTAACCTTGCTGTTCTCCCAGTCCTTTGGATCTTCCTTATTGCGGAGGGAACAGGTTCGTAAAAAACAACACAGTTAACTTCTGGAAGGTCCAAACCTTCTTCACCGATGCTTGTTGAAGTAAGAATATTTATCTCTCGATTTCTAAATTCTTCCAGAACTTGCTGCTGTTCTTTTTGGCTTAAGCCAGTGTCATCTTTTTTCATTTGTCCGACAAAAACTTTTGATTTTATTCCCGGAATATGGTTTGCCATTTTATTTATCTTGACGACGGTATCTCTGAATTGGCCAAAAATTATGAATCTTGCTTTTGGGTTATCTTCAATTTCTCTTTTTAGTATCTCTTTAAGGCGCTCCATTTTTGGGTGCTCTTTTGAACCCAAGATTTTTGTCAGAGAGGTATATGCTTGCATAAACTCTTCTTGTTTGACGATCTGCTGTGCAGCTTTACTGCTTCCCTTTCTGGAATCATCTATGACATTCTGGAGATATTTATGCGAGGTACTTACTCCTTGGGTTTCTATAAGTTCTATAGCATGACTAATTTTTATTGCCTGGGCACAGACTGACATTCCCCTTAAGGCATTGAAATTAGTCTTATCTGAGCTTATCTGCCTTATCAGCCTTGACTGCAGATCTAGGAGGGTTTTCTTTGTAGGCGGCCCGAATAAAAGGCTCCTATTTCTTAGTTCTTCAATCTTGTTTTTATAAATAACCTTCAAAAAATCGCTAGCCTTTCTCATTTCTTCAGGGAGATCCACCTTTTCAATTTCTGTGCTTAATTCCTTTAAGAAAGGCTTTACATCTGAACTTTCTCTGTCTCTCACCTCGATTTTTTCTATTCCTAAATTTTGGCAGATCTCCTGGACTATTTCTGCATCGCTCCCCGGGCTCGCAGTCATAGCAAGAATCCTTTTTACTTCTCCGGTTCCTTCAAGATATTTTCTTGCAACAAATGAGTAATCATAGTTCTTAAGACATCTATGCGCTTCATCTTCTATCAATAATGAGACTTCTGAAAGATCTATTTTTCTTTTCTTAAGATCATTAGCGATACATTGGGGCGTGGAGAAGATTATATTAGTTTTCTCCCATAAATCCTTTCTTTTTGAAGAGTCGATCTTCCCCGTGAAAATTTGTAACTCTGCAAAAAGCTCCGGCAGATTTTTCTTAAAGTAATCGTGGTGCTGCTCTACCAAAGGTCGTGTGGGGGCAAGGAAAAGGATCTTTTTTTGAGGATAATTCTGGAGATATTCTTTTGCCAGAAGGAAGGCAATCAATGTTTTTCCCGTCCCAGTGGGCAAAACCACTAAAGTATTGTGATTTTTTACTGTTTCGAAAATTGCTTTTTGGTAATCTCTAGGTTCCATGACAAGTATTTTAAACTTCCTTTAGTTTAAAAATATATGATGTTAAAATTGCTAGGTTTGATGGATATACTTGCGGCAGCAAATCTTTTTATCATGGCCTATGGTCTTAACATTCCCTTTTTAGTTGCTTTATCTGCAGGTTATTTGATTATTAAGGGAATGGCTTTCATCAAGGATTTCATAAGTGTCTTTGAAATCTTAATCGGGGTTTTCATAATTTTTGGGTTTTTCTTTACTCTACCAAAAACCCTCTTAGTCATATTTGGACTTTTGATTCTCCAGAAAGGGATTTTCAGCCTTTTTGCCTAAAATTACAATTTCTTTTTAAGCAATAACCAGGTAGTAGAATAATGCGACTCCACCGAGGGCTAAAAGCGCAGCGGTGACTACTGCTCCAATAATCCCTGCGACATCAAGGAGAACCAAGATCAAGAGTGCAAAAACAGTCACGAGAACCCAAAGGTATTTTGATCCAAAGAATATCTTATTCCCCACAAGCTTTCCAAGGGGGATCAAGTTGAAGACAACAAAATACAAATTAATCTTTGCGAATTCCTCAAAACCATAAACCCTGCTTGCAAAAGCTAGGAGCACATTGAAGAATAATCCTCCTACAGCTATCAGGGCCAAGTCCCAATCACTTACTCTTGAGAAAGCTCTTCTTTCTCTAAGCAGCAAAGGAGAAGCTTCAAAAGTTGTAACTGCAAGCCATTTAACAAATCCCCAAGTCACGAATAAGAGCCCTAAAGGAAGTATTGCCCATATGGGGAAAGGCTTGCTGAAGTATCTTTGTGGATGGAAGCCGTAGCGTGAAATGGTCCAATGATGGATCTCAGCATCGGAGTCGAAGAATCTTGCAGCTATTTTATAGCCTAAAGCATTAAATGAGAGTATCAAAAGTGCGAGCGATGATGAAACTGCCCACCCATTCCAAGTGAAGGAAGGAAATTGATATAGGTAACCCAAAACCAATGCAGCAGTTATCAAAACTAAAACCTCTTTTATCTTTAGCATACTAATTCACTGTATTCTCTTTTTAAAAAGATTTGGAATTTACATTAAACACTCAAAGAATCATTACTCTTATCCAGTATTAATTCTCGAGGAAGTATGGAGAAAAGTATATAAAGGAGTTTTGCAGAAATAGTATTACGGAGACTTAAAAATGAGGGTAAGAAAGTTGAGAGGAATGATCGGAGCCAAAGTATTTACCGATTCCGGCGACTACTTCGGAGAAATCGAAGAAGTGAACTTACTTGCTAACAGAGTTGATGGTTGGAGAGTAAAAGTCGCTAGAGATTCAAGTCTTGTGGGCTTCTTAGGCGGAGCTAAAGGGCTTATCGTACCACACCAGTTCGTGAGGGCTATGGGCGATGTAGTTCTTGTTAGCAGATCTGCAGTTCCAGTTAAGGACGAAGAAGAAGTAATGAGCGCTGAGTAAACAGTAAGTAGAAAATGGCTTTAGAACAAATTAGCTTATTAGGCAGTCCGTTTTTGACTAACATAGTTCTACCATTTGTTCTTGTTTTTACAGTTGTTTTTGCTATTCTTGAGAAGACCGAGCTTTTGGGGAAAGCAAGGAAAGATATCAATGCTATTGTTTCGCTTGTTATCGCTCTTCTTGCAACAGGGGTACCTGCTGCAATCGGGGTTCTTCAAAATTTAATTCCTGTAATTGCTATCTTGATAGTCATCCTTTTCGGATGGTTCCTAGTCTTTGGGTTTGTGGGGACTCAGATGGAAGATAAAAAATTATGGACTTCCACTCTTCAGAGGCTTTTCTCTATTGTTTTGGGGGTAATCCTTTTGGGGATAGTCACCTGGGCAGTAGGGGTATTTGATTATGTCACCGTAGATCCAGCCACTGCTGCAAGAGTCGGGCAGTTTGTTTTACTCCTTGGAGCTATAATCGCAGTCGTTGCAATCGTTGTTGCAAGTTCTCCTGCCACTACTGGAGGAAAAAACGAATAATTTTTGAAAATGGCTTATCCTTATTACTCTTACGGGTTCTTTGACTTTAATGCAGTTTTACAGCAATGGGCTAGCGTGGGCCTTTTTGACATTATCCTTCCGATAGTTCTTATTTTTACTCTGGTTTATGCAGTTCTTGAAAGAACTAGAATCCTCGGCGGAAGAAGAGAGATAGACGCAATCGTTTCACTTGTCGTGGGCTTTTTTGCCATAAGCAATCCAGAAGTAAGCAGATTTCTTTTAGCTATTTTTCCCAATGCAACTATCGGAATAATAATCCTTTTAGTTTTCCTTTTAATAGTGGGTTTGGTTGTTCCTGAATTCAAACAAGAAGGATTTAATCTCATTACTTTAATCGGAGGTTTTGCAGTTTTCTTCTGGGTCATGTCTAGGGCGGCTGATGCTTTTGGAGGATATGGGTTTATTATTTTCTCTAGAGGTTGGTGGTATAACAATGCCTGGTGGATAGTTCCTCTTGCGCTTTTCGGATTGCTTGTATCTTGGGTGGTAAGCGGCGGAGAAGAGGGAGAAGCAAAGGCAAAGAAAAAGAAAACACAGGAAGCTTTCAAGACTCTTGGAGAGTTATTTAGGTAGGGGGGTAAAATGGCTTCTCCATCTTTAGTTTATTTGATGCCGGTTCTTGCATTCTTTTTTGTATTTATTGTTACTTATGCATTGCTTGCTAAAACTAAAATTCTCGGTGACAGTGAGGTAATAAGTGTTTTAACCAGTTTTTTGATTGCTTTAATCTTCATGCTTAATCCAGTTGCAACAAAATTCACTGTGGCCACTGTTCCTTGGATTGCAGTGTTGATCTTTGTCTTAGTCTTTATCCTTTTAATCTTAACTTTTGTTCATGGTAAGATAGATGAATTTGTAAAGAGCCCCGCAGTTGCTTTGATTCTTGTTGCCGCGATAATGCTTGTATTTATTGGCGCCGCAGCAAATGTATTCGGACCTTTGATTACCTTGGTCGAAGGCGGGGGGGTGGAAGAACCTACAGGCCTAGCAGCACTTTTAACTAATCCTTCTGTAATAGGGGCTTTGATAATCCTTGTCGTTGCAGGAGTAACTTCCTGGATCTTGACAAGAGCAAAGTAACAGTTTTTGTAGTCTAAAAATAATTCTTTCAGTTTTATAGGGGCTATTTCAATTACTTTTTCTTTTTCAAAGACTTTTTTGCAGAAGTTTTAGTTTTTCCCTTAGTTTTCAATTCTTCAGTTAGCTCTCCTAACTCTCTTACATTTGAGGTGAGCGGAGAAAGTACTTTGCCCATAGCACCTTCGAGCGAAGACATCTCGGAGCTTAGCTCTTTTATTCCTCGGCCATACTCATTAACTTTTGATATAAGGGAGGCCTGAAGATTATCCATAGAAGTTTCAAGCCTCTTTATTCTCTCTTCAACAGCATTTATCCTTTTATCCACAAAATCTTTCCATTCAGAAACTTCTTCTATTTTTTTATCCACTTCTTTCATCTGTTCATGGACTACCTCTTCCGCGATCTCCTCTAGAACTTCCGTTTCCACTTTCTTTTTTGGAGTCTCTTCTTCGTATGTAGGATAAGCATAGGGGTAGCCGTAACTTTCTTCAGGATAAGGCTGGCCGGCTGGAGAAGGTTTTTCTCTTTCTGGCTCAGCTTTCTTTTCAGGAGATTTTTTTGGTGAAGGTGGCACTGCTGTCGGCCTTGGAACTCTCGGAGGAGGAGCTCTTTGCGGAGCATGTCCTGGATTTTTACGGTGCTCTTCTACAGGGACCGCCTTTGGCGGGGAAGACATCTGGAATGGATAGAAAGGAGAAGATCCTTCTTCTTCATTTTCCTTTCCTTTTGAATTGTGGGTTGGAGAAGAAATTATTTCCTGCTTTATTTTTGCCTGATTAAGCGCGTCGCTTATCTGAATAGGGTTGTAGCCCTCTTCCTTCAGTCTTTTGATAACTTCAGAATCACTCATCCCCATCTCATAAAGCTTTAAGGCCTCTTCAACAGGCGTATCTTTTTTCACCATTTTTTACCCTCTTTATTAATGTAAGAATATATCTTTTTGGCGTTAAAAAGGTTGTGTTTAACAATCATTCAGGATCATAATCCTCTTGCCTTCTTCTTTTTTAGGGCTTCTTCAACTAAAGCTTCGATTTCGTCAGATTTTACAAACTTGAGCGGCTCCCATAGCCGGATATATTTTTCTATGGCTCTAACTTCATCTCTTTTTACAAAATTTTCTGATTCGCTTATGATGTGGTCTATTGCTTCTTTGAGCTTCTCATTTTCGTTCTTCATTTCCCTTATTTCTCCCTTTAGGATTTCCATTTCTTTCCTTAACTCCTCTCCCTGCTTCAGGAAAGACTGTCCAAGGAGCAAAACCCTTTCCTTCAGCAAAGTGTGCCTTTCTTCGGCGTCCCTTATTCTCGTGTTGAAATCCAAAAGAATTGAATTTAGGTCTGTTTGGTCTTCAGGCATTTTCTTACTGAGAACTAATATTTACACCCCTTTTATGACAGAAATAGCCTCCAATTCCTATTAAATCTTTTGCTTTGCCAAAACCTTTAATACCCTCTTATCATTAATATTTGATAAAAGAAGGGGTGAAGTATGATATTCAAAGCAGGAACTAAACTGTACCATCACGAAGTAGTTCGTGAAGGAGGGGAAGATGTGATGTATGTTAACTATCTTGGTTCCACTGCCGTTCCATCCCTTGCAGATTCTCCGACTGTTATGGCTAGGACGGTGGATTATCTACTTGAGTCCCCTAAGGTCAGCAGGATAGTTTATGTTCAACAGAGGAATTATGTTTATACCTATTCAGAGGTAAAACTTTTGGCAGAAATAGCGCAGATTTACAACTACTTAATAAAACAGGAGAAAATTTTGTCCTCAAAAAAACTTGCAGTAACTCCTGCGGGCCAAAGAAGGTTCCCCGATTATTACAACACGCTAAGCTGGCTTGTTCTTACATTGCTCAGACAGGATCCAATCGGATGTTATGTTGAAGCCAGGAGGATTTTAAGGGAAACAAAAATTTCTGCAGCTAAACTTCCTCCTCAGTTTAAGGCTTCAGAAGAAAATTATATGAAGATTCTCATGAAGCTGATAGAGCTTCTCGGAAAGACTGAATTAGTAAGGCTGTCTGAAGAAGTTCTTCTGGGATACCACGTTGGAGACAGATCTGTTTACAAAAGATTTTTTTCTCCCGATATTGTGCCCAACTTTACATTTACCCGACTAATGGCTTCTATTCCTGCAGGATCTGAGCTTCTTGATGAGTACACTATCGAACGGGGCAACGACAAAAGCACAGTTTCTATCCTCCGGGTCCCCAACATGCCTAAACCTATCTATCATTTAGTTCCTCCTGAATTTTCTCTTGAAGAAGAGTTTTACGGGCTTGTAGATCTTGCCAGAAGAGTACTTATTGAGCACAGGCCAAAAGCAGAAGAATTTGTAGACCCTGAAAGAACAAGACAAGTTTTCTTTAATGTCTCCAGGGATTTGATAAGGGAACTTGCAGAGTCTAAGGGCATAAGTGTAAACTATAAACAGCTGGAAAAACTTGCCACTATAATTGTAAGGAATACAATTGGATTCGGACTTATAGAGGTTCTCTTGCAAGATGAAAATTTGCAGGATATTGCAGTCAATGCCCCCATAGGGCAAACCCCTATTTTTGTAAGGCATGGAAAATGGGATGAATGCACTACTAACATTATGCCTTCGACAGAAGATGCGGATGCATGGGCTGCCAGATTTAGGCTTATAAGTGGAAGACCCTTAGATGAAGCAAATCCTGTGTTGGACACTGATCTGATAATCGAAAATGTAAGAGCGAGAGTTGCAGTAATCCAGAAACCTCTTTCCCCCCAAGGACTTTCATATGCTTTCCGAAGACACAGGGAAATGCCCTGGACACTTCCACTTTTCATAAAAAACAGGATGATAAATCCCCTCAGTGCAGGAATTCTGAGCTTGCTTGTTGATGGAGGGAGAACAATTCTTGTTGCAGGGACGAGGAGCTCGGGAAAAACTTCTCTCTTGGGATCGCTGATGCTTGAAATAATGCCTCGAACAAGGATTTTAGTCGTTGAAGATACTCTTGAGATGCCAGTAGATTCGATAAGGAAGATTGGATATAATATTTTGAGGATGAAGGTTAGATCTGCTTTGCTTAAAGAGACTACTGAACTTCCGGCAGACGAGGGGATAAGGACAAGTCTGCGTTTGGGGGACAGTAGTTTGATCGTAGGGGAAGTAAGAAGCGTTGAAGCAAAAGCGCTTTATGAAGCGATGAGGATCGGAGCATTAGCAAATGTTGTTGCTGGAACAATTCATGGGGGAAGCCCCTATGCAGTTTTTGACAGGGTTGTAAATGATCTTGGGGTTCCAGTAACCAGCTTCAAAGCTACAGATGTAATTGTCGTCGCAAACCCTATAAGGACTCCTGATGGACTCCATAGTGTGAGAAGAGTAGTGCAGATTGCAGAGGTAAGGAAGAAATGGGACAAGGACCCCCTTACTGAAAAAGGATTTGCAGATCTTATGACTTATAATGTTGCAAAAGATTCTCTCGATCCTACCCCTGATCTCATTAATGGGGAAAGCGATATAATAAAATCTATTGCAGGACAAGTTAAAGGATGGGCAGGAAATTGGGATGCTATTTGGGACAATGTCCTTCTTAGGGCAAGAATCAAAGAGGAATTAGTAAACAAATCTATTTCGCTTAATCTCCCCCAGATGATTGAGGCGCCCTTTGTCGCCAGAAGCAATAATGCTTTCCATGAAATTTCAGACAGGGTAACAGAAGAAGTGGGAATTCCTTTGGGGAAGAAAGTATTTTCCGAATGGGAAACATGGCTTACCCGAGAGATTAAGAAAAAAAGCATCTGATTATACACTTGAAACTATAAAATATAAAACTTAAAGAGGTTAGATGGCAAACGATAGAGTAGAAAAAATTCTTAGCAAGTATGGAAGGGAAATAGAGAAGTCTGCAAAAGAATATGATTTTGGAGAGAAAGCAGATTATTCTTCAGAATATCTCAAATTCAAGGAAGAGATAAGCCCCGAGCTAAGCCTTTATGAAAGGCTGGCAAAAGGTGTTGGAAAGGCGATAAATCTTAAGCTCAAAAAAGAAGATGAGAGAAGACTTCAGAGAGCCTTGGATGTTGCACACTTAGATCTTAGTCCAGCAGATGCGGCAGGATTTTCCCTGGCAGTTTTTGTTTTCTTGATGCTAATCTCCCTCTTTTTAATAGCAGGATTTTACCTCGCCAATGTAACTATTCCTCTCTTGGTTATGCTTCTTTTATTCTTGATATCTGGATTCGCGTATTATTACACCAATCGGATCCCTTTCAAGCTTGCACAAAGATGGAGGCTTAAAGCTTCCTCCCAGATGGTTCCTGCAATTCTTTACATGGTTGTTTATATGAAGCATACAAGTAATCTTGAAAGGGCGATAAATTTTGCCGCCAGCCATTTACCTCCGCCTTTATCTCTCGATTTTAGGAAGGTAATCTGGGATGTGGAAACTGGAAAGTATTCCAGCGTTAAAATCTCTCTTGATGCTTATCTGGAGACTTGGAGAGGATATAGCTTAGAATTTGTTGAGGCTATGCACCTTATAGAGGGAAGTTTGTATGAGCCCATAGAATCTAGAAGGATAGAGATTCTGGAAAAATCTCTTACAGTTATTTTGGACGGCGTTTATGATAAAATGCTTAAGTTTACCCACGATGTCCAAGCCCCTCTTACAAATTTGTACATGCTGGGGATTGTGTTGCCAACTCTTGCAATTGCTCTTCTTCCATTGGGATCTACACTTCTTGGAGGAGATTTAAAATGGTGGCACATACTTTTACTCTTCAATATTCTTGTCCCATTTTTTGTTTACTATTATTCCAATGAAGTTTTGAATAAACGCCCCGGAGGATACGGGGAGTCTGATCTTTTAGAACTCAATCCGGATTATCCCTACTTTAAAAGCAAAAAGCATTATTACAGGGCTCTTTGGATAGTTATCCCTCTTTTGTTAATTGGAATTATCCCCCTACTTTTCAATTACACTCCTCTCCCAGAATTATTTGGACTGCAGAAAGACTATACCTTCGATCAGCTTGGGCTTCCTTTGTTTGAGGGATTTAAGATCTTTGATTTTGTAACTCAAGATGGCAGAACTACCGGCCCATTTGGGCTAGTGGCCCTTCTTTTTAGCTTCTTTATTCCACTGAGCATAGCAATGTTTTTCATGATAAGCTATAAGTCCAAAACTAAAAAGTTGATAAAGACCAGGAATAAGACCCGGTTGCTTGAGAAAGAATTTTCCTCTTCCCTTTTCCAGCTCGGAAACCGCCTTGGGGATGGAATTCCGGCGGAAATTGCATTTGGGAGGGTTGCGGAATCTCTCAGGGGAACACCTACTGAAGGTTTCTTCAGGGTAGTTAATAGTAATATCGCTCAGTTCGGGATGTCTGCCAAAAGAGCTATTTTTGACAAAAGTCGAGGAGCGATTATTTTCTATCCTTCAAACCTTATAAGGACAAGCATGGAAATACTTTTAGAAAGCGTAAATAAGGGACTAACTGTTGCAGCAAATGCTTTGATGAGCATTTCTGAATATCTTAAAAATATACAGAAGATAAATGAAAGGCTAAAGGATCTTCTTGCAGATATCATAAGCAGTATGAGGAGCAATATGTCCTTCCTTGCTCCGCTTCTTGCTGGGATAGTGGTAGGGCTTTCAGCAATGATCACTGCAATCTTGACTAAACTTCAGATTTTGCTATCTCTCCCCGGAGGGGCGGATGCAAGTGTTGCGGGATTTGGCACTATCGGTACGATAACTGAGCTGTTCAATCTTGCAAATATGATCCCGCCTTTCTATATTCAGATAATTGTGGGTATTTATGTTGTAGAAATCATTTACATATTGACTGTGACCCTTGTAATGCTTGAAAGCGGAGTTGATCCACTTTCTGAAAAGCATGAAATTGCAAAGAATATGAGGAGCGGAATACTAATGTATTTAATCTCAGCTTTATTCTCTACGTTTGTACTCGCTTGGCTTGCAGCTGTAGCAATTGGAGGATTATGATCCTAAGATGAAAGAGAAGAAGGGAGCAATACAGTTTGACGAAGTTATGAAATGGGTAATCGGTTTAATAGTCTTAGCATTGGTTCTTTCTGCCATATTCAGGGGAGAAGGATTTTTGTCTGGTTTGAAGGACAAATTCCTCAATTTCTTATCTTTTAGATGATTCCGAAACTTTCTCTTTCTTTTTGTAAGCCTCTCCAGTCAAAGACCTTGCCGAACCTTCCGTAGCTTTCCTTAATCCTTCAAGGTTTCCAGAAAATAAATTTGGCACTGCAAATCCGAAATTGTGGAGACTGCTGCCGTATCCCCCTCGGGGATGCAGGGCAGGTTTAATCTCTTCTCTTGGAAGAAGACCCATTATATCATCGCGCTTTCCAAAAAAGATTCCTTTGACATGCCCTTCCCCGTTATCATTGGATAAAAACTGAAGGTGGAAACCCTCTTTGCTTATCTTTATAGGGTATAACGGGACTTCGGATTTAGTCTTAGAAGAAACCATCTGGAAGAAACTATCATTTACAAGAGAATAATTTTCTCCTGCGAGGTTTATATTCGCAAATTGAGAATATTCGCCTTCCGGATCCAAATACCTTACATTATTTGTGGTTGCAGAAAGAATTGCAAGCCTTCCATCTTCATTTTGCTTTGCCCAAGATTCTGGAATAATCCAAGCTGAAACGCTTCCCTTTCCCCGAGGCAGCTCATCATTTGGAATTTCGATTAGAATATCTTCTATTCTTCCTGCGAACTGTTTGTGCCAGCTTGCGAAACCTAAATTTACAAGTAAATATACTGGCTTTTTATTCAAGTTATTTATTGGGATAGATAAAACATATTTTGAAGCCAAAGTTTCTCCGCGAAGAATTGGCAGCTCCCTTACTTCGTATCCTTTTAGGATCTCGTCCAACAATTCTTTGTCTTCTGTATCTCTGCTTTTGTCTCTTTCAGATAATTTTTTAGCCAAATAGGGGAAGACATTCTTCACCTGCATGACATGCCCTTTAGCAAAGGTGTGGATTGACTTATTTAGAACATATTTTTGGGCATCAATGTTTATATTGTCTGTCTCAGAATACAAAATCTCTGAGAAGTTTTCTATAAAGTTTCTTTTATGAACTTTTATCTTATCTGCGCTTTCAGCTATCTCTCCGAGAGAAGCTCTTGAAGGATAAAAAACAAACACATTTGTTTTAGGATCATCTATTATCAGAAAATCCTTGAGTCTTTCCTCAAAAATTCTTTCGTCTTCATATAGGTTGTTCCTGACTGACAGTTCTAAGAGGAGGTTGTAATTGTTTTCTTGCAAACAAGACTTGCTTGCTTTTATGCCCAAGAGAGCTTTGTATGGCGCTTTATTAAAGTTTAGATCTGAAAGCTCCTCCTCAAAAAACTCCTTAAAAAAGATTTTAGGGTTTTCATTTACAAGCGAGTATTTGTTTATGTGCTTGAATGGGTTAACCTTCTCCTCTTTTTCAATTTCGACTTTTCTTAGCCGATATTCTTTACCTGCTTTACTGTTTGAAAGCTCTTCCTCTATTCTTCTGACAAACTCCTCCTTTGTTTTTTCTAACCTATCAAGGTTAGCGTACCTGTAATCGCTTTTCATTCTCTTCTTAAACTTCTCCATTTCAGCGAGGTCAAATGGTAGCTCCAATTCGGTTACTTCTCCAACACTTTTAACTAACTTTTTAGCATTTCTCACAGATTTTCTTAAAGATAACAAAGTGCCATAAATTTCAGATGGGCTATAGGGGTTTCTTGCCGAGATTATTTCAAGGTACTTTTTTGTCTCGGCTCTGACTTTCTTAACTTCTTTTAATGCAAAAAACTTTAAGGGCAACCCATACAGGGCGATGGACCACCAAGGTATTTTAGCTTCCTCCATCTCCATCCATTCCAAAACCTTATTGACTTTTTTGGAAAATATTCTGCTTTTTGATGCAGAATCTTTAGCAAGCTTATATGTGTTGTAATCCAAGTCTTTAATCTCAGTCTCAAGCATTTCTTTTTGATGTTTTAGAAAGGCATGCATTGAAGCTTCCTTGAAAACTCCCCAGTTTTCTGCCTTTCCCTGAATTATATTTTTATCTTCACATACCTCTATCTCGACTATACTTCCATTTACATTTATCCTGGAGGTGTAAGCTTGTGCCGGAGAAGAAAGGACGGAAAAGGAAAGAGCTATTGGTAGAACTTTGTGCTTAAAATCCCGAAGTAGATCTTCAAGCATCTATCCTTATAGGCCATAAGCTTTAAATATTCTATTTAACTGGAAGATACATGAAGGGAAACAAAAAAGGGGCGATATCTTTTGAGCAGATAGTTCTTTTCATTTTAGCAATAGTTGTTCTAGTGCTTGTTATCGCTTACTTCACCGGAACTTTCCAGAGACTTCAAACTCCGGTTAACTTTACCATCGGGGAAGTTGAAAGAGGAATTGAGTGTCAAAAGGCCTGTAATGAAAATTCAGAATCAAGATATACTCAATTGAACTGTGAATCTTTGACTCAGAAAACTTTTGCTAATTGCAAGTAGCTTCTTCGCAGAGTTTAAATAAGTCTTTTTTCTGTATTATCTATGTTAAAAGGGAAAAAGGGGCAGGAGTGGATGTCCAGAGAGACCTTGAGTGCGGTTTTGCTTATAGTTTTCTTAACGTTCTTAATACTGGGCGGAGCGAGAGTTTCTCAAATAATCGGTTCGAATAAAGCTAAAGCCCAAGCCACCGGTACGCTTGAAAGACTATCTTTTTTTCTCGAAGGCATTGGAGAACAACAGACAGAAAAGTTTCTACTCTATTCTCCAAAAGGATACTATTTGATTGATGGGAAAGGCTTCGATTTGGCAGATCCTTTTGCCTGTCAAAACACCTTAGGTTGTGCATGTATTTGCGCCGAAGAGAGTTGTTCTGGAAAGGAAGCCTATTGTAAGGGAATAAGCAAGCCCCTTTTGCTCGGGGGAGAACAAGTTCCAATAAAGATAGGGATTACTGAACTTAATGTCAAGAATGAAGCCAATCGCTTTTCGATAATTATGTTTGTAGATATAAAAGAGACAGCGCTTACAACTAAAGCTTCAATCAATCCAGAAATTAAAGTCGAAATGCCCGGATTTTTGCCTGCGCCTGAAAGAGATAAAGGAGCTTTCGTGGATACAATAGTTTTACACCATACTGCGGGAAGTACCTTCCAAGGAGCATATTCGGAGTTTACCTCAAGGCCGAATGAAGTTTCCAGCCACTATATCCTCGACAAAGATGGGACAATTTATTATACTGTTGATGAGAAACTTAAGGCGCTGCACGCGGGAAGCTACAATGACCGTTCTATAGGTATAGAAATTGTGAACACTGGGAACGAGCCTTTTACAGATAAACAGTACGAGTCTTTGAATCTTCTTCTTAAAGATATCGACAATAGATATCCGGGAATTTTCTATGATGATAGCCATATAATCGGGCATTATCAAACTCCCCAAGGCATAGCAGATGGAAAAACAGACCCCTCTTCTTACTTTGAATGGGCGAGGATCGGATTGCCTAATCATGTGCCCTCTAATTTCCCTAAAAGGGAATCAACAGTTGCATAATGTAACAAGAAACCTTAAATATTAGTCAGCCCATAAGATAAGATGTCTGATCGCACTCTTAGGGCAGGACTGGCAGGCCTAGTTCTTTCAGCTTCTTTATTCTCTTCTGCATGTTCTTCTAAGAAACCAGATTTTATCAAAGAATCTCCTGGAGGTTTTGCAGAGATCTCTTATAACAAACTGACTTCTTTTTCATTTGAAGACCATAAACAATTTAATCGCAGCGAGCTTGATCGGATTAGATATAATCCTCATGAAGCATTGGAAATGTTTGGAGGATATCGTCTTAAAAGCTTGACCCATAATATTGCGGGGAGATGGATTAAAGGATCCAATATCTTTATTCTCGAACAGAAGAATGTCAACATCTCAAATAATTTCAGCTTTATAGACCCAGTTCCTAGCGGAATATTGATCCCCGAAACAAAAGACGAAAAAGGAAATTCATTTACAGTGCATATTATCCTTGATAAGTATTGGAAAGATAAAAAAATAAAAGCATATTCTTCTTCAGCGAAAAATCTTAATTTAAATCTAAAGAAAGCTGGAGATAATTTCCTTTATGCAAAGACTGTTCTTAAAGGAATAGAGAATTCTTTTTTAGAAGTCCATATGGATGGTGAAGGGAATTATCCGAAGACTGTGCTGAGATTATCCAAAAGGCGCTTATCTGGTTCTGACTGGGCAGAGGATGATCACGAAGAGAAGATGAAGGACCCGATATATAAACAAATCACAGATCTTGGAAATGAGCGTTTAGACATTGCTCAGGCTATTTGGAAGTATAGAAACAAAAACGGAAGAATCCCCGGCACTCTTGAAGAATTAATGCCTCAATATATAAAATCTTTTCATACGGATGCTTGGGATTATGATCCTCAAAAAGGCCTAGTCTTATCGAGGTTTTATCCGGAACTAAATAAATTTTAAGGGATACTATCTATCCTTCTACATGCAGCTGAAATTTCTTGAGGAGAATATTCTACTAAATGGAGAGAGTATACTGCTTCATCTTTGCTTACTATTCCCTTCAACCAGTTGGTAATCTCATTTCCGCCATAGGCTCCTGCTGCAAATCCTGCTACTCCTCCGACTATTAATCCTCCGGCAGTACCTATTGGCCCGACAACCGAACCAATTACTGCTCCGGCTTTGGATCCTAAGAAAACAGCTCCTCCGCCTACTGCGACTCCCCCCGCAGTAGCCCCTATAAGGTTAGTCAAATATTCTTTAGTGTAGACCCCGTAAATTACTGCGTATTCTTTAGAAGAGTCTAAGGGTCTTCCAACTCCCACCAATTCTGCTCGGGGGTTGTTGGAAAGATATTGTAAATAAGTTGTGTTTCTCAAAGGAAGTTTATTCTCCGAAAGATAATTTGCTAAACCGCTGATCTCTTTCCTACTGGTTTTGGCGCTTTCATCAAAACTTATGACTGAACAAATAACGCACACATTTTGGATAGTTGTCAATTCAGGCCCCACGAAATCTACTTTGCCCTCTCCAAGAGTACTCCAGCATTCAGCCATAGAGCTTGCAAATTCTCTTTTTATTGCTTCATCATTTATGACATTAACCTTTCCGTATCCCTCTCTGCAACTTCCTCCAGAACTAAGGCATTTATACTCTGTTTTACATTTTAGCTCTGGAAGACCGATTAG
The DNA here is from genome assembly GCA_964540065.1 of Candidatus Woesearchaeota archaeon. Lineage (GTDB taxonomy): Archaea > Nanobdellota > Nanobdellia > Pacearchaeales > JAHJTO01 > JBHPFA01. The sequence continues at coordinate 160,073 of CAZIKY010000001.1, read as the reverse complement.
TGTTCTCCCGGCCAGTTTTAGATTATTTATCGCTCCTGCTCGGAGTAATGCCGAGTCTCTACAAGCCTCTTTTGTCAAAGTTTCAGGAATAATCTCACCATAACCCCTTAAGACCATGAAGATTACGGCGAAGCTCACAAGAAGGACTATGAGCAGGATTATTGTCTGCTGAGTCAAACCTTTTTTGTTTTTAATCATTTTAAAATATCCTGCAAACGTCCTTTTAAGGCGATCCATCCAATAGCAAGAATCGCTATTGCGAGAAGAATATAAAGGATTGTTTCAAACGAAAGCGCTATTGCCCCTTTTTTCATGAAGTTATTAGAGGCACAGCGTTAATAAATCTAGCGCCATCACCTTAACATTTATTAACATATAAAGCAGATTTCCATTATGGATAAAAAAGGGGTTGCAGATCTTCTACTTGTTATCGGACAAGTGGCTTTCGTTTTAGCATTTGCAGCATTAATGTCTTACTGGATAAATTCTGCCGCTACAGGCCAGACAGTTAAGGAAGAGGCCTTGGCAAAACAAGCAGCCTTACTAATAGACTCTGCGCGTTCAGGAAGCATAATCTTTATTTCAGCAAATGTAACTATTGAGGGAAAAGAAGCGGTTGCGGGAAATAAGAGGTATGGCTTCTATAACCCTCACCAAATTTCCTACAGGCAAATTGACGGGGGAACTGAAATAAAAGTCGGATAAAATGAAGAAAATTTTTAATTCTAAAGGAGAAGCATTTGTAGAGTCCTCTTTCCTTTTTTGGAGAGTTTTTTTAATAGTTTCAATCGCCCTTATTACTGTGCTGAGCCTAAACAGTGTTTTTTCTTCAAAGCAAGATGTCCGCCCTGTTGAAGCGGCATTTATCTCACAGACTTTTTCAGACTGTCTTGCTCAAGACGGTAAAATCTCTAAGGCTCTTGATTTTGAAAAATGCCTTTCTTTAGATGAAAAAGAGTTTTTTTTGCATGCAGAGCTGAAATTGCTTAATGGGTCTCCTGTTTCAAACAAGACATTTGGTGACCCAAATATTCAGGTGGAATGCACAGTTTCTGAAAATACGGAATTCTCTAATGCCCCCTTTTGTGAGGAGTATGAGTCTTATGTTCTAATTGAAGAAAAAAGTAAAGTTGAAGTTGAAAGGGGGACACTAAACCTTTTCATAGGGATAAGGAAGATAAGTGAAAATGTCAACTAATCTAATAAAAAATAAAAAGGGCCAGTTACTTGGAACAGGTCCGGCATTAATTGTAACAACAATAATTGTAGTCTTAGTGATGATTGCGATGGTTCTTCTAGTCAATCTTCTTGCTAAACCTTCTGAAGCAGTGCCTGCCAAAATCTCCTTAACTCCTTCAATTTCAACTTCTTTGATGGCCTATTTGGAAACACCTGTAGTGGTTATTGTTGGTGGAAAAGAAGAGGAAATGTCTATGGCAGACTTGATAATGCTTGCAGAGATGAACATAAGCTATGGCCGATTTGTAGATCGAGAAACAAGAAATATCTTTGATCCAGTTTATGGAGAATCTTGGGGCATAGATGCCTCTAAAGTTTACTCTTTCCGCACTGCAGAATCCCGCCAGGTTTCTCCAACAGAAGTTGTGACCGTCTCCAAAGACTACAAAGTTTCAAGGAGCTTTACTCTTCCAAGCGGCGGAACTGTGACATTATACTTGAATTAAAAATGAAAAATAAAAAAGGTCAAATTGCTGAGGGTGTTTTGGTACTTGTAGCAATATTTATTGCAGGAGAAGCAATTTATGCTTCAGTAGTTCATCAATCTGAAGTTGCATCTTCTGTAGGAACTATGGAAAAAGTTTCAGATTTTTACTTTAACCTTGACAAGAATAACTTTTTGAATAAACAATACGGGAAACTTGCTATCCATCAAGCTTACTCCGAAATTACCCGGAAGCCTTCAGTTAAGGGCGACTGTAAATCGGTTGTTCTAGGGGGTTTGCCCACTCTTGTTTTAAACGAAAGCTGCAATTTTGATGATGAAAGTACTAAGAAAGAATTTATAGGTATTGTTTTAAAAGAATTTGAAGAAAGATCTGGAAACAAAAAATTTGCCCTTAAATTTGAAGGAGATAAAATTATCTTCTCTCCATCAGATACAAGATCCAGTATTTATTCGATCACAGAAGTTACATCTTATAATGTCAGCCACCGTTTTGACTCAGAATTCTCTTTAAATTATCCTGATCTTGGTCTTGCAAAAATAAGCTCTTTCCTGAACTCGAGGAGATCCTCCTGCGGCAAGAATAGAGCAGAATTTGTTAATTGCATGGTTTCTTCAGATGTTCACGGTTGGAAGATCTCTTCTGAAGACTTAGATCTAGGATATACTCTTCTAATTTTGAAGAGCGAGAAAAGCTACTTCTATAGCGGCGATTTTAAGCCTGTAGAGATTCGCTTTGCGCTTGAAAAGTTATCATAAATTTTCTAAATGTTTATAAACAAACCCCTTTTTCAAATTAAATGATTCAGGCGAGTTATTCGGAATTGATCAAGAAGATATCAGAATCCAGCGGGTTGTCTCTTGAAGAAATCGAAAAGAGGGTTGATGAAAAGAAGGTAAGGCTCTCTGACTTAATTTCTCGTGAAGGGGCAGCGCAAATAGTTGCAGCAGAACTCGGAGTAAGTTTTGATAAACAGAAATCAGATATAAGCGGACTGCTTATAGGGATGAAGAAAGCTTCTGTTGTCGCCAAGATCACCAAAATATTCCCTGCAAGAAGCTTCAAAACCAAGAACGGCGCCGAAGGCAAAGTGTGCAATCTTACTCTTGCAGATAGTATGGGGATAATAAGGTGTGTTCTTTGGGATGTAAAGCATATTAAACTTTTAGAGGAAGGAGAGATAAAAGAGGGAGATGTTGTTGAAGTAAAAGATGCAAGCGTTAAGCAAGGCCTGAATGGGAAAGAGATCCATCTTGGATCATTCTCCGCATTCAATAAAAGCACCGAGGTTCTTGATAAAGTGATCTCTTTTGAAGAAATGAGGCAAAAACTCGCCTCTGATCTTTCAATGACTCGACCTATCTCTGAGCTTAGGGAAAATGAAAGATCCTCTGTGAGGGCGGCAGTTTTGCAGGCATTTGAGCCAAAATTCTTTTATGTCTGTCCGGAATGCGGGAAGAAGCCAGCAATTGATGGAGAAAAGTATAATTGCCTTTCACATGGGAACGTTATTCCGAAAGAAAGATCTCTGATGACTTTTGTCATAGATGATGGGAGCGGAAATATGAAAGCAGTATGTTTTAATGAAACGATCACCCAAATTTTTGGAATAGAAGAAGGAGAAGTAAGGGGTTTGGGAGAAAGGAAAAACGAAATTTTGGGAAAAGAGTTTCTTTTTAGCGGAAGAGTTAAGAAGAACCAGATTTTTGATACGCTCGAATTTTCAATTAATTCTGCGAATGAAGTTAATCCGCACAAACTTGTTGAAGAACTTAACAGCCACTAAATCTTATTTTTGAGATACCCCGGTTTTCAAACATTGTTTTGAGAAAATATATTCTTCATGAAGATAATCCTTTTAAACTTCCTTCAAAGAACTTAATTAAGAAAAATAAAGAAAATGGCTAAAAAAGAAGATAAAGTGGAAAAAGAGGAGAAAAAGGGGACATCGATTACTGATCTTCCGGGCGTCGGTCCTGCGATTGCAGCGAAACTTGAAGAGGCAGGTGTTCTCGATTTAATGTCCATCGCTGTAATGACTCCCGGTGAACTTGCAGATCTTGCTGGTTTGACGGAAGCTACTGCAAGAAAAGCAATTAATTCTGCAAGAAAGATGATGGATCTTGGATTTAAAGATGCATCAGAATACATGAAAGATAGAGAAGAGATGCTTACAATTTCCACTGGAAGCAAAAATCTTGATAACTTACTGGGCGGAAGAGGTCTAGAAACCGGAACTGTAACTGAAGCTTATGGTGCATATGGGTCTGGAAAGAGCCAGATTGCCCATTCTCTTGCAGTGCAGGTCCAGCTGCCTCGAGAAAGAGGTGGTGCGGAAGGCATGGCCGTTTTTATTGATACTGAAGGGACTTTTAGACCTGAAAGGGTCAGACATATTGCTACTGGCTTGGGACTTGATGAAACCCAAGCGCTAAAAAACATTTTTGCTGCAAGAGCCTTCAATAGCGATCATCAAATGCTCCTTGTGGAAAAAGTCACAGAGATGATCGTTGAGAAAAAACTTCCAATAAAACTGGTGGTTGTCGACAGTCTTACTTCCCATTTTAGGTCTGAATTCAGCGGAAGAGGACAACTTGCAGATAGACAGCAAAAATTGAACAAACATATACATACTCTTTTGAAACTTGCCGAACAGCATAAAGTTGCAGTCTACATCACAAACCAGGTAATGGCTAATCCTGCAGTAATGTTCGGAGATCCCACGACTGCTATCGGAGGGCATATCGTGGGGCACGCTTCGCACTACAGGATGTATCTTAGAAGAGGAAAGAAAGGAAGCAGGGTTGCGAAAATGATTGACGCACCAAATCTTCCAGAGAATGAATGCGCATTCTGGCTGAGTTCTGAAGGGCTTACTGATGCTGAGCCAAAAGATGTATCTGATTAATAATTAAAATGTCTAAAAAAGATTTAAAGAGTATTTTGGATGGAACCCAAGTTTCTGTCAGAGAAGTCAGACAATATGCCGATGATTCTGGAAGAGTTTACTTTTACAGAGGAACGCAGGAATTTGCTAGGAAAGTTCCCACACTCGATGGCCCGCAAATAATCGGACAGCCCTGCTCTTTAAGAGATGTTGCAATTAATGGGGCTTCGAGGTTTTCTGATGGCAAGGCCTATGAAGTACGTTTCTTGCCTCGGGGAAGAATTGGAGAGGTAAAACTTCTTTATTCTACAGCCTGAATCTAAGTTCTTAATTGCATAAATTTAAAACAATTAATTGGCTCCTTTCTATTTATGCCCCCATAGTTCAGCCTGGATAGAACGCTGGCTTGCGGAGCCGGTAACCTCGGTTCAAATCCGAGTGGGGGCGTATTCACAAATAACTTTATAAACCACCTATTTTATCCTAAAATATGAAATGTGTAAGTTGCGATACCGAATTGATAAAAGGAGTCTCCTTTTTATGCCCGCAATGCGATAAGCAAAAGATTGCAAGATGCATTAAATGCAAGAAGATGAGCGTCAAATATAAATGCAAGTGCGGATTTGTGGGTCCTTAATAATCTATAAAAATGGCTTTAGTAGCAATAACTTTGAAGATAATGCCGACGTCTCCACAAGCAGATCTTGCTAAGTTAAAAGCAGATGTCGAGAAAAGGTTGACCGAGCTTGGAGGAAAGGTTGCAAATTCTAAGGAAGAGCCGATAGCATTTGGATTGAAGGCTTTGATTTTTGTACTTAGCTGGAAAGAAGATCAAGATCCAGATGTAATTGAAACAGAGCTCGCCAAAATCGAGAATGTTAACTCTGTCCAAGTCACCGATGTGAGAAGAGCTCTAGGGTAAGCGCAGTCTTGCTAGCATTTAAATAATCTTTTTTGTTTCTTAAGATATGCTGACAGAAGAACAAGCAGAACAAATCAGGGCAAAACTTCTTGAGCAGGTGGAAAAACTACCTCCAGAAAAGGCAAAAGGGCTGAAGGAACAAATTCTTGCAGCGACACCTGAACAACTTGAAGCCTATGTTAAGCCCCAGCAGGTAAGCTGCTTATTTTGTGGAATCGCCCAAGGCAAAGTTGAAACAGTAAAAGTCTATGAAGACTCAAATCTTGTAGCGTTTTTAGATATAACTCCCCTGCATGCTGGTCAAGTAATCATTGCCCCAAAAGAGCATTACGAATTTTTATTCCAGGTCCCTGATCAGGTAATTTGGGAAATAATTAAGATTATGAAGGTAATAACTCCTATCATCGTAAATATAACTGGTGCTCAGGGGGTAAGCACCTACTTCGCGCAAGGGCAGGCCGCAGGGCAAACTATGGATCATATCTCTTTTAACATAATTCCGCGTATCGAGGGAGACAAGGCAAGTTTCGCCTGGGAAAGAAATCAAGTTGAAAAGAGCGAGCTAGAAGATGTTGGCAGGAAGATCATGGAAGCGATTGCTAAAAGCCTGCTAGAAGAGAGAGAAGCCCTAGAGAGAAAAGTCAGGGAAAAAGTTGAAGAGGAAAAAGCTAAAGCAAGGGAGAAACCTTTCGGTTTTCCAAGAAGAAGGGCCTGATCTAATTTCTAGAAATTCATTAGGAATAAGAAAAGATTTCCATATTTTATCGTTATTAATAAAGCAATTAAAAATACCGGGATGAAGGGTATTCCATATTTTACATAAACATCCTTTTTAGCTTTTTTAATCAATTCGATGTCTTTCTTTGTCAAGCCCTCAAAATTTGCTCTTACAACTGTTTTGCCTAAGGCAACATCTTTCACAAGCCAATCTCCTTCAGTCAACTTGTTTGGAGAAACTTTTTTTGTTAAAGCTTTTTTTTCTACAACTCTTACAAAAATCTCAAGGAGATAGATTGAAGTCAAGGCCATAGAAATCAGATAAAGTGGCGCAAAATTTATTGCAACGCCGGCTATTATTAAAGTGATTAAGAAGATCAGCAAAGGGTTTGATTCAGCCTCTCCCTTGACAATAAGCTCCGGATAAATCTGCTTCAAATTAATTGCCCCCAAGAACAGACTATAAACAAGCCCGTATGCACCGCCTACAATAAGGAGGTTTGCCAGGATGGGTATTCCCGGGATTATTGCACCGAATGCAGTAAGTATTTTTGCGTCGCCTCCTGCGAATATCTTTCCATGATAGAGTATATTTGCAATGATGAAGAAAGCCATCATTCCGATAAGACTTGTTGCTAAAGGCTGTATGCTTCCAGAAATTACGCTCTCAGAAGCTCTGAAAGATAGTGCTATAGCCATTAAGCTGAAGCTTAGCCAGTCAGCAACCTCTCTTTTTTTTAGGTCTGTAAAAGAAGCTGCGGCTAACCATAAGGCAGCGATTACAATGAGCAAATCCATCACCTTGGGAGTTAACATAAATTTATAAGGCTTTTCGATTTTTTGGAGGGATGGTTAAAGTTGCTATAATCGGTGCAAGCCTGGGTGGGGCATCACTGGCTTATCTTCTTTCAAAAAAAGCAGAGGTCGTTGTTTATGAGCTTAAGCCTCGTTCGGAAGTGGGTAAAAAACTCTGCTCAAATATTTGTACAGAACCTGTAGCGGAACTTTTGTATAATTGGGGATTTGAACCCAACGATTTTATAAAATCCCATTATGCCAAAGTTAAGATTTCAACAAGAAATAAGTCTATTGAGTTTCCAATAAATGAATTTGAACTTGACCGGATGAAACTTTTTGAAACCCTTATTTCTGCAGCTGATAAAAATGGTGCGAAAGTGCACTTTTCCGCGAAATTTATTGACTTCCATAAAGAAGATAATAAGTATGATGTGTATGCGGAAATTAACGGAAAAAAGACTGTTGAACGTTTTGATTTTGTTGTAGGCGCAGATGGTGCGGTGAGTGAATTTGCTAGAAAAATAGGAATGTGGAAAAACAGAAAGCACTTCCTTTATCTTCAGGGCAAGGTTGAGAGATCTGCTGTTAGGCCGGAGTTTGTGCCTGATAAAAATACTCAGCACGTATTTGTCGGATCATGGTTTGGCTATTATTCCTATGTTTATCCTACAGAAGGGCTTTTAAGCATCGGTCTTGGAGATGAAATGGGGAAAGAAGTCAGAAGCCTTTTCAATGCTTACATGGATTACTTAGGAGTTAAAGAAGTCAAGCTTCAGGGAGCCTTGATTCCTCAGCCAAAGGTCATTGGCATGAAAAAGAACCTATTTCTTATTGGCGACGCTTCTTGCGATACGAAGTTCAGCCTTGGAGGGATTATTCCTGCAATGATGGCCGCAGAAGCAGTGAAAGATATTATCCTTTACGATAATTATTCGAGGTATCGTGCTTTGAAGAGAAAAGTCAGGATACATGAATGGGCGACAAAGGTTTTGAAGAAACTTAATGAGAAAGATTATGAAGAGCTATTTGAGATCATGAATGAAGAGAAATATAAAGAGCTTCTTGCCAATAGGGATCGCTTTGGGAAGAAGGATATTCTGACATTAATGTCTCCAAAACTTGTTTGGTTTTCGTTAAAGAAAATCTTGAGAAATTGATTTGATTTTCTAAGTTTAATTTTGACCAGAATTTTCTTCGTTTTCTCCCTTTTTCTTAAGATTCATTCCTCTAAAGGTTCCACCTCTTTTGTAGACTCTCTGCCTTCTTTTCTTTCTTAAGTCTTTTTTGCTTCTCCTTTGATGGGGGACCGCATAATCATTCATGATTCCCCTAATTTTTACTTATTAATAAATTTAACTCCGTTATCCCGAAAGGTTTATATTGATTACTTTGGATATTTAAATATGGACGGAAAAGTCAAGGCAGTCCCGCTTCTTGTAATCGGTTTGATAGTTGTTATGCTAGTTTATGGGTATTTTTTGCCCCTGTCCGAGAAATGTAAGATTTTCCCAGATTTAGCCAGCTGTGGAGGAGTTATTGGAGGCAATATCCTTGATGAAGGCTCAAAGCTTCTTGTTCCAAGCGAGAGCTCAACCAGATACACTTTAGGAGATGTTCAGCTTTTCAGAAAAGATTTTTTGGATATTCAAACCGTTTTTGATGAAGTTTCAGTAAGAAACGGATGGTTTTCCTCAGACTCCGCGAAGACTTCTTTTGATGTCAAGGAAGGCGGCAGAGAAGTGAGGCTTTTCTTATTCATCAATTCCGCCCGCGGAAGCCTTAAGATAAAGGTTAACGGCAAAAATGTGGCTAGGATAAGGGGAGAGGGAGTAAGAGACTTTTCAATCCCGATAGGCCTTCTTAGCAAGGAAAACAATTCTCTGGAGATTGTTTCAAGCAATCCTTGGCTCCCATTTTATTCAAATGAGCACTCCATCGGAAAGGTTAACCTGAGAGAGGAATATACTATAACCCATAATGTCTTTACAGAGAAATTCGATCTTAACAGAAGAGTGGGAGAGGTTAAAAGGGCCATACTTAAGTTTGATACAGACTGTCTTTCAGAATCTAACCTTGTTCTTAGATTTAATGGAAAGCTCCTTGTTGATGATAAAGTGTGCGCCGGATATGAAAAGGATGTCAGAGAATATCTCAATGAGAGCAATGAGATCACCTTCTCCAGCGATGGAAACTATGTAATTGAAAACGTCAGGGTGGATGTTGGATTTGAACAGGAAGAATGGCCTGTATATCATTTCACAGTCGCAAAAGGAAGATTAGATAAGCCGGTGACATTGAAGCTTACCTTTGAAGGCACCGGGGAGAAAAAGCTTACCTTATACTTCAATGATGAAGATCCTATTTCCGTTGATACAAGAAAAACAGAATGGTCGACAACGATAAATAGTTATCTTGTAGAAGGGCAGAATTCAGTTATGATAATTCCTGTGCAGCCTAAAGAGGGGTTTGTTCTGAAAAGCATAGAGCTAAATTAATCTTAAAATAAATAAAATGCCGAGAGATGCAGCAGTAATAGAGAGGTGGGGAAGAGCAAAAGCTAGAGGCTATACCCAAGAGCTTGGAGCCAAAGCAACTTATGGAAAAAGGATGCTCAGGCGGGTGCTGATAGGGTTTGTGCTTCCTATAACAATAATTGTGCTGTTCTTTGCGGGGCTTTATTTTACGCTTCCTGAAACCACTGCGCTTAGGCTTTGGAGCTCCATTTTTAACTGGGCTGTTTTAGGCCTTACAATTTTGGGATTTTTTCTTGGGGCCTTCAGCAAGGGAGAGAATAAGGTCAAGAACGCTTTCTTTTATGCAATTATATTCGGGGTAGCAACAATCTTTTTCATATTTTTCCTGCCGAATATCGCCCCATACATTCCGCAATCATTTGATGCGGTAATCGGCTGGCTGCCTGCACCGGTAAAGAATTTTTATTTTCAGCTAAAGAGCCAAGCCCTTGAATCTCAGAAAGCATTTGAAGAAGCATTATCTTTCTCCAAACCAAAAGTGCAAGCCCCTGCTGACAAAAACATTAGAGTTGAATTCTTTAATGCAGTAAACAAGACTCCTTTGGATGTTGCTGCAAGAGTTTCAGTAAGGACTAATGAGGAAATGAGGGTCAGAGTAAAATGCCTTTTAGATAATGTAACTATTACTGCTACTCCGTCCGAACTTACCTTTGAGAAAAGTAGCGGAGAGCAGCAAAGGGCAGTCACATGCTCTAATTCTTTTGGCGGAAAAGAACTTTCCCTAATTACAGAAGCCCCTTTTATAACCGAAACCACTCAAGAATTGTATGTCGGTACTGGGGAAAGAAGGGGAAAAATTCCTTCGATTCAGCTTAGAGAAAGCCCCTATTCTTTATCCTTAGAATTGGGCGACGATCAACCGCTTACAGCAAGGCCTGATCCTTATCTTTTGCTTGTCAAATTCTTTAGGCAGGAAAGCTCTGCGAGAATGAAAAGCCTTGAATTCCTTAGAATTTCAACACCCAATGTTCCAAGCTATTCCCTAAGATGCAACCCCCCTCTTGAAAGCATGACTTTCAGCGGAGACCGTCAAAAGCTGGATTCTGCAGTTAATGACAAGAAAGCAGATGGCTTTGTCTTTTTATGCAACATCGCAGTTTTGGAAAGATCAGATGTTGCCTTGCGATCATTTATAAATGCAAACGCTTCATATATCATAGAGCACGAATTCAAGACTTCGCTGAGACAGCCTTGAAATTTATAAGATGGTTAAAAAAAGAGGAGAAAACTTTTTGAAAAGTTCTTTCAGAAATAATTATCGAGTTCTTATCCTTTTCCTTTTACTTTCGATATTTATTGTTAGCGGGCAACAAGGATGCCCTCCTCAGGGCGGAGGTCCTGGGACTACAACTGATGGCCAAAGGCAGCCAACTACTGAAGCTCAAAGAGTAGGAGTTGACTTTTCTTTAGTTGAGGGAATTGATTTTATTTATCGGGGCAAGAAGATACAGGAAAATGAACCCTTTTCAGTTAATTTCGTAATAGAAAACAGCGCAGAATTAAGGAAAGGCGGAACGATATGCATAAGAGATGATCTAGAAGACGTTTATGGGGGAATAAAATCCGAGACTTGCAAAGCATTTAATGTTGGCGGGGCAGTTTATGAAGGGGGAAAGATAGTAAGTGTGGGGAAGACAAATGTTGTCTTTGAAGGCCCTTACAAATATGTCGGACTTCCAATTTCACAGGATATTAATCTTTTCATAAAGATGAGGTATGCAGATATGACCTCTGCAAGCGCCCCGGTTGCAGTGCCTGAGCCCCAAAGCGAAAGACTTCAAGTAACCCAAGCCCCTTCCCCACTAAGGGTGACGATGGAGAAAACCGTTTCACCCAGAGAAGAGGGGTACTTAGTCTCGCTGGGAATTGAAATGAGAAATACTAAAAGTGATACTTCGATCTATACTCAAGACTATACTAAGAAAGGGGTAATTTTTAATCCTAGATTCAGCCAAACAAGACTTGAATGTGATTACACACAACTCGCTGTAAAGTATGTTGAAATAGACCCTTCAACCAACACAAAATTTATAAAATGCTCGGGGCTATTACCTAGAGAACAGATAACTTATCCCTTCGTTTTAGATTTAATCTATGGGGTGGAAGTTAACAAAAAGATAACATTCAGAGTTGAAAAAGAGGGAACAGCTTAAACTAAAATGAAAACATATATCGTTTTTTTGATTGCTTTATCATTGATCTTGGTTAGTGGAGTAAATGGTTGCCCTGGCGGGGCTGAAAAAGAAGAAGCAGCCAAGATTGCCGGACTTTCAATCTCTTTTGTAGATAATGCTCCTCCGATAAGCGCTACAGTTAATCAAGAATTTCCAATCTATGTTGATGTCCTCAATGAAGGGGGAGACTATGTAAATAAGGGGGGAGCAAAATTTTATCTGAGCGGAGTAGGGCCGAGTCTTGAGGGAGTTAAACCTTCCTTATCCAATGAAGATAATCTTGCAAAACAAAGTATCTCTCCATATAGGATAGTCTTCGCAGACCGCGCCAAGTTCACCGAACAAATACCCTCATTATTCACCTTGCCTCTTGTTTTAACAACTTGCTACACTTATGGAACTACTGCTCAAGCCAGTTTATGCCTCTCAGCAAAGAATGATTCAAGGGTATGCGATGTTGGCGGAGAAAAGATCACTTCAAGCTCAAATAGTGTGGCACCAATACAAATAACAAGTCTTAAGGAAGAATTAACCGGAAATAGGCTCAGAATAACCTTCACGATAGAAAATAAGCTAGACGGGCAAGTTTATCTTAAGGACACTGATTGTGATAAGCTGCAATCCATCTCCGAATCTTTCAAAAAAGATAAAGTAGATGTCGAAGTAAGAATTCATGAAAGGGAGAAAGAAGGATTTTCATGCAAGCTTTTGAGCAATACTCCTCCTTACGCCCCTACTGACTCCCTTGTAGGTAGTGCAAGCCTTGGAACAGTTGTCTGTGAAAAGACTTTGAGTGGAGAAGAAAATTATGCTTCGCCTTTAGGAATTGTTTTAAGATATAAATACGTGCAATCCACTTCTAAAGCGATAAATATCGTGCCTTAATTTGGACGCTATAAATGGCAGGGATATCTTTGAACAAACATTTGATTCTGTTGTTATTCGCAATCGTAATTGTTTCTGGAATAAGCGGATGTCCCGGGAAAATAGATCGGGCAAGCACTTATGATCTGGATGCAGAATATTCTCCTTTAATAAATCCCTCTGATTTTACCTCTGAGATTACAAATCCTTATTTCAGCATGCCTGTCGGAAAAAAGATGATTTATGAAGCCAAAAAGGAAGAGGGTGTTGAACGGATAGAAATTTTGATTCCTGGTTGGACAAGGAATGTTTCTGGCGTGGAGACACTTGTATTCTGGGATAGAGTCTACCTTGACGGGGAGCTTATCGAAGATACAAGAGATTATATCGCACAAGACAAGGAAGGTAATGTGTGGTATTTTGGGGAACATGTCGATAATTATGCCGGTGGAAAGTTGGTGGATCATGAAGGTGCATGGCTATCTGGTGTCAACGGGGCTAAACCAGGAATATGGATGAAGGCCAATCCTAAAGTCGGAGAGGAATACCGGCAAGAATATTATAAAGATCTTGCGGAAGATATTGGAAGGGTTGAGGGTGTAATGGTTGAAGTTTCAGTTCCTGCTGGAAACTACAAAGACTGTGTCAAAATCTTTGAATGGTCTCCTTTATTCAGCGCTACTGCTTACAAATATCACTGCTCTGTTGCCGGAGCAACAGTTTTGGAGGAAGAGGATAAAGAGAGAGTAGAGCTTCTTGAGATAGACTTAGAAGGAGCCAAATGCATTTCTCTTCCAGACCAATATGCTGCAGAAGGAGTTATGCAAGGAGCTATAGCTCAATGCGAAAAACAGGTAGAATCCGGAGTTAAAGAAGCAGAGAAACTTGAGACAAAAGTGACTGAAGAAAGAGCAAAAGAAATTGCTTTAGCAGCTGTTCCTGGCAGGATTACAGATACTGCAATCGAAACTAAATTTGGGAAACCTGCTTATGTTGTAGAAATAATTGCCGATTCAGATGGTGTAGAGACAGATGTTATAATTGATGTAGACAGCGGAGAAATATTAGCTATTGAGAAATAGTCTCTTCATTTAACCCTTCTTTTTTAAACCATTTAAACCTGAATTTATAATTTTTAGGGGAAGTTTCTTTTCCGCATTTTGGGCAGGAATCTTTTAATGTATATCTCCTACAAGAATCACAATACTTAATCATTTTTAATTATCTCGGATTATTGCTCTATAACTTCAACTTTTGACCCAGATTTCTTCAAACTTTCAGTTATTTTTTGGATAGCATTCTCCAGTTTTTTGTTTGCAACTTTATGGTCTTTGTCTTCTGAGATAAGGAGATAATTTGGCGCGCCCAAGTAACTTACTTTTATATCCTTCAGATTTAATGCATTTTTTATAACAGAAATTCCTTCAGGATCTGTGCTAGTTATCTTTATCTCGGCTCTTGCAGAGATCTTCTTAGTTTTTATTTTTTCAGCGACTATTTTCTGCACTTTGGCTGAGTCTTCCTTACCTAAAAACTCCTCCAAAATAGAAGGATCCTCTCTTGAAGCCTCCAGTGCGTTATATACTGAAGAATATTTTTTGACTACCTTATCGAATACTTCTTCAAATTTATCTTTAAGGACAATTTTGAGTATTGTTTCGGCTTCTTTTTCTTTCTTGAATCTTTGAATCTCTTCCTGGGCCTGGCTTTTTGTAACCCTTCTTAAAGAAAGGTCTATATGGCCCTTAGCTTGATCTACCCTTAACACCATACAAACTATCTTTTTTTGTGGCACCACGTAATCTCTTATGTTTCTTATTCTACCCGGGGCAATTTCTGAAGTGGCAATCACCCCTGTTTTATTGTATTTTTCGACAGTTACGAATACTGTTGTGCCATGTATCTCTTTTACGGTACAAAGGACTATTTCTCCTTCTTCTGGAAATTTATCTTCGGCCATATTTAAATGGGTTAGAAGTCTTTTTTAAACCTGTTGATTTAGAATCAGTTCATTTGAGGAAGAGTATTTCTAACCTCGAGGTCCTTCTTGATAATCTCTAAGAATTCAGATTGCTTTTCCAAAGGGATTGTTGCCCCTGCTGCGGTTTGGTGTCCGCCGCCTTCTCCCCCGAGAGAACGGGCAATGGGCTCAATTACTCTTTGCAAGTTGATATCCTTGCGTTCTCTACCGGTTATCCTTGCGGATATCTTTATTCTTTTATCTGCCGTAAGAGACATCCCCACTAAGACTGTTCCGGGGGGATAAGTAAATGAGGCAGCCAATATTGAAAGAGTTGTCCCTAATATCGTGTCTTTTATCTCTTGGCCCGCATCGATTATTACATAACCCTCTCCTTCAATCTTATCATTGATGTTTATCCATTTCAATGCTGAGAGGAGCAAGTGTTTGTAAGTGATGTAGACATTTTCCGCAAAGAATTTGGCTTTTTTGCTGCCCATGCAAAAAGCTATTGCAAGATCTCCATGGCCCAGCTTCCCACAAGCATTCAGCTGCATGCTTAATTCTCTGGCATCTTCCAAATGGTTGAAGAATTTAACCAAATAGATAAACCCAAAAGCACTTTTCATTGAATCCACATCTGCGGTTCTTTTTGAGATGCAGTCTATGAGGTTGTTTGTCTCTTCTTGCGTTAAATCTAAAAGAGTTCTATACTCTCCTTCATTTTTGATGTCTATCTTAGCTTCCTTAAGCAGTTTCAAAACGCCTTCAGACGAGCCGCTCACTCCAGGGATATAAACTTTTGAGCTAAATTCAAGGGCTTTATGTATCGGCCTTGTTGCCGGGAAAAGGAGAAGGCTTTTTTTGATTGTTACGCCCTCAGATTCCTTGATTATATTCTGGGAAAGCTCTCCAAGACCGGACAAATCCCCATAATCTCCTACCATTCCAAGTACAGATAACTCGCCGAAATCCGAGTTTATTGGGTTCAGCTCCTTTGCAAATAGGTATGCAAGGGCTGAAGAGTTTATCTCTTCACCATCAAAAATATGGGGGTTTATGAGTGTAACCCCTTTCGGGACTTCCCCGCTGATTTCGTGGTTATCAAGTATGATTACTTTAGAATTAAGCTCTTTTATTTCATCCAAAGAAGAGGATCCAAAATCGAGGAAAAATGTAACCTCATTTTCTTCATTTTTCAGTTCATCTATCGCTTCTCTATCGAGCTGCTTTAAAACACTTACTCTAAAACTCCTATCTTCTCGCTGCATTGCCCGAGCAATTATCGCGCCAGCGGTTATTCCTCCAGTGTCATGGTGGGTTAGAATCCTTACAAATCCTGAAGTTTTCTTAAATTCTTCTGCAGATTTCTTTATAGATTCTAACATTTTTTCCTCTTTCTATCTTTAGATTCTTTTTTCAAGAAAAAAACCTTTTTATATCCTTGCAATCACTGATGTGTGATTGCAGATTTTCCTAAAATTTTTAAGAAAAACAGGAATTTTTACTGTCGTTATTTTTAACAAATATTTTTATGCAGAATAAAATGTTTGGGATATCTTATGCAGTTTTATATTCCCAAGTAGGCTCTATTGTTCCCCTCTTCCTAAAATAAGCAGCA
This sequence comes from Candidatus Woesearchaeota archaeon, assembly GCA_964540065.1. Taxonomy (GTDB): domain Archaea; phylum Nanobdellota; class Nanobdellia; order Pacearchaeales; family JAHJTO01; genus JBHPFA01. The sequence goes on along the minus strand of CAZIKY010000001.1, from coordinate 143,911 downwards.
AGCTTTCTTATTTTGGCTTCAGTTATAAGTAAACCTCTCTTTGAAACCTGGTCTTTATGGTTGTCTGAAACATGTTTTCTTAATTTTTGAGCTTTATTTATGAGGTTTTGAAGTTCTTCTGGAAATCTTTTTATTTTATTTTTGGCTAGGATCTTGTTTATGCTACCCACCTCATCTTTAGCCTTATTTATACCATGCTCTTTTTTGAGAATTAGGCCTATTTTAGCTGAAGGCGTGTCTTTCTTTGCAAGCTCCACTATTACTTTTTCAGCTTCTTCCTTAGAAAGCTTCTTTCCTGCTTCTTTAACAGGGGTTTTAGCTTCTTTCTTTTTAGCCATGTTAACACCTAATAATAACTGTTTATAAACCTTTTTGCATGATACTCCCAAGATAAGAGTTGCATCTCAAAGCAACCATCGAAGAGTATAAATAGGCCCTTATCTTCGGTAAAATAAGGAGGTTATGATTATGGCAATGAAAGGCGATATGTCTAAAATGTGCATGGGAGGCATGTGCGGCAGATGTCACGGCGGAAAGGCCCTCGTAGGAGGCCTTCTTTTGCTTGCAGCCAGATGGGCTTACCCTGCATGGGACCCATGGATGGTTGTGGGCGGACTTTTGGCATTGGGCGGACTTTTGAAGTGGGCTTGGCCAATGTGCCCGCACTGCAAGTAAACTTCTTTTCTAAAGAAGTTTAATCAAGAAAGTTAAGCTTCTTGGAAGAACGTTTACCTTTTAATTTTTATTTTTAAAACTCTTTTTCTCTTTCTTTTTTTATTTATTCTTAGCTGCATCAGTAAGGATCACAGTGTCAGTAGTCCATTCTTTTATTTCCTTTAGAATCGACCCAGAAGTAAAACAATTATTATCCCGATTATTGCTCCGCCCCAAATATCTCTTAAATAGTGGTGTTTTATTGCAATTTTAGAAACTGCAACAACTACTGCTATCCCTAAAAATAAAATCCATGCAGGGGTTGAACTGAAGACTGTCGCCAAGATCCCTAAAAGTACGACAACTCTCATTGTGTGCAGGCTTGGGAAACCTGCCTTATCGAATTTTTCAAAGATATTTCTCTCAGGCCTCTTTTCGGGGCGCTTCATTGGAAGAAAAAGCCTGAAGGGGGCTGCGATTATATAGCAGAGAATGAATCCTAGAGATAATTTTATGGCAAGATCTATGTACCCTGTTGCCAGCGTGAAAAGAATCGAGATAATAAAAAAAGGTATTCCTCCTAAAGCTTTAGCATCTTCAGCCATCTCTTTTAACATTCGGTTCATTTTTTGAAAATATGAAAATAATAGCCCCACCCGGATTCGAACCGGGGTCACAGGTTCCAAAGACCCGCATACTGGACCGCTGTACTATGGGGCTATAATTGAGAAAAAGTTGTTCGACTTTTAAAGCTTTCTTGGACTCAGAATTCAATAATTTTCTTTCTTCTTTCCCTTATATCTGCCTCTGCCTTCAACCTTTTTTAACTGCTCGAAAACTTTGCTTTCTTCTTTGCTTGTGACCTTATATCCTTTGAGGACTTGGTTGAAATAATCTTCCCAGTTTTTGTAGTGTTTACTTTTCATTGCCTCCTTTAGAAGCTTAAGATCAACGGCTTTATCTTCAGCTCTTGCAGAGTGGAAACCGAGGCCAAAATCAATCAAAGAAATTTTTTCACCGTTAAGAATCATATTGCTCGTAGTTAAGTCTCCATGGATTATGTCCATGCTGTGGAGAAGGCCGATTTCGCTGCCGATATCAAAGCAGATTTTCAAAGAATCTTTTTTTGAAAGCTTATCAAGATTGTCGCTCAAGACTTTTCCTCCAACAAACTGCATTTCGATCTCAGTTTTTGCTTCATCCGAATTAAGGAGTTTTGGGGAGTTTATGGTTTTGCTAACCTTATCAAGAATCTTTGATTCCCTTCTTGTTCTCCTAGTTCTTATCCATTTATCCAGTTCGGGATGGCGGTAACCTTTACTCACCCTGCGTTTGATCAATGAATCTCCCTTATGTATTAGGACTGCTTCGGCTCCTTTTGCTATAATCTTTTCTTTTTCCATGCCTAACTAAGCAAATCTTCAGTTATAAATTTTGTTAGAAAGTAATTTAATTGAAGCAGTAATTTGCCACATATTCTAAACCTATGGTGCCTTTTACCTCTACAGATTTTCCACCGATGTACCTTCGGGCAGTTATGGCTAATTTATCGCCAATAACTTTCCTAACATCGTGGTTATACTCTCTCTGTCGAGTGTCTTGTGTAGGCACTACAGATAAACCATCGCTTTTTACTTGGATAGCATATCCTGGCTTTAGAACCAAACTTTTATCTCTTTCTACTCTTTGGTCTATTGACATCCCGAAGGCAAAAATTTTGCCTTTATTAACCTATCGGTAGTTAAGGAAATTTCTAACTTTTAGAAAGTGCAGACTTTTCCGATGCAAGTCCCACCGCTAAAGTCTATATTCGCTTTGGTATACTTCTTTCCTTCTCCAAGATAAAGGACTTGGGAAGGCTTGCTCCCATATCTGTAGACAGTTATTCCCTTGCATTTTAGCTTGTAGGCCAAAAGGTAAGCTGCCGCAATGTCTTTAGGCTTTGCAGAGTTTGGAAGGTTAATCGTCTTGCTCACTGCATTATCTGTGTATTTTTGAAATGCTGCCTGGATTTTTATATGGTGCTCTGGAGAAATCTCTAAGGCAGTCACAAAAAGATCTTTAATCTCTTTAGGAAGCTTTATTCCCTTAAGGTTTCCCTGTTTTGCGATTTTATCTAATAACTTGTCATCATAAAGCCCTTCTTTTAGCAATATGCTTTGGAACTCTTTATTTACTTCAAACAAGTGTTTGCCTCCAAGAACTTCCCTCATAAAGGCTACTGCAAATAGGGGCTCAATTCCAGACGAGCAACCCGAGATTATTGAGATAGTTCCTGTAGGAGCAATTGTTGTTCTTGCAACGTTTCTGATTGCCTTAAATTTTTTTTCAAGAGCTGAGCCCTTAAAGTTTGGGAAAGATCCCCTTTCATTTGCAAGCTCTATACTTCTCTTATCTGCTTCATCAGAAATAAATTTCGCTATTTTCTCTGCAAGTTTGATTGTTTCAGGAGAATTGTAAGGAATCCCTATTTTTATCAGAAGATCTGCAAACCCCATCACTCCCAGGCCAATTCTTCTGTTCTCTTTTGCGGCTTTTTCAAGCTCCGGAATAGGATACCTATTAGCATCAATTACATTGTCTAAGAAATGAATCCCCAATCTAACCAGATGGCATAACTTACCCCAATCTATATCTTTACTTTTTTCATCATAAACTTTTGAAAGGTTAATCGAACCGAGATTGCAAGATTCATATGGGAGAAGCGGGACCTCTCCGCAAGGATTTGTGGCTTCTATTTTCCCAACAGTTTTTAGAACAGGATTATATTTATTTATCTCATCTATGAATATCATGCCCGGGTCTCCTGTTTCCCAGGCATTTTGTGCAATAAAATTAAACAGCTCTTTAGCATCAATCTTATTAACGATCTCTCCCATTCTTGGATTTATCAGAGGATATTTTTTTCCTTTGATCACAGCTTTCATAAATTTGTCATCGGCCGCAACTGAAATATTGAAGTTGCTAAGATGTTTTGAACCTTTTTTTGCAGTTACAAATTCAAGGATGTCTGGATGGCTTACATGGAGTATTGCCATGTTCGCCCCGCGTCTCTTTCCCCCCTGTTTGATTACCTCTGTTGTTTGATCATAAATCTTTATGAATGAAACTGGCCCGGATGCGGTACCTTTAGTGCTTTTTACCATGTCTCCTTTTGGCCTCAGCTGGGAAAATGAAAAACCCGTACCGCCGCCGCTTTGCTGTATAGTGGCAGTATGCTTAAGTGTCGTAAAAATGCTTTCAAGACTATCATCTATGGGGAGGACAAAGCAGTTATGTACTGCAACACAATTCGCTACGTAAGTGTGTTCTCCCTCCACCTCAAAGTTATAAACTAATGCCTCTTCTTCTACATATTCTATGCTTTTTATAGGCAAAAATACTGTATCGCCGATCAGTTTCTCTGATATTCTTTGCATGCTGGCTTGTGTCGGGCTATCCACTCTTTTTAAATAAATCTCTTCCATCAACCTTTTACTTTCAGCAGACTTTATTAAACAAGAATAAGGGTTTGTTCTCCCAAGAGCGGGTACCTTTTCCTTTCTAAAGCTAGGTACCACGCCTCTCCTCATCAACATTACCCAAACAGCATATACTAAATTAACATTAGACATAACTAACCTTGCATTGTGCACATGTTTGTTCAAAAATAAAGTTGAATCTCCTCTGAACGCGCCGATAATAAATCCTTTTTGCTTTTCTTTTGGCAATTTTAAAATCCATGATGGTACGACTTTTTTGTTAAATCCTTTCCCGATTATTTTTTCAAATAATTCACAGAGAATTAAAGAATTAGCTCTAACATTTATCCAGTTTCCAAAATTTGAGCTTTCTATTTTGGAAGATATATTGAACTTTTCTTTTAAGATCTCGATAACATCCTGGGCATATACTGTTTCCTTGTTTGAGAAAGTAAACCGGATACAATCTTTACCGTCAATATCTCCTTCACTTGCAAAATAGCCTAAAAGTCTCAATAGCTCTTCGTCCACAACTATTCTGTTCTTAACTGGTTTGACTTGTTTGCTTACTTCTCCAGATCTTAATCTAGAATCAGTATTTTTTCTGTAGATAAGATTCTCTTTTACAAAGAATCTTTTATCTGATAGGAAGTCTATTAGCTCTATTTCTTCTAAATCCTGTGTTTCTCTCGGATAGGATATTGCTACAAAATCTCCCTCTTTTAGATCCTTAACCATCACCCATGAGGGTTTATTCCCTTTTAGGGCCAGAATGGGGTGATCTCCAGTAACGGATAAAGTTGAACTTGGTAGTTTTAACACATTAATCTTATATCTGCTTTTGGCCATTCTTTGCATTGTTTTATTAACTATCGAAAATTTGCCTGAAGCAGTTAATACTAAATCTCCAACTTTTATCTCTTTGATGGGTTTTATCCCTTGTGAAGTCATGATTGGTTGCTCTTCGGTGAAGCAGGCAGACAACTGGCCCAATTCTGTTTCTGCGTTGAAAAGTGTGGGGGTATTGGGCATGAATTCGAGGTTTTTCATTGCATTAAAAAATTCTTTTTCAATCTCTTTTACATGATCTATGTTCTCTCCATAATACTTATCAACATGGGCGACTGCTCTTGCAACCCTTTTGAAGAGTTCTGTTGGAGTTTCGATTATCTCACCTTTCTCATTTTTTAGGAGATACCTCTCCTGAAGGACTTTGATTGCATTGACATCCAGTTTGAGATCATCTTTAATTTTGAAATACTCTCTTAACTCTCGGGCATGCGCCCTGGATTTTCTGTAAAGCAGGTAAGCTTTGGCCGTTCTTTGGAATTTTGATCGCATTAATGCCTGCTCAACAATATTCTGGATGTCCTCTATTCCCGGAATGCCTTTGAAGAAGGATTTTTCCCTTTCTCCAAGCGATTTGACAACTCCATCTGTTAAAACTCTTGCTTCTTTTCTGTCGTGCTCACCGACAGCCTTCATAGCTTTCTCTATTGCGGCCGTAATCTTCCAAGAATTAAATGCTACAGTTTCTCCGGTCCTCTTACGGACCCTTCTAATCACCATCTTTATATTGGTAATGGGCCGCTTCTTATAAAGATTACTCAAGGATGTTCTGGAAAAGATATTATAAAAAAATCATTCTGGCGATTATAATTATTTAAATAGTAAATTTGATAAATTGTGGAATAAAAAGAGGGCTAAAATGGGGAGATTTACAAAAAACCTTAGTGAAGAAGAGGAAAGAATCATACTTTCTAGATCGTTTACATCACCTTTCGCAGATATCTCTTTTGTTATCCCTTCAGAAGAATTCGGTCCCGAGGAGCAAGCAACTCTTGCCGCAAAATTTAGCAGAAGCGACAAACCTTATCAAGCAAAATTTTTGGAATCATTAGATAAAAACCCTGCTATGGCTCGAGATCTCGTGCAAAGGATAAAAGAAAATGGAAGAGTAAAAGAAGGGCCATCTATCGGGGCAGCCTTAAAGAGTGAAAGTGCAAGATTCCATACTGATTGGTCTCTTGGAATATCCTATACTTCGGAAGAAAGGGATGAGGCCATAAGGAGTTATGGTGATGGCTCTATAAAAGACGGTGCGAATGTGCTTTATCATGCAGAAAACATTACAGACTTGGATGGCAAAAATGTGACTCAAAATCCAAAAGATAGGCCCCAAGTTGTGTCTACTAGGTATATCGATCGTACGAAGGTTCTTAAGAGGGCTGAAGACAATCCGGATATAAAAGGATCTAAGCATGCAGATCAAATTCTTGAAACCATAAGGCTCTTGAGCGATGCTTATGTAAACTTCACTGATCGCTGCACAGATTATATTGAGAAGCACCCTACTAATCAGGCGTTCAGAGAATTTTGGCTTACTCCTGAAAGTATTGAAGAAGGGGTTGTAGAATGGAAAAAGAAAGAATTAAGAAAGGATCCTGAAAGAGTTTTCAGCGATAAAGATCTTGAGGAAAAAAAAGCCAAGATTTACAAAGAAAGAGAAGAGGGTTATCCTAAATATGCGAGAAAAACAGTATTTGATTTCACGAGGTATCTTCTTTTCCCGGCAATAACGACTTCGATGGCTGTAGCGAGTGATGCCAGGACCCTGGAGGAGGATCTAACGACTCTTTTGTCTTCACCATTGATAACTGCAAGAAATCTTGGAGAAAATTTGTTGGTTGAAGGAAGAAAAGTTCTCCCAACACTTCTTGGAAAGAATACTCATGCGGGCAGAAACGATTTTCTTATTGGTTTGAGGCAAGAACTAACTGACTTTGTGATGTCTAGGGTTGAAGATGAAAGAACCAAATCCTATGAAATAACTTCGAGAACAAATTTTGTTGACCATGTTATTCCTTCATACAATGACGCACAATTGGCCGCTTCTTTAGTTTTCCCCTATTCTCATTGCTCTATAAAACAGCTTTACAACCACTTTGCAAAGAACCCGACTGATATAACCCATGTTGTCGATACGGTTTTAAGGCTTAGGGGCAGATTCGATGCAGATCCTTTAGAGCTGCTTCATGGCGGTCTGATGAGGGAAACTTTGATAGACTATGGCGGCGACAGAGATCTTCAGAGGCACAGAAGGGGAACAAAATCAAAACAATTGTTATCTACATATCATGGTGCTGAGACTCCTGATTTATTCTTTGAAATGGGGCTTCAAGACGAATTCCAATTTTTGATGCAAAAAGTCGATAAAACTTATAGAAGAATTGTCGATGATGGCTGTGATCCAAATGTGGCTCAGCTAATGGTTCCATTTGCATTCAGATTTAGAAGACTTTACAGCTGGCAGTTCGGCCAGGATCTTTTTGTATCCGAGCTGAGATCCAGAGATGGAGCAATAAGCTCATACAAAAGAGTCGCCTTAGATATTGCAAGGGAAGATACTCAAAGGATGCCCGAGTTTGGAAGATTGTTCAGAACACATCATGAAGACTATCCCGCACATTTAATCAATCTTAAAGATGCCAAGGCCTGGTACAATTCAAAACGAAGTAGCACAATTTTAAAATGAAAGTCTTAGTCCGAAAACACATTCCTCTCGAAAAACTCATAAGTGAAGTCAGGTCAGTCCCTCTTAAATCTAAAGATCCCAACTCCCCAAAAGTATTTCCTTATCAAAAAGCTCGAATTGTTTTAAGAGAGATGTTTTGGACAGAATTGAATCCCGGAAGCAAATACCTTTTGCAAGATAGATTAGAATCTTTGAGAGACATGAGGCTTCATCTTCTAGGAGAACATGGCATAGATCCCCTTAAACTCACGGGAGGATATGAGTTAGACATAAATGGAGAAGTGCATATGCTAATTCCCCCTATTGTTGAAGTTAGCGAGGAGAAAATGATCTATCATGATACTCGTGGAGACATAAAATATGATCACCCCATAGAAGTTAAGATGAATATTGTTGTTGATGGGTTGCATAGAATTTCCCTTGCACGATACTTAGAAAATTCAGTAAATGTGTTGCATGTGCAGGGCATCCCGCCAGAATGCCCTTTTTATGCCCTAGCAAATGAGTGGAAAGACGTAAAGATCGTCCAGGAAATTCCAAAAACTAATGAAGAAAAAAAGGATTATCGAAGAAAAGATTCTTATGATTTATACCGGGATTTCGGGATTCTTGGATGCGGTGCTCCAAGAGGAACGGGAACAGGCAAGTAAAGATGAAATCCCAATTCATTCTAGTCGAAGGGATCAGTGGGAGCGGAAAAGATAAACGTGTTGAAGATCTCTCTAATTTTCTAACTTCAAATACCAGTTATAAGGTCCATCAATTTCGGGAGCCGCATTATTTTAGGGAAGAAATAAAGGCCTTGCGGAGACAGCCGGATTTTGATAAACGTCGATGCTTCGAGCTTTTTATGAAGGGGCGTTGGAAGCTTTCTGAGCAAGACATGAGGCCTTTGCTTAAGGAAGAAGGAAATTTGATACTCAATAATCGGGGATATTTGTCTTCTTTAGTTATACAGCAGATAGAAGGATTTGATTTAGAATATCTTGTTTCGAGACACACTCATTATCGGAAACCAGAATTATCTTTAGTTTTAATCTGTGATCCAGAAATTGCAATGGAAAGGATAAGGAAACGCCATGAGGAAACTGGCGAACCGATTAGCCCTGGAGAAAATCTTGAAATGCTTACAAGGCAGAGAGATCTTTACCTCGAGCTTGGAGAAAGATTCTCCAATGTAAAGTATGTGAATACTAACGGCAGGCCAGAAGCAATAAATCTAGTGATGCAGTCTCATGTCAAAAATCTTCTTGGGATGCCTATGAACAAAGCAATCTTTTTTGATAAGGATGCCACTCTTGTGAGCGATGAGGGTGCTCCAGAAGTTATTCCTAAAGGGGATATTTACTCATTCAGTTATAATGCTTTAGCTCAAGCCCAGAATATGGGCTATAAGCTTTTTATAGTTTCATCTCAACCATGGGTTGCTAAGGGCAGGATGTCAATACAAGAGGTAGAAGATGTTTTCAAATCTGTTTTAAGGAAATATTCTGAAAAAGGGGTCGAATTTGCAGGCTATGGTTATTGTGAGCATGAAAGAGATAAGAATAATCTTTGCCCAGATAAAAAACCTGCAACTAGGCTCATAGAAAAAATGATTCAAGAACATAATATTGACACTACAGGCAGCTATATGGTTGGAGACCTTGAATCAGATATTATCGCAGGCCAAAATATAGGGTTAAAAACAATTAGGGTAAGAACTGGAAACCGCAAAGAGGAAGACCATAAGGTTAAGTCAGATTATGACATAAAGAATGTTGGAGAATTAATGAGTGTTATTCCCAATTAAATCGGTAGCTGGCCTTTATACTTCTTTGCCAGCTTTCTAAGCTGCTTTGCACCCATATTTCTCATCAAATCTTGGGGATTTTGCATCTGTGAAAGGTCCATCCCCTTTCCTTTTGCTGCAAATTGTTTGACTACTTTGTATTGGCTTAACATTTCTTTGATCTCTCCTGGAGAAGTGCCCGAACCCTTAGCGATTCTTGTTATCCTTTTGCTTTCTATGGAATCTGGATCTTCTATTTCTGTTTGAGTCATACTGTCCATTGCAGCCTTCCATTTTTTCAGCTTCTTCTCCTGAACATCTAAAAGGCCTTCAGGCATCTTTGCCCCACCTAGTCCTGGAATAAGCTCCATTATCTTTCCAAGAGGCCCCATGCTTTGCATTCCCTTTATCTGATCATAGAATTCTAGGAGAGAGAATTTTCCCTCTGCCAAGCTTTTTTCCAGCTTCTCTGCTTTTTCTTTTTCGATTGCTTGATTCGCTTTCTCTAAAAGCGCTTCTAAATCTCCCATTCCTAAAAGCCTTGAGACAAAAGCTGTAGGATTGAAAGTTTCTATGTCCTGGGGCTTTTCACCGGTTCCCACAAATAATACTGGAGCATTAGTTTCTGCACAGGCCGTTAAGGCACCGCCTGCTTTTGCAGTGCCGTCCATTCTTGTGATTATGACTCCGTTAATTCCAACAGATTTTTGGAATTCAGAGGCTTGCTTTTTTGCGGTCTGGCCGATGTCTGCAGGGATAACGAGGATTTTTTGGGCAGGGTTGATAGTTTTGTTGAGATCCTCAAGCTCTTTTATAAGTTCCTTGTCTAGAACATCTCTTCCAGCAGTGTCTATTAAGACAAGATCATATTTCTTTATCTTATCTTCAAACTCCTTCCAAATCTTAATTGCAGATTTTTCTGTTTTGTTTATGAACACGGGAAGTTTTGCCTTTTGGGCAATCTGTTCGAGTTGCTCTGGAGCGGCTGGCCTATGGACATCAAGGCCTATAAGGCAGGTTTTGAAGCCCCTCTTAGAGTAATACATTCCCAGTTTTCCGATAGTAGTTGTTTTTCCTGAACCGTAAAGCCCGAGGAACATTACTTTGAGTGGCTTTTGGGCGCCTGTTGGAAGGTCGTATTTCTCTTTTCCAAGAAGGTTAACCATTTCATCATGGATTAATTTGATAAGCTGTTCTTTCCTGTCGAGCTTGGTTTTTTCGTCAAGGGCAGTTTTTCTTATTTTTTCTGCAAGATCGCTGATCAAAGCAGGATTTACATCTGCTTCAAGAAGGGAGTACTTTAGGTCCTTGATGATCCCCTCGACTAGGGCCTTGTCTACGAAGATAGCATCTGCTATCTTTTTCATCGTGCTCTTCAATACATTCCCGAGTTTTTCAAGTACCATCTGATCTAAGGTTCTATAATAAGGTGTTTAAATTAAGGTTTAATAAGTCTTTTGCAAAGAAGGAATTTATCTTTACTTCAAAAGATCATCTACATCTAAGAATTTGGCCTGTGTCCCTTCCAAGTCCATGACTGTTCCATCCCTTCCGCAGTAAGGGCATCTTACCGGAACCTTTCCCGTTGAAGAAGTCCATTTAAAATTGCACATACTGCATGTGAGTTTTTCAGCCATAATCTTCTAGAAATCCTATTGTATTTAAACTTTTAGAACCTTTTCCGAGTTGTAAAAGTAAACTGCTTTCCCGTTTACTTTAACATATCTTCGACATCTATGAATGAAGCATCCGCATTTGCCGGACCGAAGTTATCTGCTTTCCCACAATAGGGGCATCTTTTTGGAACCTCTCCAGATTTTGAAGCCCACCCAAAATTGCATTTTTCGCATTTATATCTTGTATCAGACATATTTTTATCAGTAAAAATCCATTTTTAAGGTTTTATATGGTGATTATATTGTGATCAAGTTACAATCATTATCAGAATAAGCTTTCTAAGATTTTTTCTTTATCCAGGATTTTTAGATCTCCGTATTCCTGGCCCATCCCCAGGAAGATTATTGGTTTTCCGGTTACTTCTCCTACACTGATTAAAGCTCCACCTTTTTCATCTACATCTGCCTTTGTAAGGATTGCGGCATCTATCCCTATAGAATCATTAAATTTGCTAAGCTGCTCCAATAAGTCGCTGCCAGTTATGGCTTCTCCAACGAAGATTTTCAAATCCGGCTTTGCAACTCTGCATATTTTTTCCATCTCTTTCATCAAATCAGTTTTTGTGTGCATTCTTCCTGCAGTGTCTATCAAGACAACATCAATATTCTTTGATCTTGCATGGGCGATCGCATCAAAAGCAACTGCTGCAGGGTCTGCACCATAATCATGTTTGACCACCTTGACATCGAGTTTTTGGGCATGCTTTTCCAGCTGCTCAATGCTTGCTGCTCTAAATGTGTCTGCTGCCGCTAAAACGCATTTCATTTTATTTTGATGAAGCCTATGAGCTATCTTAGCAATGGTTGTCGTCTTTCCCGCACCATTTATTCCGAAGAAAACTATTGTGAATGGCTTATCCTTCTTTTCCCTTATCTTTTCTATAAGGTCGAAAGGCTCGATTATTGAATTCCTTATAACATTTTTCAACTCTTCTTTAATTTTTGATTCAACTTCGCTTTTTTTGAAAGGCTTTTCAACAAGCTCTTTCTCAAGCCTTTCTTTTAGCTTTCTTATGATCTTTATCGAGAAGTTGTTTTCGATTAATGCTAGCTCTAATGGCTCGAAAAGCTCTTCAAATCCTTCCTGCGTGAGGGTCGATGTAATAAGCCTTTCCTTGATCCTTCCGAGAATGCCAATCCTTTCCTCCTTTTTTTCCTCTACCTTTTTTACTTCTTCTTTGATCTCCTTAATGTCCTCTTTTATCTCTTCTTTCTTGCTCTTTTCAGCTTCTTTAGCCTCTTTTTCCTTCTTCTTTTCCTCTTTTTTGAGTCCTTTTTCTTCCTTCTTGAGCTTTTCAACCTTCTTTTTTTCTTCCTTAATCTCTTTCTTAGCCTCCTTGGATTCTTCTTCTAAGTCTTCTTCAGTACCCTTTATTTTCTCAAAAGCCTTCTTTATTTTTTCTTTGAAGAAATTGAACATATTTTAATGAGCGGGAAGGCTTATTTAAAAGTTATCCTGCAAGCGCGAAAAGTTAATAAAAGTCGCATTGTTCAGAAAGAGATGGCTAAAGGAAGCAAGAAGTTTGTACTTGTAGTCCTTGACGGCGCTGCCGACAGGCCTTCTAAAGAGCTTCAGGATAGGACTCCTTTTGAAGTTGCATTTAAACCCAATCTGGATTGGTTTGCAGAAAACGGCAAGACCGGAGCGCATATTCCCATAAAGAAAGGGGTTGCACCCGAATCTGATTCTGCTTTGATGGCAATACTTGGTTATGATCCCGAAAAATATTTTACCGGCCGCGGTCCTCTTGAAGCTTATGGGGCAGGAATTCCTCTTAAGATCGGAGACCTTGCGGTCAGGGCAAATTTTGCAACAGTAAAAGATGGTAAGCTTGTTGACAGGAGAGTCGGGAGAACTTTGACAAATACCGAGGCTGCGATGCTTACGAAGTCTATAAATAAAAATGTCAGACTGAGATTTCCTTTTATCTTCAAACATACAATCGAGCACAGAGGGGTTTTGGTTGTCAAGGGCAGTTTTTCTGATAATGTCACAAATACGGATCCAGGATATACTAAGATGGGAAGAATTGCCGTGGCCGTAAAAGGGAAAAATGTCGTGACTCAGTCCAAGGCCCTTGATGATGAAGAAATTACCCAGATAACTGCAAATTTATTGAATAACTTTACCGACCAGAGCTACAGGGTTTTGAAAAAACACCCTCTTAACATTTCCAGAGAAGCCAACGGGCTTCCTCCCGCGAATATCCTCCTTTTGAGGGATGCCGGAGTAGAACTTCCCGATCTTCCAAAGAAAAGCGGGAAATGGCTGGCTTTTTCAATAATGCCGCTTGAGATCGCCCTCGCTAAGCTTTCCGGGATGCAGGCCATAAAATATCCTCACCCAGAAATGTCCACGGCTAATGTTTACAAGAATCTTTATCATAATCTTCGGGTTTACCTTGATTTCGTCAAGAAAAAGTTGGATGAGAAATGGGACGAATTTGACTCGTTCTATATCCACATAAAGGAAACGGACATTCCAGGCCATGATGGAATGCCTGTTCACAAAAAGAAAATGCTTGAAATGATCGACGAGATTTTATTCAGCTTCCTTAAGAAGAAAAACCCCAAGCTTCTTGTCACTTCGGATCATGCTACTCCATCTGATTTGAAGAGGCATTCTGCAGACCTGGTGCCCTTTTTAATCTACGGTAGCGGAAAAGACAAAGTTAAAAGGTTTGATGAGAAGAGCTGTGCTAAGGGCGGTTTTGGAAAAAAATACGCTAAAGAGCTTATGAATCTTGCACAATAGTCTTTGAGGTTTTTACTGTTCTTAACAAATATCTTTTGTGACAACAATAAAAGTTAAATACGTTCAAAATTGTCCGTTTTTATGATTACTTATGCAGAGCTTTATGAAATTCTGAGGAAGGAGAAATACAGTGAGCAGCTTCAAACTCTCCCTAAAGGGTTCTTTGCGGAAGTTTCTTCTTATTTCCGTGACAAAAAGAAGATTGCCGAGAAGAATGACGAGCTTTTTAACGAGGCCATAATAAAGACCAAGAAACAGCTTGAAAATGCAATCACTATCCTCCGGGAGATAATAACAAGAAGGCAGAAAAAGGTGATTAATATCGCTTTTCTTGCATCTAAAACCGGCATCAGCAAACGGGATTCTGAAAATATGACTGATGCGGAAAAAAGGCTTTTTGACTCTATACTTAAAGAACTGGAAACAGACGAAAAACTGCTTGATACAGTCTTAAGCGGCCTTGCTGAAGGGAAAGATTTAAAAAACCAACTAGTCCGCTTTACCCAGGATACAGCCGAATTTATGGGTCCTGAAGAGAAAAAAATGGGTCCGTTCAAGCTTGGCGATATAGCAAATCTTCCACAAAAAGTTTCCGAAATTCTCGTAAACGGCGGAAAAGCAGTTTACGTTAATGAGGGGGAATGATTCGTTCTGTCGTTGGTTGGCTTAAAACTAGATAAAAATGAAATTGCCGAAAGTAACATCAAGGTATTGCCCTTATTGTAATAAGCATACTGAGCAGAAAATCGCAGTCGTAAGCTCAGGCGGTAAAAGAGGATCTTTGAAGAAAGGGTCCAAGCAAAGAGCTAAACTTCGTGGGAGAGCCAGGGGCTATGGAAACTTGGGAAGATGGAGCAAGCCTGCAGTTTCAAGCTGGAAGAGAAAGACCAAATCCACTAAAAAGACAAACCTTAAGTACACCTGCGCAGTATGTAAAAAAAGCACCATCCAGAAAAAAGGAAGGAGAGTGGGCAAATTAAAGATAGAATAAAATGGCAGTAGAAAAGAAAAAGATATTCCAAATTGAAGTTCCTCTTTTGGGGCAGCAGTTTCCTGCATTGAGCACTGCTCAAGAAAATCTTGACGGCAAATTCCTTAAACTTGACATGACTCGAATGCTTCGAGGAAGAGGGGTCGAGGCAGTTGTTTCAACTTCTTTAAAAGATGGGAAGCTAAGCGGAAATTTTGTTTCCCTGAGAGTTATGCCTTCATACATAAGAAGGATGATCCGGAAAAATATAAGCTGGATCGAAGACAGCTTTTCGTGCCCAGCTAAAGATGCAAAACTTACAGTTAAACCTTTTATGATAACCAAAAAAAGAGTTTATAGATCAGTAAGGCAAAAGCTAAGAGAGTCTGCCAAAGAATTTATAACAAAATTTGCGGCTGAAAAGAATGCCTCAGAAGTTTTTGAGGCCGTTTTGAGGGGCAGTCTTCAGAAGGAAATGGCTTCTCAGCTGAAAAAGATCTACCCTCTTGCTTTCTGCGAAATCCGCGTTCTTAAATTAGAGAAGTAGAAGTAATAATCTGCAATCATTACTTTAATCAGAAAAGAAGATGGGATATGAAGCACGTCTTAGCACATTTAGCCAAAGTCTAATTGGACAAGTAAGGTATCCCCGCAACCTTCAAATTGCAGAAGAATATCGGCGCAGGATACAAAGGGGATCAGGTTTTTATGATTCTAATGATGTTGTTGCAAGAAAGATAGCTTTGGCCGATAAAGACATTTATGGCTTGCACGTGAAGGGAAAGGATATCCAGAAGGTTATAATCTCCGGAGTAAGTTCTGATACCCTGGCTAAGCTTAAGCCTATTGTTTCAGATTTAGCCTCTGGGAAGAAGTTTAAGGGGATTAAAGACTGCCCTCTTGAAGATACTATTTTTTGATGATCTTTGTCGGGCAGAAAAGATAATAAAGGGACAAAGTTATAATTTAACATGGTTGTTGGAGAGGAAGCAGCAATATTAGCTGCACCGGAACTTGTTGAAAAGCTCATAGGCAATCTTAATCTAATCATAAGGCTATTCCAAGCTACCGGTCTTGTTGTTCTGGCCTGGCTTGCTTTTTCTGCCGCAAAATGGTGGACAGTTCGTAAAGAGTATAAAGAAATAAAGGCAATACACCGTGATTTAAATAAAATTAAGAAAAAACTTAAGATAGACTGACTTCTTGATGATAAATTTTTTGAAATAGGTTTAAATATTCTCGATCTTTTGTTTTGTAATGGAGAGGCTATCAAAAAATAGAGTATTCTTTGCCCTTATTTTAGTAGCCGTCCTGGTCGTAATCTCTTCGGCTTTCCCAACATTTACCGGATACCAAGTTGCCGGAAATGAGAGTGTTCAGGTTACTCCTGGTTTGCCTTACTATGTTAATGAGTTTATCCTTCCGAGATTCACTCAAATAATAACTTCTCCATTCACAGATCCTCAGATGCTTTGGATAGCCTTACCTTTGCTTATTGTCCTTCTTTTCATGCAGCTTTATTTTGGCCGCTGGAAAAATGAAAAGCTAGGGTGGGCCAGCGCTTTTGCAGACTGGATAGCCCTTTTATTTGTAGGGGTCAATCTGCTCAGAGAAATGCTTGTGAAATATGCTGTTATCTCTGAAGTTCCCGCAATGATCTATATTCTCCCGGCAGTTCCGATCGCACAAACCTATCTTCCATTAGAAGTTCTTGCTAAATTCCTTTTGATATTTATCCTATTATTCTTTTCCTTGCTTTTTATGATAGTCTTATTCACCCATGCCATACCCAAAAGGATTTCTTTCGTGATAAGCTCTCCGTTAGCAGTTTACTCTTTTGCATTTATTATGATCTCTATTGTTTATTCAGATATTCCTCTCGACCTTTATACGCTGATAGCTTCCATACTGGTTTATATTTTTGTTTTGATGCTTTTCCAAACGATAAAAATAATGACCCCTCCTTCTGCCCAAGCAAGACATTATCTTTTAAGAAAGGCATTTCTTGGACGGCGCGAGAGGGCGGCTAAAAAAGCTGCAAAATCAAGAAAGAGGCATAAACTTGAGAGAATGCTATTGAATTTCCTCGGCGGCGAAAAAATCCCTGAAAAAACCTCCAAACCCTTAGAAAACTCCACCGATTAGCTTATAAACACTTTTTTCTTCGCAGATTTATGCCTCCATAGCTCAGCGGTAGAGCATCGGTTTTGTAAACCGAGGGTCGAGGGTTCAAATCCCTCTGGAGGCTTTGAAAAGTTTTAAAAAAGATAGACCTCTCTGAGATCTATGAAAAGGGGAGGAATAATCTTAATTCTTACTGTAATTTTTGCAAGCCTTCTTTCCCCTCTTTCTCTTGCTCATGAAGACTTTAATCAAACTCGAAAAGTCTGCCCTCCAGAGTCCTGCCCAGACGCAGAGGGGCTTATTGCAGGGAGAGAATTTGAAACACTTTTACAACAACCAACCTTTGCCCTAAAGGCCGCGTATTTTGCTGACCACTTTGTTTTTCCCAATCTTTTTTTGTTACTCTCAATAATAACCCTCATAGTCTTTGTGGCAAGTACTTTTTACCTTTATAGAACATCCTGGAAGAAAAAATCCTGGATGAAAGTTCTTTATTCAGTTTTGTCGCTAGCTCTTACTCTAATAATCCTTTACAGCTTGCTTTTTTATTATTCTGCTGGAGCAGAATCTGGAATAGTAGTATGTGATAATGCTGGAAACTGCAATATTGCAATGCATATACATGCACATATTGATGCAGAGGTTTGTGGAGAAGATATTTACTTTCCCTTAGAAAAGGGCAATCTTGGGGGGCAACATACACACAAAGAAAGAAATCTCGCGCATTGGCACAATATTACTGGAATTAATCCGCAAACTCGGGAATTATTTGATCCGGAAATATTTTCTGTGAAAGAATTTTTAAGGCAAATGAAATACGAGCTTCCACAAAATTGCGGCACAAAGCCTGCCAATCTTACTTTAAAAGTAAACGGGGTGGAAAAGGTAGAAGGTTTAGATTATCCATGGAAGGATAAAGATGAAATCATTTTGAGGTTAGAATAAATGACTGACGGTTTATGCAAAGTATGCAAAAAGGTGCTGAAGGGAAAAGCCCAAAAATTTTGCAGTGAAAAATGCCGTAAAGCATTCGAAGCTGCAAAGAAGAAGAAAGTTTGCGAATTTTGTTAATTAGACGATGGCTGAAGTAAATATCCCTTTAATTATCGGAGCGGCTGCTGTAGATGCAATCAACCCTTGTGCTTTTGGGGTCCTGATATTCTTGTTGGCATATCTTACTAAAACTTTCAAGGAGAGGGGAAAAATTTTAGTCAATGGATTAGTTTATATTTCTGCGGTTTTCATAACTTATCTTCTTGCAGGGCTTTTAATTCTCCCGATAATCCAGCAGCTTGGAAGGTTCTCAGTTATATCTTATATTGTTCTTGCAGCGATTATTATAGTTGCAGGGCTTCTTGAGATAAAGGATTATTTTTGGTATGGTTTGGGGCCAAGCCTTATGATCTTTCCCAAGGAAGCAGAAAGGATAAAAGTTTATGTTAAAAGGGTTTCGGGAAAGCTTAGTACTGCCTTCTTTTTGGGAGCATTTGTAGCCTTAGTCGAGCTTCCATGTACTGGAGCAGTTTACTTGGCCGTTTTAAGCCTCATGTCTCTTTCGGGATTAACAATAAGCAATTTTACCCTGCTTGTCCTTTATAATCTTATTTTCATCTTGCCCCTAATAGTTATTCTTTTTGCAGTATTCAAGGGCGCTTCAATTAAAAAACTAGAAAGCTGGAGGCTTAAACACAGGGGATTGATGAGACTATCCTTAGGCTTAGTGTTAATACTTTTAGGAATATGGATGATTATTAGGGTCGTGTAGTTATCAAATCTTTTTCCCTATTAGGTTATGTGCTGTCGCTCCAGTTATTTTTACCTGGATCTCTTGACCTATTTTCAAGTGCCCTTTGACTAGAGTTTCTAAGTAATTTGCTGTCCGGCCTTTCCACTGGAGGTTTTCCTTACCACTTTCAGTGATTAAAATTCTGAACTCCTTTCCAATATTTTTTCTTTTGTTTTCTAACGAGATTTTTTGAGCAATTTTAGATAGTCTTTCACTTCTTTGCATTATCTCTTTAGTTGGAACTTGGTCTTTTCTTCTTGAGGCGAGAGTCTTGCTTCTTGCCCAGTATCTAGAAACGTTGACTATATCCGGTTTAGTTTCCTGAATTATCCTGGCTGTATCTTCAAATTGATCTTTTGTTTCACCCGGAAAACCGCAGATTATATCTGTAGCGACAGTTATATCCGGAATTGCTTTTTTGAATTTTTCGATTATAATCTTATATTGCTCCAATGTGTACTCTCTTTTCATATCTTTCAAAACCTCATTGTTTCCTGATTGGAGAGGGATATGCAAAAATTTGTAAATCTTATTGTCTTTCATGGCTTCAATTAATTCGTCTGTTATCTTTATGAAATGGTCTGGATTTCCCATACCCAAACGGATCTTAAAGTCTTTATTTATCTTGCAGAGTTCTTTTAGAAGATTTGCAACATTAGTCTTTTTGTCAAAGCCATAACAAGCAGTGTCTTGAGAAGTGAGCCATATCTCCTTAACGCCTTCATTTGTGGCCTCCCTTGCTCTTTTGATTATTTCTTCCGGAGGGTATGAAGCTAAGTTTCCCCTAGCAGATTTTGTTTTGCAAAAAGTGCAGGATCCCAAACAGCCAGTATTTATCGTGATTATTTCTATCAAGGGATTAGAGCGTATTTTTGGGAGAAGAAGGGGATTTTGGCTGTTTCTCTTGACTGCAGACAAAGTTTCCCCATTTAATGTTCCAATAACGATTTCATTTATTTTTTCAAGCTGATGGGTTCCGATTATTGAATGGTTTTTGAATTTTCCTGGATCTGACTGCGGGATGCATCCCCCCACAACAATCTTTTTATTTTTTCCTTCGACTTCTTTTAGGCGATTAAAAAAAGCATGCTCGGTAGGGGTTTTTACGGTGCAAGTGTTAAATAAAACCAAGTCTGCTGACTCTTCATTATTGACAATCTGGTGCCCGTTTTGCGAAAGTAAGCCGGCCATATGCTCGCTGTCTGACTGATTATGGGTGCACCCATTTGTCTCTATATAGATTCTTGCCATGTCTTTAGTGAACAGCGACGATTTTTAAACCTTATTTTGCAGTCAAATAGCTTTAAATAGTCGATCAAATATCATGGATAAAGAGGGGTGAAATGGGGCTTTCGGTCTTTGCAGTTTTGTCAGATTTATCCAGTATTAAATTTCCGCTTGTTATGCAGAATGAATATTTGCAGGCTAGTCTTTTTCTACTTGCAGCATGGATCTTTGCAAGTCTTGTGTATAAGTTCCTTAATACTCTTTACGTGAAATTTGCAAGAAAGACGGAGACGCACTTTGATGATAATTTCTTAAGGATGGTTAACCTTCCCATCTATTATCTTATACTCTTTGCAGGGATCTATCTTGCCCTTCAATCTCTTACCTTTATAAAATCCTATTCTGGATTTCTTAACACAACCTTCTTTGTTCTAGCAGTTCTTTTAGTGGCAATCTCACTTTCCACCACAATCAATACTGCATTTACACACTGGCTCAGGGCCCATCATGGGGTTAGGAAAACTCCTAAACTGATAAATAAAATTGTCAGCGGGATAATTTACATAATCGGTGGACTTATTATCCTAGATTTTTTTAACGTTGCAATCACTCCACTTCTGGCAACCCTTGGAGTAGGAGCTCTTGCGATCGGCCTAGCTTTGCAGCCTACACTGGCAAACTTTTTTGCAGGTTTAAGGCTTTTATCCGACAAATCCCTTAATGTAGGAGACTTCATAGAAATTGATGCAAATAATGCGGGATACGTCGAGGATATAGGCTGGAATACTACAAGGATAAGGACTGTCCTTAGCAATACCATTGTAGTTCCAAATTCTAAAATCGCTGACAGTTTGTTGATTAACAATTCTTTGCCAAAAGAGGAAACTATTATCCTTGTGGATTGCGGAGTTTCTTACGACTCTAACTTGGAAAAGGTAGAGAGAGTTACATTAGATGTGGCCAGACAAATCCAAAAAGAAGTTCCAGGGGCTGTAGAGACTTTTCAACCTTTTATGAGGTTCTCCAAATTCGCCGGTTCTAATATCGAATTCTCTGTGCGTTTAATGGTCGAAGGATATGTCGACAAGTACCTTGTGACTCACGAATTCATAAAGGCGCTCAAGAAGAGATATGATAAGGAGGGGATAGAAATCTCTTACAATGTTGTCAAATCAATTCCTGCAACTCCTGAAAAAGAGAAGTCAAATTCTAAGGGATCAAAGAAAGGCAGGCAGAAAAGGCAACCATAATCTTTAAAACACGCGCTTTTCTATCAACGTTATGACTGACCCCATGGTCTAGCGGCTATGACGGGTCCTTGACGTGGACCAAATGGAGGTTCGACTCCTCCTGGGGTCATTTATTTTTCTTCGAGATTATTGAACAACCTTTATATATCACTTTTTCCTCTTTAAATGAGCTTAAAAGAGGGAAAATGTCGAATAAGAAAGGCCAGATTGCCCTATATGTAATCATTGCGATTTTGCTTGTCGCAGGAATTGTTCTTGCATACTCTTTAGGTTTGAGGCCGTTTGGTCTGCCTGCAGATGTTGCGCCAGTTAATGATCAAATTTTAGGGTGCGTTTCTGACTTGGCTCTCGAGGGTCTTGAAACTATGGGGGAACAAGGCGGATACATTGAACTTCCAGAGTTTGAACCTGGAAGCGAATATGCTCCTTCAACTTCCCAGTTAGAATTTTTTGGATCAACAATTCCTTTCTGGTTTTACCTCTCTGCAAATGGAATATACAAAGAGCAAGTCCCTTCTATAAGCTCGATGGAAAATCAACTAGAGGATTATATCTCTCAAAATCTTCTTAACTGTGACTTTTCCGCTCTTGAACAAGAAGGCTATGTCTTTACTTTGGAAGAGCCTTCTAATATAAATGTTGATCTGAGGTCTGACAGAGTTTATGTGGATCTTGAATGGCCTGTTACAATCGATTACCAACAGACCTCGAGAAGGATCACTTCTTACTCTACTTCTGTAAGAAGCAATTTTGGAAGGCTTTATGATCTGTCTACAGCACTTTATGACCGGCATAAAAATCTTAAGTTTTTTGAAGAGTACACCACAGATATCCTCGCATTATATGTCCCGGGGACAGGAGTTGAATTGACCTGCAGCCCCAAGATATGGCAGAAGCAACAAATTGTTAGCGATCTTAAGACTGCACTTGCAGACAACATCCCTACAATAAGGGTCGCCGGAAATTACTATGATCTTTCAAGTGATGAAAGAAAATATTTTGAAAGAGACCTGGATCTTGGCTTAGAAGGAGAACAAGTGAATTTCATTTATGATCAAAATTTCCCCACAAAAATAGAGATAGTCCCTTCTACTGATGATCTTTTAAGGGCAGACCCAATAGGAAACCAAGAGGGGCTCGGAATACTGGGATTCTGTTATGTCCCTTATCACTTCGTCTATACCGTTACTTATCCAGTAATGGTGCAAATTTTCGATGAAGACTTCGGTCTTTTCCAATTTCCCGTGATTGTCTCAGTTGAAAATAATCTTCCAAGAGGAGAAGTTCCAATCGAAAGTCCGGAAGGAGAAGTGCAGGAGCTTTGCCAATTCAAGACCCAAGAGGTTAATGTAGATGTGATTGATCTCCAAGGATTTTCTGTTGAAGCAGATGTAAGCTTTAAATGCGCAGGGACCGTCTGTCGAGTAGGCTTTGCAGAGGAAGGAAATCTTGAAGGACAATTCCCTCAATGCGTTAACGGATTTATCATCGCTAAAAAAGAAGGCTATGCTGATGCAAGGGTCCAAGTTTCAACGAATGAAGTGGAAAGCGCAGTTGTTATAATGAAGCCAAAGCATAATCTTGAAGTTGTTGTACTTAAGGATCTCGTAAGGCTGGAAGAGGGCGAGACTGCTTTAGTAACATTCAGTTCTGAAGACGCTACTGAAAGCATTTTATATCCAGAACAGAATAGAATAAATCTTGTTGAGGGGAACTATAAGGTAACTTCTTACCTTTTCAAAGAAGGAAGGATCGTCCTTGAAGCACAAAGCGTTGAGAAATGTGTGAGTGTTCCTAGAAGCGGACTGTTCGGAGTTTTAGGCTTTGACAGAGAAGAATGTTATACTATCAGTCAGCCTGCCCAAGAGCTCAATCAGCTTACTATCGGCGGTGGCACTGCTGATGTAATGTTTACAGATGAAGATTTGGAAGCAGCAAGTTTCGTTGGTGTGGAGATTGGTGCGCAGCCAACCCCTAGAACTGTTTTGGAACTGCAGGACGTTTACAATAATATTGCAGTTTCAACTGTTGGAATTACACTTAGATAATCAAAAATAAAAAATAGGATGGCAAAAGGAGAAATAAATAAAAAACTTTTAATGAAGAAGTTTTCGATAATTTTAGCAGTAGCTTTTGCAGTATTCTTAGTTTCTGATCCAGCATTTGTTTCTGCGCAAGTTTCAGCCATACCCTCTTACCAATATTCGCCGTTCAGTTATTATGGAGAAGCTTCAAAATATTATTTCCCGACAATTGACCAGCAATTCTGCCAGGACGGACAAGGGCAGGATTTTGTGCTTAATATTCTTCCAGGATCCTGCAGCCCTGCTGTTGTAAGATCTGACCTTCTTGAAGAACAGTCCATTCCAGTATTTTGCAAACTAACTACTTTGAAAACGAATCCTCTTATAGAAGTGCCCCATATAAGGAGTGTAAACTTTGCTTCTGGGGCCAGGGCTCCTGAAGGAATAAAGGCGATTCTTTTCCACCCATATAGGGCTGCCTTAAAGCAGACAACTCCTTTTGATGAGCTTGTCGGTTCTCCTATAAGCGGAGAATTAGGATATGTAGTCGTTGTTTTAAATCAGATTCCTGCAGAGAGAGACATGCCAGATTCGATAAATGCAAATTTAACTGCTAGGATAACCTATGACGTCACCACAAGCTTTGGAATAACGAATGACAACTTTATTCTCCCAGTTCTAACAGAGGAGCAATGGCAAAGAGATTATCAGAGATATGGATTCTGGAACGGCAAGGGTTATGTGCGTGTTCTTGGAATAAGTGGAAATACTGCTCAAGTCGCAATTTATGCCGGACCTGAAAGACCTTTACAGACTTTCACTCTTGAACCTGGAAAAAGGTCCTCTTTGGTCTACCTTCCGGGAATGTACTGCGGTGCCGGATTGAATATCCGGCTAAATCAAATAGATGCACCTAAAGATAAAGCTACCTTAAATGTTAACGGAAATTCCATTGATATCGGTGAAGGGATGATGGTTTTAGATAATCGGTGCAGGGTTACAGAGGTTTCCCCTTCATCGTATGGGGTCGGCGGAAGAGTTTCGCTGCAATGTCCCGAGGGTCTTTATGTTTTGAATAAGCCTGGAGCGATAGCAAGGATAAAGGTAGGAGAAGAGGGGATCAAAGAGTACAGAGGAGGAGATTTGCTTTCAGTGAATGTGGCTGGAAAGCCAACTTCCAACTTCACTGTTTCTTTTGTTGGGAAGTACCTTATTCCGAGAGAAAACTTTAATGAAGAATGGAAAATAGTGGTACTTCAAAAAACAAGAGATCCAAAACAGATAACTGAGACGAACAAGAGGATAGAGCGGTTCCTTGCTGGATCTGATGTCAGAGCTAAAGCTTCTAGTCAAAGCAGTTTTGCTTCGGCCTTAAGGGAAGTTGCCGGATCGGATTCAATTGTTGTAGTTGATAGGAGCGATAGCCTTGTTGATGGGGTAGTTATTGAGGTTGTAAGCGTGGATGCGATACTTCAGCAGAGCTATCAGCCTGTCGTGGAGAAATATTATGCTTTGTACAAGGCAAATTATGAAACTGTCGTTAAAGATTTCCCTAACGAAAAAGAAGTAGATACGCCTCAGGGAGAATTCCTTGGTGAGAATGCCTTATGGCAGGCAGCTGAAACTGCAAGGATATTGGGAAAAAACCAAGATCAAGTAAAAATTCTTGAAGAAATAATCAACAGATATCCTCAGTCAACAAAGACTCCAAAAGCAAGGCAGAGACTTAAGGATATTTATTCTTCTGGAGACACAAATGAAGCTACCAAGATTATCTCTTCAGGCGGAAGAACTTATTATGTTGCTTTGGAGACTTTATCCAGGCCAACAACTGCAGAACTTGGAGCAGAGATCTTTGTCAATAATGAAATTAGGACTGTTGGTTTTAAGGAAGTGATCGGATCGGATTGGCAGGTTGAACGGATTGATGAAACTTCAGTATTCCTAAGAAGGATAAGCGACTTCAGGCCAAATGAGCAGTTAAAGAGAAGTGAAGTCACATTAAGAAGAGGGCAGTCAGAGAAATTAAGTGATACAATCGACGTACGGCTTGAGAGAATAAATCTTCAGAGGCAAGCTACAGTTTCAATTCATCCGTTTAGCAAAGAAGGCGAGACCTTTGCAAATTTCTCAGTGCATATTGGGATAGAAAAGAGGGCAATAAAACTTAGTACTGAACAGACAAAATCTTTGATCTCCCAGCTTGATAATACTATCACTCAATTTGAGGAAATCACTCAAAGATTAGGAGATCTTGTGATGACTTGGAGAAAAGTTTGCCTTGCAGGAAGTGCAGCTATCTGGGCCACAAATTTCATAGAAAATTTTGTTTCAAAGGGGGAGGCTCTTGCCAGACAGATTGTCATGAGGGAAGCTACCCTTACTGGTGCAAGAGGAGGAACTTACAAAGGATGGACTGAATGGTGCAATGAAAAATCTAATCAACAGAGCATAGGGACTAATGATTTCAACGAATGCATTTTTAAATCTCGTGAAGATATCGGAAAGCAGATAGATTCTCTGCAAAATGTTATTGAAGATTCCAATAAGCTAAGTGAGACCCTTAAGAAAACCCCGGGAGTAATAAAAAAAGACTGCACATTTATTGGAATAATCTGCAAAGAGACTATAACTCCTGAAGGCAGGAAAGTTTTAGTCGATGCTTTCCAGACAGAAGTTTTCAACAGATATAACCTCGGCGGGATAAGTGGTATTGACTTAAATGGGCAGAATCAGACTTTAGATCCTTCAAGAGTCAGTGCTGCCTTAAGCAGGTTCTCAAGTCTTTATGGAAATGAGACCCTAAGCTTTGAAGAAACCAGAGATCTGAATACTGAAGCGCAGATTATTGCTAAGTGCCGTGAAGGAAAGGAACTATCTCCTGGTAGCGCATTCTGTAAAGGATATGAACAGAAACTTTTTGAGAGGCTTACTAAATATGAAACTCTTCACAAAAACATTGTGGATTCCAGTTTAGCAAAAAATTCTGTCAGCCAGATATTCCCCAATCTTAGAGCGACCATACCTACAATCGTTGAAGGCAAGGCCACAGATGCAGTCGTAATACCTTTAAAAGACCTTGAAAAAACTACAGGAGTTTCACAAAATCTGGAAGGATTGGGGGTTAAGGAAGGAGACACAATCGCCTTGATTAATTTAGTAAATGCAAGGGTAACGAGGACGGACTTCGCTGAACCTTTTGTAGCCACAGGAGTATTCGGCTTGGTTGTCACGAAAGGTGAAGGAGACTTTTATCTTCCTACAGGAAATTACTTCAAGTTAGATAATGGGCAGGTCACTAAAGTTAGTGATCCTGAATCTGTTGTTTTGAGAAATAAAGTGCTTAGGGTTGCTGGAAGAAGATCCTGCAGCAATGTACTTCAGAATCCTGAGATAAGATACTGGGGAAGCGGGCCTTATTCTGGATTGCCTGCAATTATTCCTTTAGGGCAAGCTCCAGATGGAAGCCAGGGATGGTATGCGGCGACAAGGCCGTATGGAGACAGCTTGAGGGCAGGCATAACTAATGTTGAGTCTTATACAGAAGCCGGAGAACCCACACACTTCTGGATAGCAAATGTTGGGCCAGATGGCAATATTGATTATGTCGACAATCCTTCAGGAGACGACTCTCCTTGCTCAAGATATTTCCCTCTTACGGAGAATTATCAGCCAGGCCAAGGTGGTTTGGGGCCTCTTACTGAAGAACAGACAAGGCTTTTTGTCATCCAAGCTTCAAGATGCTTGAAGGAAGCCGCCTCACAATCTAGGAATGCAAAAGTTGGACAGCCAATTTCACTTCCTTCATGTGGAATAACTGTTCCGGTTGGCCAAGCTAAGGCTACTTCTCCCGGAATTGAATGTGAAGATGTCATGTCTCCAGAAAGATGTAATCTCCTTTACAACTTATGCGATCCAGTTTTATGCCCTCCAAGCAGATGCGACTTCGGAGGAAGATTCCCTACAGATAATGTTGTGCAGACAGGAATTGTTGGGAGTTTGGCATTGTGTCTGCCCAATGCAGGGGTTCCAGGAATACTCGGAGGAGAGAAAGGAGGAGTTGCTGTCCCAGTTTGTTTAACTGGAGTCCATGCAGGTTTGGATAATTTAGTGAGTGTTTTGAAAGACGTTAGAAGGTGCCTTCAGGAAAATTTGGAGACTGGAAGAAATGTCGGAATATGCGACCAGCTTAAAAGCGTATATCTTTGCGAGTTTTTCTGGAAAGAATTAACACCTTTACTCAAAGTTGGAATCCCCAATTTAGTTGAAAGAACAGTCTATGGCCGCGGCGGAGGCGGAGAATATATGACATTTGCAAGCGCTTATGAAAACAGCGTCCAGCAAGTACAATTCTTTACAAATTATTATGGTGCAAACGCGTTAAGGGCATTCCAAGTCAGATCGACTGCTGAAGCAGGAAGCTTCTTATGCAAGGCATTTATTGGTTTAAGGTATCCTGATTCTGCAAATCTGTTCGATGAGCTTGCAAGACCGGAGTCTCCCGTTCAAATAAATGCCTGGTTTGATGAAATTCCCTTTTCATCAGTTACTGTCCCTCAAAGCTCTCAATACAAAGTATTCTGGCATATCTTTGCCGGAAGAGATGAGCCGGCTTACTGGACCGTTTATCTTGCGGAGCCAGCATTTGTTCCCACAATAAATATTCCTGAAAGGGCAATCATACAGACAGGATACACCCCCATCGGAGAATCAGCAGATATAACTCGGGATGTAATTTTGCCTAGCGGATATAAGCAGCTTTGTGTAAGGGTAAACTTAAAAGATTATTGCGGATTTAAGAAAGCGACAACCGGATTTGGAGTGCAAGAGATTACAGATTATTATGTTGCGTCTCAGACTGTTCCAGATTATCAGATAAAGACTGAAGATGAATGCACTGCTGGAAAATCTACTCTTCTTGCTGCAGAGTCTTTGCCGGAAGCACTCCTTCCAGTTTTGGCTCAGCCAGGGGTCGGAGGCATTGGAGAGGCAGTCCAGCCAGAAATTTACAGGAGAGGAATTGTAAGGATCTGCTCTGGAGATAATCCCGGTTTGAGAAGTGATCCTAACAGATGGGATAAAGTTGGATTCTGTGATCCTGACGGCAGGATTGGCTGCTGGCTGGACAGAAATACTGTCAGCAATGCAATAAGGGATCTTGGACTTAGAAATCTAACTTTGGAAGAGTCGAGGAATCAAAGCATTAATCTTTTGACTCAGGAAGGGAAGATCGTAACTGAGCAGGAAAGCAGGGATATTTACAGCAAACTAACTACTGGCGACAGAAAAGAAGAGCTTGACAATCTTTTGAGGCAGCTGAAAAAGATAATAAGTGAAGGAAAGACCTCTAGAAAAGAATCAGCAGTAATTGACCAGGATATCTCAGAGGCGTTGAGGGCTAGCAGAGCATTCTCAGAGTTTAATAGGGTGGCAGAATCGAGCATCTCTAACCGATATAAGGCATTGTCTAGAATAAAAATCGTTGAGATCTACAAATTGATTGTTACTGAGCTGAGAACTTTGCCTGCACCAACTGAAACAGTGACTGGCACTGGGCAATCTGCAGGGAACAAAAAACTAAAATGTAGCAATGTTGAAAGCCAATATGGTGAGTTGATTAGGGAAGTTATGGCTGAAATTGGCGCAAGTGAAAGGTATAGCGAATACGAGACACATACTCTTGTAAAAGCCTTGATCTTGAGAGAGTCTGGTGGCAATCCTAATGCTGTTTCTGTTTCTAATGCTATAGGCCTTATGCAAATCTTATTTGGCAGAAATGGTCCTGCTCCACAGATAACTGATCCGGATGATCTTAAAGACCCAAGAACAAATATCCGTGCAGGATTATCTCATCTAATAAGTGTCCATAATAAACATCGGAGAAAAGATCAACCAGTAAGTTTTGCACTTGCAGAATATCTTGTTGGGGGGCCAAATTTAGAAGGGGCCATAAAATTTTATAAAGTTAATACCTGGAGTGATCTTGAAAATGTGATTAGGACTACAAGCTCTTCTCAATTCATGGTTAGGGGAAGAAGACTTGCAGATGATCTTGGAACTAATGTAGTTTCTTACACTAATGATATTCTGGAGAATTACCGACTTTGTCAAGAATCTGCTGTAGCAGATTCCCAAGATGGAATAGTCTTTTCTGGAGAGCAAACTACGAGGGGCCAGATAACTTCTTGGGGATCCCCGCAGACAATTTATTATACTGTTTCTAGAACAGAGCTTTTAGCAGATTTTGTCTTGAATACTCTAGGAAAGATTTATGGTTATGAATCTCAACTTGATGACCGGGCGAGATCTAAAGTACAGCAGATAATAAGGGAAAATAATTTGGAAAGTGCAAGCCTTGCTCCCGGAAAAAGAATAAATATCACCTTAAGTGCAGTTGAAGCTCAAGAGTTTGAAAATTTTAAGAAAAATAATCCTTCAAGCTGTGGAGAATGTGGGAAGGGAGTAACTTCTCTTTGCACAAGAAATAACTGCGGCAACATCGCCCTTGAGATAAAAGGGAATGAACTTTCTTACACTTCATGTTATTACAAGCCAGAAATATGGCCTTTTGAAGACTCTTTTGGGAGCTGCAGCTCATGTGCCTCCGCCCCTTCATGTAGTGAATTTGACGGTAATCCTTCTGCTTGCACGAATGAAGCATGCACGAGTGTAGCAAAGCTAAATTGTGAATATAACTCTGGAAGCCGGTTATGCCTAGAAGTAGCTTAATAAGAAACACCGATAATCTTACAACGGGTATCACCCTTTTCGCATCTGAAGAAAGTTTTTGATTGAATAGGCAATTCCTTGTTTAAGTCTGTGATTACAAGATAGTCATTTGAAAGTATTTTCTCTTTGTACCCTCTTTCTCTAAACTCTTTCCTGAATTCAGACAGTTTCCTTATCTTAAATCTCTCTTGATTATTCGGGTCATCTCCAATAATCAATTCTTCGAGTTTTACTCTGCTGAAATCTTTGACACTTAGGGCTTTATTCAAGTTGCCCTTTATCTCCTCTGGGTTGAGGTCAACCATTTTCCCTTTCCATCTCGAAAAATATTTTGGTGCAAAGAAATAAGGGATTACTCCGAATTCTTTGGCGATTAGTGTTGAGACATAATCTTTGAATGTTTCAAAGACAACTTCTCTATATTGTTTATCTTCCTGTGCCCGTTTCTTCCTTTCAGCTTTTACCTTTGCAGGATCATAATCTGATTTTCCCCTGAAGTATTTGATCTCTTTTTTACCCTTATCGGCACCTTTAGTTTCTGCTGAAATCTCTAAAGGATTAGAGAGAGTAACGTAGCTAGCAGTTAGAATTGCAAGAGATAACCTTCCGAGGGATCTCATCATTATTTGTAGAAAATCATCTATAAATAGATTATTGTGGTGCCTTATCGGTCTATTATTTTGCCCTTTCTTTAGCTTTAATCAAAGCTTCATGCCTTTTCCATATCTTCCTGAATTCTGGAGAGTTTTGGATAATCTCTTCGAATGTTCCGGACACTATCACTTTTCCGTTTCTAAAGAAGTAAATCCTGTCGAACAAAGGCAGCAAATGCAACCTATGCATTGTAGAGATTATTGTTTTATCTTTAAACTTTTCAAAAATATTGCTATATATTGCAAACTCATTTTTAAGATCTACACTGCTGGTTGGCTCATCAAGTAGGACAATCTGCTTATCTTCTGATGCCATCAGGCCCCTTGCAAGGGCTAAGCGCTGTTTCTCCCCGCCACTTAGATTAACCCCTTTTTCGAAGATATATGAATCCAGTCTTTTTGGAAGCCTTTCAATAACTGGGGTGAAATTTGCCATATCTGTAAATTTTCTTATTTTTTTGCCGTCAGTTGTAGCACCCATAGTGATATTTTCTTTGATGGTCGTTGCAAACAGTTCTGGCTCTTGGGGGATGAAAGAGATTCCTTGACTTATATCTTTAAAACCTTCTTTCAGCGGGATTTTATCTAGATAAATCTCTCCACTTTTAGGGATATAAATCTCTCTCATTAATCTTAGAAGCGTTGTTTTTCCGCTGCCGCTTGCTCCAATAAATGCTACCTTCTCATTTCTTTTTATCGAAACAGAGATATTATCTAAATGTAAATCTGCCCCCTCTTTTGTGTGATAAGAGAAATTCAAATTTTTCATGCTAAGCTCTTCCCACTTTAAATCTTTCAACATATTTTTGTCGCTCTTTTTGATCTCTTTGAATTCTTTTGAGATCTCTTCCGAGTTAAGCACAGCACTTTTTTCCCTTATCATGTCATTGTAAATCCACGCTAATTGGAAAAACACCCCATTTATCCTGTAGATATATCCATATAATGCGTAGACTGTGCCGATCAATATTGGAACACCGTTGTTAAGGCTAGATATGATGTAGCTGGATACAACTAAAAAGAAAAGGATCGATCCAGATACTGAAACCATGAACCACTTTTTCTCATTCAGCCTTATATTCTTTTTATACAGACCCAAGGGCTGCATAATCTTTTGAAAAAGCGACTTTGAAATGATTTTTTCCATTCTCAAGGCCGTGACAGTGGTTATGTTTCCTATTGTGTCATAAACTTTGGCAGAGACTTTGTTTTCAAGCTTGTAATACTCTTCATATTGTTTGGACAGCCTTTGGTCAAACTTTATCATAAATAAGATTGTGAGAATCATTACTGGCAAGACTATATATGTTGAATGAATATTAAAATAAGCTAGAGCGATGTATGCTCCGAAGGTCCCAACTATGGCTTCTACAATCATAAAACTTCTGGCAGAAAATTCGAATAAAGCGTTTGAACCCTTTTGGATTTTGTCAATAGTGTCTCCAGAATGATGATCTGCATGCCACGATGCTGGCAAGGCCATTGTTCCTTCAAGCATGCGCTTCTGATAGTTTGCCCTTACTAAGAAAGCATTTTGATTTTCAATTACCCTGGCAGGTCCATGGAATGCCCAAAAGCCCAATGTTACGGCTACGAGTGTTGAAAGAAGGAGAAGTATTAGTGAGAGATTTTCATAGCTCACCCCCTCTTCTTGGATTGTGTTTAATACTTTTGCAACGATGAGGGGTTCTGTAAGAAAAATTAAATTAGCACAGATAAACATGAAAAGATATAAGGCTACCTTGTGCCTATTGCCCTTAGAGTACTCCCAAGTTTTTCTAGATAAGAGAAAAATTGGATTGTCTTTTATCCCCATACAACCTCTTTTGATTAAAAGTGCGGAGAAGAGGATTCGAACCTCTGTAGCACTAAGCATCACGGCCTAAACGTGACCCGTTTGACCGCTCCGGCATCTCCGCATACTTTTATCTGAGAATTGTGGGTTTATAACTCTTATTACTTCAAAGCTCACGCTAAAAGTTTAGCTGTTTAAATTTTCTTAGATTTAAGCCTCTTTACTTTTTGCCTGCTTGAGCCGGGGAAACCCAAAGGATTGTGTTTCCTCTTACAAAAGAGAGGCCTAGGCTGCGTTTTAACTCATTATTGACAATTTCTTTAGTGTTGTCAACAACAAGGTTGATATGTATATCAAACGCAAGCAAAGTTCCGACGAGCTGTTTTCCATCCTTCAGCTCGATCATGATCTCTTTTCCTTTCGATTCGTTCAATAAATCAAGCGGTCTTTCAATACCGTTAACCATGATAAAGACTCCAGTTGTAAGTTTTTAAACCTTTTCTTGAGTTGTAACCCTCTTTTTCCAATGAATCTGCAAAACTTTTTAAGTTCCATTTTATTCCTCTTGCTATGAAACTTAAATGCGGGTGTGAGGTAAATTCTGAGGGCAAATTTAGTGTTGGAGAAAGATGCAAAAATTGCAAAGAGTGCAATTTTGTATCCCGAATGCATCCATTCGGGGAAGGACGCCTAAACTGACAAAGGCTTTTTATTTAGAAAGGTTTTTAAACGAATTTCAGTTCTCAGTTCAATGGTAAGAAAGATAAGCGGGGGAAAGTATATCCCTCTTAGGAAAAAGAAATTATCTGAAATTCCCGGCAAACCTAGATTGACCAATCTTGGTGCAGAAAGAAGAAAGGAAGTAAGGATGATGGGTGGAAAAATGAAAACAGTATCCTTATTCAGCGATACTGCCGTCGTTACTGATCCTAAAACCAAAAAAATGAAGAAAGTTAAGATCAAGAATGTAATCCGATCCCCCTCGAATCGTTATTTTAAAACCGTTCTTGTGAAAGGCACTATAATTGAGACTGAAGCAGGAAAAGCAGTTATCACAAACCGCCCAGGCCAAGAAGGTAATGTGGCTGCAGTCTTGGTCAGCGAATAAATTTCTAATTATGGTCTTATTTTAGTTTTAAAACGGTTGCGAAAGCTTTAAAAAGCAAAACCGAAAGGTTTATAAATCAATTCGAGGTTATGTTTGAGTATGTCGACGGCTTCTGTTAAAAAGTGCCCGGAATGTAATTCTAGCAAGATGATCTTTGATGAGCAGCGTGGGGAAACCATGTGCGGGCAGTGCGGCCTGGTTATCGAGAAGGAAATGGTCGATCTTGGGCAAGAATGGAGGCAGTTTGACGAGGGGCCTAAGAAAGGAAGAGGCGGAGCGCCGCTTTCTATGCAGAAATTCGATAAAGGCCTTACCACAAACATAGGAGAGATTTCTGATATTTACCGTCTTGGAGAGAAGAGAATAAAGAAATACAGCAGACTTAAGAAGTGGCAGGAAAGGGTTTCCACAAGCATTGAAAGGAACTTAAGGCTTGCTATGACTGAGCTTAGAAAAGTTGCAAGCTATCTCAATTTACCTAATGTTGTTAAAGAAGAGGCAAGCAGAATGTACAATGTCGTTCTTCAGAGGGGACTAGTCCGCGGGAGAAGCATGGAATCTGTAATCTCTGCGTGCATCTATGCTGCCTGCAGAACTTATAACATTCCAAGAACTCTTGATGAGATCGCAGCGACATCTGAAGTTGAAAGAAAAGAGATCGGAAGAACTTATAGGTTTATAACGCGGAAACTTAATTTGACTGTTTCTGCAAGCAATCCCAAAGATTACATCTCAAGATTCGCTTCAGTGCTTCATTTATCCCCAAAAACTCAAAATGACGCGCTTAAAATTCTTAAGAAAGCAGAGATTTCTGAATTGACTAGCGGAAGAGGTCCAGCAGGAATCGCCGCTGCGGCACTTTACGTTGCAGCTCTTTTGAACCTTGAGAAAAGAACTCAAAGAGAAGTCGCAGATGTTGCAGGAATAACTGAAGTTACAATCAGAAACAGATACAAAGAACTTCTTGATAAGCTTGGCCTTGAAGAAAAGATGAAGATCAAGGAAGCTGAAAAGAAGGCAGGCATGAAAGCTACAGCTTAAGTTTGGCCTAATTGTTAATATTATTCTTTAACCTCTACCCTCATCAAATCCTGAGCGATAAAAGAATTCTTGAATTTGTTTCTCGCTTCTTTAACAATTTGGTCTTCTCTTGTTTCATATCTTTGACTTATGTGCGTTAGGTAAAGCGCTTTTGCTTTGGCTTTCTTCGCAATTTCTCCGCCTTGGGCTGAAGTAAGGTGTTTGTTCTCTTCAGCCTTTTCTTTGTCTTCTTCCAAGTATGTTGCTTCACATATCAAAACATCCGCATCCTTTGCAGCTTTTACGCAGTTATCGTTAAGCTTAGTATCTAAGACGAAAGCCACTTTCTTGCCCTTTTGGAGGAAAGTTACATCTTTTGACTTTATTTTCTTGCCTTCGTAAGTTATATCTTTTCCTCTTTGGAGCTCTCCAACAAGCGGGCCCTGGACTCCGAGCTTCTTTAGTTTGGCTACATCCATTTTAACCTTTGTTTTTTGCTCTATTGTATAGGCAACACATGGGATTCCATGATCCATTTTGTAAGCGTTTATAACAACTTCTCCATCGTAAATCTGTCCATCGCTGCTGATTTCATGGACTTCTAGGCCAATCTCAACTTCTTTTATGAATGTGTCGATTATCTTTTCCATTTTATAGGATGTGCCTTTTGGGCCATAAATATGCAAAGTTTTGCTGTATCCGCTTAATGCCAAAGTTCTGAGGAGGCCCATTATTCCGAAAACGTGATCTCCATGCCAATGTGTGATAAGCAGCTTGGTTATCTTGCAGGGGTTCAAACCCGCCTTTCTAAATTGCCTTTGCGTGCCTTCTCCACAGTCTACGAGGATGTTCTCCCCTTCATTTGTCAATAGGATAGCTGTGTGGTTTCTTCTTTTTGTAGGTATTGCAAATGAGGTTCCTAGAAATGTTATCTCCATAATGTATTCTAGAAAATAACTTTTAAATATCTATCTGGGCTAGGTTTTATATGGCAAAAACCAAGAAAACCAAATCTTTAGAATCTCAAGAAAAGCTTCAGGGGAAGAAGATTAAGGCAGCCTTCTCTGCAGAAAAAGTGATAAGCAATTCTTCTGAAGCTGTAAATCTATACAGCAAAAGCAGATTTGGGGAGATGATTGAAGGGAAAGTGAACTACTCACTTGTTGAATCTTTTTATCTTATCCAGAAAGGCAAGATGGAAATTTTTAAAGGCGGAAAGAAATTATCCTCAGAATCTTTTTTGAAGGAAGTAAGCAAGGCAGATTCAGGTTTTATGACTAGGTACCTGGTTTTTGCAGATCTGAGGGGCAGAGGATATCTTGTCAAGACTGCCTTGAAGTTTGGAGCAGATTTCAGGGTTTATGAGAAAGGTGTAAAGATGGGGGAGGAACACGCCAAATGGATTGTTTTCCCAGTGCATGAAAGTTCAAGCCTTACCTGGCATGAGTTTGCCGCCAAAAACAGGGTTGCGCATTCAACTAAAAAGAATCTTCTTATTGCAGTTGTTGATGACGAAGGAGATGTTACCTATTATGAAGCGAGATGGCTTAGGCCTTAAATTTAACTATCTTTCAAAAGTTAACAAAGTTTAAAACTTCACTTCTTTTCTTAATCTGATGGAAGGATTTAAGGTAAATGTTGCCGAGCAGAAAAGCAGGATTGCAGACTATGTCAAAAATAACGGGCCGCTTGTTGCCCATGCTATCTCAAAAACTTTGAATTTAAACAGCTTTCTTGCCTCGGCTCTGCTTTCAGAGCTTTTAAGGGAAAAGGTTATTTTGTCCAGCAATCTCAAAGTCGGAGGAAGCCCGCTATATTTTGTCAGAGGGCAGGAAGAGAAGCTTGAAGGATATACTAAGTTTCTTGATTTTAAAGAAAGAGAAGCTCATACTATCTTGAAGGAGAAAGGGGTGGCAGAGGATAAAAAGTGCGAGCCAGCGATTAGAGTTGCATTTAGGAATATGAAAGATTTTGCCATGCCTATGACAATTGTCCAATCCGGAGAAGAGAAACTTTTCTGGAGGTTCCATCTACTACAGCCGGAAGAGGCGGGAAAGAAGATAAAATCTTTGTTGACTGAAGAAGCTCCCTCTCAAACTCCCGCAGTTAAATCTTCGGCCCTCGAATCGCCTAAAATTCCCGAAAAAGAACTTAAGGCCGAAACTGAAAAAGAAGTTTTAGAGAAGCCTTCGGAAGAACTTTCTAAGGAAGACGAAGAAGAGAGAGTTCCAGATTTGGAAAAAACTCTTAAAAAGCCTCGAAAAAAATCGCCTGCCCCTTCTAGTTTTAATAATGAAGTCAAATCTTGGATGGAAGAGAATAAAGTTGCGCTGAAGAGGGAGGTTGATGCAGGCGGGAAGGACTTCAAGGCAATAGTGGAAGTTGAATCAGGGATAGGCAAACTGGACTTCTTTTTGTTTGGAAAGAACAAGAAATCCATAAATGAAGGCGATGTGGCCCTAATTTATCAGGAAGGGGCGGATTTGAAGCTCCCGGTTTTGTTTTTGACCAAGGGCAAGCTCAGCAAAAAGGGGGAAGAAGTCGCGGAGAACCTCAAAGGTAAATTTGTTATACGCAAGCTTTAAATAGGGCTTTTGTCGATTTATCCTCATGGGAAGAATTAAAAGTACTCTTGTTAAAAGGTCTACAAAGGACATAATGGCCAGTGATAAAGGATCTTTCTCTGCAGATTTTGAAGAAAATAAGAGAAAGGTCGAACAAAAGGTTCCAGGGATATCTAAAAAACTCAGGAATAGCATTGCAGGCTACATTTCCAGGCTTATGAAGAAAAAGAAGTAATTCTTAGGTATTCTTGAGAATAATAAAATTTAAAAGATCTCATAGTTAGCTTTTATTAAGTGAACTTGTAGTAAAATGGCAGAGAACGAAGAAGACAATGTAGTATATGTCGGAGGAAAGCCTTTTATGAACTATGTGACCGGGGTGGTTATGCAGTTTACAACTAAAGGGGCCAAGGAAGTTACTGTAAAGGCAAGGGGAAAGTTTATTGCCAGGGCAGTAGACATAGTTGAAGTTTGCAGAAAAAGATTTCTCAAGGATCAAAATATTCAGATAAAAGAGATAAAGATTGACAGTGAAGAATTTGAGAACAAAGAAGGAAGGAAAGTTAACGTCAGCACGATGGATATTGTTCTAACAAAGTGAATTTTAATTTCTGAACTTACCCTCTTGTAACTAGGTAGTCTAATCCTGTGGTGATAAGTCCACTGTAAAATCTAACCCATTTGTTTGCATGTGTGGCTGCGTCTCTTTTATAAAAATCCCAATTTCCGCCTTTTTCTTCTGCCCATCCATGATCTCTTTCATATTTGGACCTTAATAATCCGGCTATATGTTTTGGATGCCATCCTTCATGCATTAACCTTCTCGTCAAATATTGGATGTTTGCAGGAACAAGCAATGCAGGAGCAGGATTTCTCAATAAACTTTCGATCCTTGCATCTCTGCTGTGATATCTGTCATAAGAATGCTGCCATCTCTCCGGAGAGTCATGCTGTTCTGAATCAAACACTTTATGAAATTTGAATAGCTCCGATTTTTTATAGCTCTTTATCAAATTTGCAATACCCTCATTCACTTCAGGTATTTGGGTTGTTACGGCTCCAGCATAATTTGCTGAATTGTGGAAATGTCTTCTGTTATTGAAAAGCTCATATAAAAGAAGTTCATTGTTGTTGCAAGGGGTGTACCGCGGGAGAGTTATTTGTACAGGGATTTCCCTAGATACTTGCTCTCCAACTTTCCAGGGACTAGCTTTATGCTTATGGTAACTTGAAAAAGGAATTCTTACGGATCTCATGTTCAATGGACCGCATAAAAGTGAGAGATCTATGTTTATCCCCTCCCTTTTTTCATTATTTGAAGGAATATCTCCGATTGATAGGGGAATATTGCCCTTGTATTCTGGAGACTTTCTTATGGCTTCATAGATAATAAATTCTATTGCTTTGCCTATTCCTTCAAATCCCTTGCCTTCTTGTTCACTTACCTTTCTAGTGAATACATCTCCGCTTAGATGGCGATATTTATCCATTATTGTGCCCTCTGGAGAAGCAATTTCTTCAAGCATCTTATGTGCAGGACTGTTTTTTGAAACTCTAAAATCAAAATGATATCCTTGCCCTGTTGCCACCGTTAAAGGTTTTATTCCGTAAGAGAATAATAAATCTTTGACACACTGATAAAATGGCTCCATTCTCCAGAAAACATCTTCTTGTCTTGCAAAAGCTTCTCCAGGATATCTCTCAGAAAAATATTCCACATCTATTACTCCCAAAGTATTTTCTTTGTCCCACAGAGATCTATGGGCATCTAATCCCTTATCTAAGATCCATCCTAAACTGAAGTTACGGACTCTTTGCTTAGCATTCCCTCTTTCTCTTAAGAGCTGGCCTCCCCATCCCACTAAAAATTCAGATGTTCCTGCGGAAATTAGTTTTTGCAACTCTTTTGATTGAGATAATGCTTCTCCGTTAACACTGAAATTTATAGCTTTTTGATGGTCTACTCCGCAGAATTCTAACATCCTATGGATTACTGATTCTCCACGGTAATAATTTCTTGTTTCTGCAATAGTCATCTTACCTTTCCCTTTGACTCACATAATCCAAAACATTTTGGTGCGAGAAAATCAACGTTTTAAAATCAACTCCAAAAACTTCTAAAATCAAATTTTTTTCAAGAACTCCTGGGAGGTTTAAGACCTTTTCAAAGTTTAACTCATTCCAATCATATACTCTGGATATCTGCATTATTGGCCCATGAGTTATTCTTGACCTTCTTTGGGAATTGTTGTAACATCCCCCCATATGGAAACCTTCTATTGCAGAATAGTTATCCCTTATAAGATTAGCAAAATAATTAATTATATCTCCCTTAGTGATTTCATCATATCCCTCAACAAAGTTTTTATCCGGATTTTCCTTTAACGTTATGTGGCTATTCCAGTAATGAGAGAAATCTACCCTCATTTTTAGGCTGCCATCATATATTTCTTCCTTGCTTTGGCCTTTACTTTCTTCAACCATAATTTCCAGACACCTTTTGAAGACTCTTTCGTGCTCTTTTCTTGTCATTATTAAATGCGGCGGATCCATATTTTCTATCCCCAAAGACATTTTACCGCGAAGATGTGGGCGATTATAGCCCTTTTCAAAATAATGCCTTGCAAGCTCCCTAAAAGAATCGTAAAACCTCTCTTCGTCTTGCTCCCTTCTTGGTTTTGACAAGTCGCTCCAATAGTTAACACTTCCCGGATGAAGAACAAGAGAACTCCCCCCGATTTTATACGTGAAGTCCATTGCCTTTTTCGTTTCCTCTATGCTCCATTTCCTTTCAGACTCGCTCGTGGAGATTATGTTTTTCCCGCTGCAAGGCGCATGGACTGTGAGCAGCTTAAGCCTGTTAAAGAAATGGCCTAAGAAATCATCTTGATCATAACTTAATGAAGGCCATGTTGCTCCATCACCATTTGAAGAACCCTGATACTTGCCTTCTACCTGGAGCTCTAGTCCTGATAGGAGATCTATTCTGCAGCTATTTCCTTTAACTTTTCTCTGCTCTTTTTTAATTATTGCTATCAGGCTTCTGAGGTCTTTGACCAAATCCCTCTTTCCGTGATCATCCCAAATCGCTAATCCAACATTGACCATACAAATACCTCAAAAAAGCTCCCTTAAAAGCTTTTTGATGGCTCAATTGTGAAAACTAGAATGCCAAGAACAAAACTCGCATTTAGAATGGGCTTGAGGTTTTTGAGATTTTAGGAGTCTAACTGCCTCTCTGAAAATCTTTAATGCTCTTTCCGGGGAAGTTTTTACCTTCTTAATTTCTATTTTGAACTTTGTAATTCCTTGGCCTTCATATTTTTCAGGAATGAAATAAACCAAATATGCAAAGCCCGGCTGTTTAAAGCCATTTTTTTCAAGAAGGAGGCAATAAGTGTCAAGTTGGTTTTGATAATAGTCTGTGCTGTCTTCTTTGAGGTCAAATCCTCTTGTTTTGAAGTCTAAAGGGATGTATGTTTCCCCATTGACCAAGCATTCATCAAGCGCCCCCATCAACAAAGCACCAGATTCTTCATCTTCAAATTGGATTCCTACTCGGTTGTTTGTCCATTTTTTGAGAAGCTCCAGGTCCTGCATGAGTTCTCCCTCAACTTTTCCCTCAATCTCCGGGGGTATTTCTCCAGATTCTCTGAATGAATCAAAGTATTTTTTCAGCACAGAATCCATTCCTGAAGGAAGGCTTGGGAAAATCCCTCTTGGCCGATGGATCTTCTCTACATTTTCCATCCAAAAGCAAAGTGGGCACTCAAGGAACAAGTTTAGCTTAGAAGGAGAAAGTCTTATCCTATTGTTTTCCATTTGTTAATAAATTATTTAATCTTCTTAAACTTTCTTTATTTGTCTCATGATAAATTAGAGAAAGTGCTTCCTCATATGGCATCCATTTATACTCTTCATGCTCCTTGCTCAAACTAATTCTAGATTTTGAATTGACTTCTACCCCGAAAGCATATTCTTTAAAATTTATTTTTGTTTCGGGCTTATCTCTATCATTTGCTGACCAGTTGAACGAATGAACCTCTTTAGAGTTTAATATCTCCTCCTCTTTTATTCCTGCTTCTTCATTAATCTCTCGGTATAGTGCATCCTTTATCCTTTCACCTTCTTTTTTGCCTCCAGTGATGGGTTGCCAAAAACCTTTTTTTTCTGGGACTCTTTTAAGTACCAAGAATTCATAACTTTTTTTATTTAATCTGTAGAGAATAGCCTGGACTTGAATCAGTTTCTTCATTTTAATGCCTGTGATGGGAGTCGAACCCACGACCTCGAGCTTATGAGACTCGCGCTCTACCACTAAGCTACACAGGCGTATTTTTAGGAGTAGGGGGTGGTTTATAAGGCTTTTTTTATCTTCTCTGCGATTGCTTGCATCTCTTCCTTAGAAATATCTTTCACTTTTCTGAAGTTTGGCCCTTCTTCATGGCCGTCGTCTTTGTATCTTGGCATTAAATGTATGTGGGCATGGGGCACATCCAATCCGTAGACAATGTATATCACAACTATGGGGTTTAGCGCTTTTTGAACTGCTTTAGAGACTTTCCTTGCAGCTTCCCAATACTTCCCAAAGGGCTCGTAATCGTTTACAGTCTTAGCGTGCTTTTTTGGAACCACCAGGGTATGCCCGGGATTTAACGGATGAATGTCCAAAAAAGCCATGAAGTCTTTATCTTCATAAACTTTGTATGAGGGAATATCTCCTTTGGTTATCCTGCAAAAAACACAATCATTCATAGAATTATTAAATCCTAGCAACTTTAAAACATTATGGATAAGAGGAAGTACTTTCTTAAGATCTTAAGAAAGGCTCAAAAGAAATATGGGGAAAGCGAAAAAAGGCTTGCTGCCGAAGAGTGGGAAGCAGATTGGCAGACATTGATTTCCACCATTTTATCGGCGCAATCTAGGGATGAAACAACAATTCCTATTGCTGAAAAGCTGTTTGAAAGATATCCTACTCTTGAAAGTCTTGCTAATGCAAAATATAAAGATGTTTTCAAAATTGTTAAGAGTATTAATTATAACAAAACCAAAACAAAACATGTTATCGCTGCTGCAAAGTTTATAGTGGAAGAGTATGACGGGAAAGTCCCTGATGATATGGAAAAACTTGTTGCAATTCCAGGAGTTGGCAGGAAAACTGCTAACATCGTTTTAACAGAGGTACATAAAAAAGATGGGATCCCAGTAGATACTCATGTGCATCGTTTGTCCAATGTTCTTGGTTTGGTTAAAACCAAAACTCCTCATCAAACAGAATTAGAACTGATGAAGATTGCTCCGAAGAAATATTGGTCTGAGATAAATCGTCTTTTCGTTTTATGGGGCAAAGAAGTGCGGGGAAGGGATAAGAAGAAATTTCTCAAGGCGCTAGAAAACTAAAATGGACCCGGCGGGATTTGAACCCACAACATTCCGACTGCCAGCCGGACATTCTACCGTTGAATTACAGGCCCTTAAATTCCTGAAGTTTGGTCCTATTTTAAAGCTTATTCTTTAACCCTTGTTTCAACAAGCTTGCCTGCTTTTGAGAAATCTATCTCCTTGTTTAGGAGTTTTCGCATAGTTTCTTTGAGATCCCTGACCTTTACTCGGATCTGTTTGGTGCTATCGCGATCACGAATTGTTACGTCTTTCTTTTTTGGAGAATCTTCATCGACTGTGATACAGAAAGGCGTGCCCTGCTCATCGTTTCTAGAATATCTTCTGCCGATACTGCCAGACTCATCATAAACTACTCGGAACTCTTTTTTCAAATCGTTAACAACCTCTTCAGCCATCTTATTATACTTTTCATCTTTTATTATTGGGAAGACTGCTGCCTTTACTGGAGCAAGCCTTGGATGGATCTTTAAAACAATGTTGTTTCTCTTATGATCGAATTCATATCCATCAACTATTGAGGCGAGGAAAACCCTGTCCATCCCAAAAGTGGGCTCTATTACCTTTGGAATGACTCTGGATTTGCCGACTTCATCAAAATAATCCAATTTCTGATTGCTCTCTTTTGCATGGTTTGTGAGGTCATATTGTCCTCTGTTGGCATTTCCTGCAAACTCGTAGCTTCCGAAAGGAAATTCGTAATCGAGATCGAATGTTGCAGAGGAGTAATGCGAAAGTTCATCCTTCATGTGCTCTCTGATTTTTATCCTATTTGTATCTATTCCGATAGAATCAAAAAACATAATTTGTTCTGCAAGCCAATAAGCATGCCATTCATCCAATCTCTTTTCCTGAAGCATCTTACCTATTGTGGTTTCCTTTAAATCTGATTTCCCTTTTGTTTGTGTTTCTGCGTTAAGAAGCCGGACTTTTAAATTAACATGAGATTTATCCAGAAGAGGGCATTTTGTTTCATTAGGGTGTATGAAGAATTCGAACTCAGCTATTGTAAACTCTCTGCACCTGAATAAAAAATCTCTTGGAGCAATCTCGTTCCTAAAACACTTTCCGATTTGAGCTATTCCGAATGGAAGTTTCACTCTTGATGTGTCGGTAACAAGCTTAAAGTTTGTGAACATCCCTTGGGCGTTTTCCGGCCTTAAGTAAGAGGTAGTAGAATCCTGCTCTACTGGGCCGACCTTTGTAGTAAGCATCTGCTGGAGGTTTTTTGCACTTGTCTTGTCGAGCTCTCCTGCGCAGAAAGAACATTTTGCTTTTGCGAGTTCAGCTTTATCCACTTTGTTTGCTTTCTTACATTTCTTGCATGTAACTGCAACATCTGAGAAGTTTGCCACGTGGCCGGAAGCTTTCCATATTTTAGGGTTTGAGATTATGCTCGCATCAAGGCCAACCATATTGTCTTTTTGATGAACAAAGTAATTCCACCACTCTCTCTTTAAGTTATTCATTAATTCTACGCCCAAGGGGCCTAAATCCCAAAATCCTGCAAGTCCCCCGTAAATCTCGCTTGAAGGAAAGACGAATCCCTTCCTTTTACAGAAAGAAGAGATATCTTCGATAGTTATTCTGCTTTCCTCTTTTTTATCGGCCATAAGACAGGGAGAGATACATTTCTTATAAACCTTATGTTACAAAGTTTAGACTAGGTCATTACAAACTATAACTTGGTCACGGGATTTACTTTCCCGCGAAAGTCAAC
This sequence comes from Candidatus Woesearchaeota archaeon, assembly GCA_964540065.1. Lineage (GTDB taxonomy): Archaea > Nanobdellota > Nanobdellia > Pacearchaeales > JAHJTO01 > JBHPFA01. The sequence continues at coordinate 99,686 of CAZIKY010000001.1, read as the reverse complement.
AAACCCCAAATAAGGGAAAGTGCAGCCCATGCATAATGGATCTGTCCTGGCCAGCCCATCGCTTCTGTTAAAGCGATTAAAACTGCCAAAAGAACTGCTCCTCCACCCATTACAGATTTAGGAAGTTTCATGCTGTTTAGAAGGTTTTGAAATTTATTAATCTTTGGCTAAACTGTTGCGATCCGCCAATAAAAGTTTAAATATCGGTTAAGCTTTTGTTTTAAATAAAATGAGGGAAATTTCTGAAAGAGAGGTTCAGCTGCCAGAAGCGATGATTGGAGAGCTGATGAAGCTCTCTGCAGAGTCTAAAGAGGTAATTTCCTTGGGGCCCGGGGAACCGGATTTTACAACTCCAAAACCTATCCTGGATTATGCCTCTAAAATAATCGGGAAGGCTACGCATTATACTGCTTCTTCAGGTAAGACCGAGCTTAAAGAGGCAATCGCCAAGAAACTTGCTAAAGAAAATAAGATCAGGGCAGATAAAGACAACATCCTCGTTTCCTGCGGGAGCCAGGAAGCAATCTTTATTTCCCTTCTTGCGACAATTGATCCTTCAGAACAAGTTATCATTCCAAATCCGGGATACCTTGGTTACCTTCCTGCGATAGAACTTGTCAACGGAAATCCCGTTTTTGTTAAACTTGAAGAGAAAGATAATTTCGAGATAAATCCTGACAGGGTAAAAGAATCTATAGACAAGAAGAAAACAAATGTAATCATTTTGAATTCTCCTGCCAATCCTACTGGGAATGTTCTTTCAAAGAAAGTTATGGAAGAGATCGCAGATATTGCTGTCGAGAATGATCTTTACATCTTTTCCGATGAGGCCTATGAGAAATTGATTTATGATGGCGCTAAACATATCTCTATCGGTTCTTTGAATGGGATGGAAGATTATGTTGTAACTCTTCAAAGTTTTTCAAAATCTTACGCTATGCCTGGCTTTAGGCTAGGGTATGCCTGCGGTCCTAAAGAGCTGATCAAGTCTATGGAGAAGGTTGCAGATTATGTCACTATCTGCCCACCAAATTTATCACAATGGCTTGGGATCAAGGCATTGTCATTGCCGCAAAGTCATATTCAAAAGATGGTGAGAGAATATGATCGCAGGAGAAAGTTTATTGTTAAGAGGTTGAATGGAATTGGATTAAAGACTACGGTGCCTAGAGGGGCTTTCTATACTTTCTCAAATATAACTGAAGTTTCTAAGCTCAAGAGTTTGGAATTTGCAAGAACCTTGCTTCGAGAGAAGAAAGTTGCAGTCGTTCCAGGAACTGAATTTGGAAAATACGGCGAAGGTTTTATCCGATGCTCTTATGCCACTAAATTTGAGCTTATCGAAAAGGCCATGGATAAAATCGAAGAATTTGTAAAATCTTAAGCACAAACATACTCGACCCCAATTTCTTTTGCGATAGAATTTATTTGTAAATCAATTATTGGGGCCCTTCTTTTTGCTGCCTCTTCATGATATCTCCCCGTTATTCTCCCTTGAGAAGAGATTAAATCAAACGCTTTTCGAGTATAATTTTTGGGCAAGGTGAATGAATTCCCCATTATAAAAAAATTATTCCCATATTGCACCAGGGTGTATTCCTTCCCCCAAATTTTTTCAATAAACCCTACCCCCTCATTTAGACTATCTACTAATTCTACTAAGCCTTTTTCTAAAACTTGTTTTTTGTCTTCATCCATAGGTTCCCCCTTTAGATTCTCAGTAGCATATACTCTATATCTATTTTATAAACATTTCCAGGAGCCCTGATCGCCCCTAGGAATTAACACTTGAAAGAGAAGGAAAGCGGGGGGCGGGACTCGAACCCGCGAATAGTCGGGTTGCAGCCGACTGCCGTAGCCACTGAGCCACCCCCGCATGTTAATTGATTATTAAAACAGCTTTTAAATTTATTCCCTTAACCTTCATTTCGAGTGCAAAGCATTTTCCTAAACCTTTAAAAAGAAGTGAAGCATATAAATATCAAAGAGAAAAGAGAGGTGCAATCAACTTTGGGGAAGGTTTGATCTCATTTTCGTTAATATCCCCCAAGATATTACGAATTGAAAAGTGCCTCTCTTTTCTTTGCTTTAAAATTTTGTAATTCTTTTTATGTCGGAGATAAGTTTTTATATGTGCTTTTTCTATTGTATCTATTAAAAGATGGTGAAATCGTACGATAACTTAATAGATGGAAAATCTGTAAATAATTCTAAAAAATATCTTGATGTCCTTAACCCTTATACCGAACAAGTTATCGCAAAAGTTGCATCTTCCGATAAAAAAGATATCGATGCAGCAGTTAATTCTGCGAGAAAAGCTTTCGATTCAGGAGTTTGGAGCGGATTAACAGTAAAAGAGCGTTCTTTAGTTCTCCTTAAACTTGCAGATTTGATCGAGAAGAATTTGGATAAGCTTGCTAAGCTCGAGTCAGAAAATCAAGGGAAGACAGTTAAACTTGCAAAAGAGGATATTATTTTTTCCATTGATAATTTGAGATTCTTTGCGGGTGCTGCAAGAAATATAAAAGATGTTAGCTCTCAAGATTATTTCAAGAACTGCACAAGTGTTTTGCGGAGGGAACCTGTCGGAGTTGTTGCAAGCATCACTCCATGGAACTATCCCTTTATGATGGCCATATGGAAAATCGGCCCAGCACTTGCTATGGGAAATACGGTTGTTATTAAACCTGCAACTTCCACCCCTCTGACTACTCTTGAGCTCGGAAAACTTGCTGTTGAAGCTGGTTTGCCTAATGGGGTGCTTAATGTTATAACTGGTCCTGGCGAGGCTGTCGGAAGCGCTTTAGCCTCCCATGAAAAAGTCGACATGATTTCTTTAACCGGAAATACTGAAACCGGGAAAGTCATACAGAAACTTGCGGCTTCAAATTTGAAGAAAGTGCATCTCGAACTTGGGGGGAAAGCGCCCTTTATCGTTTTTGAAGATGCAGATTTAGATTTGGCAGCTAAGACTGCTGTTGATGCTAGCGTTATAAACTCTGGGCAAGATTGCACTGCTGCTGCGAGGATTTATGTTCAAGAGAAGATACATGATACATTTGTTGCAAAGATGAAAAAATATGCCTCTGGACTTAAACTTGGAGATCCATCTAGTGACAAAACAGATCTCGGGCCCTTGAACTCTAAAGTCCACCTCCAAAGAGTCAGCAGATTTGTCGAAGATTCTAAGAAAGAGAAAGGAGTAAAGGTAGCTTTTGAAGGGAAAAAACCTTCAGGCAAAGGTTATTTCTTCCCCATACATATTATGACTGGAGTCACACAGGTTTCTAACCTTTGTCAACTTGAGGTATTTGGCCCGGTTATCCCGGTTTTGAAGTTTAAGACAATGGAAGAAGTTATTGAGAAATCAAATGATGTGGATTATGGCCTTGCAAGCAGTGTTTGGACTAAGGACGTAAAGAAAGCATTCAATGTTGCAAACAAACTTAAGTTTGGAGAAGTATGGGTAAATACTCATTTGTTTTTAGTAAGCGAAATGCCTCACGGAGGAGTTAAGCAGTCCGGCCATGGAAGCGATTTGAGCACTTATTCTCTCGAAGAATATACTAATGTCAAGCATATCTTCTTCGACAACAATCTTTAGAGAATGGATCTTTGGACGCTAAATCCTGCAACGGAGCAGAAAATAAAAAAATATAAGTCGATTAAGCTGTCTGAAGTCTCAAGATATGTGGACAATTCTAAAAAAGCCCTTTCTTCTTGGAAAGAGTTAAGTGTGGCTGAAAGAGCAAGCTATGTTAGGAAAGCTCGAAAAACCCTTCTTAGCAGAAAAGAAGAGTTTGCTGCTCTAATGACTGCTGAAATGGGAAAACCCATTTCAGAAAGCATCGGGGAAATTGAGAAGTGCGCTTGGCTCTGCGAGTATTTTGCAGATAATGCTGAGAAATTTTTGCAGGATGAAATTATTAAGACTGAATATAAGAGATCCTATGTGCATTTTGATCCGCTAGGAGTCATTGCATGCATAATGCCTTGGAATTTTCCTTTTTGGCAGGTTTTCAGATTTGGGGTTCCGGCCATGCTTGCAGGAAATACCGTTCTTTTAAGGCATTCAACTGTTACTTTGGGGTGCTCTGAAGCGATGCACGAAATCTTCTCTGAGGCTTTGCCAAAGAACGTTTTTCAAAATATTATCGGAACAACACAAGTTGCTGAAAAGCTGATTCAGTCTCCCGGCGTAAATGGGGTCTCTTTCACTGGAAGTGTTAATGTTGGAAGACATGTCGGCGGTATAGCAATTAAAAATTCAAAAAAAGTCGTTCTTGAATTAGGAGGCAGCGATCCTTTTGTTGTTTTGAGTGATGCAGATGTGAATTTTACCTGCGACAATGCCCTTAAGGGCAGATTTATAAACACCGGGCAGAGCTGCATAGCTGCAAAGAGATTTATTATACATAAAAACAAGTTTGAGGAATTCAAAAAGAGAACGGCAGACCTTGTTTCACAATTGAAAGTGGGTGATCCTATGGAAAAATCAACTCAAATAGGTCCGATGGTAAGGGAAAATCAGCTTGAGAATCTTGATAGGCAAGTAAGGCAATCGGTTAAAGCGGGAGCAAGGGTTTTATACGGCGGGCAGAGGCTTGACATGAAAGGCTATTTTTACCAACCCACCGTCCTAGTCGGTGTTAAAAAAGGGATGCCTTTAGAGAAAGAAGAAGTTTTTGGACCGGTTATGCCACTTATTTCTGCAGTAAGCGATGAAGAAGCAATTAGGATGGCTAATGATTCAGATTTTGGCTTGGGCGCCAGTGTTTGGACTACGGACATGAAAAAAGCAGAAAGGCTTGCACATAAGCTTGAAGCAGGGGCAGTTTCGATAAACAAAATTGTTGCATCGGATCCAAGGCTTCCCTTTGGGGGAATAAAAAAATCGGGAGTTGGAAGGGAGCTTTCAAGGTATGGCATACTTGAATTTTGTAATATAAAGAGTGTTGTTGTGAAATGAAAATATTGACAAAGCATGCTGGAGATAGGGAAAAAATTATCTCTCGGATAAATAATCTGTTGAAAGATAATTATCTTTTAACGCTTTCTACAGTTGATGGAGACCGGCCATGCAGTAAAACTGCTTATTATGTTTATGATGGTGAGTTTAACCTCTATATTTGGACATCTAAAGACACCTTAAGTGCTAAAAACATTAGCAAGAATTCAAAAGTCGCCATAAATATTTTTGATTCTACTCAAAAATGGGGCACTCTTTTGATGGGTTTACAAGCCTTGGGGAAAGCAAAAAGCGTAAGTTCGAATGAATTGATTAAAGCGGGGATGCTCTATATAAAGAGATATCCGCGCGTAATAAAATTTGTTAAAACTCCAAGAGATTTTCACTCAAAAGCTTTTGAATCTAAACTTTATAAGATTCAATTAGAGGAAATAAAATTATTTGATGAAAAAACATTTGGTAAGGAGGAGTTTAGAAGTATTTCTATTAAGAGATAAATGAAATTTGTTGTTTTAGGAGGATATGGTATAATTGGTTCGGTCATAGTAAGAGATCTTTTTAATTCATGCAAGGACTGCGAAATAGTAATTGCCGGAAGAGATTTCAAAAAGGCCCTTGAATACGCTAAATCTTTCAAATCCGAAAGGGTGACAGCTTCAGAGGCGGATGTAAATAATGCCGTGGCTACTGCAAAACTTCTTTCTGGTTGTGAAGTCTGCATAAATGCGGTCCAATATTATTTCAACTTGGAAATAATGAAGGCTTGTTTGAGGGCCAAATGCAATTATGTTGACCTTGGAGGGTTGTTTCACATGACAAAGAAACAGCTAAAATTAGATAAAGACTTCAAAAAAATAGGCAGATCTGCCGTTTTGGGTTGTGGTAGCACTCCTGGGATAACTAATGTCCTTGCGGCTTATGGGGCGGAAATAATCCAAAAACCCTTAGAAATGCACATAAGTTTTGCCGACTGGGACAAAACAAAATATCAGCAGCCTTTTGTACTCCCTTACAGTCTTTCGACTATTTTTGATGAGTTTATGATGGAACCGGCTGTTTTCTCTAAAGGCAAATTAACCTTTGAGAAACCTGGCAGCGGAGAAAAAGTTTTGTATTTCCCAAAACCTTTTGGAAAGCTTAAAGGTTTTTACACTTTGCATAGTGAATTAGCGACATTTCCTGAATCTTTCAAACTGAAAGAATGTACATTTAGAGTCACATTCTCAGAAGAATTCCAAGAACAGATAAGATTCCTAATTGAGGCAGGGTTCGCATCTGAAAAAGGAATTAAGGTTGATGGAAAGGAGATAAAACCGAGAAATTTTACTGTGAGAGTAATGGATCAATGGCTTCCTAAGCCTGAAACGAAAATAGCGGATTCAGAGCTTGTAAGGGTAGAGGTGATCGGCTCAGGCAAAAAAGCTGTCGTAGACTGTGTAACCCCTACAAATAAAAAGTATAATCTCTCTGGCGGGACATGGCATACCGCAACTCCTGCAAGAATTATTGCACAAATGATCGCGCGTGAAGAGATCGCTAAACAAGGAGTTTTTGCTCCGGAAAATGCGATCCCCCCAAAAGACTTTTTCAAAGAGCTTAAAAAGAGGGGAAGTTATATCTATCTTAACGGTAAAAAAATAAATTAGTTGAAATGGCAAAAAAAGAAGGTGAAAGAAAGGTAAAGCATAAACATATCTATGATAAATCTGAGAAACTATTCAAGGAAATTCTAAAATATGTCCCTGCAGGAACTTCTTCTAATTTTAGGTTGTGGGGAGGGGCAATCTGCCCTCCAGGATATGAAAAATGCGCCATGTTTGGCAAAAAAGCTCGCGGGGCTTACCTTTGGGATGTAGACGGAAATAAATATGTAGACTATAGGATGGCCTTTGGGCCGATAATCCTTGGCCATGGATACAAACCTGTTTTGGATGCAGTCCATAAAGCCGAAAATGATGGGGCTCTTTTTGGATTGAATACAGAAGTTGAGATTGAAGTCGCTAAAAAAATTACTAAGATGATCAAAAGTGCAGAGATGGTTAGATTTACAAATTCTGGGACCGAATCTACCATGACTGCGATAAGGGTTGCAAGAGCTTATACAAAAAAGAATAAAATTCTGAAGTTTGAAGGACATTATCACGGACATCACGACTATCTTTTGTTCTCCCTTGCTAAGAAACTTAGCCACAACCACCATATTGTGCCCGAAGTTGCTTCATATGGTGTTCCAAAACCAATAAATGATCTTATTTATGTTGATCAATGGAACGACTTTGCCGGGGTCGAACATACATTGAAGAACCATCATAAAGAAATCGGGGCAATAATCTGTGAACCCGTTACAGGGAATTCTTCAGTGATTCCTCCAGAAAAAGGATTTTTGAATCATTTAAGAGAATTGTGTGATAAGTATAATGTGGCTCTTATTTTTGATGAAGTCAAGACTGGATTCAGGCTTGCTCCGGGTGGAGCGCAAGAGATTTATAACGTTACCCCTGATATCACCACCCTTGCTAAAGCAATGGGTAATGGCTATCCTGTTGCAGCCGTTGCAGGAAAGAAGGAATTCATGGAGCTGATCGGTCCAGGGCAAGTTTTCCATGGCGGGACATATTCTGCAAATCGTATCTCAATGGTTGCTTCAAATGCGACTTTGAAGGAACTCGCAAAAAAGGAAGTTTTTGACCATATGAATAATGTTGGAGGAAGATTGCTTAAAGAAATTCCAAAAATTTTTGAAGACCACAAAGTCAATGCGATATTACAAGGGTTTCCAACAATGTTTAAATTTATGTTTACCGGAAAGAACAAAATTGTAAACTGCAGGGAAAGCATAAATGCCTGCAATTTGAATCTATCGTTGGTTCTTCAAAGAGAGCTGCTTAAAAGAGGCGTAATGATTGATGAAGAGCCCGAAGAGCCAATTTATATTAGCTATAGTCATGGCAAGAAGGAAGCAGATAAAATGATTAATGCTTTGGATGACTCATTAAATGCCATCAAAGGACATCCTTTGTTTAGGGGGATGCTTGCTTAGTTTAAAGTTTTAAAATGACAAAGAAAAAAAATGAAAGATTTAACGTGATCATAATTGGCGGAGGGATAGCAGCCCACACTGCCGCACTTTATAACGCTCGGGCAGATCTTTCCCCGCTTGTAATCTCTGCTCCAGAACTGGATCAACTTAGTCTTACAACGGTTGTGGAAAACTATCCGGGATTTCCAGATGGAATAATGGGTCCGGAGTTGATAAAAAACTGCAAAGCGCAGGCTGAGAAGTTTGGGGCAAAGTATATTCTTGGAAAGGTTGACTCTTTTAGGGTAAAAAAGGGATATTTTGAAATAGGTGTCGGCAATGATAAATACGAATCCCTCACAGTAATAATCTCTACCGGCGCGGCTGCCAGAACACTCAATGTTCCCGGAAAAGAAAAATATTTTGGCAAGGGTGTGTCTACATGCGCCGTATGTGATGCTGCTCTTTATAGAAATAAAGAAGCAATTGTTATCGGCGGAGGAGATTCTGCCATGGAAGAATCTCTCGCCCTTTCTAAATTTGCCACAAAGGTTACAATAATCCACAGAAGGAATAAATTTAGGGCCAGCAAAATAATGCAGGAAAGAGTTTTTGCATTGAAAGATAAGATAAAGATAGAATGGAACTCTGAATTGGTCGAAATTCTTGGTGATGGCAAGTTCGTGACGGGGGCAAAGATTAGAGATAGTAAAACTGGAAAAGAGAAAAAGATCAAGTGCAACGGCGTTTTCTTTGCGATAGGACACGATCCTGCCACAAAAGTTTTTTCCAATGAAATAAAAGTAGACAAGTTAGGTTTCATAAAAACTGACAAATTACAACATACGAGTATTCCGGGAGTTTTTGCTGCCGGAGACTGCCAGGATTCAAGATTTAAACAGGCAATAACCTCTGCAGGCACAGGATGTGCTGCAGCTCTTGAAGCAGAGAAATACATAGGGGATGTTAAAAATGGGCGATAAAACAGAAATAGGGTCTCTTGGAGATACTTATGGGCCTGAGAAGATTTTGGAAGTTTATAATCCAAAAGTTGGAATGAGGGGATATGTTGTTATTGATAATATTGCTCTAGGACCCGGAAAGGGAGGAATAAGAATGACCCCCTCTGTTGATAAAGAAGAAGTCTTCAGGCTTGCTAGAACTATGACTTGGAAGTGTGCCATGGCTGATCTTCCGTTTGGAGGGGCAAAGTCCGGAATAGTTGCAGATCCAAAAACTTTCGATCTTAAGAGAAAAAAAGAAATTGTAGAAGCATTTGCTGAAGCAATTAAACCTGTCTGTCCCAGTATGTATGTTGCTGCTCCAGATATAAGTACTAGTGAAAGAGAGATGGAATGGCTTGTGAAAGCCAATGGTTCTAGGAAAGCTGCTACCGGAAAACCTAAGAAGCTTGGCGGGATCCCCCATGAATTAGGGAGCACAGGATTCGGAGTTTATCATGCGGCGAAGGTCGCTGCACCTTATGCGGGCTTAGATTTGAAGAAATCCACCTTTGCTGTTGAAGGATTCGGTAATGTTGGAACTTTTTCAGCTAAATTCTTGAGTGAAGCTGGAGCCAAGCTTGTTGCAGTTTCAGATTCTAAGGGGATAATCTATAATAAAGAAGGGCTTGATTTTAAGAAGCTTTCAGATATTAAAGAGAAAACCGGCTCGGTTGTTAATTATAAGCCTGGAGAAATTAAGCCCACTTCGGAGATTCTCTCTTTGAATACAGATATTCTTGTTACTGCTGCTGTTCCCGATCTGATCAAGAAAGAAGATGTTGGAAAGATAAAAGCTAAACTTATAATTGAAGGATCAAACATCCCTACGACTCTCGAGGTTGAAAAGATGCTTATGAAAAGAGGAATTCTAGTTGTTCCAGATTTTGTTGCAAATGCTGGCGGAGTCATAAGCAGCTATGTGGAGTATAATGGTTGGGGAGTGGATAAAATGTGGAAAACTGTAGAAGAGAAAGTTAGTAGGAATACTCTGCTGGTCTTAGACCTCGCGAAGAAAAAGAGAATAGCTCCGCGTGAAGCTGCTATGCAGATCGCCAAAGAGAGGGTGCAGAAAGCATGCAAAACCTGTGGCGTTGAATCGCCGATGTAAGCGATAAGCTTTAATACCCTCTTTTAGATTGTTTTAATGAGTGTATCTAAAGTTCTGGATGCTCTTAATTTAAATAAAAATGTACAAACTTGATGAACAGAAAGTTATTGACTTTATCAAAGAAAACAAATGCAAAAGAGTTTTGCTTCAGCTACCTGATGGCTTGAAGGTGAAAACTGCAGAGATAGTGAGAAAACTGGAATCTTCTACGGGAGCCGAAGTTTTGGTATGGTTTGGAAGCAATTTCGGAGCATGTGATCTTCCTTTAGGGGTCAATGCTTTAGGAGTTGATGTTGTCGTGGGATTTGGCCATAATAAATATGTCAAGGCGGTGGAGTGGTAGGATGAAGTTCTTGTTTATTGAAGCTTTTTATGAAAAGGAGATCAAGCTTTCAAAAGAGGCTCTTAAGCTTTTATCTGAATATAAAGATGTTGCAGTTTTCGCTGCAGTCCAATTTGTGAAACTGGATAAGGTTAAGAAACAATTGAAAGACGCAGGGGTAAATGTTTTAACTTCGCATGCTAAGAGGACTTCTGCAGAGAACCAAATTCTGGGGTGCGATTGCTTTTTGGATTCTTTTGTAGATAGGGAGATCTTTGATAAGGCCGATGTGCTCCTTTATGTTGGAGATGGTCTATTCCATCCTAAAGCGCTGCTTCTTGCACAGAAAGATAACGAAGTCAAGAAAGATGTAATCCTGTTTGACCCTATTTCGAACTCTGTTAAGATTTTAACCCAAAAGGATATAGATAAACAAGTGAAAAAATATCGGGCCAATATTCTGAGATATATGTATGCTAAAAACATCGGGGTTTTGGTGAGCACTAAGACTGGCCAGCAGTATCTTAATACTGCACTCAAATTAAAAGAAAGTTCTAAATCTGGAAAGAACTTCTTCATTTTTGTGGGGGATACTTTGGATATGCGCGAACTTGAAAACTTCCCGTTTGTTGAAGCTTGGGTGAATACTGCCTGCCCAAGAATTGGTTATGACGATATAGTTAATCTAAGGCAGCCGATGATTAACATTAATGATGCCTTAAGACTTGAATCTTCCAAAGGCGAGCTAAAGATGCAAAATGCTTAATGAATCTCAGATAAAAGAGCTTGAAAAACAGTCATACCGTCTTGTCGGGAATCACAGTGCCGTCAAAGTTTGTGAGTGGACAAAGAAAATGGTTAGGGGAGAAGGGGGCTGCTATAAATTCAAGTTCTATGGAATTAGGAGCCATCAGTGCCTTCAGATGACCACTTCTATGTTTTGTGCTAATAGGTGTACTTTCTGCTGGAGGGGAGAAAAAGCTCCAGTTTCGAAGAATTGGTATGGACCAGTTGATGAACCTGATTTTATTATTGATAATTCGATTGAAAAGCAATTTGACCTGCTTTTGGGATTTAAGGGAAATCCTAAAGCTAAGTTTTATAATCAGAGCAACAGCATAAGGCATGTCGCCCTTTCACTTACGGGTGAGCCAATAACCTATCCTAGGCTAAATGAGCTTTTGAAGAAATTTCATGAGAGAAAAATATCTACTTTTCTCGTGACTAATGCTCAGTTCCCAGAGCAGATAGAAAAGCTTGAAAATGTAACTCAGCTTTACATTTCACTTGATGCCCCTAATAAAGAAGATCTCAAGAAGATAGACCGGCCTCTTTTCCCAGATTATTATGAGCGACTGCTTGCATCCCTAGACGCAATGGCTAAGAAGAAATTCAGGACTTGCATAAGGCTTACCTTGGTGAAGGGCTGGAATGACTGCAATATCAGTCAATATGCTGAATTGATTAAAAGGGGCAATCCAGATTTTATCGAAGTGAAAGGTTATGTCTGGGTCGGAGCAGCGCAAAAAGTCCATACTGTCCAAGAAATGCCTTGGCACGAAGAAGTTCTAGACTTCTCTGACCGGCTTGCTAAAGAACTAGGCAATTATGAAGTAATAAGCTCTCACCAACCGTCAAATGTTGCTTGCCTTATCAGAAAGGATCTTAGTGGAAAAAGATACATCAACTTTCCAAAATTTTTCGAAATTGTAAATTCCGGCGGAATAGCAGAAACCTTGGATTATTCCTCAGAAATAATGCAGAGTAATGCATGATTTTTATTTTGAAGCGGATTTTAACTTTGCAGCAATGTCCTTCCAGTTTGCAACGTTGAACCAAGCTTTAGTATATTCTGCCCGCTTGTTTTGATATCGAAGATAGTACGCGTGTTCCCAGACATCAAGTGCGATTAATGGGATAATTCCCCATTGCGTTAACTGCTGATGTTTTTCGCATTGAAGGACTACAAGCCTATCCCATTCCTTATGGTAGCCGAGTATGCACCATCCGGATCCTTCGACTGCGTTTGCCGCAGCAATAATTTGATTCTTAAGGGATTCGAATGTACCGAATTCTTTTTTGATATAATCGTTAAGCGCTGCGTCTGTGGGCTGGCCTCCGCCTTTTGGAGACATGTTCTCCCAGTAAATGCTATGAAGAATATGTCCTGAGCCGTGGAATGCAAGCTCTCTTTCCCAGTGCTTAATCAATGAGAAATCCCCTGAGTTTCTTAGCTCTTTAATTGCCTTTTCTGCTTTATTTAGTCCATCTACATAACCCTGGTGGTGGATATCATGGTGGATCTGAACCGTTTTAGCATCTATATGTGGCTCTAAGTCCTCGTACTTATATTTTAGTTTTGGAAGTGTATGCTCCATTTTTCCCCTTTTGATATCACCCAGTTAAGTTTGAATCTATTTAAACTTTTTTGATTATTACCTAGAAAAACAATATGTGGCCGTGGCAGCTGCCGAAACAAGGGTTACTGGATGAGAAGCAAAATTCCCCAATAAATATCCTGCTCCGGAAGCTGAAAGTCCAGTATGTCCGTTTAAAGAATAATCGGGGACATTTCTTGCCGCTTCTATCATACGATCTTTTGGAGGCGTTTTATCATTTAGTCTAAAAACTGAAGGGAATAGCCTTGACAGATTGTCCGCATTTCTCTGCAAACCCCCAATTGCACCCCAATATAATCCGATGTTAAATCTTTCAAAAGCGCTAAGCTCTCTTTTAGAATCTTCTTCGCTAGTGGACTCTTCTAATCCCAACATTTCCCCTATATCTCTGTACATTTTTACCATTCTAATATAAACGCTCCCGACAGGATTTGAACCTGCGACCTATTGCTCGCTCCTTCGGTATTTTCTTCGAAATAGAAGGCAATTGCTCTATCCAAGCTGAGCTACGGGAGCATAGGATTAGTGTGATTTTTGGGTCTTTTAAAAGTTGCTGTCCAGCGATAGTCTTTTAAATTGCTGTTCATGAGATATAGTATGGTTAAGAAGAAAGGGGGGAAATCAGTTCATCAAAAGGCGAAAGCTCCAAAAGCAAAAAATGAGGCCTCTGGGAGCGGCCATAAAAGCTTTAAGGATGTCGAGAAAAAGTGGCAGGCAGAGTGGGCCAAATCTAAGGCTTTCGAAGTAAAAGAGGATTCCAATAAAAAAAAGTTCTATGTTCTTGAAATGTTTCCATACCCTTCAGGTTCTGGGCTCCACATGGGTCATGCCTTCAACTACACTATAGGGGATGTTTATGCAAGATTCAAGAGGATGCAGGGATTTAACGTTCTACATCCAATGGGCTACGATTCTCTTGGACTTCCAGCAGAGAACGCAGCAATAAAGGAAGGAATTCATCCAAAAGAATATACTGAAAAAGCCATCGAGAATTTCGAAGAACAGTTTCGTGCCTTGGGAATCAGCTATGATTGGAGCAGGAAAGTTAGAACCCACGACCCCTCTTATTACAAGTGGGACCAATGGATTTTCTTGCAGATGCTCAAAAAGGGAATTGCTTACCGCAAGAAAGCTCCCGCAAACTACTGTCCCAAATGCAATACTGTCTTAGCTAATGAAGAAGTCGTTGATGGAAAATGCTGGAGGCACAAAGATACAACTGTTGAGATTAAGCACCTCGAGCAATGGTTCCTTAAGACAACGGCTTATTCTGAAGAGCTTCTTAAAGGGCTGGATAAGCTCGATTGGCCTGAAAGAATAAAAGACATGCAAAGGCATTGGATTGGAAGAAGTGAAGGGACGAAAGTTCTTTTTGGGCTGGAAGGTTCGAAAGAAAAAATAGAGATCTTTACTACTAGGCCAGATACTCTTTATGGAGTTACTTTCTTAGTTTATGCTGCTCAGCATCCGAAAGTTGCTGAGTTTGTAAAAGGAACAAAATACGAAAAAGATTATCATGCTTTTCTGAAAAAGACTACCACCTCTGAAAAATTGGATGCAGACAAAGCAAAAGAAGGTTTCTTTACCGGAAAGTATGCTATCCATCCATTAACTCATGGCCAAGTGCCAATATTTGCTTCAAATTTTGTTCTTGCCGATTATGGCACGGGGGCAGTGATGGCTGTTCCAGCACATGATCAGAGAGACTTTGAATTTGCTAAAAAATATAAAATTCCGATAAAAATTGTAATACAGCCCGATGACAGAAAATTAGATGTTCTTAAAATGAAAGAAGCTTATGAGGGTCTTGGGAACCTTGTTAATTCTGGAACCTTTAATGATTTAAACAGCGAGGAGGCAAAGATTCACATCACAAAAGATTTGGAAGAGAAGGGTTTAGGGGGTGAGGCAGTCGAATATAAACTAAGGGACTGGCTACTTTCAAGACAAAGATATTGGGGGACCCCTATCCCTGTAATCTATTGTTCGGAGTGCGGTGTGATCCCTGTCCCAGAGAAAGATCTGCCTATCGAATTGCCGGTTAAAGTTCAATTTGGAAAGGGGAATCCTCTTGCGACCAGCAAAGAATTTGTAAACACCACATGCCCTAAATGCAAGAGAGATGCGAAGCGCGAAACTGATACAATGAGCACTTTTGTAAACTCCTCTTGGTATTTCTTAAGGTACTGCGATCCACATAATGTAAAAGAAATATTTGGAAAAGCCAAAGCTAAATACTGGATGCCGATTGACACTTACATTGGTGGAGCCGAACATGCATGTATGCATCTAATCTACTTCAGATTTTATACGATGTTCCTCGGATCTCTTGGGATTCTAGACTTTAGTGAGCCTGCATTAAGGCTGTTCAATCAGGGGATGGTTCATGGCTCTGATGGTTTTGTAATGTCGAAGTCTCGCGGAAATGGAGTTGAGCCATTAATGATAATAAATAAATTTGGAACAGACACGCTCAGATTTTACCTTGTTTCCAGCGCCGGACCAGATAAAGATTTTGCATGGAACGACGCTGCAATTGAAGGAAGCCACAGATTCGTAAATAAAGTCGTAGACTATTTTGGAAAAGTCAAAGTTGGGAAGAGCGGAGCCAAATCTGAAAGTAGAATAAACAAAGCTGTAAAAGATATTACGGAAGAAATCGAGAGTTTTAGGTATAACATGACTCTTATAAAGTTGAGGCAGCTTATAGAAAATTTTTCTGAAGAAGAAAGTAAAGAAACCTTGGAGAAATACCTTAAGTTGCTGCATCCTTTCTGCCCACATATAAGTGAAGAGCTTTGGCATAATCTTGGGAATAAAAACTTATTAAGCCTTGAGAGGTGGCCTTCTGCGGATGAGAAGAAAATAGATGAGAAGCTGGAACAAGCAGACAAGGATGTTGAAAAAGCGATTGAAGACACTAAGAATATTCTTAAGATAATAAAAGAAAAAAGCGGCAAAGAGCCAAATAAAGTTTACCTTTATATCCTTCCAAACGAGCTTGCATACTATGACTCCGGCATAATTGGCCAGAGGCTACAAAAGGAGACTTATGTTTCCGCAGTTAATGACAAAAAAAAGTATGATCCTCAGAATAAAGCGGGGAAGGCAAGGCCTGGACGCCCCGCAGTTTATGTAGAATAATTTCTTAACATGGCTTTTGAAATAAAGAGGTATGTCTTCTTATTTTTATGTGTTCTTTTTGTCTTTTCTTTAGGTTTTGTTGGAGCTTCTTATATCCTTGACACTGGATGGACAGGGCCGATATGTAGCTTTAACGATGGAGAGATAACACCCCTGATAAATGAGCAGTATCCGAAAGTCGTTATGAACGAGATAAATTCTGCTCGGTCCAACATAGATATCTTAATGTATGAAATGAAGTTTTATGAAACTAATAATTCTGTCCGGCAGCTTGAAGATGCCTTGATTTCTGCTAAAGAGAGGGGTGTTAAAGTTAGAGTGCTCTTAGATCAGAGCGAATGGAACAAGAAGATAACCGGCCTTACAAAAGAAAACTGGAAAACTAAGGATTATCTTGGGGAAAATGGGATAGAAGTCAAATTAGATTCTTTAAAGGAGACGACCCATACCAAGTTAGTGATAATTGATGGTCAAAGGATAGTAATCGGGAGCACCAATTGGGGATTTTCCGCGTTTGAGAGGAATAATGAAGCCAGCGTTATGATCTCCGAAAAGGGAACAGTAGAATATTTCAAGAATTACTTTAATTTCTTATGGGATAAATTTTAATCAGAATGGGATCAGCCGAAGTAGCTTTCATGCTTTTCTTTTTGCTTTGATGCTGCTTCAGCACTCTTGACAATCAAATTTCTTATCTTGCTCTCGAATGATTCAGCCTTTTTTACTAAAGGTTTGTAATCTACATCTAAGTCAAGGTAATCATCAAGAACTTCTACTATCTTGGCTGCGGCTCTGCTGTCTGGAAGATTAGAGTATGCTTCGGAAAAAATACAAGTTACCTCCGGATGAACGACTAACAATGCCGCGGTAACCCCTACAATAACCCCTTCATCTAATTTCTTGAGTTTGATTGATTTAAACTTATTCTGTTTTTTTGAATCTTTTGAAAAGTAAAATGCTTCGGGCTCTGGGAGCTTGCCATCACTGCCAACACCTTCGATAGAAATTATCTCTTTTGCTTGAATATCTTTAGCAAGCTTTTTCAAAGTCTCTGCAGCTTCCCATTCCATATCTTTTATCGGTGAAATTGCCCGGACTATCACTATATTACTTTTTTGGCTGTAAAATATTCCGAAAGGCTCGATTATATCTCCTTTGTGCAAAGCAACCACTGGAGCCATTTTTTCGCTTTTTATTTTGCCGATAGGTTTTGCATTTAAGTGTTCTATGAGAAATTCGGTTGCGATAGTGCTTACCAAACCGAAACCTGGAAAACCTTCAATCAGAATTGCCCCCTTTTTTGGCTTTTCTTTAAGTTCTATTTCCATCTTTCCCCTTTTATACTGTCTTTAATTATAAGATCTTTATAACCTTATCGGTTATCTTATTTTCTTCAGCTGATCTTTAGCCTCATTGTACTCTTTATAGAATCTTTGAAGTGTCTGAGCGAGATATTCGGGATTTGTGGACAAAACTTTTAGTGTTTGATTGAGGAGATCCTCATCAGAAACTTTAGTCTTTACCGGCTCATAACTTAACTCTAACTCTTTCATCTCTTCAGGGGCAATGAGCTTCCCTTCTTTAGCTTTAGATAAGAGTTTTTTCGCTTTCTTCCATTTAATGAAGAGGTCCATTGCAGCACTAGGAAGCTCTTCCTTGGATACATTTATGGCCGCTGCAGAATCCTCTAAAATTTTCAGCTTTTTCCTCTCTATTGCTTTTGCCGCTTCCCCTGCGGCAAAATTAATTCTTGTAACTCCATCTGCGATTCTTTCAGAGTTTATTATCTTGATGAGCTCAATTTCTGATGTGTTGTCAAGATGTGTTCCTCCACACGCTTCAATGTCCAACCCTCCGATATTGATTATTCTGAGGTTCTCTTCTGGAACAACTCCTCCCTGATATATTGAGAAACCATATTTTTGCTCGGCTTCCATTCTTGGAAGGACCTCTTTTTTTACAGGAGTTTTTTGCCGGATAAGCTTATTTGCTTCAGCTTCAATTTGCGAAATCTCTTCTTTAGTCAGATTGGCCCAATGCGTAATGTCCAGCCTTGAAGAATTCTCGGCTTTATGCGCACCTGCCTGGAAAACTTGGTCTCCTAGAACTTTTCTTGCAGCATAATTTACTACATGCGTTCCAGTGTGATGCTGGGACAATTGAAGCCTTCTCTTAGAATCAATAATTCCATGAATTTTGCCTTTCTTTTTCAACGGTTGTTCAAGGAAATGGAGAATTACCCCGTCATGTCTCTCTACATTCAGCACTTTTATTCCGTCTATTGTGCCAAAATCATTTTCCTGCCCGCCTGATTCTGGATAAAAAGCAGTCTTATCAAGGGCAACCACTTTACCTTCATCAAAAATCTTTATTACCTTGGCATCAAATTCGAGGATTAAAGGCCGACTGTAATAAAGTATTTCTGTTTCTTTGGTTTTCCCTAATTTGAAAATCTTTTCCTTCTTTTGTTCTGGGCGCTCTTTCTTTTTCATGAGCTGCTGGTAAAAGTCTTTCGGAACGTCGATCCTTAGATTAGCTTTTGCAGCTTCTTGCTGCAAAATTTCAGGATGGATTCCTTGGCTTTCATAAAGTGTGAGGAGTTCATCAGTCGATGGGACTTTCCTCTCTTGGACAATTTTTGCAATTAATGCGGCACTTTTCTTTTTAGTCTCTTCATATTTGGCTTTTTCCATTAAGAGTATCTTTTCGAATTGAGGGATTGCGTTTGCCAAATCTTGCCCAATCATTCCGGTTTTGTTAAGCTGTTTGGCGTGAAGCTTGGCAATTTCCACTAAATCCAGTTCTAACTTATATTGGTCTAGGAAGTTGAGTGAACGCCTTAAAATCACTCTGAGATTATATCCTCCGCCGACATTGCTTGGCAGTGCATTGTCATTTACTGCAAGAAGAAGTCCCCTAACATGATCAAAGATTGCATAAATTGCTTCAAGTTCCTTTTCATTTTTGGCCTTTTTCTTGTATTTTTCAATTTCTGGATAAACTGCTTCGTATGCAGTTGTAGTTCCCTGAGAGAGCCAGGTAAATCTTTCAAGGCCTGCCCCCATGTCGATGACCTTCTCTTCGCTTACTTCATAGTCTTTAGGGGTGCCGATAAAATCTGTGAAAACTGCATTTCCTACTTCTAGGCCTCGAACAAAATATTCGAGGCTATAACCGAAGGCTCCTGCACCCATCCAAGCATCTTCAACAAATGTTATTTCCTTAGGTTTTATCTTGAATACTTCGGTTAGAAGTTTGTAATCGAGTTCAATGCATTTATCTTTCCAGTATCCTGTTTTCTTTTTGGGATCATGAAGGCTATGCTGGCCGACCATTGCAAAATTAGTCATGTGCCTTCCTGTGACTCCAACGTTTTCTATGTCTGGGAATCTTAAACAGAATTGCGGGATGATCAAAGGGTTTGCAGGGAATTCAAAGACAGTCTTTCCCCGAGTTTTTCTTTGAAAGGCAACTATTCCTGCTACTGTGAAATAAAGTCCCGGGAACCACCTTGTGACAACAGGATAGCTTTTGAACGGGGTATGACCGTTTTTAACAAAGAAATCTTTTATCGCTTTCCAAGTCTCTTCATAAGTGAATTTCTTCCCACAAGGAGAATCTCCAATAAAAGTATATCCTCCTTGGCAGTCTGCATCCCCGCATGTCTTTTTCTTTTCTAGAGCCCAGAAGAATTTCTTGCATTTAGGGCATTTCTGCCTCTGAAAGCCCTTTTCTTTGAAGAGGCTTACTTCCCAATACTTCTTATATTGCGGGCGAAGCTTCTTCAGAATCAGCTCTTTTTCTTCTTCCATTTTAGTATTTTAAGTACCTCTTTTTCAATTTGTTTTTCATAGCAAAAATTTTCCCTATTATCTCTTTGCCCTGTTCCATCTCTATTTTATTTCCATAATAATTTATTCCATTTCTTACATATCTCATCCTGTCAAATTCGTTAAAATCAAAATCTTCTATCATTGTCTTTAATAACTCTCCAATGCAAAGATGTGAGGTGACCTTATATTCCTTGCTTATGCATATTGCCTCTAATATTTCCCTCAAAGAATCATAGGCTACTGAAACATACACAGAGATATTCTCGCCATCAATTTCTGCTCTGTTTATTGTTTTTTCTTTTATATGAGACATTTCAATAAGTGACTTTATTAGCTCGGTGTTAATACTCGTCTTTTTGATGAAACCTTTTTTGAAGCAATCGTCTAAGTCCATCTTATTTCCCCCTGTAAAACTATTCCATTAAGTACGCTATTGATTAAGTGCTTATTTTCTAATTCTCTCAATTCTTTGTATACAAACATTTGTATTCTGCGGTTTATGGCTCTTTCGAATTTTTCTCTTTCAGGGAATTCTTTTGTTTTTTCTGAAATTATCAAAAGGTCAAAATCACTAGTTTCAATATCCAATCCGTTTGAAGCTGATCCAAACAGTATTACTGTTGGTTTTAGATAGAATCTGTTTATGCTTTCTAACAATCCTGATTCCTTTATCTTTCTAATATTATAGAATAATTTGGAATCTCTGTATGCCTCGCTGTCTATATCTACCTTATACAGAGTTGCCTTTCTTTCTTTTCGCTCCTTAAGGAATCCCTTTTTCATTAAATCTTTTAATTTTTTGCTTGAAGTGGCTGGTGCTATTTTTAGCTCTCTTGCCACTTCCCTCACACTAAACTCTCTTGAAGGGGATTCAAAAAAGGGCTTTAATGTGTTTAGTTCTTCAAACATATGTTTATATTATTGAACATATGTTTAAATATCTTTTCATTTAAACTTTCGACTTCAGAAACCTTTATATACTAAAATACTCACTAATTGGTGAGGAATTAGTGGATATAATGGGTGAAATAAAGATTTCTGTCTCTGAAAAGATGGACAAGCTTATTCAGAGAATCGCCGATGATCTCGGAATAAAGAAAACCGAATTCGTCAAGAGCCTAGTTATTGAAAATCTTAAGAAGTTGCAAAATGAGAAATGATCTTTTTAATTTCAATCGAAAAGCCTACGTCTTGGTTTCGGCAGTCTTACTCCTCATTTTATTTTCATCTTCTCTAACCTTAGCGTCTCTGAACGTCTCTTTGTCGAACCAGGGGACGGATGTCCGTAACAAGACGTCCGGCTCCCTGCTTTCGACTGGCAGTTTGAGGGTTTTAGTCTACGATTCTCCATCCGGAGGCAGTTTAATTTATGACGAAACTTTTCCAAACGGAATTTCTAACGGGCAGTGGAATGTCATGCTTGGAGAAAATGGTTCTAATCCTCTTTCACTTGAATTTGGAAAAAAATATTGGATGGATTACAGAATAAACGGCGAAGATGTCAACTTCACAAACCTCACGAGCAGCAATGTTGACAGGCAGTTCTTCTATGCTCCGCTGGGAGACATAGCTGAAGAGGATATCAATCCAAACACAAACCTGACAATCGGACAAAAGATAACTTTTTCATTTAATGAAATGATAGATAATATTGTTGATGGTTATCTTAGATTTACTGGGAATGTTAACATTACAAATAACTTGACTGTGGCACAATATGTTTCAATTGGCTCAGAAACTCCGACAGATTATCCCTTGACTGTTTATACAAATGCAAATGACCGGGGCATTGCCCTTTACAACACCGCTACGTCCAATCTTCTAACTAGAATTGGAAGGGACGGAAGCAATGACAGGGTATTTCAGCAGTGGTATAATAATGGAATTGTCAGCGCACAGATACTCGGCAATGGAACTACTTTCTTTAATGCTGCAGGAGGAAATGTCGGGATAGGAACTTCAGGGCCTGAAGCTCTTCTGCATTTGATAAGGGATTCTGCAGATTCAGAGTTAAGATTGCAAAGGACAGGATCTGGAGCCGGCACTTCTCAGTGGATTATTACGGGTACAGGGGATACGCAATTTGGCCCTGCAAGCTCCGGAGATAGCTTGGATTTTCAAACAACTGGAATCCCTCGTTTAAGGATTGATAGTTCAGGGAATGTGGGAATCGGGACTACAAGCCCCGAAGACATACTCCATGTTTCTCAATCTGCAAGCGGCGCTTTAGGCCCAGTCTTTGCAATAGACAATCCGGCTGGAGCAGCAATAGGGAATGAAGCACAAGTTGCATTCCTAACAGACGGCGGTGCCAGTGTAAGCGGAACTTCAAATGTTAGGCTTAGGGCAATTACCCGTGATTCTGGGACTGGTGCTGTATCTTTTCAGATAGACACTTGGGATGGAGGATCAGAAGCCTCTAGAATCTTCATTGACTCTTCAGGTAAGGTCGGAATAAATACGACTTCTCCAAGTCAACTTCTTCACGTTGCAGGTAATGCAAACGTTACTGGAAACCTTTATGCAGGAACGTTCAGCCCAAATAATTTAGTGACCGGCACTTTAAACACTACGGGACAAACATTGCTTGCGACGAGTGGGGGGAATGTTGGCATAGGAACGGCTAGTCCAACGCGTTTATTACAAGTTCAAGGATCTGAGGCAGACAATCGTGCAGGGATAAGAATCAATAATACGAATACTAATGCAGGATATTGGGATATAGTTGTTGGAGATGGCTTTACTGGAATAGGTAATGGAAGTTTTGCTTTGGAAAGATCCGGGTTAACTGCTCCATTGGTGATCCAATCAGATGGCGATATTGGATTGGGAACATCGAGTCCGTCCAATAAGTTAGAAGTCGTAGGTACTCCAACTAGTGGTGTTCTATCAAAATTTACTTCTAGCTCCGATACTCGAAACGCAATCGCAGTTTATAATCCAACTTATTTCACTCAGCTAGGGACATTTTCTTCAACAAATTCTTTCTTTGCCGCAAACAACAGCGGATTTGTTATTGGAGAAGCAGGATTGAACTTGATTGGGGGCTCAGAATCTCCAATCGTTTTTGCCACCAATGCAAGTCTTAACAGTGGAGCAAATGAGCGGATGAGGATTACTCCTGGGGGCAATGTTGGGATCGGAACAACTTCTCCTTTAAGAGTCTTACATTCTGTTGGCGCCGGAGCAAGATTTTCTTCAGATACTGCCTCGCCGACTAGCCTGGATATTGCGGTTGATGAGGCTAACTCAAGAGTAGAGTTTGCAACCCAAGATGCCGGGGGATCCTTTGGCGCTGCTTCACTCACTTTGAAGACCAATAGTCAGAATGTGGGGATTGGAACAACGAGCCCTTCCGCTAGATTAGAAATACTGCAAACTAGTGATGGAAAAGGCGTAAGAATAAATTCTACGGATGCTGATGATATTACCCTTGATATTATCACTTCTAGCACGAGGGGGCTGTATTTACAAGGATTAAATACCGCCATAACTGACTTAGTAAAAATCATTAATGCTTCTTCATCTACGGTTTTTATTGCCCAGGGAAACGGCAAGGTGGGAATAGGGACTGCCAACCCCGCCAATGCATTAAATGTTCTTGGAGACACCAATATTACTGGACAAATTTATTATCAAAATGAAATTGTACTCAATGATCCTGCCCAAGAGGATTGGGCAATAGGTAGCGACTCTACTGCAAATGGACTTTATTTTTACAATATCGATGATGGCCAATATAGGCTAATTTTAAGAGATGATGGGTCGGTAAATGTAACTGGAACACTTTATGCTGGAACGTTTAGCCCATCAACAATTTCCACTAATAATCTAAATACCTCAAGCACAACCCATTTAGCAACCTCTAACGGAAAAGTCACAATCGGCAGCACAGATGCCGCCCTAATAAACTATGGGCTTCAGATCAGCAATGATGATGGATCTACTGCTCTCGCAGTATCAAATCGAAGCGGAGCTAAAAGATTTGCCCTAAATAATCTTGCAAATGGCGGCTGGACACTTTATGATGCGGGGACAGGCTCCTTTGTTGCAGGGATATCTCAGTATCAGGGGAAGTTAGGGATAAGCACTACAAGCCCTTCAGAGAAACTTGAAGTAAATGGGGGGAATATTTTGGTTAATGGGAGCTCTC
The DNA here is from genome assembly GCA_964540065.1 of Candidatus Woesearchaeota archaeon. Lineage (GTDB taxonomy): Archaea > Nanobdellota > Nanobdellia > Pacearchaeales > JAHJTO01 > JBHPFA01. Next base: position 75,735 of record CAZIKY010000001.1, on the reverse strand, counting down.
CTTTGTTGAAAATACAAAATAATGCGGATGCAACTTATGGCGGAGGACTAAGATGGTTAAACAACGCCGGAACGAGTAAATGGGCAGTAGGTCCAAGAGTGAATGTTGCAACAGATGCATTTGAAATCGCAGAAGGTGCCTCAACAAGAATCTTTATACAAAATGTTACCGGGAATGTCGGTATCGGTACAACAACTCCTTCTACAGAACTTGAAATAAATGGATCCGGATTCGTATCAACATTGATAAATGCTGCAGGCACTGGAGATCCGCAATTATCCTTAAATAATGATGGTACTGGAAAATGGTCTATAGGAAGCGATGACGATGATTCATTCAAATTCTATATACGGGGAGATGGTGGCGGGGCAGACCAATTCTTGACAATTGATCAGTCCGGTAATGTGGGAATGGGAACTACCAACCCCCAAAGCCATTTGCATATCTCAGGGTCGTCAACACAACAAATAATCACCCAGACTGACGGAAATAGTGTTGCGGGCCTAAGGATAAACACTCCCTTAGGAAATTGGTCTGTAGGCTTGGGAAGGGTTGTAAATGATGAGTTTGACATTTATGACGAATCTGCCTCAGCAAGCAGATTGCACATCAGCAGCACAGGCAAGGTAGGCATTGGAACTACTGCACCTGGAACTGTTTTAGGATCAGACAACGCTTTGGTCATTGCTGGAAATGATGGGCCTGCATTAGTTATTAATGATACGGGGCAGGCATTTCCTTACACATTCATCGCTGACGGCAATGCGCTATCGATTGCTTATGGGGGAACGAGAATTTTAAGAATAGGTGATAACGGCAACGTAGGCATAGGTTTGGGAACTGCCACTCCTGCAAACAAATTAAATGTCCTTGGAGATGCAAACATAACTGGAACACTTTATGCAGGGACCTTTACGCCAAATGGCTTGGTTTCAAGCACTCTCAATGTTTCTGGGCAGACGCTGCTTGCGACGAGCAGCGGGAATGTTGGAATTGGAACGACTTCTCCCTTAGATAAATTTAACGTAAAGGTTGCAACAAATGAAAATTTAGTCGTAAGAGATCATTTAGGGGCAGTAGCCATAGATGCAGTCAATGATGCAGATAACGCATTTGCAGACTTGAAGATAAGATCTGCTAAAACCTTATTCACAAATGGCAACGTTGGGATCGGAACGACAAACCCTTCAAATAAATTAACTATTAACGCTTCTACTCTTGATGGTGTAAGCATTATAAGGTCAGACCAAGCAATAATCAATTCTACATTCTTAGTGGATAACCAATGGCAGGAGAATGGATTTAGCTTCAAAACTTCAGGATTTCAAACGCTTTTCATGAGCGCGGCTGATGGAGATGTGATCATCGGAGACATCGCTGCAGGACCTTCTAGTGCTACTGGGAGCAAGCTTACGGTTAACGGAGGAGTCAATATTGGTTTTGCCCCCTCTACAACTGCCCCCTCTGATGGGTTGTTAGTTGAAACTAATGTAGGCATAGGGACCTCAAGTCCAAACTCTGGAACAAAACTGCACCTATCAAACACTGACCAAACAGAACTAAGGATTGAAAATACTGCAAGCAATAATGCGGTACTAAGGTTTTTGGTGAATGATACAGCTTTTGATCCAAGGATACTATTCGGAAATTCTACTGCTGATAATCTAGGGGCGATAGAATTTGATGCAGGCAACAAAGCGATAACCTTTTCAACAAATGGGCTTAATGAAAGAATGAGGATAGACTCTTCTGGAAGGGTAGGAATCGGAACGGCAAGTCCTTCTGCGCCGTTGCATGTATCTGGAGCAGCTTCTCAGGGCGGAAATATATATTGGATTATGAGGGCAGATTATGGAAATACTGCTGGAACGATAGATGATTTATTTTCTATAGCCACTAATAGTGATACTGCATTTGGCATAGGTTTGGATGTGAATACTACTGACTCAAAAGTGAGATTTAGAAACTTACAATCTAATAGCCCTACAGATGTTCTTACGCTTTCTTATAAGGGAAACGTAGGCATTGGGACTACTAGTCCAGAGGATTATAGAGTCCATATAACCAGTGATGCTTTAGGAACTGCTTCTATGCTTCTATTAAATAATTCCTTTACAAACAGCAATCCTCACATCAGAATTCAAAATGATGCCCGACATTACACTATCCAAACAGTAGGGGCTAGAAATGACAATTTCGAAATAATGGATTCCACTGTTGGCAGTGATGCTTCGGCAGTTAGATTAGCAATAGATACATCAGGCAATGTCGGTATCGGAACAACTACTCCTTCACATCTTTTAACTGTTGTAGGGGATGTTAATCTTAATAACACTCTTTATGTGAATAAGACCGCTGGAAAAGTAGGAATTAAGACAGCGGATCCTTCCTATAACTTGGATGTCCGTGGAGGGAATGAAGTCCTTGCAAACTTCCAAGGAACTGGAAGCCCAAGAATACAGTTCTATGACGGAACGAATAATGCTCTAGTTATTGGAACTTCTGGGGGAGCAGGATTTTTGGTTGAAAGCGGGCAGGCGATAGGGACCGGACTGAATGTTAAGGGAAATAAAATTGGGATAAATACCACAACACCTTCACAATTGTTAGAAGTGGCTGGCAATGCTAATGTTACTGGAACTCTTTATGCCGAAACTTTCAACCCTTCAAATGTCGTGACTTCTACTTTGAATGTTTCTGGTCAGACGCTGCTTGCAACAAGCAGCGGAAGGGTTGGGATTGGAACTGCGGCTCCATTTTCAAATCATAGGCTTACGATAAATCAGGGAGGAGATGCTTATGGGATCAAGATAACTAACCCTGCAAATTCTCAAAATTTAACTTTGGGGGCAACTGATCCAGAAATAGCCGCCCAAGGCGGGAACTTGTATATAAGAGCAACTCCCAATAATATTTTCTTGGCAGATAATGGAGGGAATATCGGTATAGGGACAACCTCACCATCCTCTAAACTACACATAAAAGGCGCCTTTTCAAATCAAGACGCTCTCAGATTAGAGAATACGGGCAATAACACATATATTCAATTTGCTTCGGGTGAAAGCAATGTTTGGACTACGGGCATAGATGATGTGGATGATACTGGCGGAAATGACTTTTACTGGTTCCTTTCTCCAAGTGTCAGAATGATGATTAAAGATAATGGAAACGTTGGAATAGGGACTACTTCTCCAGGACAGCCATTGCATATAAATTCTTCTGGTTCAGCAGTGATAAGGCTTGATGCATTGGGTGATTCGGATAATATAGGGTATGTCTTTAATAATGGGACTTATGTAGGTCTGGGGAGCAACGCTGGAACCACTGGACATAAGCTTCTAGTTTCAAGAAATGCCCCAGACAATGCCTTAGTAATTGCTGGAAGCAGCGGAAATGTGGGGATCGGGACTGCAAATCCTACAGGTATCTTTCATATAAACGCTACGAGCGGCCATTTGACTTTAGAAGATAAAGATGAAGGCGGATCCCTAAGGCTAGAGAGAGATACTAGCGGTTTTAATATCGATCTTATTTCTTCAAACACTAATCTTTTTAGAATTACAGACGCGGGAAATGTTGGAATCGGGACAGCTAGTCCTGGATTTAAATTTGTTGTAAACACAAGCGTTGCAGACTGGACTGCAAAAATACTTAATACAAATTCTGGTGCTTATGGTCTTTCAATAGAGAATCTAGGTTCTGAATCTGGATTTGGTTTAGCAGTCTATACTGGAGCGGGAACTGGTTTCTTCGTCAGAAACACTGGAGATGTCGGAATAGGCACAGCAGAACCGTCAAATAAGCTGAACGTTGTCGGAGATGCTAATATCACAAGCAATCTGAACGTCGGCGGCACGTTTACAGTTTCAAAATCTGCGCCAGCAAGCACAGTTGCATTCGTTAGGAATACAAATGCAGCTGATGGATTTGGGCTTGAGGTATTTGCTGGTACAGCTTCGACAGAAGCGAATTATATTCTTCAGTTGAGCGACGGCTCCAACAACGAGAGGTTCCGCTTCACTTCGAGTGGGAAGTTGGGGATAGGAACAACTTCCCCTAATCAGCTCCTTCATGTCGCAGGAAATGCAAATATCACAGGAACACTTTATGCCGAAACTTTCAACCCTTCAAATGTTGTAACATCAACATTGAATGTTTCAGGACAGACGCTGCTTGCTACAAGCAGCGGGAATGTTGGGATTGGAACGACTACCCCTAGTGCACTTTTGGAATTAAAAGGCAGCGCCCCACATGTTCAAATTACAGGTAATGATGCAAGATATATTCGATTTACCCATGATACCGGGTTAAAATATAATTTCTTGGTCGGAGCGCAGCAGAATGTTGACAATGGGTTCGAGATTACTCCCTCTGTGGGCAATGGAACCACAAATTTCTCAACTCCTGCGTTTGTAGTTGCAGGAGCAACTAGGAAAGTAGGAATTGGAACATCCACCCCAGATGATCAGCTAGAAATCAAAACCACTGCATCTGGAGATATATTAAGACTATCAACTTCTGCTGATGGTGGACAAGCCGCAGAATTTGGAATAGACACAACAAATAAATGGTTCTATCTAAATCCAGATTCTATGCTTCCTACATATAACATTGTGTTTTTGAAAAATGGAGGGGCAACCCCTATAATGTTTTGGAATCAGAGCAGCGGGAATGTCGGAATAGGGTCCTCCTCCCCTAATGCTCTGCTTCAGATACATGGCGGAAGCCCAAGCGCATCTACTGATGGTTTGCAGTTTGGAACTGACAGCTCTGCAAATCTTTATCGTTCTACTACTGCGACTATAAAGACTGATGGAAGCCTAGATGTTGCTGGCTCGTCTTTAGCCATTTCATCTAATGCTGCCAAATTATTATTCTATAATGGGGCCTCTAACTTTACCCGTGATCTCAGCGGAAGACTAGATCTGAACCTGCAGAATGACTTTGTTATAATGCCTGGAAGCAGTGGTAATATAGGCATAGGAACTACATCTCCTTCGAACAGACTTACTGTACAATCGAGCGATAACTCTCCAGTCAGGATTATTGGGAATGGAGGTGCTGGAGGAATAAACTCTGCAATATCATTCAATGCAAGCGCACTTCAAACTGCTGAGGTATTAAGAATTGGATTCAGAGATGATAGCACAAATAAAGGAGCATTTATAGAGACTCTTAATAACGGCAATGCTGGAAACATTGTTTTTATGCCGCATGGAACTAATGCAATGCTGATACAAAACACAACGAATAATGTAGGCATAGGAACAACAGCTCCGGGAGTGAGACTGCATGTGCAACAAGCGGGAGAAGGAGCTACGGTAAGAATACAGGATAGCGACGGAACATGTGATTTGGATCCAGATTCCGGATCTCTTGTTACCTCATGTTCTTCCGATGAAGAATTGAAGAGAGATATTAAAGATGCAAAATCTGCTCTTGAAGAATTCAAGAAGATAAAAGTCCGAGATTATACTGTAAAGGTTTCTGGGAAGGAGACTACAGGAGTTATTGCACAAGAAGTTGAAGAAGTTGCTCCCGAATTAGTGCATGAAGAGGGCGGAATATTGTTTGTAGAGCAGCCAAACCCATGGAAGCTTCTTAAGGCGATACAGGAGCTTCAAGCCCAAGTTGAAGCTTTATCTTCTGGAAACAATGCTGCTTCAACTTTGCCTTCTCTTCAGAATGGAACTAAACAAAGCCTTGCGGGACAGATAGAAATCTCTCCAGGATTTGTTGAGGCTAGGATTGAGTTTGGAGAGAAGTTTAATGAAGCTCCAATAGTAACTGTTACCCCTGTTGGCTTGCCTAATTTCTTTTATGGAGTGAAGGATGTGGATGCCTCCGGATTCTCTGTTGTAATAAGCGGAGCACAAACTAATAACGTTGTGTTTACTTGGCAAGCATCTTTTAACAATGCTGACCTTCCTAGCATTCAGAAGAAGCCAGGAAACATTCCAAAAGAGGAGCTGATAGTTGAAGTTCCAGAGAAAGTCCCTAAGGATGAAAAACCTAAAGAAGAGGAAGAGGCATCTGCCCCGGTAGAAGAACCTTCTTCAGAAGTTCCTGAATCCTCCAATGAAACTATCCTGCCTGAAGAGCCTACAGAAGAGATCGTAAATATCCCGGAGAATTTAACTGAAGAATTGCCATTAACCGAGCCTGTTGAAGAAAATATCTCTGCTCCAGAAAATGCTTCAGAGGAAGAGCCTGCTTTAACTATAACTGGCCAAGCAGTAGGCAAATTGGGTGAAGGGTTTAACTTCAGAGGATTATGGCAGAGATTTATCGGTTTGTTTTATTAGGCTAAAATATTTAAATAGGTAATTACAACTAAAATTAGCAAAATGGAGAGAGATAAACAAAGGGTTGTTATTTGGGTATTAGCTGTTCTTTTAGTTTTATCTTTATCTTATACCGGTTATGGTGTTTACAAAAATGTCAAAAGCAAGCAGCAGCTTGGTTTAGTCCAAGCGGGCGCCCAGTATGGTTTTGAAAGCGCAGTTGTCGAAATAATGCAGCAAGCAGCAACTTGCCAGGCAGTTCCTTTAACTGCAAATAATGTTACCCTTAATCTTATTGCAGTAGAATGCCTTAGGCTTCCTCAACAGCAACCGCAGCAGTAAGACTCCTTATTTTCTAGTTTTTCCCCGTATTTTAACCACTTTTTCCTTAATTTGATTTATCATACAAATTAAGTATTTTATACCTAAAATAGGAACGTTTTTAAGTATAAAATCATACATATTAAGTAATTAAGTACTTAATATGGGGAAGATAGAGTTTGCGCAAACTGGTAGTCAGAAATACGGCACCAATTGGGACACCTATTCTGATTACCAGAAACTCTACTTCAAAAGAGTTGAAGCGGCCAGGGAACAAAGGGAAGAGCAGAACAAGGAATTTTCCAGGAAGAAAAAAGTCCTTCTTTCCTTCGGGATCTTCATTGTTTTTTCCATGGCAATTTCTTTGATTTCTTTTGTCGAGTTTGGATCTTTTGATATAACTGGATTGGTTGCTGGGGGGAGCAACTTCAATGTTTCCGGATCCTCTTCCTATGCGGTAGAATCTCATCACATAGGTCTTGCCGGAAAGAACACTAGCCTTAGCACGAGTTTCAGTTCGAGGTTCACCGGAACTTATCAGCAAGGCGGAAGCTCTGGTTCTTCTACTTCATATAGCCTGAATGTTGGATGGTTTGCTTTAGCGAACAATACCCCTATAATCGAATCGGTAAGTGTAATATCTGCAGTTGACCCTATAGAAGGAACCTACAGATCCGTAAATTTCTCATTCGTCGCCTTTGATGACGACATAGACTTGGATGCTCAAAGCGCGATTGCAAGATTCAGCATGGGAGGAGAGACCACTCGAACTGGAAGCTGCACTAGTGAGGGGAGCATTGATGTCAACAGAGTTAATTTCTCCTGTTCAGTGAATATGTGGTACTTTGATGCTCCTGGAACATGGATCGTAAATGTTTCTGTGAGCGATATTCAAGGAAATACTGGATACAATTCTAGCACAAACTTCACATACAATTCTCTTACTGCAATGACTATCTCTCCTTCAAGAATTGAGTGGACAATCAACAGCAGCGCGATAAATTCGACTGCTAATAATTTCACCACGGTGAACAATACTGGAAATGTAAATTTCACCGCAGTAAAGGTGAAAGCAATTGATCTTGTTGGAAGCATAGATTCTTCCTTCACGATAAGCTCTGGAAATTTCACCGTCAGCAATTCTACAAGTACAAGTCCTCCAGTTGAATGTGCTGGAGACCGACTGATAAATAACACTAATGTCGATGTCACTGGCTTGTTTATTGCTAGAGGCAATAATTCTGCAGGCCAAGGTCTTGGAATGATCTATTATTGCATTCCAGAAGTTCCTCTTTTGAAAAGACAAGATTACTCAACCAATGGAAATCCTTGGTTTATTGAGATATCTACTTTGCTTGCAGCATTCTCTCTTGGAAGAAAGAAAAAGAAAGGCAAGAAAGATGAAAAGGGAGATAACTTAGGCTTCTTTGAAAGCGAGCTGAAGAAAAGGCATGGAATAAGCCTAAAAGATTTGAATGATGAGCTTAAGGAGAAGTTTGATATAAGCGTAGAAGAAATTGCTTCTTTGATTAAAGAATCAGAATCTGGGGAACAAGAAGCTCTCGAAGAAGAATTATCTGTTCCTATCTCTATCTTCTCCACAAAGGGATTGGGCCCTGCAGAAATCCTTGTTAAGTACTTAAAGGAGAATCGTGGAAAGAAGTTCAGTGAAATAGCCAGCTTGCTGAATAGGGATGACAGGACTATATGGAATGAATATAACATTGCAAGTAAGAGGGGAACTGAACTTGTGATCTCTGAATCTTTAGGGATTCCCCTGAAGGTCTTTGAAGGAAGAGAAAAGAGCATCTTAGAAACAATTATCCTGCATCTTAGAGAGAAAGGACTTACGAACTCAGAGATTGCAAGGATGATGGGCAAGGATCCTAGAAATATTTATACAGTCTATGTCCGGGCCAGGAAAAAAATCTAAGATATAAGTAAATTTACCACTCTTGCTCCATTAACCTTTTGAAGAAGAGTTTATAAACCCCGGCAGTTTGTTTATAAAATCAAAAGAGGGAAAGATGCAGTCTAAAAAAGCATTAATTCTTGGAATCATACTAATTACACTTTCTTTAGCTCCACTTGCTTCTGCAGGTTTTTTCGATCTTTTTACTGGAAGAGCAACCAGCGCAGGGACAAATGTTACAGCAACTGTAACTTCGAATACTGCTCCTGAAGTAAGGACAGTTTTGTGTTCAAATAGCACTGGAAGTTTCCTCGCATGCTCAAACGTTAATTCTACAATAGATCTAGCTGAGGGTACTACAACTTCTAGAAGCTACAATGTTACTGTCTTTGATCTTGATGGGGCTACAGACATCAACCTGACTCAAACTTTCCTTAATGTCTCTTATACTAATTGCAATGGGGAATCAAGAAACAGGGGAGCTTTATGTACTAACCAAAGCGTCCCTTCTGCAACCTCGAATACTTTAAGTTTCACCTGCACTGTAACTTTCCAGTATTTCGACTGTGCAAGCAATGAAACTAATAGCTGGAAAGTGAATGCCACAACTAAGGATATTTTTGCAGGAGCTCGCGGAGAAAATAGCTCGCAGAACCAGTCTATTAACAGTCTTACGGCAGTAACCGTGGCACCTTTATCCATTACATTATCTAATTTGACTGTAGGGGTTGCAAACGTAACTTCTGATAACAACAACACGATTAACAATACTGGAAATACTCAAGCGTTAACAGTCGAGCTGAACTCAACCAATCTTGTAGGTAACGTCTTAACAGGCTTTGTCCTTTATGCAGGTAATTTCACCTCTGCAACCGCCAATTCAACCGGAGCTCAAACAAATGCCACTGGTTTAAATAATGTATGTCAAGGTACACAATTGATAAATTATGATTTCATAGTGACTGCCAATTCAACTGCCTCATATGGATTTTTGCCGAAGGTGCAGACTGATGCAGGCAATCCAAATCAATTCATTACAAACAGATATTGCGTTAACTTAGTCCCTTCATTGCCAAGGCAGAATTACACCACTTCCGCTGAAGGGGCTTGGACACTTAAAGCAACTTTTTAAGGATAAATAAAGATATAAAAAGATAAAATGGTACAAAATAAAATGGATGGAAAAAAGGGAATAACCTTCCTTGCAATATCTTTTGTTGTTTTAGTAAGTTTATCTTCATTTGCAAGCGCCCTGGGGGTTTCATTAGGGCCTTCGAGAAATAATCCCTTGCTTTTAGCTCCTGGAGAATCTTTAAGCCTTCCAGTAAATCTTCAGAATGTCGCAGGAGAGGAAGATGTCACAGTTCAGCTTTCCGTAACTAACGGTGGAGAAATTGCAAGTACGGAAAATAAAGAATATCTTCTGGCTGCTGGTAGCTCAAGTAATTATGCGCAAGTTTTGATAGAGATTCCAGAAAATGCCCCTATTGGTTCAGAATACTCTGTAACTTTGTCTTTGAGAACTGTAACCCGTGACAGTGGTAATGGGATCGCTTTTGGCTCTGCACTTGATATCAGCTTCCCAGTAAGGGTTGTTGATAAGTCTGCTCAAGAACAGCCCGCACCTTCAAGAGAGAATCTTACAGCTTTCTTTGCAGTTGTAATTGCCTTGATAATTGTCTTGTGGGCAATATTAAGGTATCTTAGAAAAAAGAAGAAGTAAGTTTATTTATCTTATTCCTATATCTTTAAGCGAGGCTAATAACTTTTAAATATCTTCCAGAGCTTTGTTTATGATGGAAAAGAGGTCTTTTGCTTTTATACTGCTTTTAGCTGTTCTGATAATTTTACTTTCAGTATCTGGCTCTGTTTACGCGAAAGAGGTTACGGGAAAGGCTACTCAAGCTTCTTTGGCAGTTTCCATTGAAGTTGGAGCAGGAATTCCAGCATTTGCGATTGTTAAGCCTACCAGCGGGACTTATTTGGTTAATGACTCTCTGCCAATCGAGCTTATTTTATTGGGCATAGATTATTGGTGGTTCAATGTAGATAATGGTGAGAATTTTACCTTTCCCGGCAGCCAAACAACGGCTAGGTTCAATGCTTCATCCGGAAATCATACCCTATTTATTTATGCAAATAACAGCTTTGGCGTCGATGCTCAGAATATAACCTTTACAGTGAATACAACCCGGCTGACAATTAATTTCAGCAGTTTCGCCGGGGAATTTAAGGGGAATTCTACCAATCTAAATGATTTTACTTTAGAAGAGCTGGGCAACATTTCAAATCTTACCTTTGAGGATACCAGGCACGGTAAAATTCAGTTTATAGATACAGTGAATGTTACTGATGATTTTAATCCCCAAGACAATTTAGTTGATTTTGACAGTAATGTTAACCTATCTTTCAATCGAATAGAAGTTGATGTTGGAAACCTGCCTAATCTAAACAAGAAAGCGCAGCTTACTTTATCTGGGCTAACCTTTACTGATCCAATAATTCTAAGGAACGGGGTAACTTGCTCTTCTTCTGTTTGCACGAGAGTAAATTATTCCGGAGGAACTTTAACATTTAATGTCACTCATTTCACTGTTTACTCTGCTGCTGAAAATCCGGCAACTCCTGCGCCGGATACTGGCGGTGGAGGCGGTGGCGGCGGTGGAGGTGGAGGCAGAATAATCAATATCACTCCTGTAGAAGAAGAGGAGACGAATATCTCTGAAGAAGAAATAGAATTGGCTCCGGAAATAATCTGCAAGGAAAAGTGGGAATGCTCTCCATGGTCTGAATGTGTTGGATTTAAACAAACAAGATTATGCCAAGATGTTAATGAATGCGGAACTGAAGAGGATAAACCTTGGGAAGAAAGAATATGCGTTTCTGAAGGCAAAGTGGGCAACTTGCTTATAGTATTTGCCTTTATTTTCGGATTGATAATCATAATCTTGATTTACATGATTGTGAAAGCATTTATTGGAAGCAAGAAGCCCTATAGAGAGGCCTTGGAGATCATCTCTCGGGGAGAAGACTATGCTTCAAAAGGAGATTACAAGAAGGCTTCAGCTGAATATTCTGAGCTGAAAAGCAGAATGGAGAAGTATGGGCACGTCTTATCAAAGAAAGAATTTGGAAAGGTGCATCACCATGCGATCAAGCTTTATAATAAGATAATTAATCTGAAAAAATAAGTGAAAAGGAGCTAAACTTTTAGATTCTCATGTCTTCTAAGCCTTCGAGCTTTCTTCTGATTTCGAGAAGCTCATCTTTTAATTTCTCATCGCCATGATGTGGTTTTTTGCCCTCTTCCTCGAAACTTGCACGATGGGCACTTTTCTTTATAGATTTAAGGTCAAAATCTTCCACGTTGGGAAAATCGTTTTCTATTTTTGATATCTCTGAAGCTATTTCTTTCATAGATTTTTTAAGATCTTTCCGGTCTTTGAGTTCTTTCTTGCTTACCTCTCTTACCTTTTTGCTGACGAGCTGGAGTTTTATTGCAGATTCGGAGATCTCAAGAAGTCCCTTTCTTGATTCGAGAGCATCTTCGCGATCCATTTTAATGAAAACGTTATTGTTCCCATTTCTGCTCTTTGATTCATCTTTAGATCTCATTTTTACAGAAAACTTATTCTAAACTGCTGAAAATTTTTTTATCGATTACAGAAATTTTGTTTTTTATAGATTCAAGCTCTTCAGTCCACCTATTTAGCTCTTCTTCCTCTTCCTTTCTGCCTTCCTTTATCTTTTCAAGAAGCGAAGAAGTTTCGTTCAATTTCTTTTTAATCGTTTCAAAACTTGACATGGCATCTTTGAATCTGTCGATCTTGACGAATACCGGCTCTTTCCTTCCCATTTCGACCTTTTTCTCGGTTAATTCTGCTATCCTTTTAGGGATACTTAGTCTTGGAGGGCTTTGAGGAGACAGAGAATTCTTTCTTGGAAACTCTATTGTGGGGAGTTCTGGAAGGCTTGGAACCCCTGGAAGTGAGTCTGATGCTTTGAGCAAAGGTAAATTAGGGAGATTTGGTTTCGAGCTCATCATATCCATTTCTTCGTCTTCGGGCATTTCCTTGGGCAGTTCAGGGAATGTCAAAGGCGATTCAGGAAGCCTCAATTCTTTAACCTCTTTTTTCTTTCCAAAAAGACCCATTTTAAGATAATAATCGGCAGTTACTGGCCAGTTGCATTAATAATTCATCCTTTATTTATAAAGCCTTTAGGCGTTATATAAAAGTTATGATACATTATAGAGTAGTTACAGTTAATGAAAAAGTATTTATTTAAGAGATGAGCCCCTTTTAACTACTATATAAGGGGAATCGTGGATGCCGAAAGAAAGTAAGAAAGGGAAAAGTAGTGGGAACCAAGTTTCTAAAGAGCAGATTTCGCTGCTCAAGGAGCTCGTTGGAAGGTTCGCAGGAGAGTCTTCAGAGCCTATTGTAGATATAATTGCAGGAGATAAACCAATAAATGAGTTCAAGATAGCCGAAAAACTAAAGCTGACCATCAACCAGACAAGGAATATTTTGTATAAACTGTCTGCCCATAGCATTGTTTCTTCTGTAAGAAAGAAAGATGAGAAGAAAGGGTGGTACATTTATTCTTGGACAATAGATGTGGCTAAAGCTCTCAGCAATTTTGTCGATCTTAAGAAGAAGGAAATAAAGAACTATGAGCACCTCCTTCATAGCAGGCAGACGAAAGGGTTTTATGTCTGTCCGAATGGAGACATTGAGACCAGCGAAGAAAATGCCCTGCTCCATGATTTTATATGCCAAGAATGCGGGCAGCTTCTTCAACCTCAAAATTACGAAAAAGAGATAGAGGAGTTAAAGTCCAAGATAAATGCTGCGAACGCGGAGATCTCCACTATACAGGTTGAATTGGATAAGCTAAGTGAAGTAAGGGAGAAAAAAGAGATACGCAAGGAGAAGAAAGAGAAGGCCCTGAAGAAGGCTGAGAGAGCCAAAAGGGCCAAGAAGCTGAAGAGGCTCAGGGCCGCAGAGTCGGCCCAAAAGGGCAAGAAGAAATCCGGGAAAAAATCCGGAGCTAAAACAAAAACTAAAAAATCTAAGGGAAAGAAGCGAAGATGATTAGAAGGCAAAGCAAGTTAAGTATTACCCTGACTATTGTCATGATAAATGCAGCTTTTTTCTTTATCGTATTTCCACTGATAGCTTTTTATCCTAATCTTCTAGAATTTTTTGCTTTGGTTCCCGCGAATGTTCTTTCTGGAAAGTATCTCTGGACTATAATCACGAGCATGTTTATGCACGGAGGGGTTTTGCATATCTTTGCAAACATGATGTCTCTCTTTTTTTTGGGGGGATTTTTGGAGAGGCTTATCGGAAAGAATAGATTTTTGGGGATTTATTTTGTTTCTGGGATAGTCGCTGCATTGTTCTTTATTATCGAGAGCTATATCACTGGAGAACTTAATGTTCCGGCTGTCGGAGCAAGCGGGGCAATTTTCGGATTGGCGGGGATGCTTGCAGTTCTTACTCCGAGGCTTCCTGTTTACATAATGTTTATCCCAATCGCAATGCCTATGTGGCTTGGAGTTATTTTTATTATGTTCGGCCTTTGGGCAATTTCTGTAGCTGCCGGCCTTCCAATAGGGAATACTGCCCATTTGGGAGGACTTGTTACTGGTTTGATTTATGCTTTCTATCTAAGAACTAAGTATAAACAGAAAGCTGAAGCCATAAGAAAATATTACGACGGTTTTAGAAAATAAGCAACTAAGATAAAGTAAAATCTAATAAAATTCCTGTTAAACTATCTTAAAGAATCGATCAGGCAAATTAAGCTGTTATGTCGCTAATGCCTAGCATTATAAACATCAAGCCGATAAGTGCTACGAAAACCACCAATCCCCCCATGATGAAGGAAAGAGTTGCTGCTCCCCACGATGCAGGATAAGCCAAAGCAACTACAATTGGTGCGATTACAAGCACTAAGCCCAAAAGTAATTCAAGCCATTTATTCATATTTTTATTGAGGTTAGAGGCATTAAATACTTTTCCACATAATGGTTTTGACAGCATCAAAACGTTTAAAAACGGTCAAATGCAGTCTAAAATATGGCTAATGGATTAATGCACTATCTTCGCGAAGCTTGGAAAAAGCCGGATATAAGTGTTTTAAGATCAAGGATGATTGCTTGGAGAAGAAGCAATGCTGTTGAGAGAGTCGAAAGACCCTTGAGGCTTGACAGAGCTAAAGCTCTTGGATACAGCGCCAAGCCAGGATTTGTTGTTCTTCGTGTAAGGCTTATGAGGGGAGGAAGAAGAAGGCCCGTTGTGAATGTAGGGAGAAGAAGCAAAAGGAAGACCAATAGGCTTACATTACATATGAATTATCAGGGAGTTGCAGAACAAAGAGCTGCAAGAAAATATCAAAATCTTGAAGTCTTAAACAGCTACTGGGTTGGAGAAGATGGGAAATATGCTTATTACGAAGTCATTCTTGTAGATCCAAATCATCCCCAAATAAAGGCTGATCCAAAAATCAACTGGGTTTCTTCAAGCAAAAATAAGGGAAGAGCATTTAGGGGATTGACAAGCGCTGGAAGAAAATCCAGGGGCCTTCTTGTTAAGGGAAGAAAGCAGAAGCACTAAGGTTCTAGTTCTTCTAGTTTCTAGATTTTAGCATAATATAAAAAGTCCTGCCGTTTTTTAAGGCCGTTGATTGTTATTGTAAAATGTTGAATGAAGAACAATTTTCTGAAATAAAAGAACACCTGGAGTCCAGCCAAAATCCGCTTTTCTTTTTTGATAACGATGTTGATGGGCTTATCAGTTTCCTGGTTCTTAGAAGATTTATCGGAAGGGGCAAAGGAGTGCCGATAAAATCTTTTCCAGAGCTTGATGAGGGCTATATACGCAGGATAGAAGAGCTGAATCCTGATAAAATCTTTATTTTGGATAAACCTTTAGTCTCAAAAGGTTTTCTTGAATATGCAAGACAGCATAATCTTCCAGTCATTTGGATAGACCATCATCCTCCGCAGAATCCCGAGAATGTTTTTTACTATAATCCTTTGAAAGGAATAGATTCTCTGAGTAGGCCTACCTCTTACATTTGCTGGAAAGCTACGCAGAAAGATGACTGGCTGGCCTTAATCGGTTGTATCGCCGATTGGCATGTGCCTGAATTTTTTGATAAAGTTGCAAAAGAATATCCAGATATTGTGCCAAAAACTAAAGATCCTGCAGAGATAACATTTAACAGCGATCTTGGAAAATTAGTTTTTATCCTTGGGCATGGAATGAAGGATACTACCACCAATGTAATGAAGATGCTCTATCTGCTTTTTGATGTTAAAAGCCCTTACGAAATTCTTCTTGACAAGAAATTTGAGCCCATAAGGAGAAGATACGATAAGCTTAACAAATTCCACCAAAAAATTCTTAAGAAAGCAACCTCTCAGGCTTATGGCAAGATCGTTTTCTTCAAATATTCTGGGGCAATGGCTCTTTCTAGAGGAATATGCAATGAACTTTTTTATCTTAATGGGCAGAAGAAAATCGTTGTTGTAGCCTTTGTGAAAGGGGATAGGGTTAATATCTCTATGAGCGGTCCGGAAGGCAAAGATCTTAGGGTTATAGTTGCCAAAGCTCTTGAAGAGATCCACGGGAATGGGGGAGGACATCCGCAAGCATGCGGAGCTTCAATAAGAGAGCAAGACCTTGAGAGATTCAGGGAAATTGTTGAAAGTTATGCTTGATATTAATCAGCAATCTAAATTCGATAAGCTTTTATATCTGTTTGATGTTGGTTTGACAGGAAAAGAGGAAGATGGATAACCCTAAACTTGAGTGGTATACTGATTTTGTAAACCTTAAATATAAACCCTCTAAAGAAGACATAAATGTTCTTTTCTACTTTGAGCCTGCAAAAGGCATTTCAATAAAAGAAGCTGCTGGAAGAATCGCTTCTGAAAGTTCCGCCGGGACTTGGACAACTCTTGCCAAACTTCCTGCAAGAATAAAGAAGGTCATGGCCACTGCTTATGAAATAGATGGAAATTTTGTCAAGATCTCTTATCCGATTGAATTATGGGAGAAAGGTAATGCCCCGCAGCTTCTTAGCGGAATTGCAGGAAACATTTTTGGAATGAAAGCTATAGAAAATCTGAGGTTGGTTGATGCTTCTTTCCCTAAAAGTTATGTTAAAAGTTTTAAGGGGCCGCAGTACGGCATCAGCGGACTAAGAAAAATGCTTAAAGTAAATAAAAGGCCGATTACTGGATCTGTTCCCAAGCCTAAGATCGGCTGGAGCGCGGAAGAGCAGGCCAACATTGGTTTTGAAACCTGGATGGGAGGTTTTGATCTTTTGAAAGATGATGAGAATTTGACTTCAACTTCTTTCAACAATTTTGAGAAAAGAGTGGTTCTTGCCACAAGGTTGAGGGATAAAGCTGAGAAACTTACTGGAGAGAGAAAGTCTGCTTTATGGAATATAACTGGGGAGACTGAGCTGATGAAGAAAAGAGCAAAATTCCTTCGCGATTTAGGATGGGAATATTGCATGATTGATGTTGTAACTGCCGGAGCTGCTTCGGTTCAAACTCTTAGGGAGGTCTGTGATGATTATGGTTTAGCAATTCATGCACATAGGGCAATGCATGCTTCTTTTGACAGGAATCCAAAGCATGGGATAACCATGCTTTTCTTGGCTAAACTTATGAGGCTTATTGGGGTTGACCAAATCCATGTCGGGACTGTTGTCGGGAAACTTGTTGGAGGCAAGCATGAAGTTACGGATATTGAGAGAGAGATAACTTCTAAAGTGTTGAGAGAAGAAAAAACGATCGGAAAAGAGCGTCATTATCTTGAACAAAACTGGGGACACATAAAACCTACGCTTCCTGTTTCTTCGGGAGGGGTTCATCCTGGAATAATCCCGGATATTTTGGATGCGCTCGGAACGAATATAGGGCTGCTTGTTTCAGGAGGAATTCATGGACATCCTAAGGGTACAAGGGCTGGGGCCAAAGCTGCAATGCAGGCAATTGAAGCTCATATGAAAAAAATCAGCCTAGAAGAATATTCTAAATCAGGTTCTAATGTTGAATTAAAACAGGCTCTTGAAAAATGGGGCCATTTAAAGCCTAAGTAAGAAAATTATCAGTAGCTTTTTCCGAAATAAACCATAAATTCCGCGGTTTTCCCGCATGAGAAACATTTCTTTCCTTTCAAAGGCTTCTGATTTAGAGGGCTATTCAGAGATTTGACTCCTTCATTCTTTTCTCTGACTTTCTCTTCGCATTCGGGATCTCCACAAAACGGAGCAAGAGCGATCTTTTTATTTTGTACAGCCTTTTGCAGCTCAGGCATGGTTTTTATTTCTACAAGGCCCTCTTCTATTAATTTCTCAGCTTTTTTGTACAGATTTTTCTGCATGTCTTCAAGCATTTGAGGCACTTTCTTTGACAAATCTTTTATCTTGACTGCAATCTTCTCCCCATTATCTCTTCTTGCAATCATTACTTGATTCTTCTCTAGGTCTTTTGGCCCAAGCTCTATTCTTAATGGAACTCCTTTAAGCTCCCATTCACTGTATTTCCAACCAGGGCTGTAGCCTTCTCTGTCATCGAGATGCGGATTAAGATCGGAGAGTGTTTTTCTTATTTCCCCAGCTTTTTTTAGAACTGCTTTTTTACTTTCATCGAAAAGGATGGGAATGATTACTACTTGGTTATCTGCTAGTTTCGGCGGGAGAACAAGTCCTTTATCATCCGAATGTATCGCAAACATTACTCCAAGCATTCTTGTAGTTATAGCATATGTTGCTTGATATGCATACTCTTCTTTGCTGTCTTTGTTTAGAAATTTTATGTTGTAGGCCTTAGCAAAGTTTTGCCCGTCATCATGGAAATCCGGGCCTTGTATCGCCTTTCCATTTGGAAGAATTAATTCTATAGAGTATGTCGCTTTAGCTCCTGCGAACTTTTCCCTGTCAGTCTTCTTCCCGACCAGTGATGGCAAGGCCATGTAATCTTTGAGGAAATCAGCGTAGATTTTCAGGATATCTTTTCTATCTTTTTCCAAGTCTTGCTCATTAGAATAAACATTGTGGCCCTCATTCCACAAAAATTCTCTTGTTCTTAAGAATGGGACTGCATGCTTGAACTCCCAGCGCACCACTGAATTCCATTGGTTTAATTTAAGCGGAAGATCTTTCCAACTCCTTACCCATTTTGAGTAAGATTCGTACATAATTGCTTCTGACGTTGGCCGGACTGCAAGCCTTTCATTAAGCTTGGTTTCTCCGGCATGGGTTACCCATGCCACTTCTGGAACGAATCCCTTAACATGCTCCTGCTCTCTTGAAAGCAAAGATTCTGGGATAAATAATGGGAAGTATGTGTTCTGGATTCCTATCTTTTTGAATTCTGCATCAATTACTTTTTGGACTTTCTCCCAAACAGCGTAAGATCTTGGCCTGAAGACAATGCATCCGGAGACGCTCGAATAATCTGCAAGCTCAGATTTAAGGATAAGATCCTGATACCATTCGGAAAAGTTCTCCTCCTTTTTTACAGTAATTCCTTTCTTCTCCTCTTTTTGTTTAGCTTCTTTGACCATTATTGACGCAGTCTTCCGAGTCTTATAAATATTGTGGGATGTTTGATGATTTCTCAGTTACCTTTTTAAAGGTTCGCCGTTTTTGCTGTGAATTGAAAACGGAATAATAAAGATGAAGAAGAAAGATTTAGATATCGCGGTTCTTGAAGTAGCTTATTACGGCACTCCTTTGGAGAAAGCCAGTGAAAAATTAAGGCTTTCTTCTTCTAAAATTAAATCTCTCCTCAAAAGAGAAGGCCTCCAAAAAAGATGGCGCGAAAATAATAAACAATTTAGGATCAGGCAGAAGGAAGAGAGAATGATGATGTCTGATAGGGCGTGGTATATTCAATTTGAGGCAAGATGGTCTGAACGCGAGAAGCGCGGAGAAGTTTTGAAAGCTTTTTCTCCTGAAAAAGAGCCCAAAGTAAGATATTTTCCGAAGCATCATTTGGCTTCAAGAAGCAGCGGAGTTTTGTACAGAAGGGAAAGCGCTTTTTCCCTTCCGGTTTTAGATATAAATGATCTTTCTTTCAAGGGCTTTCCAAGAGAGTATTACAAGAAAATTGCCGACCGCTATCTTTCTTTTCACTTAAGCAGGTATACTGCCGAAGAATTAACTGATATTCTTGAACGCTTTGGAGAAGGGATAGATTTCGAAGAGATTGATCCTCGGGGCAAATACTCTGTCGGCAATCTTAAGAATATTTTTGACAGGGTAGTGAAGTGCAATGAAGATTTCAAAAGTGTTATTGACTTGAGGAATAGGATAGAATTCAACAAAAGATCTGCTGAAAAGCAAAAGCGCAAGGATTTATTGAAGAAAAGAGCAGAGCATATGGGGTTTGCCAAGAAGTTGTATTTTTTGAAGGAGGCGGCTGCAAATGGATATCCTTTTAAGTATATGCAGTCGCGTTTAAATGAGCCTTACAAAGCCATTGCAAACAGCATAAAAATGCTTGGGGCAGATCACGAGTGGAGGAAAAATGCTGCGCGCAGGAAAGGGCTTTATCAAAACCTTGCCGACTTGCTCTCAAATAAAGCAAACATGACCGTTGCGACAAACAATAGAAATGGCCCGCCTAAAGATAAAGACCATGGATTCATTTCAAATGGGTATGGGTCTTTGAGGCCTATGGGAGAAGCTTATTCTTCTGAGGCCGTAGAGGCCTGATCTAATTCTTTGAGACTTACGTCTAATTCTTAAAAAGAAAAGAAATAGAAAAAGACTAAAAATAAAAAAATAAAACAAACTTTTTATTAGGCAGATGTTGTGACTATCTGTCCTGTAGTGGTTCTTGCTAAGCCTCCAGCTCTTGAATAACCAATAGCTAGATCTCCGGTCAACTTATCCCCGCTTGCTAGAGTTCCACAGGTAACTGTAAAGTCTGCAGTTTCATCCGTGTTTATAGAAGTTCCCCCAGTCCATGTAGTACATGTCTCTCCAGTTGCGGTCACAGCTATACTTGTGACGTTAACTGCGTCGGGTAGGATATTTTTAACCCTTAAGGTAAGATCTGTTCCAGATGCACTATAGTCATCGCAGAACAAACCGCTTCCTGCAGCGATTACGCATTTTTCCGGCAAAAAGGTAGTTGGTTTAAGTACGCCGAAGTAAGCTAATGCCCCTATAGCGACCAGAACTACTAAAATTGCCCAGCCGTAAGTCATCAAAAACTCCAAGGCTGCCTGTCCTCTTTTTGTCATTTTTAACCCTCCTTTTAAAAAGTTTGATTATCTATGAATATAAACAATCTATATTAGTGTGCGAGATTAAGTATATAAATCTTACTTCTTATCCTCTATAAAAGGGGTTGTTAAATGGTTCGTAATGATTTTAATAAAAAGGGGCAGATCTCTGCAGAATATTTAATTATAATGGGCTTTGTTCTAGTGGCCTTACTACCTGTTTTTTATTATTCACTTACTAACCTAAATAACAATCTTCGGCTTAACCAAGCAAATGATATGATAAACAGGATAGCAGAAACTGCCGATTTTGTTTATTTTCTTGGACCGGGATCACAGGATACTCTTTCGATTGTTATCCCGGGAGGTGTTGAGAGCATAACTCTGCAGGGAAAAGAAGTTGCCATGAAGATGAGAATTTTCGGCTCAGTTTCAGATTTTGTTGCAGTCACTAAAGCAACAATAAATGGGAGCATAAGCATTTCTCAAGGAACTTCCAATATCCTGATAAAAAATGAAAACAATGTCATCCAAATCACAGATTAGCTACGAATTTTTGATCGCAGTCAGCTTTTTAGTTTTATTACTCCTCGTATATCTCTTATTTTATCTTCAGAGGCAGGCCGGAGTGGCCGAAGAAAAGGATTACTTTGAAAAGAAAACTGAATGTGTTCGCATTTCTGCCTTGATTTCTGATGTTTATCTGTCTGGAGATGGAACTTCTGCTAGGACTTTTAGCAATTACAATTTAACGGCAAGTAATGGGCTTATGAAAATGGAGGATGTTAGCTGTAGTATTTTTACAAATATTTCTGTCTCCGGTCTTAAAGGCAACATAGTCATAAAAAATCTTGGAGGTCAAGTGTCAATTGTCTGAAGATGGGAAGAATGCGAGAAGAAGATGATTGGGGCAAGAGTTTTATGGGTGCAAAAGGGCAGATCGTTTCGCTAGATCTTTTAATTGCGTTGTCTATTTTTGCCTTTCTACTTGTGACTCTTTTCTCTGTAATAAACTCCAATAATGCCAATTTCTTTCAAAATTCGGAGTACAATGAAATGGCGCTACAAGCTTTGGAAATAAGCGAGATCTTAATTAAAACTCCCGGGAAGCCTTCAAATTGGGATAGCAGCAATGTTATTGCTTTTGGGCTTGCTTCTGAAGACCGGATCATCTCTTTTGAGAAGGCTCAAGAGTTCTGTTCCATTCCTGAAAGTGACATCTCCCGTTTGCTGAATATAGACTATCCCTTTTATTTTAACTTGAGCGGAGCTGTCACCTGCGGGAGCGTTCCTTCTGGAGCGAGGGCAGCCACTATTGAGAGGATAGTATTTTTCAATGGCTCAAATTCAAAGCTAAGATTCACTTTATGGAGATAAAATGAAATTTTTCAAAATTCACAGGACGGGAAAGAAAGGTTTTATCTTTAGCCTAGACGCTTTATTTGCTGTTGTCCTTTTACTTCTACTTTTTGCTTCTCTTTTCCTGCATTATTCAAAAGCTGATAACCAGATTGTGAAAACATATCTTACTCGGCAGGGGAGTGATGTTGTAAGGGCCTTGGAAAATAACGGCGTGATTACAGGGATTGATTTGGATGGCCTAGATGAGATTCCAGAAGATGTTGAAGAAGTTTTGGATACTTTGACTTCTGATAACATGCGATTTAATCTTACCTACTCAGATGTAAATCTTGAGCAAAAAGTCAGTTTGGCATTTGGAGGGAATGCCAGCAGTAACGATTTTGTCGGGACAGGGAAAAGGTTTTTTGTTGCTGAAAGCGAGGAAGAAATTGTAGCCTTCGGCGTTATTACTTACTGGACATGGAAAAAATGAGGGTATGGAAAAGAATGAAGGGGAAAAGAATATTGGCTGGAAAGAAGGGATTCTTTTTTACCTTAAGCGCTTACTTTTTAATTTCTCTTTTGATTCTAGCCCTATTTGTGGAAACGGGAGTAAGCACCGGAGAGAATACTTTAGCAAGTAGAGTCTATGACCTTTCAAACTCTGTTGAATTAAGCATAAAAAAGATCATCCTTTTCTATTATGACTTGAACATAGAGATAGTCCGTGATCCAGACGGATATGTAAATGTAAGCTTTAATGAAAAGATCTCTAGGAACAAAAATGACTGGGGCGAGGAATTTAGCGAGAAGATAGACAAATTCAAAACTTTTGTTGAATCTGAGGATGAGCATGTTAAACTTGATGTTAGCCTGCTTAAAGATAAGGAGCTCCCGCTTGTTGTCCAGCCGTATAATTTCACATATTCCCGTTCATGGGCTACGGGGCAAGTTACTCTTAGCGTATCTGAAGAAGGTGTGAATTCCAGCGGCTATGAAGTTACGGTTGACAGCGGGACAACCACTATAGACAAAGTGCAGTCTAACTTTAGGCAGCCCGGAAGCTTTTTATTTAGAGTTGTCGCAAGCGATGATCTGGGAAACAATTTTGTTGAGCAATCCTATGTCGATCCTTCCAGAAATCATCAGGTCCAGATATTTTTTGTTGGAGGGAATAAGGTAATGATTGACTTGAAGGATAATCTGCTGGAAATATGGACGAACAATGACAATGAAATTGATGTGACTACCAAAATTATCCGCTTGAGCCCTACATCTGAGAAGGTAAAAATAGACCTTTTCAAGGGAGCAATTAATGTAAGCATTTCTGATACGGAAAGGGTGTCTGGAATAAGCATCTCTGAAGAGTAGACGACGGACTGATTAAGGTTTATAAACGCGACGAGATTATATATTTTAGATTATTTAGTTTAAAAGGGGTGTATTTCTGCGCAATTATTCGCAGAATTTCGTTTACCGATGGGTATATTTGATGAAATAGAAGAAAAGAGGAAGCAGCGCAAGTTTGAAAGAGAGGCTTTTAGGCTTTTTGGCGGCAAAAGCAGGAAACCTTCAGCCAAGGCACAGATAACCCGGGAAGTTTCAAAGCCTGCCCACCATCTTACGGATTATTTTGTTTCTGCAAGGGATTCCATTAAATCTAAGTTTAAACGGGCCAAGAAGAAACTCAAAAAGAGCAAGAAAGAAGAGAAGGCCAAAGCCAAAACCAAAGCTGCCCCGATTTCACTTAAAAGAATTTTAGAACAAAAGCCGAAAGTTATGACTCCTCCAGTTGAGAGGGCATATAAGTTTAGGGAAAAGGAGCTTAAGAGATATAGCAAAGTTTACTTGGGATTTATGTTTCTTAGTTTGCTTCTCTCAATTTTAGCTTTGCTAAAAAAAGATTTCTTTTCTTATGCCATTGCTATGCTTATATTGGTCCTGGACTTTTTGTGCTATAGGCAAACTTTGGCCCCAGAAGAAAGAAAATATGCCATATACCTTATGGCCTGGCCATTTATCCTTACATTAAACGTCGCTTCAATCATTGAAGTGAATATTCTGGCATTCGTTCTTTCTATCGTCGCTATGCTCATCGCTACACTCACTCCGACTCTGATGAAGAGGAGAGTAAGCGCAGAAAAAATAACAAAGTTTATCCAGGTTCCACCCCAAACTGGAGCCAAGATAGAAACAGACCTCGACAGATTACTGAGTTTACTCCAGAAACTCGGCAAGATGAAGCTAAGCGAGATTGCGGGAACATTTGACATTTCCAGGGAGAAAGCAGAAGAGTGGGCAAGAATAATGGAAGATAATGATTTTGCATATATTCGATATCCGCCTTTTGGGGAAGTGGAGCTTGTCCTTGGAAAGGAAAAGAAAGGCGGTGAAAAAGAAAAATCTCCAAAAGAGAAGTAGTTTATTCAAATAGTAATAAGATGGTGATAATTGAAAAGTACAAAGTCGAATCAGAAGGCATTAAAGTAGATGTTGTGATTGAAGGAGAAGGAAAGAAAGCTTTTTTCTATAAGCTTTATCCTCCAAAAATTTCTCCTGCAACTCATGCTTTCCTTTCAGAGATAAGAAAAAAGCTTATTACAGAGGTTGCTCTCGGGCCCACAGAAATCTTGGATCCAAACGTGATTGAAAAATCTAAGGA
The DNA here is from genome assembly GCA_964540065.1 of Candidatus Woesearchaeota archaeon. Taxonomy (GTDB): domain Archaea; phylum Nanobdellota; class Nanobdellia; order Pacearchaeales; family JAHJTO01; genus JBHPFA01. The sequence goes on along the minus strand of CAZIKY010000001.1, from coordinate 50,952 downwards.
AAGATTTAGGTTTACAGCCGCGGAGATCCTTGAAAAAGAAATGAGGCTTGATGAAAGCTCCAAAAATATTCTTATAGGGATTTTGATAAATGACATGCTTGGGTTGGGGGATATAGAATTTATTTTGGGCGATACGGCTCTCGAGGAAGTTGTAATCTCTTCATCAAAGGAACCGATAAGGGTTTACCATAAGTCTTATGGCTGGCTTGAGACCAATATCACTCCGGAAAGTGAAGAGCAGATAGTCAATTATTCAAATATTATTGCAAGGCGTGCTGGAAGGCAGATTACTACTTTGAATCCTCTTCTTGATGCACACATAGTTACTGGAGACAGAGCAAATGCCGTTCTTTATCCCATAAGTACTAAGGGAAATACAATAACTATCAGAAAGTTTGCAAGAGATCCTTGGACAATAGTAGACTTGATTAAGAATAAAACTCTGACTACAGAGATTGCTTCGCTCTTATGGCTTGCGGTGCAGTACGAAATGAACGTTCTGGTTTCTGGTGGAACTGCCTCTGGAAAAACTTCCTTGCTGAATGTAATGATGCCATTCATTCCTCCGAACCACAGGATAATCACTATTGAGCAGACAAGAGAGCTTCAATTGCCTTCTTTCCTCTATTGGGCTCCGCTTGTTACAAGACTTCCTAACCCGGAAGGCAAAGGAGAAGTCGGGATGATAGATCTGCTTGTAAACAGTCTTAGAATGAGGCCGGACAGAATAATTCTCGGAGAGATAAGAAGAAAGGAGGAGGCGGAAGTTTTATTTGAAGCAATGCATACGGGACATTCCGTTTATGCCACCGTGCATGCAGACACCATCGCAGATACTGTTACGAGATTGGTCAATCCTCCGATTTCAGTCCCCCCAAATCAGCTTAAAGCAGTTCATCTTGGAGTTGTCATGTTCAGAGACAGGAGAAAGGGAGTGAGAAGAATTTACCAGCTTGGAGAGTTCATCGAGACCGAAGAAGAAGGAGGCACTAAAATAACCCCTAATATTCTTTACAGGTATCATCCGGGAACTGACAAGATCCTGCCTCATGCAAAGAGCCAAGTTTTTTTCGATAATCTTAGCAGAGTGACTGGGATGGACATGAGGGAAATAAACAAAGATCTTGAAGAGAAACAGAAGATACTCGATAATTTAGTCAAAAAGAATATCAGAAGTATAGAAGAAGTAGGTAAAGCGATCAAAGATTATTATACCAAAAGATAAGATGATGAGGGGACTTCTTCAGAAATAATAATTTAAGTAAATAAAATGGCTTTAATCAATTCTTTCCTTGGGACAGCAAATCTTCTTAGAAGGTTTTTTCCTAACTTAAAGCTCAAACTCATTCAGGCCGGAATAGAAAAAGATGAAGTAGAATATATTGCCGAAGCGCTGATGATCGCTTCGTTTTTCTTTGCCTTTTCACTTTTAGCGCTCTTTTTTGTGCTCTTGATTTTTGAAAACAATGGATATTCGTGGGCTTTGCTTACTGCATTTCTTCTTTCAATAGTTGTATTTTTTCAAAAGATGTTTTCGCCAAATTTAAAGGCAGTTTTTAGGGTTAGAAACTTAGATAGGAATCTTTCTGCAGCCCTTCAGAGTATACATGTGCAGATAAACTCTGGGATAACTCTTTTTGAAGTGCTCGTGAATATCTCAAGGGCAGATTATGGGGAAATTTCAAAGGAATTGAAAAAAACCGTCAAAGAAATAAACTCGGGAAAACCCGAGATAAAAGCCTTGGAGGATTTGGCTGAAAGGAATCCCTCAAAATTCTTCAGAAGAGCGATATGGCAGATAATTAATGGGATGCGCGGCGGGGCAGACATTTCAGCAGTTATTGAAGAAACAAATAGAGCCCTCACGGAAGAGCAGATAATCCAAATTCAGAATTATGGAAGCAGATTAACTCCTCTGGCTATGTTTTACATGCTTATTGCAGTTATTCTTCCGGCATTAAGCGTAACTTTCTTGGTCATCTTCCTTTCTTTCGTTAATATCTCCGCGGAAGCTGCAAGGGGAGTATTTTACGGGGCATATTTTGTTTTCTTATTCCTACAGATAATGTTCATAGGGATGGTAAGTTCAAGGAGGCCTAGTCTGCTGTAAAATGGTATACAAAATAATAGCTAAGTTCTATCCTCCAGCATTCAGGAATAATGTTTCTAATCTTATGAAGTATTCTGACATGAAAGTCGACAAAGATTATTTTGTCGGTTTTATGATCTTTTTCAGCCTTTCAACTGGTTTGTTACTTTCTTTTGTGCTGAATTTATTCTTCGGATATACCTTACTCTATTCTGCAATTGTTTTTCTTGTGACCTCGGTTCTTTTGCAAGGAGCGCTTTACTTTTATCTGATCTTTAGGGCAGATAAAAAAGCTAAGTTTATCGAGGAAGTTCTGCCAGATGCGCTTCAGCTTATAGCCTCTAATTTGAAGGCAGGTCTGCCTGTTGAAAAAGCGGTGCTTACAAGTGTCAGGCATGAACTTGGCCCCCTCGCAACTGAACTTTCTATTGTAGGAAGGGAGATAGCTACTGGAAAAAGTTTTGAGTATGCTATTCTTGACATGACTAAAAGGGTAAGAAGTGAGAAGCTTAGCAGGACAGCTTCGCTTATAGTTTATGGAATGAGGAGCGGAGGGAAATTGGCCCTGCTTCTGACTCAAACTGCACAGAATCTTAGGAATCAGGCACAGATGGAAGAAAGAATTAGGGCTTCAGTTTTAATGTACTCTATCTTTATTCTTTCGGCGCTAGTTTTTGCTACGCCGATAATCTTTGCGCTTTCTGCGCTGCTTTCTAAAGTGGTTATAACTCAGCTTTCTCAGATAGAGATACCTTCAGGTGTAGCTCTTCCTCTGACCTTTGGAGTGCCAGTAATATCTGAAGGATTTATTTTAGGATATATCATTTCAGTAATTGTAATGCTAGATATCTTCGGAGGGATAATCATTGGATTGATAAGCAAAGGAAGGGGCACTGAAGGGGTGAAGTATATCCCCGTGCTAATCTTGCTGAGCCTAGGGCTGTTTTTCCTTGTAAGATTAGCATTCGGCGGGATCTTTTCCGGCTTCTGATTTGGGCAAGTTTATAAATTGCCTTCTCCTTTTATTATAAATGGTTGCAAAGAGAGGGGTAAACATGTTTAAAGGCAAGAATGAAGGCTTGGGGAGTAAGAGAAGCAACAAAAATTTACTCTTTGTTGCAATAATCTTGCTGCTCATGGTTCCTGTTTGGATATTCTACATCTCTCCGAATATTGAAAAAATACCTGACGACTTTTCTTACAATGCAGAAATCTTTTCGATAGATAATTTTTATGATGAATCAAAGCTGGATTTCGGAGGAGAATTCTTTTCAGATACAGATTTCTTCTATGAAGTCGTTGATAAAAAAGATGGGATTTTGATTATCAAAAATACTTTTGATGTCAAAAGATTTACTGGAGAGAAGATCTTTTCAGTTGAAAGGTTGTACGGAATAGATCCGCGAACCGGAGAGCATGTTCCGGGATACGGCGACAGGGATCGGGAAGGATACCTTTTTGCTCCGCGAAACCCTGAGAAAGGCCGGAACTTTACTTATTGGCATGTAAATTATAATAATCCTGCTAATATGGAATTAAAAGAGGAAGCTGAAGTTAAAGGCCTTAGAGTTTATCGATACGAAACGAATTATAAAGCTGACCAAACTGAAAATCTGGGGCATCTTCCTGGCGTGCCCGAAGAAAGGGGAATAAACTTGGATGTCAATCTGCAATTATGGGTTGAGCCCATAACCGGCAGGATGATAAAATATGAAGATCGCACAACTGCTTATTATTATAACTTAACGACTGGGGAAAGAATACATCCATGGAATAAATTTAGAAATAGGTTCCATGAAGCAAGCGTAAGGGAGCAAGTAGAAGCGGCAGAAATGGAAATTTTCAGACTGAGAATGCTTAAGTTTGTGATCCCATCTCTTTTGACTCTTGTTGCAATATTCTTCCTGATTCTTTATTTTGATCCAGAGATTATGAAAAAAATGCTTAAAATAACAATCCCTAGCTTGCATAAGAAATGAAGATAAAAACTACACTTAACACTAGCATTTTAACTTCCATAATCTTAATTGGCACCCTTATGATCTCGCAAGCGGTTGTCTTTAATCTCATCGCTAAAGAAGACGCGAAGCTGTTGTTAGCAGAGAGCACCAGGAACCTGGTATTTGAGCTTAACCTCATTGTAAGAGATCCTGGCGCCTCAACACATACCGATGAATGGCTCAACGGATTAAAAAATCGATGGCAGCCAGTATACGATTCCGGATTATCTGTTTTGCAGAGGGTAGAAGAGGAAGAGAGGGAATCTGATTTTGTAAGGGAGATAAGGGTTGGCTATCTTATTTTCGGCAACTTGTTTAATGAATGGGCATCGTCACATGAAAATCTTCATAAGCTTATCAGAGAAAAGGCGCCTAAAGAGGAAATAGATCTTGCGTTAAATTTTGAAGAAAAAAAGACCGAAGAATTGCTGGCGACTTCGCAGTTAATCGTCGACCTTTCAAACGAGCTCCATGATCGGACACTTTTGCAGGTGACAAGTCAACAGAAGCTTAATCGGAACCTGTTCTTTTCTCTGATGGCTATATTATTGGCAGTCACAATGGCGGCGTCATTAAGGACTTTAAGGGAGATAACCGAGCCTATTGAAACTCTTATAAAGGCGAATAAAAAAGTTGAAGGAGGGGACTTTAAGTCGAGGGTGAAGCTTAAGACTGGAAACGAGTTCCAGGATCTTGGAGAAGCGTTTAACAAAGGGGTGGCTGCACTTGAAAAGATCGAAGAGGCCAGAGAAGAGTTGTCTAAACTTAAACGGGAAGTTGAAATAGGCAAGCAGGTAGACAAAGCCCGTGAGCAGATTTTGTTTAGGACCTCGCATGAACTAAAAACTCCATTAACTCCGATTATGATCCAGACCCAGATGATGAAGGAAGGAGATTTTGGAAAGGTTTCGGACAAACAAAAAGAGAGCCTCAATACTATCTTGAGGAACATGCAACGCCTTAACAGCCTTATAGAAGACATCCTCTTGGCATCAAGGATCCACATCAAAGGCATTTCATTGGAGATTAAAGGTTCTGATGTGGGAAAGATGGTTAAAGAGGTCGTGAAAAAATACCTGCCTATTGCTGACAAAAATAAGATCTCCTTAGTAAACAATATTCCTGACAACTTGGTGGTTTCTTGTGATCCAAGGAGGATCGAGCAGGTTTTTATCAACCTAATAGATAATGCCTTTAAGTTTACTTCTAGTGGCGGGAGTATCACTCTTGATTATGGAAGAGATGAAAAGGGCATAACTTTCAAAATCGCAGATACGGGTATCGGCATATCTAAAGAAGATCAAAGGAACTTGTTCTCTCCATTTTTCCAGGCTAAGATGCCTCGTACAAAAGCCGTCAAAGGGATAGGTCTTGGATTGTCTATATGCAAGGGAATAGTCGAGCAGCATAAAGGAAAGATATGGCTGGAAAGCAAGCCGGGTAAGGGCTCCACTTTTTACTTCTATCTCCCGTCTAAAAAGTGATTCTCTTCTCTTACCTAAAATGGCAGAGTCTGGAAGAATTTAAATAGCAGGAGAATTTATTTAAATTTATAATCAAAAGGGTGTAATATGGTGAAAAGCATACTTGTTGTAGATGATGATAAAGAGATCCGTGATTCTACTAGGATGGTTCTTGAAAGTATGGGCTACAAAGTTTCAGAAGCCCCTGATGGAAAGAGTGCAATAGATGCCTTGAAAAAGGCCAAATTTGATCTAGTCTTGCTTGATATTATAATGCCCAAGATGTCTGGAAGGGCAGTTTTAGAAAAAATAAGAAAGGATCCAAAACTCAAGAGCCAGAAGGTAGCGCTTTTAACTGTTGTGAGACTAAGCCATCCCGGAAAAGAAATTATTGCCAAGCTGAAGCCGGAAGAATATTTCCAGAAACCCATAGCAGACTTAAAGGGATTTAAGGGCAAGGTAAGAAAGATTTTAGGAGAAGATTAATATGGGGGACGGAAAAAAAGTCATTGATCATCTCAAGAAAAACCAAAATATTGTTGCAGTATGCGAGGCTAAATCTTGTCCTAAAGCTGTTTTGAACTTATGCAGTTCTGCTTCAGACAAATTTAAAAAAATTCTTTTAGTCTCTTTTACCCAACCTGCCGAATTGCTTGCTAAAAAATTGGGTGAAGAAGGCATAGATTCTTCTAAGTATATCATCATAGACTGCTTTCCGAAAAAACACTTTGAAACTGGAAACGGGAATATCCATTTAACTTCTCCCACTTCTCTGATCGAACTTGCCTCTGTTTTAAATCGCACATTCAGAAAAGAGAAAATAAAATTTTTGCTTATTGATAACATCTCAAGCATCCTTTTGTACAATGATGAAACGAAAGTGATGCAGTTTTTGCATTCCTTAATAACCCAACTCCATAAAAAAGATACTAAATCAGTATATCTTTTTGCGCGTGAAAAAAGAAAAGACCTTCTTGCAGATATTTCTATGTTTGCAGACGCAATAATGAGCATCTAGATCGGCCTAAAACTTTAAAAAACACTGCTTAAATTTTATTTATATGGCAATTAAAAAAACCTCAAAAAACAATCGGGCTAAAACTGGAGTAGTCAACCTAGACAAATTAATCGGAGGTTTTAAGAAAAATTCTGTGAACCTCGTTGCTGGAGGTGCTGGATCTGGAAAGACAATATTATCCTTTCAATTCCTTATGGAGGGATTGAAAAACGGTGAAAGCTGCATTTATGTTACCTTTGAAGAAAAAAAGAAAAAAGCATACAGCGATCTTGTCCCCTTTGGTTGGGATTTTGAAAGTTATGAAAAGAAAGGGAAGTTCGTATTTTTGGAATATACCCCTGAGCAGGTTAAGAGGCTTATAACCGAGGGTGGCGGAGAAATCGAAGAAATAATAGAGGACATTAAAGCGACAAGAATCGTTATAGACAGCATAAGCTCCTTTGCGTTGCTTTATCAGAGCGAGCTTATGAGGAAAGAGGCTGCGCTTGCTCTCTTTGAGTTAATTAATCAGTGGGGATGCACTGCGCTCTTGACTTCGCAGGCTATAGAAAAAGACAGCATCTCGGCAGATTCCGAACTAGGTTTTGAAGTGGACAGCATAATTATTCTTTACCACACTAAAAAGAAAGGTGTGAGATTTAGGGGATTGGAAGTTCTTAAGATGAGGAGCACTAAGATCCCCGAGAAGACCTTTCCTATGGGCATAACAAATAAAGGGATAGAGATCGATACTAAACGAGCCATAGAAGTTTGATGAGCCCATGAGGATTCGAACCCCAATTAAACGGTCTCTCCGAAATTATGTTCTCCGAAGCCGTTTGTCCTATCCGTTAGACGATGGGCCCACAATCTAAGGAAGTTTGTTTGATTTAAAAATGTGAGTCTATTGGACGTCGATGAACAGCGTTATGTTTATAACAGCCGAGATATTCTTTTAATAATGTTTGAAAAGAGGTCGAGATTTATAGAATCATTTGCCCTTCTTATCGGGACAGTAATAGGGGCAGGGGTTCTTGGAATCCCTTATGTTGTTGCTAAGTCGGGTTTCATCTTTGGAATCCTTAACATTCTGATTCTCGGCGCGATAATCCTTCTGATGAACCTTTATGTCGGAGAGATTTCTTTGAGGACCAAGGATAACCATATGCTTGCAGGATATGCTGGAATTTATCTTGGAAAGTGGTGGAAAGAGATTTTAACCTTGACAACTGTTTTTGGGATTTATGGGGCTTTGATCGCATATACAATTGGAGAGGGAGAGGCTTTATCTGCAATCTTAGGGGGCACCCCACTCATATGGAGTTTTATCTTCTTTGCCCTGTTTTCTGCTATGCTTTTCTTCAACCTAGATTTCATTGCCAGATCCGAGCTCATTCTTGCAGGAGTGATGGTTGTTTTAATGATCTTAATCATAATCTTTGGGGCACCTCATGTAGAATTTGAAAACCTGAAAGGCTATGATCTGGCGAATGCTTTCTTGCCTTATGGTGTAATCTTCTTCGCCTTTGTGGGGGCATCTGCCATTCCTGAGATGAGGGCGGAGCTTGTCAAAGATCCTAAAAAACTCAAGAAAGCGATTTTCATCGGAAGCGCTTCTGTAATCCTGCTCTATGCTCTTTTTACTTTCGTGGTTGTCGGGTCTACGGGAATTTCAACTACTGAAATAAGTACGATTGGTTTGGGGCAGCTAATTGGGCAAAGAATGATCTTTCTTGGAAATCTTTTTGCAATATTTTCGATGGCATCTTCATTCCTGCTTTTGGGGCTGGCAATGAAGTGGATGTTGAGATATGATTATGGGCTGCCTTGGGGGGTTTCCTGGTTCTTAACTTGGATTGTTCCCCTTTTACTTTTTAGCTTAGGGGCCAGATCTTTTATAGGGGTTATAGGTCTTACCGGGGCAGTAGCTGGAGGGATTGAAGGAATAATCCTTGTTCTTACTGCCCTATATGCTAAGAAAAGAAGCCAGAGAAAGCCGGAATACAGTGTTCCTTTGAACTGGCTTGGGGCCGCAGTTCTTATAGCAGTGTTTGTAGCGGGGATAGCTTACCAGTTTTTATATTAAAAATAAGTTTGCTTCAGAAAATATTCTATCCCAAAAGTGATTATTCTTTGAGAAGGTTTTATTATAGTAAGTAAAGTGGGCTCCTTAATCTCAATTGCTCTTAAGAATTCCCTTTCATCCATTATTACGGGGCTAAATTTTAGATGGAGCAGGGTTCCTATTTGAGAAACTTTTTTTATAATATCCTGCCCAATGTTTTTATTTTTCACTATAAACAATACATCTACATCACTTTCTTTCGTTTCTGCACTCCTTGCATAAGAACCAAACACGCAACAACTTAATATTTCCGAGTTTTTTGAAAAAATCCAAAGATTTTTGATAATATTCTTAAGAACCTTATTCTCACTTTCTTGCTTATAACCTTCTATTAGATAAAACACTTGTTCTATATTCTCTGATAGTCTGTTGAGGCTTAGTAAGATCGTTTTCCCTACTTTTTTCTGCTCCAAAATTTTATTCGAAACCAATTCGTCTATTATCTTCTTCAATTGATATGGGTGAATTTCAAGTTCTAAGGATATTCGTCTAAGATGTGCAGAGTCGTTTTCGTAGATATATCTTAAAGTTTCAATTTTCTTTCTTGAAAGTGGTAGAAGTTGATTTATCATAAATGCTCTCCAATTAAAGATATTATTTCTCTTATCTCATTGAGGGTTTTTTCAGTATCTTCTTGGCCAATTTTACTTTGAACCTTTGGGAAATATAATGCTTTGTTCCTAAAAATTCTAATATGATCAATCTCTTCGTAAATTGTCGCCTTATTATTCAAAAGACCTTTTACTTTTTCAAATGTTTCTTTTTTAAGAAGATTATTTTTCAGCAACGCAATCAGTAGGCAACCATGATCTTTAGAATATATCCCTAAATTTTTTACTAAGACTGCAGTACATTGAAGAAACAATGCTTGATACGCTTTAACTATGGCCCATTTAGCATTTCCTTCTTTTTGCTCTTTGTAGGCAGAATCCAAATCGCTCAAAGCTTCTTCTTTATAGGTCAAATAACTTGCCCGGTCTATCTGAACGAATGTTTTTTGACATTTTTCGAATGATCTCTCAATTGTGCTCTCTTTTTTCGGAATCATTTTATAGTGTACATTATTTATGTACACATGTACACTATTTAAATATTTTCTTTATGTACATATGTACACGATTTATGTATGAGGTAAGGTTTATATATTACCTTTAGCCTTATTTATGAATATTCATATGTATGATGTAATGTATACTATAATGTATCATACAATGAGTGTTCAGTACTGGATATAAAGAAAAGTGGTAGAGAGAGGGATCGATCTCAAGAAGGAGATCATAAAGCTAGTAGAGAAAACTAAGGTAGTCACTACTAGCGAGATCGCTGAAGAACTGAAGATTTCTTGGAACACTGCAGAAAAGCACCTTCTTGAGCTAACTCTCGACCAAAAAATTGTTAGAATGAAAAAAGCGGGGGTGAATCTCTGGGTTGTAAAGTAAACTTTTAGAAAAAGTTTAATCAAAAATCAAGAAACAAGAAAGCGAAAAATGTCAAGACACAGAAAACATAACAGAAGAGAAAAAAGAAATTCATATTCCGGACAAAAAGAGGGCAAAAATCTTAGCGGAAGCAGGCTGGTGGGAGCAATTCTTATCGGTGCATTCTTGGCCAGCCTGCTCACGCTGTTGATCCTCGGATACATAAATCCGGAGTTCAGCTATTTTGGAAGCCCCGTGACCGGGAAAGTTGTTACGCAAATTGCTGAAAGCAATAGAACAAACGCAGAAATTGAAGGGCTTAGGGAGAGCACAGAATCTCTGAAAGAGTCTATCGAGGAGCTGAGGGAAACTGTAAGGGCCTTGAGCGAATTGCTTAGAATAAGGGACAGCGCAGGCAATGAAATTCCTATGCAGATAACTGAAACTTCTGATGGAATAGAGATCGTTCCATCAAGCGGTCCAGTAAATCGGATTGTGCTTTACAATGTGAGGACTTCAAATGTCAGCAGATCAATTGCCCTTGGAATAGATGATGTTGCTCCAACTAATGGATTTTCAAGGGTTTATGCAATAGACCCGACTCAGCTTGATTTTGACAATGCAACTGTTACCGTAACTGCAGTTGGAACAGAATTGCATAAATGTAAGGCGTGGAACTTTACAACCCAAACATGCTTTGGAAATTGGACCTTGTTTAAGACAGGCTTGGTTCCTGGACAGCAATACACTTTCCTTTTAACTCCGGATGACCCGGGTTTCGGAGAGTTCGGAGAAAGCGTGGGAGAGAATTCAACTACTTCGACGACTTATATAAATAAAACTGTTTTGACCTTCACTGCCTCTGAAGCAGGCAATTACACAATAATCGTAAGCTCAGAAATAAGAGAGGATGCAACCAATACCGAAGTTTCTGCTAGACTGCTTCTTGATGGAGTTGATGAAGGAGAGATGATCTACAGGCCAATTGTCGCCACAGGTTTTGAATCTTTCTCAGTTCATAAAACTGTAAACTTAAGCGCTGGCAGTCATACTGCAACAATACAGTGGAAATCTGGAAGCGGATCAGTTGCAGCACTTATAAGAAATGCAAGACTCATTGCATTAAAATCTGATGAGGTTTTCTACAATTCTACTGATACTACCCAGACGTTAAATGTGGGATCTTTTGCAGATGTACAAACTTTAACTTTCACTCCTCCATCTGCCGGAACTTATCTTATAATGGCCTCTGCCGAGCTTGCTCCAGATGGACTTAATGATCTTGCTAATGCTAGATTCTTAGTAGATGGAACAGAATACAGCAACTTTACATATGCCAAAAAAGCTGCAACCAACAAAAAAGTTTACTTTACAAGCGTAACTTTGAACCTTTCTGCTTCGCCCCATAATCTGACTATGCAGGGTTTTGCAAATTCGGGAGATACCGGGAAAATAAACCGGACGAGAATAACTGCTATAAGGCAGCAAGATCAGTTCATTTTTGCAAATAATCAAACCAGTGACATCCAGTCCACTACAAATACTACTACTCTCCAAGATGCAATGACCACAGTATTTACTCCTACATTTACTGGAGAGTATCTTATATTTGGAACAGCAGATATAAGGCAGACCACCGCTGCCCCTCAAGCAAATGGTATAAGGGCGGTACTTGAGGTTGATGGCGTTACCTATGGCAATATCTCAATGCATCCTCTTGATGGATCAGAATGGCTTAGTTTTGCTTCGATACAAAACCTAACTTTGAATGCGAGTGCCCATACAATTAAGATAAGGTTCAGAGCGCTTGATGGCGGGACTGCCCAGATAAAACAAATGAGGGTTGGGATTACGAGGACTGAGCAAGTAAATATGCGAGTCTTTGATTTAAGGCCCGTAAGTAATGTTCAGTTTAATGTTTCTGACACTATTGAGATAGCAGCGAACGTTACTACAGACCTAATTATACAAACGGTTCTTGCAAACGTTACTTTCCCCAACGGAACTGTTCAGCAGCTGACCTTGACTAATACCAGTGCACTTAGCGGCTCTGGTAAGTTTAACACAACATTTACTGTTCCTTCAGGTTTGCAAGGAAGATATAATATCTCTTTCATAGCGAATGATACCTTGAATAACATTGGAACAAATACTACTTTCTTTATCGCTAACGATACGATAAGGCCGAGAGTAATTGGTTTGAGGCCATTAAATGGAACTCAGTTCAACGTTTCAGAGACCATTGAAATTGCAGCTAATGTTAGCGATAATGGAGTGCTCGGTGCAGTTCGTGCAAATGTAACTTTTCCTAATGGAACTGTTCAATTGCTTACATTGAACAATGTCAGCGCGCTCGCAAATCACAGCAGTCCAAATAATAAATTCAATACAAGCTTCACTATTCCTAATGCCCTAAAAGGAAACTACAACGTTACAATTATTGCTAACGACTCGAACAATAATCTTAATTCCACTGAAAGGATCATCTTTGTAGCGGTAGACAATATTTTCCCTTCAGTGTTTGATGCCAAGCCTGTAAATGGAACGGAATTTAATGTTGCAAGCGTTATTGAAATTGCAGCAAATGTTTCTGATAACGGGGTCATAGGTGCAGTCTTTGTAAATATTACCCTGCCTAACGGGACAATAAATGTCTTGACTTTGAATAATGTGAGCGCTTTAGTTAGCCATAACAGCACAACTAATAAGTTCAACAATTCCTTTACTCTTTACAATATCACTGGGAGATATAATGTTACTTTTGTTGCGAACGATTCAAGCAATAACGTTAATTCTACAACAACAACTTTCTTCATTGCTAATGACGTGACGATCCCAAGTGTTTTTGATTTAAGGCCGGTAAACAACACTTCATTCAACACCTCAGACGTAATTGAAATAGCTGCAAATGTGACTGATGATGTAGCTGTAAGTGCTGTCCGTGCCAATATAACTTTCCCTAATGGAACGGTACAACAGCTAACTTTGACCAATGTGAGTGGACTGCTCTCTCTTGGAGGCAAGTTTAACACCTCCTTCAACATACCAAATGATCTGCAAGGAACCTACAATATAACCTTCATTGCTAACGATTCCAGCAACTCTTTCAATACTACTGAAAGGACCAACTTTACTGTAGGAGATACTATTAACCCAAGAGTTTTTGACTTTAAACCAAATGGAACACCATTCAATGTTTCTGACACCATTGAGATTGCAGCCAATGTTACAGATAATGGAGTCATAAGCGCTTTATTAGCCAATATAACTTTCCCTAATGGGACTTCTCAGCTACTTACTTTGGCGAATATTAGCGGCCCTCTTAGCAATAACACAAGATTCAACACTTCTTTTACTCTGCCAAACACCCCTCAAGGAAGATACAATATCACGTTCATTGCTAATGACACGAATAATAATGTAAACAATACCGAAACAACCTTCTTCATAGCTAACGATACGGTTAGACCTTCTGTATTTGACCTGATCCCCGTTGCAGGAACAAGCTTTGAGGTTCTATCTACCATAGAAATTGCCGCAAACGTCACGGATAATGGAGTAATTCAAACTGTAAGGGCCCTTGTTCAATATCCTGATGGGGCCATAAACACTTTGACATTATCTAACGCTGTAGGAGATAAGTATAACACTTCTTTCTTGGTTCCAAATTTGATCGGAAGATATAATGTGACTATTGTTGCAAATGATACCAATGGAAATACAAACAACACTGAGAAAACTCACTTCTTCAGCGGCGACTTTGATCCTCCATCAGTTATCGGATTAGTGCCTGCAAACGGTACGACATTCAATTTGCTTGAAACTTTAGAAATAGCTGCGAATGTGACTGATGACCTTTCAGCTGTGAGTCAGGTACTTGCAAATGTCACCCTTCCAAATGGAACTGTGCAGACTTTAACTTTGACAAATACAAGCACAACAAAGTACAATACCAGCTTTACAATCCCTATTGGTTTGATAGGGCAATATACTGTAAGGATAATTGCAAATGATACTAGGGGAAACGTCAACAGCACTGAAACAACGACATTCATAGGGGCAGACACGCAAATTCCTTTGGTCTCCTCCTTAGTTCCAGTTGAAGATACAGATTTCGGTTTGACTGATACAATTGAGATCGCAGCTAATGTAACGGATAATGGAGTCTTATCCTTTGTCTCTGTGACGATTGTTTATCCTGATGGGGCAGTAAACACTCTTGTCTTAAACAATTCTGTCGGAGATAAGTTCAACGCAAGCTTTACAATACCTAATATTTTGGGAAGATACAACCTGACCTTCTTCGCCAATGATACAGATGATAATGTGAATAACACTGAAACGACATTTTTCAATGCAGGAGATACAAGGAATCCTTCAGTTACACTATTATCTCCTCAAAATGGGACATCCTTTAATGTATCTGATGTTGTTGAAATAGCCGCTAACGTAACGGATAATTTGGATCTGCAGACCGTGAGAGTTAATTTAACCTTGCCAAATGGCACAGTAAATGTCTTGACTTTAAGTCAATTTAATTCGACTGACAAATTCAATGTTTCCTTCACAATTCCTAACGAATTGCAGGGTCAGTATAATATAACTTTCATTGCTAACGATTCCACGGGGAACACTAATGCTACGACTATAACTAATTTCATTGCAGGAGACACTGTAAATCCAAGAGTAGTTTCAGTCCACCCTCCTGAAGGCCTAAATGTTATGGCTTCTCAGGTTATTGAGATAGCTGCAAATGTGACTGATAACGGAGTCATCGATACAGTTTTGGCAAACATAAGCCTGCCAAATGGAACTGTAAACGTTTTGACTTTGACAAATGTAAGCGGCTCCCTTATTGGCGGAGGGAAGTTTAACACTTCCTTTACCGTGCCATCTTTGGTCGGACAATATAACATTACGTTTATTGCTAATGACACCAATAATAATGTAAACAGCACTACCACGACCTTCTTGCTGCAGGGAGATGCGACTCCCCCGAATGTTATAATCGTCACACCAGTAAATGGGACTCAATTCAATGTTTCAGATACTATTGAGATTGCTGCTAATGTCACTGATAATGGAGCAGTTGCCGCTGTTTCAGTTAATGTAACTTTCCCTAATGGAACAGTTCAAAATCTGACACTTTCAAATGTTGGCAATAGCAAGTACAATAGAAGCTTCACCCTTCCAAATACTCCTCAGGGAAGATACAATATCACGTTCATCGCAACAGATACTTCAGATAATGTAAACTCTACTGAAACTACCTTCTTCATTGCAAATGATACTGTTAGGCCCGCAGTATTTGGCCTAAAGCCTTTGAATGGGACAAGCTTTACTGTTGGGGATACGATAGAAATTGCTGCAAATGTGACCGATAATGGTGTTATCAGTACAGTTATTGCGAATATAACTTTCCCTAACGGAACTGCAGAATTGCTGACATTGGCAAATGTTACGGGGAATAAATTCAACGCCTCATTTACTGCTCCTGGAGAAGGAGGATTTTATACGGTAAGATTCCTCGCGAACGATACTAATAATAACCTAAATAACACTGAAATAATTATCTTTGAAGTAACAGATAATGAAAGTCCGTTAGTCTTTAGTTTGATTCCTTCTGCTGGAACTAACTTCTTGACGAATGCAACAATAGAGATTGCAGCAAATATCACAGACCTTAGCTCAATTTCAGCTAATGTAACTGTAACATACCCAGACGGGGCCACGATTACCTTAAGTCTGGTTAATCCTAATGGAGATAAGTTCAACACTTCCTTCACTATACCTAATATCGAAGGAAGATATAATCTAAGCTACTTTGCGCAGGATACAATTGGAAACATAAACAATACAGAAACTACTTTCTTCATAGCCGGAGATGCATTTGCACCTTTAGTTATAAATGCTACACCTACTAACGGGACAGTATTTAATGTATCGGATGTAGTTGAAATTTCTGCAAATGTTACAGATTCAGATTCCAATGTAAGTTTTGTGTCGGCTAATCTTACAC
Source organism: Candidatus Woesearchaeota archaeon (assembly GCA_964540065.1). GTDB lineage: Archaea > Nanobdellota > Nanobdellia > Pacearchaeales > JAHJTO01 > JBHPFA01. The sequence continues at coordinate 34,841 of CAZIKY010000001.1, read as the reverse complement.
TTCCAAATGGAACTGTTAATGTTTTAACTCTGACTAATGTCTCTGGGCCGCTTGCTAACGGCGGGAAGTTTAATACTTCTTTCACGATTCCAAACAATCTTCAAGGGAGATATAATATAACCTTTATTGCGAACGATACTAGGAACAATGTCAACAGCACGGTTACTACCTTCTTTATAGCCAATGATACGATTAGGCCTTCAGTTGCAAGTTTGGTTCCGCCTAATTCGAGTGCATTCCCTAGCTTAAGTGTAATAGAAATCGCCGCAAATGTAACGGACAATGGAGTAATTGACAAAGTTTTAGCTAAAATTGATTATCCTGACGGAGCTTCAAATACTCTCACACTGGTTTCGGTGGGAGGAGATAAATTCAATGTTTCCTTCACAATACCAAGCGTTACTGGAAGATATAATGTAACTTTCATCGCAAATGACACGAATAACAATGTAAATAACACGGAAACAACTTTCTTCATAGGCGGAGATACGGTTAGACCTTTAGTGTTTGATTTAAGGCCGGTAAGCGGATTTAATGCTTCTAATCTAAGTGTAATTGAAATCTCTGCAAATGTTACAGATAACTTTGAGATAAACACTGTTTTAGCAAACGTCACTCTTCCAAATGGAACGATAAATGTACTAACACTCAATCAAGTTACGGGTACAGATAAGTTCAATCAATCTTTCAGTATACCAAATCTTAAAGGGACATATAACGTAACATTTATTGCTAATGATACGAGCAATAATTTGAATTCCACCGAAAGAACAAATTTCACCTTTGATGGGGTTTCAAATGCCACTCTTTCCACAGATAAGACTGAATACTTCCAGGGAACCGCGGCAACTGCAGAAGAAAATCCAAATTTTGGAGTCAAAGTGTTTATTTTATTTGAGGCAAGTTATGTTAATCCAATAAATTCTGCCCCTATAGTCGATGGGACATGTAATGTTACCTCAAATAATTCGAATTCTGTGACTACACTTACTTTCAACAGTACTACTGGGAATTATTCTGGAAGCCTAGACAATACCATAGAATTTGACATAACTAATTATACTCTGAGCTGCAGTTCTCCTTCAATGAATGCTGCTTCAAGCAGCACTGTCGCAAGCACTTTCTGGCTTAATTACATAATTAATACTGGGAACATCTTCTTTGGAGGAACAGATAATAATCTATCTAGTTCCACTACCTGGCTATCTAAAGTTGCACCTAACTCTACCTCATATGTAAATAAGACTTTTAATATGTCTATTTCCCCTAATCAAACTGATGTGAATGGCTTGAGAATCTTCTTCTGTGGCTCTAATACTAATGTGCCTTGCAGCTTCTTAAGAAACTTCAACATGCAGGGGATAGTAACTATGAGGGCAAACTTATCTGCTTCCGCGAACAATGTTTGCAAGCCAAAACTATGTTATCACTTATCCACATCGAATTTAGAAGACACCTATGAACTATGTGGAGAGCCTTCAGGCAGCCTAACAACGACCCCTACTTTGTTCGAGCAAAATGCTACCCTAGATGGTGTTACCATTGGAAAAACAAATTTCTTATCTATGCATATACATTGCGATGCAGACTCGAGCCTTTCAAGTACGACCAATGTTTCGGTTAATTTGTTCTATAATTATTCTGATCAGGAGGTTAATCTAGAAATTCACCATCCAGAACCCCTTAACGTGATTACAGAGATAATTGAAAACAAGCAGGAAAGCTTCAATTTAACAATAGGGCCAGATCAAACGCTTAACGTCACAGTTAACCATACAATTTTGCTCAATAATACCTCTGCTAATAGTGGAAGAATAAATCTGTTCCAAGCATTAGAAGTTCTCGGTAGATTTGGGCAGAGAGTCATAGCGAATAAAACCAGGGTTTATAACTCGACAGGCGGATTCTGGGCATCAGATAATGTGTCTTTGATGCCTCTTGAAAACTTGACTGTTTTTACCGGGAACGTCATAAACTATCGGACTGAGTTTATAGGTGGAAGCAGCGCTATAAATAATACTGCTCGGGTAGAATATCAAAATGCTTTGATAGATAATGAAACCTTTACGCTTAATGAGACTACTGTAAAAAGATGGAGAGTTGATTTGGAAACCATCTTTGTGCAAACTGGATCCATAAGAAATATAACTGTCTTTACCAATTATTCTACTTATTTGCCTGAAGGAGATGAAGAAGCGAGATTTACAGTTAACTTCACGAACTCCAGCGGGACTTTCGATTTGACTAATGACACTGTCGTAAATACTACTCTTAAAACTTTAACCTTCCCGCCAATAAGCGCTTCTTTGGTTAATTTCACTGTAGAGGCAACAGATGTTGTTGCCCCAAGATTATCCGGATTGGTTCCTGCAAACAACTCTTCATTCACCTCTTCAGCAACTATTGAAATAGCAGCTAATTTGACCGAACAATTCTCAGGAGTAGATTCTGTAAGTGCTAATATTACTCTTCCTAATGGGACTGTTCAAGTTTTGACCTTGACAAATGTAAGCGGGCCTTTGATTAATGGGGGTAAATTCAATACCTCCTTCACTTTGCCTTCTGGCTTGGAGGGCACTTATTCTGCGAGGTTTATTGCTAATGACACTGCAGGGAATGTGAATTCTACTGAAACGACTTCATTTAATGTAGCAGATACGACTAGTCCTTTAGTCTTTGATTTTAGGCCCGTTTCAAACAGCAGCTTCAACGTTTCAGACACAATAGAAGTGGCTGTGAACGTTACGGATAATGTTGCTATAAGCAAAGTCTTGGCCAATGTAACCCTTCCTAATGGAACAGTACAGGTCTTGAATTTGACAAATGTGTTGGGAGATAAATTCAATACCTCCTTTACCCTGCCAAATACTCCTCAAGGCCAATATAACATAACTTATATTGCGAACGATACTGCTAATAATGTAAACTCTACAGAAACAACTTTCTTCGTTGCAGGAGACACAATAAAGCCCGAAGTTTTCGATGTCAGACCGGTAAATGGCAGCCAATTTGATGTTGCAGATGTCATTGAAATATCTGCAAATGTGACTGATAATGGGGTGATTAGTGCAGTGGTGGCAAACTTGACTTTGCCTAATGGAACCTTACAAACTTTAACTTTGGCAAATGTTTCTGGAGACAAGTTCAATGCTAGCTTCACTATTCCAGACCTTGCTGGAAGATATAATTTGACTTACATTGCCAATGATACAAATAATAATGTAAACAGCTCAGTAACAAGCTTCTTTGAAGTAAATGACACTTCCGCTCCACAGGTATCTGGATTCATCCCTTCTGCTGGAACTAACTTTACTAGTCTCACGAGCATAGAGGTTGCCGCTAATGTTACGGATAACGCGGCAGTAAGCTTTGTTTCTGCTACAGTAACTTATCCTGATGGGGCGACTGTCGATCTTACTCTTGTAAATGCTGCAGGGAATAAATACAATGCTTCATTAAGTATTCCAAATATTGGCGGAAGGTATAATGTAAGCTTCTTTGCGAATGATACATCCAATAACATCAACAATACTGAGACGACTTTCTTTGAAGTAGGGGATGTCTTTGCCCCATCAATAATAATTACTTCTCCTAGTGATGGAGCTTTATTCAACGTCTCAGATGTAATTGAGATATCCGCTAATGTCTCTGACGGAAATTCTAATTTAAGCGCAGTTATTGCAAACGTTACTTTCCCCAACGGAACTGTCCAGCAGTTGACTCTTACAAATGTAAGTGCTATAACTAATCACAGTGCTGCAAACAAGTTTAATGTCTCATTCACTATTCCTAATGCTCTGCAGGGAAGGTACAACATTACTTTCATAGCGAATGATACTTTGAATAACCTTGGGACGAATACAACTTTCTTCACTGCAAATGACACTATAAGGCCAAGTGTTGCTGCACTTGTCCCTCCAAATGGAACGACTTTTGGAAGTCTTGATGTGATTGAAATCGCAGCTAATGTAACGGATAATGGAGTAATAAGTACAGTAAGGGCCCAGATCAAATATCCTAATGGAGCAACCAATACCTTGACTTTAACCAATGTGGGGGGTGATAAATTCAATACTTCTTTCACTGTTCCAGATATTGATGGAAGATTCAATGTTACCTTCATTGCAAATGACACGAACAATAATGTCAACAATACTGAAACTACCTTCTTCATAGGAGGAGATCAAGCAAGGCCTTCAGTCCTTGATATCAAGCCAGTAAATGGCACGGCATTCAATGTTTCAGATGTCGTAGAAATATCTGCTAATGTTACAGATGACTTTGCAGTCAGTGCAGTAAAAGCTAATGTGACTCTTCCTAATGGAACAGTACAGGTCTTGAATTTGACAAATGTGTTGGGAGATAAATTCAATGCTTCCTTTACGATACCTCAAGCATTGCAGGGAAGGTACAATATAACCTTCATTGCTAACGATTCGAGCAATAATTTGAATTCCACAGAAACAACTTTCTTTATTGCTAATGACACGGTAAAGCCTGCAGCGTTTGGAGCCATACCTGCAGCAGGGACATCATTCAACTCTTCGGATGTAATAGAGATTGCAGTAAATGCAACAGACAATGGAGTAATAAGTTCAGTTATAGCTAACTTGACTTTGTCTAATGGAACATCTCAGTTGCTGACTTTGACTAGTGTTGGTGGAGATAAATTCAATGTTTCCTTCACAATACCAAACACACCTCAGGGACAGTATAATTTGACTTTCTTAGTAAATGACACCAATAATAACCTGAATAGCAGCATAACTACCAACTTTATTGTTGGAGACACAATTAATCCTGCAGTCTTTGGAGCAGTTCCTGCAAACGGAACTAGCTTCAATGTTTCTGATGTAATTGAGATTGCTGTAAATGCAACTGACAATGGCGTTCTTGGAACAGTGCTTGTGAATGCGACATTACCTAACGGAACTGTCCAACAGTTGACTTTGACAAATGTAACTGGAGACAAGTTTAATACAAGCTTCACGATACCAAGCACACCTCAAGGACAGTACAACTTAACTTTCATAGCAAATGATACAAATAACAATGTAAATAGTAGCACCACGACCACATTTATAGTTGGAGACACGATTAGGCCAGCCGTGTTCGAGCTGTTGCCTACAAATGGAAGCAGCTTCAACACTTCTGATATAATTGAAGTTTCTGCAAATGTAACCGACAATGGAGTGATAAGTGCAGTAATTGCAAATGTGACCTTGCCAAATGGAACTGTAAATGTCCTAACACTCAGCCAAATTTCTGGCACAGACAAGTTCAACACTTCATTCACAATACCAGTATTGCAGGGAACTTATAATGTTACAATTATTGCAAATGATACTAACAATAATGTAAACAGTTCTGAGAAGACTTTCTTCACTGTAGCAGACACTCTTGTTCCGGCAGTATCCGGGGTGATTCCTGCTAATGGAACGTCTTTCAATGTTTCGGACACTATCGAAATTGGAGTAAATGTTACAGATAATGTCGCAGTAAGTTCTGTTACTGCAAATGTAACCTTGCCTAATGGAACCGTAAATGTTTTAACATTAAGCTTGGCTAACGGCTCCAGGTATAATGTTTCATTCACTATTCCAAATGATCTTCAGGGACAGTATAATGTTACATTTATAGCAAATGACAGCAACAACAATGTGAATAGCACAGTAGTTACAGTATTTACTGTTGGAGATACAATAAATCCTGCAGTCTTTGATTCTAGGCCTATTAATGGGAGCTCATTTAACATCGCAGATATTGTAGAGATTGCAGCCAATATAACAGACAACGGAGTTATAAGCGCTGCAATTGTAAATGTAACCTTGCCAAATGGAACGGTGCAACAGCTTACTTTGACAAATGCAACTGGAGACAAATTCAATGTTTCCTTTACTGTCCCTAATCTTGCTGGAAGATATAATCTGACTTACATTGCAAATGATACAAATAACAATGTAAACAGCTCTGTAACAAGCTTCTTTAATGCAAATGATACTTTGGCTCCAAGAGTATTTAGCCTCATCCCAGTTAATGGAAGCCACTTTGCAGCTACTAGCGTCATAGAGATAGCTGCAAACGTCACAGATAATGTGGCAGTAAGCACAGTTTCAGTTACAGTCACTTATCCAGATGGGGCATTTGAAGAGTTTGCATTGGTTAACGCAGGGGGAGATAAGTATAATGCTTCATTCACAATACCTGACTTTGGCGGAAGGTATAATGTAAGCTTCTTTGCTAATGACAGCAGCAATAATGTTAACAACACTGAAAGAACTTTCTTCAATGTAAGCGATATCTTTGGCCCGTCTATCGATATTGTATCTCCAAATGCTGGAGCTACATTTAATGTTTCAGATGTTGTTGAAATAGCCGCTAATATAAGTGACTTATCTTCAAACATAAGTGCAGTTTTAGCAAATGTAACATTCCCTAATGGAACTGTGCAGCAGCTGACTTTGACAAATGTAAGTGCGATAACAAATCACAGTGCTGCAAACAAATTCAATGTTTCCTTCACAATACCAAACACACCTCAAGGAAGGTACAACCTAACCTTTATCGCGAATGATACTAAAAACAATGTAAACAGTTCTGTAACTACCTTCTTTATCGCGAATGATACGATAAAGCCTAGTGTCTTTGGATTTATCCCTCCAAATGACACTACATTCCCTACTCTTGTAAGCATAGAAATCGCGACAAATGTGACCGACAATGGAGTCGTTGATACTGTAAAGGCCCAGTTGAAATATCCTAATGGTGCGACAAATAACCTTGTCTTAACAAATGTTGGGGGAGACAAGTATAACACTTCCTTCAGCATACCAAATATAGCTGGAAGATATAATGTAACTTTCATTGCAAATGATACAAATAACAATGTAAATAACACGGAAACAACTTTCTTCATAGGCGGAGATACAACAAAACCTCTTGTTGTAGGTTTAGTTCCTGTTGCAGGAACTCAGTTCAATGCTTCTGACACCGTTGAATTAGCTGCAAACGTAACCGACAACTTCGGAGTTAGCTCTGTGAGAGCTAATGTAACATTCCCTAATGGAACGGTACAGCAGCTTAACTTGAGCTTAGCTACTGGAAGCAAGTATAATGCTAGTTTCACTCTACCAAACACCCCTCAAGGAAGATACAATATAACGTTCATTGCTAATGACACGAGCAATAATGTTAATTCGACTGAGACTACATTCTTCATTTCAAATGACACTGTTAGACCTGCAGTCTTTGGGGCAGTCCCTGCAAATGGAACAAGCTTCAACGCTTCAGATGTGATTGAAATTGCAATAAATGCAACCGATAATGGCGTTATAAGTTCAGCTATTGCGAATATCACTTTCTCTAATGGCACTTCTCAGCTAGTTACTTTAGCAAGTGTTGTAGGAGATAAATTCAATAGTTCATTCACTATTCCGAATACTCCTCAAGGGCAATATAATTTGACTTTCTTAGTAAATGATACAAATGGCAATCTGAACAGCACAACTATTACGACCTTCATTGTCGGAGATACAATTAACCCTGCAGTCTCTGGATTACTTCCGGTAAATGGCTCGGTGTTTAATACAAGCCAGGTCGTCGAAATCGCTGCAAATGTTACGGACAATGGAGTCATAGATGCCGTTTTAGCTAATGTTACTCTGCCAAATGGAACTGTAAACGTTTTGACTTTGTCTCAGGTTGGAAGCACCCCTAAGTTCAACAATTCATTTATTGTGCCTTCAGGCATACAGGGAACATATAATATAACCTACATCGCTAATGATACTAATAATAATGTGAATAGCACTGCTAGGACTTCTTTCATAGGGGGAGATAGTGAGAAACCGTCTGTTTCCGGATTAATACCTGTTGCTAATAGTACATTTAGTGTGGCTCAAAATATTGAGATTGCGGCTAATGTAACAGATAATATTGCCGTTAGTGATGTGCGTGTTAACTTAACATTGCCAAATGGAACTTTGCAAGTGCTTACTTTGATAAATGTGTCTGGCCCTCTTGCAAATGGCGGCAAGTTTAACACTTCGTTCAGCATACCTAACTTGCCTGGAACCTATAACATAACCTTTACTGCAAATGACACCACAAATAATGTCAATTCTACAAGTACAACTTTCTTCGTTTTGGCAAATGAGGTTAATCCTAACGTTACTATAGTAAGTCCTGCAAGCGGCAACTTCACTAATGCAACCCTTCTTGTCAACATAACTGCTGTTGATGATAATGCGGTTGAGAATGTATTGTTCTTTAACGGAACTGCAAATCAAACTTACGCCTCTCCAGTTTTTGTGACATTCCCTCAAGGAACAACTGTAATGAGAGTTTATGCAAATGATACTTTTGGAAACTTGAATGATACAGAATCGGTAACGATCTTCATAGATTCTGTGCCTCCAAGTGTGACAGGAGTAGCTTCAACTAAAGCTTCTATCAATCAGACACAAGAAACGACTATTGTGGCTACAGTAAGCGATGCAACAACATCTGTTGATAAGGTGATTGCTCAATTCACCTTGCCGAACGGAACTGTGCAGAATCAAACAATGGCTTTGTCTGGAGCAACTTATACGACTATCTTTGCAACTTCGAGCAGCAATGTTCCAGGAGTCTATAATGTAACAATAATCGCTAACGATACATTTGGGAATGTTAACTCTAGTGAGAAGACTAACTTTACTGTCAATGACATTACAAGGCCTCAAGTAACAATTAACAGCCCATCTGCGGGAAATTTCACTAATGCGACTATCCTGGTGAACATAACTGCTACAGATAACTTCCAAGTCAGTACAATATTGTTCTTTAACGGAACTGCAAATCAGACTTACACTTCTCCAGTGTTTGTAACCTTCCCTGAAGGAACAACTGTTGTGAGCGTATTCGTTAATGACACTTCCGGAAATGTAAATAACCCCGAAAATGTAACAATAAATGTAGATACTACTCCTTTAAGCGTGTTCGACTTAAGGCCCGTTAATGGAACGCAATTCAATGTTTCGGATGTGGTTGAAATATCGGCTAATGTTACAAACAGCGGACAGATAAATTCTGTGAAGGCCAACTTGACTTTGCCTAATGGAACTGTCCAAGTTCTTACTTTGACAAATACTACGGGAGATAAGTTCAACACTTCCTTTATAATACCTAACGCTCTTCAGGGAAGATATAACTTAACTTTTGTAGCAAACGACTCCTTTGGAAACGTGAACGGCACTGGAACAACATTCTTTATAGCAAACGATACTGCCAAGCCCGCAGTCTTTGGATTTATACCTTCTAATGGATCCAGCTTCAATGTCTCTGATGTAATTGAGATTGCTGTAAATGCAACTGACAATGGCGTTCTTGGAACAGTGCTTGTGAATGTGACATTACCTAACGGAACTGTCCAGCAGTTGACTTTGACAAATGTAACTGGAGACAAGTTTAATACAAGCTTCACAATACCAAGCACACCTCAAGGACAATACAACTTAACTTTCATTGTTAATGATACTAACAACAATGTCAATGTTACAACTACCTCTTTCATTGTTGGAGATACAATCAAGCCTTCTGTATTCGGATTAGTGCCTACAAATGGCAGCGGCTTCAACTTATCTCAAACTATAGAAATCGCAGCCAATGCTACAGATAATGACGGCCCAGTTACTGTGATTGTGAATATAACCTTGCCTAATGGAACTGTGCAGCAATTAACTTTGACAAATGTTACTGGCAACAAATTCAATACATCTTTTGTTGTGCCAAGTAGTTTGATTGGAAGATACAATATCACTTACATTGCAAATGATACAAATAATAATGCAAATAGCACTTCAACTACTTTCTTCAATGCATTAGATGTAATCAATCCAAATGTTACCGGTTTAGTTCCATTGAATGGCTCAACATTCAATTTAGGTTCAACTATAGAAATTGCAGCCAATGTTACCGATAATGTTGCTGTAAGTTCTGTTTTAGCCACAATAACCTATCCAGATGGAGCTACAAACACTTTGACTCTAAACAATACTTCTGGAAACAAGTTTAATGCCAGCTTTAGCGTGCCTAGTGATCTTCAAGGAAGGTATAATGTGACTATTGTTGCAAATGATACGAGCAATAATTTGAATAACACTGAAAAGACGCACTTTATTGTAAGTGAGTTGAACAACCCTTCAGTTACAATCACTTCCCCAACAAATGGAAGCACATTTAGGGTGAACGATACTGTTGGCGTGACTGCTTTGGTAACAGATAGCACGGGAGTAGATACTGTGCTAGTTAGAATCACTTTCCCTAATGGAAGCACAACAGATCTTCAGACAAGCAATATAAGTGCATCATACAACACCACTTTCTCGGATCTAGATCAGAAGGGCACTTATCTTGTAAGGATTATAGCAAATGACACTTTGAATAATGTCAATAATGCAACTACAGTTATATTCACAAGAGTCGTTGAAGGCAACAGAACGTTTGATGTAGTAAATCCTGCCGGAGATTCTATAAATAACGCTCAAGTTGTCATCTTGAATTCCTCTGGAATACTTACAGTAACAGTAAATCTTACAAATCAGACTATCTCCTCTTTAATTGTCTCTGGGTACTCTGAAACTTCACCTTACGCTTTGATTAAGATTGCAAACAGGACGAACGATTCAAGCTTGTTTGCCCAGACATACGGCATAGACCCTTCTGGATTGAACTTCACTTCAATAAACCTGACTGCAGTAGCGAACGGAACTGTGCTTTACAAGTGTGAGAACTTTACAATCTCTACAACTACATGCAATGATGGATATTCCTTTGTCAGAAACTTGACTCCTGGAGAAACTTACACTATAACGATTAACAATGCTACAGATCCTGGATTCTCCGAGCAAAATCCTACAAATGGAACCCCTGATCAAGGATCTTATGATCCTTTCGGAGAGGGACATAGTGAAGTGGTAAATACATTTGCTGCTACACAGGCAAATGACCAAGTTTACTTTGCAGTAAGAAGGAACAATGGCGCTGGAGCTCAGAACGATCTTAATACACATCTTAACCTGACATATAATTTAAGCGGGGTGCTTAGTGGGGCTTCAGCTTCGGATATAACAAACATGACTTTCTTGCTTGAGCACTGCTTGAATGATGATTCTACTGGGGCTTTCACATGCGGAGGATCCGCTCCAGGAGGAGTAGCTGAGAATTCAACTGCTATAGAGTTATTCAACTGGACAGCAGGAGCTTTCCAGCAGGTTGGAACATATAATGGAAGCATTATCAATGAGGGTAATGCTACAACCTCTTTAGGAGGATCTTTTGTTGATTTCGTAAATAGCACAACTAAACTTGTGCAAATAAGGTATAAGATAAATGTGACCATTACAACTAACGGAAATGATGCTGCTTTCGGAGCAGACTTTGCCCAGCTTACAGTAACTTTCGGAAGTGTAATCCCTAAGGTTGAAAATCTTAGACCAGTAGCTAACAGCAGCTTCAATACTTCGAATGTTATTGAAATCGCCGCTAATGTTACAACTGTATTTGCAAATGTAAGCTCTGTAAGAGCAAATGTAACTTTCCCTAATGGGACTGTGCAGCAGCTGACCTTAACAAATGTAAGCGGTCCAGCAACAAGCAGCGGAAAGTTCAATGCTTCATTCGCAATACCTGAGCTTCTCGGAAGATACAATGTAAGCTTCTTCGCGAATGACTCTAGTGGAAGTGTTAATAACAGTGAAACAACTTTCTTCAATGCTTCTGATGGAACGAAGCCAGTAGTCTTTGATCTTAGGCCTTTGAATGGAAGCTTCTTCGCTTTATCTTCTGTGATAGAAGTGGCTGCAAATGTAACGGACAATATCGCAGTTAATAATGTAATCGCAAGAATAAGATATCCAGACAATGCGGTGAATGAGTTTAACTTAACTAACGTTGCAGGCAATAAGTACAATACCACTTTCACATTGCCACCTCAGAATGGAACTTATAACCTGACTGTAATTGCAAATGATACTTCAGGAAATACAAATGAAAGCAGTATTTTGTTCTTTGTAGACTCGGCCGCACCAACTGTTACAATAATACATCCTACAACAGCAACTTTCAATAATCGGACTCTTTTAGTAAATATAAGCGCTACAGATTCTGGAGCAGGAGTTTCTACGATATTCTTTGATTGGAACGGCACAAACACTACTTACACCTCTCCAGTAATAGTTAACTTTACTGAAGGATCTATAACTTTGAAGGCTTATGCTAATGATACTGTAGGCAATTTAGGATCTGCAACTGTGACCTTTACTGTTGATGTGACTGCTCCTACAGTTACGATTGTAAGCCCTGAGAACAAAACATACAATAATGCGACAATCCTTGTGAACCTAACCACTACTAATGGGCCTAATGGAACTGTTGACACTGTAAGATATAATTGGAATGGAACTTTTGCAGTTTATAACACTACACACTTTGTAACCTTCCCTGAAGGTTCGATAACTCTCAATGCTACAGTTAACGATACTGCAGGAAACAGCGGAAATGCGACCAGAGTGTTTACAGTGGATACGATAAAACCAAATGTGACAATACACAGTCCGGAGAATATCACTTACAGCAGCCAGTCTATCCTTGTTAATCTGTCTGCTACGGACAATGGATCTGGGGTGAATACTATTTTCTATAATTTCAATGGAACAAATATCACTTACACCTCTCCTGTAAATGTGACCTTCCCTGAAGGTTCGACAACCCTAATTGCATTTGCAAATGACAGTGCCGGAAATCTTGACAGCAAGAATGTAACTTTCTCAGTTGTGCTTCCTGCAGCGCCTGCACCTTCCGGTGGCGGAGGAGGAGGCGGTGGCGGAGGCGCTGTTGTGACTCCGGTTTGTGAAGAAGACTGGATCTGCACTGAATGGAGCGCATGCTCTGGAGGATTGAGAAGCAGGTTCTGCAGTGACCAGAATAATTGCGGAACCACTGATGACAGGCCTGCCTTGGATGAAGAATGTGAAGTTGCTGCACCAGTCAGCTTCTGCAAAGATAATAAGCTGAACCAGGATGAAAGCGATGTAGACTGCGGAGGAAAGACTTGCTCTGAAAGATGCGATAATGGAAAGAGATGCTACCTTAATTCTGACTGCAAGAGCCAGAACTGCGAGAATGGAGTCTGTATGACTCCTACACCTGCCCCAGTAGTGGAGAAGAAAGAGATTCCTTGGGAGATGATTTTGTGGACTGCATTGATATTGTTCTTAGTCTTGCTGCTTATCATAGCTTGGAGAAGAAGAAAGCATGACGAATTTGTAATAACAAGGTATCTAGAAAGGACTGACGGCTGGATCTTCGGGGTTATTAGAAAGCACTATGATGTTCCTTTCAAGAACTACTTCGACAGACTCGGAGAGTCTATAAGCAGAACTATTTCTTTTAAAACAAATTATTATCATGAGAGAGTAAAGAGGCCGGTTTTCTATGGCGAGAGAGGACAGTTGGGCTCAGGCTCTTATGTCCATGTTAATGAACTTCCTTTGAAAAATGAGCAGAATAAACCTAAATTCTCTGAAAAATGGCTTGATTTATCCTCTGCCAAATCTCAATTTGAGCTTGAACAGCTGCAGAAGAGCCTAAGCAATAAGTCTCTGGTAAAGCAAAAAGTACCTTACAGTTTAAGTACGAGAAATAATAATCTTGATAAAGAGTTGAACAGCTATCTGAATTCAAGGAAGAGGACACAGATAATTTCTTCTATTGTCGAGATCGGGGAGAAGATCTTCAGTTCAAGAAATGAAGAGTACAGAGAAATAAAGATTAAACCTCATAAACCTTTAAGCCCTTCAAAGATCTCTGAAAGGAAAGCTCCTTTGTTTGAGAAAGAGTTTAAGTTTAACTTCAAGAAGCAAGATTCTAAGTTATCTCCTATAGTTGAACCTTCATTTGTTGAAGATCCGGTTTCTGAAAAGTTCAGAAGAAGCGGAGCCAGAATCAGGAAAGAATTCACCTCGTTGTGGGATGGCTTGAAGGACAGAAGCAAACTTGACAAAGATCTTGAAAGATATCTGAAGAAAGGGCCTTCTGGAGAGCTTAAGATTGTCAAGCCCTCTGGAGGAATCGGTCCGGCAATAATGGATCCTATAATGAAACCTCGTGAAAGGAGCCAGATCGTTTCATTCTCTCAGAGGAATGAGGGAGTTCCAATTCCAAGGAGAGGATGGTTTGCTGCCGACAAGTATAAGGGAATATCTTCTCTTGTGCGGGAAGAAAGAGAGAGATATCTTAAGAGCAGAGAGCGGGCTATCCAGCTTTCAGTGCAGCCGTCAAAAATAAGTGGACTTGCAGCTAAAGTTGACAAAGCTTTCAGACTGGAAAAGATATTGCCTGCGCCAGTTTCGATTCTTAATAAAACTGCAGGGGAAATTAAAGCAGTTTATTCCAAGCCAGTCGAGAGAGCAGTAATTGGGGCTAAAGATGCAACTAGGATTAGATCGGTCTTTAGCGGTTCGGCTAAATCTAATGTAAAAATGGTATCAAAGAAAAAAGAATCTCAGAAAAAAAGCATAGGGGATAATTCTGCTGCGGTAAGGGAGTGGATGCTTGGAGAGCTAAAAGGAGTTTATGATTAATGAAAATGGACAGCCGTGATTTCAAAAAGGAAATAATGAAGCTTGTTGAAAAGACCAAAGTAGTCACTACAAGCGAAATCGCTGAAGAATTGAAGGTTTCATGGAACACTGCAGAGAAGCATTTGCTTGAACTTACACTTGATAGCAAAATTACTAGGATGAAAAAAGCAGGGGTGAATTTATGGGTAGTAAAATGAAAATGCATGGAATTTTAGGTTTTGCTAATAGTTATATTAATATTAATAGTCCTATGAGTATTCATAGGTTTATTCACAAAAAAGATGGTACAAATTAGTGAACTAAAAAAGAAAATAATAGAGAAAGTGGGAAAGGTTAAAGTAGTGACAACCAGCGAGATTGCCGAGGAATTTGGCGTTTCATGGAACACTGCAGAAAAGCATCTTTTAGAGCTCGCACTTGATGAAAAAGTCACAAGAATGAAAAAAGCAGGGGTGAATTTATGGGTTGTGAGATGATGGGTAAAGGGTTATTGCTGAATGCAGAATTGGTTTTAACAGGTAATAATATTAAGAGGTATATTCCTATGAATATTCATAGTTTTCATGAAAAGAATAAGGTTTTAATATCCCTAAATCCTTCATTTACATTAGGTCTAAGAACATTAGAAAGAGGTGAAAGATTGTGAGTAATTCATTTATAGGAAAACTTTTTTCCAATAAAAAGGGGGAGGCAGATTTTATTCCAAGAGAAGTTAGAAGAGAATTAAAAGTTGTCAGAAATGTAACTCCATTACATAAAGAAATTAAAAAAGACCTTATGAGGTCTAATCATTCAAAGATTTCCGGAATAATGCCCGGAACTAGGGTCGAAGAGCCTTTCTCAGATAAGATTTCGAGAGTCAAAAATCGCTCTAAAAATGAAGTTCTGTCTCTTTTAGGCGCATTTAAGAAAAGAAGCAAATTTGACAAGGAGCTTGGAAGCTATCTGCGAAAAGGGCCTTCTGGAGAGCTTAAGATTGTCAAGCATTCTGGAGGAATCGGTCCAGCTATAATGGATCCTATAATGAAACCTCGTGAAAGGAGCCAAGTCGTTTCATTTTCACAGAGGAATGAGGGAGTTCCAATTCCAAGGAGAGGATGGTTAGCAGCCGACAAATACAAAGGGGTTTCTGCGATCGTTCAAGAAGAAAAGGAGAAATATCTTAGAAGCAGGCAGAAATCTGAGCAGCCCTCGGTTCAGCCTTCTAAGGTTATGGAAATTGCCTCAAAGGTTGAGAAAGTGATAAAGCCCCACAAAGAAACGACTTCACAGAAATTAACTGGAGAAATAAAAGACCTTTATGATAAGCCTTCCAAAAAAGTGCAAAATGAAAAGAATTTTGTAATCGGGGCCAAGAAAATGGACTCCAACGGATCAAGTAAAATTTTGTCTTTTGTTAAGCCTTCACCGTCGGTGAAAGTCCCCGGTGAAGAGAAAGGTTTATTAAAGGGAAAACCCAATAAATTAGATAAGAAAGGGGAGAGTAAAACTAATTCAGTCAGGCATTATATGCTCGGCGAAATAAAAGAAGTTTACAAATAAAGAAGGTGAAAATGTCGAAGACTATCGGAGTGATTTCAATTAAAGGCGGTGTCGGAAAGACGACTGTCACTACAAATCTCGGGGCAGTTCTCGCTAATCAATTTAATAAAAAAGTTCTAATTGTTGATGCTAATTTTTCTGCACCGAACCTTGGATTGCATCTGGGGGTTGTTAAGCCAGAAAAATCTACTGTGCATGATGTTATCTTGGGCAAGGCTGCGCCCGAAAAGGCCACATATATTCACGATGCAGGCTTCCATTTTATGCCGGGATCTTTAGTCTCTTCCGGAAGTGTAGATGTTTATGCTTTGAAGAAAAAATTGAGAGATTTCAAAAAGAATTATGATGTTGTTTTGATAGATTCTTCGCCGACTTTAAATTCAGAGATACTTGCGACAATGCTTGCAAGCGATGAACTTCTTGTCGTTACCTCTCCGGATTATCCTACTCTTAGCTGCACGGTTAGAGCGATAAAACTTGCTAAGCAGAAGAATACTCCTATAACTGGCTTAGTTTTGAACAAAAGAAGGGGTAAAAATTTTGAGCTGACTCTTAAAGATGTAGAAGATCTTTCAGAAGTTCCCGTGCTTGCAGTTCTTCCAGAAAGTGAAAAGGTTCTTGAGGCGCTTGCAAACGCAACTCCTGCTTCTTTATATGATCCTTCTCATGACCTCAGTGTAGAATACAAGAAATTAGCTGCTTGCCTGATAGGAGAGAGATATAACGATCCTAGACTTCTTTCAAAGATAAAAGGATTGTTTTCTCCGGGAAGAACAAAGGAAGAGGCTAATAGGGCAGCTTTATACCGGGAAAGAATAAAACTGTAAATCTTTTGATACTTCTATAAATTGGTAAAAATTTCTGCATAAGATATATAAATCACTTAAAGTTTTTGAATTAAATTTGGAGGTAAAAAAGATGGCTGATGTTAAGATGGCGATGGTTGCGGCAGTATCTACTGCTTTGAAATATAAGAATGAGAATCCTGGAGCAAGGGATGAAGAAGTGATAAATTACATAGTAAAGATGTCAAACCAGATCCTTCAGAGAATGGGGATCTAGTTCTAAGCAACCGATTCTGTATCTTGTATTGCTCTTAGGTAATTCTGGTAAGATTTTTTTGAACGGCCTAGAAATTTGAATAAGTCCTGCATGGACAAACTAATGGATTTATCGGGGCTCCCTTTTGGCAGTTTGAAATAAGCTACCCCATATCTCGTAGATCTTGATTCTCCTATTCGCGCTAGTAAATAGGCTTCAGCACTTCTTGGAGCTCTTTCGTGAATCGCTCCGGACAAAATTTCTTCAGGAACTTTGCCTCTAATTTTAAGAACGAGTGGCTCTTCAAGAAGTTTTACTCTGACCTTTTTATTTTTTGGCCCGAGATAATATGTGTCCTGCACGTGGTCCCATTCTAATAATTCTAATTTCCTCATTTTAAATTTTAAGAGCGCCCGAGGAAGGACTCGAACCTTCGACCCGCTGATTTCCAGCAAGTCCGCCATAATCCTTCGGCGAACAACTTATAACAGTCAGCTGCTCTACCTGTTGCTCCTTTTTATCACTTAAGATTTAAAAGTCTGAGCTACTCGGGCAAACTCTTCTAAACCTTGGATAAGGTTATCATCAAGGATCTTATAGTAGCTATATAAATTTTTTGGAATGACTACAAAGACCTTATAATTTTTACCTAACTTTCTAATTTTGTTCCTTAGTTTTATGGCTTTGTCGCTTCCTCTCCACATAGTGCATTCAATTATAATATTATTATCCAATAAGAAATCTGGGAAAAATGCTTTCTTTCCTACAGCCACCAAGGGTTCATATTTGTAAGAAATTCTTTTTTTAAATAGGATGTCTGCTACGTCTTTCTCGAAAGAATTTCTGACTTTCTCACCGTTTAATGTGGTAAATTTGTCCAAACCTATTTTTTTAAATCGCGAATATTGTATTTTATAATATTCCTCGGGCCTTTCAGCTTTCATTTTTTTATGCCATTGTCTTAGTTTTTCAGAATTCTTCTCGCGAGCAAATTTTAATTGTTCTTCAAATGTTCCATTTTCTTTCTTTAACCTGACTCCCTTAATTCCCCCTTTTATCTGCCTCCAATTATCTTGAAAGCTTTTAAGAATATCCGTTTCTTTAATTTTTATGCCGCTATATTCTTCTAATTTTTTAAGCCGATCTCCCCTGATAGACCTGCTCTCGGCATAATATTCCCAGATAGAACTCGGAGGTATTTTTACTTTATCTACCAAAGCTTTAACTCCACCAGCTTTATCTAAAGAGTAACGTATTATCTTTCTTAATTCTCCTTTTTTGAGGATTAAGTACATAATTTACTTAGGGGCTCCAAGTTTATATATTTTGCTCCCGTATTGAGCTAATCGGGCTTCAATAATTTTAAATAAAGGGGGATTAAAAAGCTTTTTATTACTTCAAACTGCCTTCTTCTTCGAACTTTTCTTCCCTTAATCTCCTGCTTTTCTCCAGGTAGGCATATACTTTTGCATGTGGGAGACCCAGAATTAGATCTTTTAAAGCATTCGTAGCTGCAATAACATCATGGGTTCTTCCTATTATGCCAACATAATAATCTTTTATTACAATGTCGCAATCAGTTAATTCTGAGATAATCTCTTTCGCCCTTCCCTGCTTGCCTATGATTCTTCCTTTTATTGTCTGAAGCCTGCTTGTCCTTACATAATCTTTGATGCTTATTTTTTCAAACATAAATTCCTCGTTCTTAAGATTTAATGCAGCAGTAGTTTTGAATCCAAAATCAATTGCCTCAACTATTTGGACAGCTATATGCTCTGCAAGTCCGTCTTCCCCGCTGATTTCAACCTTTTCAGGGGTGATGTTGAGCTTGACATCTATGGCTTTCTCTATAGCTATTTTTGATTTCTTTACCCGATTTACATCAGAAACGAAAGTTATTTCCATTTTGTTTATAGGGATCGAATGTTTTTAATTTTCACTGTTTTTGGTTATTTCCTTGAAAACCTCTTCTTTTGACAGTTTAAGACCTTTTTTGTTGAAGAATCGGCATAGGTTTTCTATGTCTCTTTCGAGGATCTGAACTGCTGCCGGAGAAGATATGGGAGTAGCATGTGAGAGGTCGATGATTGTTGGATCGCCATCATCATTTATCATATTGAATTCGTTCAAATCCCCATGAACTAGTTTAGTCTTGTAGAGGGTTTTGACATTCTTTATTAGATTATTGTAAATCTCCTGCGGATTTTCGCAGTTATCCTTCAGAAGAGGAGCTGCTTGAGGTGGTTCTGGGGGCTGAGTCCCGATAAAACCCATGACTATCACATTATCCCTTATTGCAATAGGCTTTGGAACTTTTACTCCGGTTTCATAAGCTCGTGTTAAGTTTATGAATTCCCTTTTTGCCCAGGTCATTATTACACTTCTTATGTTTCTAACTTTTCTGAACCTTGGATCCATTGCAAGATACCTAGACATCTTGAAGAAATTAGAGGAGTTTATCCTAAAGATTTTAACTGCGACTCTTTCATTTGTGTTCGTTAATGCGCTGAAAATGTTTGATTCTTTGCCAATCTTTATTGGGCTTTCCAAACCTTCAAATTTTCTGTGTGTAATGAGCCACCAAATTGCCTTGATTGTTTTCTCATCAAAGACATTTTTGTAGGTCTTGAAGATCTCTTTATTTGCCATCTTCAATAATTAGAATTCTGATTCGATTTTAATATAGCCTTTCTTTTTAAGCCATTGGACTGCGGTAGGAGTGTATTTGAAGATTACATCGCCTTTTTCCTCGCTTTGGTGCTCCCAAGGCTCTACAAGAACGATATCCCCCTCTCTCAACCATAATCTCCTTCTCATCTTTCCAGGAACTCTGCAGTTTCTTGTATGTCCGTCAAAACATTTTACTAAAAGCCTACTTGCCCCAAGCCTTTGCTCCAAGACTCCAAGAACTTCTTTTCCCTTGGGTAGTCTGACTCTTTCAACTACTGGCTGCTCCCCTTGCTGGTGGGCACCCTTGTTAGACTTTTCTTTGGGTTTATCTTCCACATCCCATTCTTCGAAATCTGTTTCTTCTGGAGCCATTTTATTCAGTTTTTATTTTATAAAAGTGAAAGTGCGTGAGGTATGCCTTTGACCGTGATTATTGATTTCCCGTCATTTGAGATTATCCCTGCTTTTATGCCGGCTTTTACGGCATTTTTTCCTACAAAACTGAACGTTGAATCTTCAGCCTTTTCTGCGCGGAGTATTTGATCTGCTTTCTCTTCGCTTACCTCATCTCCGCCATAATAGTCTTTGTTTACATCTATCTGTATTTTTCCGTCAGTGAAGACTTTTCCCAGAAGCTCGGGATCACTTACTGCCACAATCCTTCTGTAGGCGTCATGTATCTTTATTCTTAACATTTTGATTTTTTGTTTGTGTTTATTATGTGCAGGGGTTGAATGATGTTTTGGCTGGAGGTTTCGGCTCCAGCTTTTGCAGTTAATCAGATCTTGCTTCTTACGCTGTTCTTTGCTCCGCAGGCAAGGCAGTGGATGAAGGTTATTCTGTTTTCGTGCATGAGCTCTGTGTCTGGCTTCTTACATTCTGGGCAGATGACGAATTCATTGACATACCTTTCTATCTTCTCATTTATGAATTTGCTGCTTAGCTTTCTTTGAAGAATGAGCCTTTCACCGTCAACCTTTCCTGGCGTTGCCAGCTCCTTAAGAAGGAACTTAAGGAAGTGCTCCTGCGGCCTTCTTATCATACCCGCTATTTGAGAGAAGTTGGTGATTATAGTCTTAGTGCCCTCAATATGGCCCGTAACCTTCGGAATCTCAAACCTCTCAGTAGATGTTTCAGTTACTTTTACTTCCTTGTACAATTTGTTGAGAAGCTGTTCATATTCCATGAAATTACCACGAAAAGGCCGCTTTTAAAGCTTTTTGGATAGTATTCTATCCGTCGCCTTAAACTTTATAAGGAGATTTTGCATTCTTTTACGATGGGAAAAGAGGTGAATTCTGGCCTTAGGTTGGCTAGTTTTTGGCGCAGGCTTGGTGCATTTTCAATTGATTTTGTCCTGATTATGGGTTTTATTTTGGTTTTTTATTTTCTAGGGTTCTTATTGGGCAGATTTCTCGTTGCATTTTATATCTTATTTGAATCGTTAATCTTCTTAACTCCATGGACTTACCTTATTGGATTAGAGGGCGCCTATGGACAAACTCTTGGAAAAAGATGGTTTAATATAAGAGTCCTAAATAAAGAGGGCATTAAGCCTGGTTTTTTGAGAACCCTTGTCAGGAACATATCTAGGATCATCGATATGCCTCTTGCATTTACAATCTTTTTTACTAAGAAGAAACAAAGGATTGGAGATATGTTCGCCGGAACAGTGGTTGTTAATGTGAAATGAGGGATAAAAATTTATTAAGAAACAAAATCCTTGCATTTTTTTTAATTTTAATACTCTCTCTCGAGGTTTTTCCTCCATTAGCCTCTGCAGCTACAGATCTCAATCAAATCGACAATACTGCTTTAAGGCAAGCCTGCGGTGTTATCGGCTTGCTAACTGTGGAAGAATGCTGCACAAGGGTTTCTCAAGTCTGCAGATATTTGGAGCAAAGGCCACCTACCCCTGCAGAAGAAGAGAAAATATCTGTTTTGCCCTTTGGTTTTAAAGATGATACTTTTGAATTAACTGAGCCAAAATTTCGATGCACTAATGTCAGAGAAGTAGTACAATCGGGCAAAGAAGGTGAGCAGATAACAGTAAACCTTGTTTTGGGAGCAGAGCCTCAAAAAGAGGCTAGTTGCTTTTTAGGAGAAAGGCAATTTGGGCCTCATCCTCCTTGGGTAAGAATTGTTTTTGATGGAAAAACGCTAAGGGCCTTTGATGTTTACAAAGAGCTAGAGAGCGAGCTTAATGCTGCGAAAGCCGCTAGGAACAACGCATTAGAAAAAGAGCTTAAACTTAAGATGAGCAGAATCCGTGCAGACAGATACTTTGCTCGCGGCGACTATGCTAATGCCTTGAGAGAATATGAATATATTGGTCGATACGGCTCGGATCTGACAGCTTTTAAATTTGGATTAAATGCTGCGAGATGGGACTATCTTAATAAAAAGAGGACTTATGAACAAATAAGGGGAAAGGGCGGTGCTCAAGAAGAAATTGCCCGAGAAGAGTATCGCAAAGCAGTGGAGGCTTATGATAAATTCTTGAAGGAGACCAAGAATAATCTTGCTAGAAGTCTTACTTATGATAAATCAAAAAATTTCCTATTGGATCGTTCTAAAGTCAGTCAAGAACAACTAGTTCAGATGGACGAAGATAAGCAAAGATCATCCGAACTATTGAACAAACTTAGGGCAGATACCTATAAAAGAGGATTTGAGGGAAAGACCGGAAAATTGTTTGATTTTATAGATGCTGTAGAATTATTTCAGAGAACTCATGATCCGGAAGCAGCAGGAAATATTTTGAAGTTTTTGGTTGATGATTCTTCCTCTGAAGGCAACTTTGGGCATGCAGTCAATTATGTCAAGCATTTAAGGCAGGAAGCTGGAGATTCAGGCTTTGGAGCTGAGACCTCTGTTTCGAAGCTTATAACTGGTTTTGTAACTCCCTCCCTTTTTGTCAGAGGAGAGATCCAAAATGCAAAAGATAAAGAAATCTTTGATGGAGCATATATACAAACAAAAGTAGATCCCCAATTTAGGGATGCTGTTAGGCAAAACGTTAACAAAGAAGATCTTGATTCTGCCGCCCAAAGGTATTCGCAAATAGCTGCATCTGAAAGGCAAGTTTATGAAGACAGCCTTAGATTTTTTGCAAATACTCGGGATGCTTTTTCAGATGTTGAAGGTAGGTCAGGTATCCGCAGGGGAGCTGAAGGAGTGTTGGGCATTATAACCGATACAGCTATAGAAGGAGTAGATCTAGTAAAGACTGCAGGGAACTATTTTAGTGGAACAGATTATTGGGAAACTAAGGAAAGAAAAGTTGCTCGAGAGATCGCTTCATTGGAACAGAGGCAGACAGAAGAGAGAACTTCTTTTGAAAGGTTTTCTAAGCTGAGCCTTGAAGATCAGCAAAAAATTCTTTCAGCAGCCAAAACTTTGGGGGAAAGAGATGCAAGGCCTCTTGATTTTAGGCCTATCGATTATGGTTTAAGCCCAGAGGATATGACTAATCTACAAAAATTAAATCAGAGGAGCAATGGAGGTTTGTTAGCAGATATAATGCAACTAAATTCCGGAAATGAAGCTGAGGCTTTGGCCGCCCAATTCAGTGAAAGGGCATCAACTGTTTCAGACTTTAATCAAAATCAGAACTTAGAAACTGCTTTTCACGGTGTCGGAATAAATCCTGAGACGGGAACTTATCAAGAATATGATCCTGATACAGTAAACCCTCTTTTTTATGTTCAATTTCCTTTTCAAGTCCTAACTCATGGCAAACATGCCTTGAGGGTTAGCTTATTTGACACGTATGGCGATGCAGAAAGGTTTAATGAAGGTTTGAAGTCGCAGCAGAATGGCCTCCAGACATTATCAAATGTGGTTGGAAGTGGAAATACAGACATAAATAATTGGGCAGGGCTTAGCGCAGAAGAGACTCAAAGAAATCTACAGGCTAGAGGCATTTCCTTGAGTATAAATGAGGCAAGGGATTTGCAGCAAGCTTTGGAGAAAGACGCTTTTGTTCTTGGAAGGAGATCTGAAGAAGCTCTTGGAAATCTTAATTTTGATCATGCAAGGCAATTAAGGGCAGATCTTCTTGAACAGCAATCAGATTATAATTACCAAATTGGCAGATACTCTTTAGCTAGAGAGCAGCTCGTTGAAGCTGCTTCCTTCAACCCGAATAAAGATTACAGTGAAAAAATAAATGAGGCAAATAGGGCTTGGTGGGTGAATGATCTGGGTTCTGCTGCAGAGCAGGCGGGAAATGTGGCCATCGGAGGATATTTGATGGGGGGAATTGGCCAGCTCGGTGGAAGAGCTTCCGGGGCAGTGGCCGAATACTCCGGACTATCTTCTTCTCTGAGAGGTACTTCTCTTGGAAGATGGGCTACTCAAACTACTCTCGAAGGATATCAAGGCCAAGCCATAGGATTAATGGATGATTTTACGAGGACGAGTGCAACTGGCGGAGGAAGATTAAGGGCTCTCATTAATGCAGAAGTTACAAGTGCTGATACTCAAGCAATGAAGGCTGCAAATTCTAGACTTGCTTCTGCTGTAGAAAGCCAAAATGTTCAGGCTGCAGAAAGGGCTTTGGCAGAGATGCAAGCTATTGCCGAAAGAAATAGTTTGACTCGGCAGATACTTGGAGATGGAACTTTATATCGAGGAGTTAGAGGAGCATCTGATAGACTTAGGACCCTCGAGTTTTATTACAATCCCAAAGAGTGGGCAGATGAAGCGATTGATGAGGCTGTAGGCGAAATTGGAGAATCCACAAAAGCTTACGGACAAACACTTGGATCCTCTTTAGCTCTAGGAATTTCAAGATCAAGCAGAGTTAATGTAGTCACAAACACCCGACCATTTAAAGAAAGAGATGTAACGAGTTACGACCTATTTATTCAGGATAGCGGAGAAAGGTTTGCAAGAGAAAGTGAAGGAATGCAGGCAGTTTATCAAGGACTAAAATTTGACAGCGTTTCTTTTGATGAAAATCAAAACATTGTTCTGAGTGTGGAAGGCGGACCTTCATTAACTGTAAGAGATATGGGCACCTTGGCTGAAGCTAAATTCTTTACTTCTGATGGGCGAGCAAGTGACTTCAATAGACAAATTTCTGCCTTGAGTATTAATTCTAAATATAATGTTCTGAATGAACAGCTTACTGAAAGCGAAGATCGTGCGCAGATGGAAGAAGATCTAGGCCAAATAAGGGCTATAAAGCAAGAAAGAGAGGCTCTTGATGCGGGTGCGAGGCTTGAAATTGCCCGTGCAAATTTTGGGATCGCAGATGCCGAAAGAAGGAATGCTATTTCTCAAGGATTAGATGCTTCTGAAAGCGAGGCTTCCTTAATTCAATCACAGATAGCCTTAAGACAAGCTGAAGAAAATTATTATGGCCTTGCCAGGAGAATACATGGTCAAGATGCTGAAGGTTTAAATGGAGAACTTGATTCATTGAGGGCACAGCCTCAAGATGAAGCTACAAGGAGATTAATCGCTACTGGAGAACTTTCTCTTTCGGAAAGAAGAGTTCAGGAGGCTGAGATGGCTAAAGCCGAAGCGGTTGCTAGGGCCCAAAGAATTTCTAGACAAACCCAAGAAGTTTTAGCCAGAGCTGAAAGCGCTTCCAGAGATGCCCAATTAATGGCTCTGGAAGAACAAAATGCAGCTGCTCAAAGTGATGTTGTTAACGCAGAGCTGAACTTAATCGAGGCTCAGACCAATTCAGAAATGCAATTCAGAAATGCTCTTGAATTGAAAAAGGAAGATGTTCCATGGTATGACGTTTTAAGGGGAGGAAGAGATAGAAAGGCTTTGGATAAACAAATAAGGTATTCTCTTGAAAGATCCCAAAGACTTTCGGAACAAAGGGACTTATTTAGAAGAGAAATTGCAAGGAACGAAATCCTTAGAAGGGCTGCTGAAGGCGAAAACATTCCTAGAGAGATTGTTGAAGAAGCAAGAGTTTCTACCGAACTTAAAACAAAAGCTGCAGAGTTATCTAAAGAGGAAAATAAACTCTCTGGAGAAGTTGCTTCTTCTGACCCGCAGCAAAGGCCGGTAAGCGAAGAAGTTGAGGGATTGGCTGCTTTATTAAGAGATTCTTCAGAACAGAGAGAAAGATTTGAAGAGGCAAGCAGTGAATCTACAGAAAGAATCGCAGAATCTGCTAGAAATAACGAAATCTCCTTGCCTCTCCCAGATGTTGGAGAAGAAATTCTAGGGGAAGCAGAAGGGCTTGTCTTACCTCCGGGTGAAGTAGAAACCCCCGTAATTCCTGCAGAGGTTTCAGAGAGGATTGCTCAAATTGATTCTGAAATTGCTAATTTAAGGGCTGGAAGACATTATGAACCCGCACAATATCTAGGAATATCAAATGTTAAAGTTATTGAAGGCGCAACTAAACTCGGAGTTATGGGGGATGTCCAAGGAAATTATCTGACAACTTTGGAATCCTTACAGCGGGCTGGATTCGTTAATGCCCAAGGTGATTGGATTGGAGGAGATGCAGTTTTTGTTTTTGTTGGAGACCTTGTTGATAGAGGTTCAGATGCTAAAAGTGCAATAGATCTTATAATCAAATTACAATCGCAAGCAACTGCTGCTGGGGGAAGAGTGTTGACTGTCAGAGGAAATCACGATCAAATGATAATTAATGCATTATCTGCCACGGGCATTGGGGCAGATGTAAATATCTTCCAAAATTTAGATCTTCATCCTGCCGGTGGCTGGTGGAAGCAGGGGGGAAAAGAAACTGCTTTATCTTTCTTAAGATCTGCAGGAATATCAACCAGCGGAAAAACTAATCAGCAGTTATTTGATGAATTTAAAAATTATATGACGAATACTCCTGAAGGGAGATCATATTTAGGATGGTTCAATCAAATTCCATTTGCCGTAAGGGTTAACGGAATTTTAATGGTCCATGGTGGGCCAGATTTTGCAGCAACTAAAATAGAAGACCTGGGGAGATCTGCCTTATCCCAAAAGAAAGTTATGTGGATAAGAGATTGGGAAGATGGTGGTAAGGGTGATGTAGACAAATTTAAGGGAGATATGGGTGCAACTGCTATAGTTTATGGTCATACCCCTAAGGGAAAAAATATTGCTTGGGGACTCCAATGGGAAGGGAATTTAGACGCTCAAAATGGGATCTTTGGAATAAATTTTGTACCTTTCGAGACTTCCAATCAAAACGCTCAAGGAACTTTAATTTTTGATGAAAGAGGTATTCAAACTATTTTTGGAAAAGAAATTGTATTCGGGGAAAAAAGAGATAAGTCTTTAAGCAATGAGAACACTTTGGCAAAGGATCGTGTTACAAAAGCTGCTGCGCTTGAGGCTGAAAAAGCCGCTCTTCTTGGACAAGCTGCAGTTGCTGGCCCTGCTCCCTTGACTTCTGCACAAGCCACTCGGCTAATCCAAGGGGCAACTAATTTTGATGCACTTTACGCCGCGTTAGATCAAGTGGGCCCGATAGTTGTAGAAGGCATCGAAGTTTCTCCAGAGCAACTCAAAGATGTTATTTCTGGTGTAAGAGGAGTAGATGGAAAGTTGATAAGGGCCATAGGAGAAGTTCCGAGAGCAGGTGGATTAAGAAATAAAGTTTGGGAGCTTCAACAAGCAGAAAGAAATGAAATTAGGGAAAAGACTAGGGTAGAGATAGCAGCAAGGCTTGCAAGAGAAAGGGGATTATTAAATCTGGCCTTGCAAGAGATAGCCTACAGCAGAAACCCTCTTACTAGGGGGTCGGCAGCTAGGCAGATTGCAACTTTACTTTCAGATCCAGATATTTCCCAAAGCCTTACCGCAGAACAAAAAGATTTCGCAGTTAATTTCTTAGTGCAAGGTTTAAGAGATACCGATCCAGGAGTAGTTTCGGATACAGTATTGGCATTGAGCTCCTTGAGAGATCGTGCTGCTGCGATACCTAAATTGCTGCAAGCTGTTGAAAATCCTGATGCTTATTATTCTCCTGAAGCTCAAGCTCAAATTCTTCCAGAAATTTTGGAGGCAAATAAGAACCAGTTAAGAGCCAATGCAATAAGGGCTTTGGCTGCGCTAAATTATGAGGGTGCAGGATATTTGGATGTTTTAGGGGAGTTGGCGCAGGACAGTGATTTGAGAGTCAGAAGTGAAGCTGTCAGGGCCTTAAGTTTATCTAGAAATGAAGGAGTAGTGCCTGTTTTGGCAAGGTCTTTGACAACTGATACCGAGATTTCTGTGAGGGAAGAAGCTGCTGGAGGATTAACTTTGGCCGGGACATCAGAGGCGATAGACGCAATGGTTGGAGTTCTAAATAATCCTGGAGAATCTCCGGCCATGAGAGAATCAATAAAGGATAAACTTCAGCTTCTGGATGCTGAAGGAAGATTAAGCTTCGAACAGAGATTAGCCCTTGAAAATTATCTTACAGCTACTGGAAGAGTTTTAGGGGAAGCTGAAGCTCAAAGAGTTTTGTCTGAAGTTTCTGTTCCTGAAGAATTAGTTTTGACTGAAACTCCAGAACAAAAAGCCAGGAGAGAGTTAGATTTATGGCTTGATGCGGCTGCAAGGCCTGGACAGATTGAATTTGCTACACTTCCGAGCGGAGTAGATGCTTTTGTGAACACAGAAGGCATAATCGTCATGGACAGGCAGACATTCTCTAATCCGGATGGAAGCATAAATTGGCCGAAGGTTAAACAGACTCTCGCGCGTTCAAGGACTCTTGGTATTTTCGGGCAGATTGGAGATGCACACAAAGCAAGAGTAAGATACGCGTTTATGGGAGACCAAGTATTTGCAAATAGGTTCCTTGCATCTAAGCAGATAATAACTAGAACTTTGGGACTTGAGGGATACAGTGATTTAGATATTATGGCTGAGCTTTTGGCTTTGAGAAATGGAAATGCTCATTTGAGATATGGGGTTGAATTGCAGCCCATGCTTGCTTATGTTGATCAAGTCATGACTCGGATCGGAGAGATAGATCCAGACTTGAAGAGAGCGCTTCTCTCTCCAGTTACTTTCGCAACTGGAACCGCTGAAATTGAAATGTCTAGTTTGGCTCAGAAAATCCAGTCTGATGCCCGAGAAGCAGGTGAAGGAAGAGTTTTGGTAAAAGCCCCTGTTGCAGTTTCTTTGGATCTAAGAAACAGGGCAGAGCAAGTTTTGGGAAGAAGAATTTCATTTGAAGAGTATAGAGCAATCGTATTTGCACATGAAGTTGGTCAAGGCCATTTCTTAGGGGAAAGAAATCCTGATGGGACATATAAAAAGCATAGCAATCCGGATCTGGCTTATAGCTTTATAGAAATTGCGCAGAAAAACAGAATTTTAGAAACTGCAGGATTTACTCAGGAAGAAAGGAGAAAGTTAATTGAGTTCGGCCTTGCAGGAAAAACTCAGCAAGTTGATATCCGGCCAAGAATTAAGGAAATCGTTAGAAAGGCTGAAGGCACACTTACACAAGAAGAGAGAGATTTTGTTTTAGGATTGGAAGATGAGCAAATCTCTTATTTAGAAGGGGCGATGGCAAAAGCAGACTTTAGAAGACTCGATAGACTTATTGATTCTCTCAGGCCAGTTGAAGAGGCCCAGAGAGAGTTTGGTCCAAGTTTAAGTGAGGCAGATTATTCCCGTATTGCTGGTGCCATCTCTGATTTCTTAGGTTCTCCAGTAGTCTCTATCACAGGGGAATCATTTTCTGATATCTCCATGACATTTATGGTTGAAGGGAGTTTAGTTGAAGGATGGTCTAATGCAAAGAACAGGCCTTCAGATCCAACTACTACTGCTGGCCAGGAAGTTTCAGATTTAGATCTTCTTTTGGTCGTAAGTAATGAATACTGGAACGCTATTGCAAGCTCAGTCAGTGGGGTTGATGTTAAAGTCTTTGAAGGAGTTCCAAGAACAATTCCTTTCGGCCTTGAAACTGCAGGACTTATAGATCCCGCACTTGCAGATTTGATAAATGAATTGGACGCTTTATCTCTTGCAGGAAGAACGGACAGAGAAATCCATTTACTTATTATGCCTCAAAGCTCTCTTGAGCTTAGAGATCCGATTACGCAGCAAGTTGTTTATGAGAATGTGCCTGCCCCAAATCTTGGAGAGGAACCTATTTTAGGAAGTGAAAGGGGGGCCACAACAATATTCTCAGATTTTTTCTTTACGGTTCGTGATTTCTTCAATAGATTTTTTGGGAGAAATCCTATCGAGCCGACTACTTCATCTACCCCCCTAGGCGAGTCTTTGTTTAAGGAGACAAGTCAACTAACTACAATTTTTACAGATGAAACAGTTTTGGCTGAGATGCACGCATTGCAACAAAGCGGATCTGGAGGATTCGGCCTTTATCAGTACATTCTTGAAAAATCTGTTGCCTCTGGCTCTAGAAAGGCACCTCTTTTGGATTTTCTTTTAAGAAAACTTTCTGATGAAAGAATTATAGACCCAGATTATAACTGGCAGATTGCTCAAGAATATTTAGAAACTTTCGGCAGAGAGAATATTGATCGTGATGCGGAAGAAATTCTTAAACAGATGGATGCTTTCTTTACACTTAGTTCAGACTTTAATTCTTTAATGAATGACAAAGTCGATAAAGCAGAATCTGAAAACCAACAAACCTTTTATTCAGATGTCAAGCATGCAGCAGGGAACGTTTTTACCCTTATCCCTGGAAAATTTTTAGACGTATTTGAAAAGGCAAAGGCAATTGTAATCGAGGGAGAAGATGCAGAACAGCTTGCAAGACTTGAGGGGGATAGAGCATTAGGAAAAGAAAACTTCAGAGCTCTTTATATTTCTGGAAGCACCCATCAGGATTATTTTGTTGATAAGATTACTCCTGAGAACTATAGGTTTATCTTTTCAACACCCCTATCTGGGGGTCAAGAGGGGGCTAAAGCAGACTTTTATATAGATAAGAATGGCCTGCCACATCTAACCTTTTGGACACAAACCTCTACATTACACCATCTTCCAGTATTATATTCTTATTTTTTGAATGAACCTCTAGCAGAAGAGGTGCCAACAGATGTAGCGCTGAGAAGTTCCGGTTTGGAGTTACAAAGTTATGGCAAAAAAGTTGTCAGTGTACAAATACGTTCACATATACATGATGACCTCCTTAGGGAAATTAAGAATAACCCTGATTTTTTTTCGATTCAGGAAAATAAAGAATCTATAGTTCGTCTAATAAAAGAGACTAAAAATGCCCTTACTGAAAGCATCCCCCGGAGTGTTATAGATGATTCTTTGATTGACAGAAATGGCCAAATCATTATAGGGGTAAGAAAAGAATTTGAAGGAGCCTTGCTGCCGGAACTAGAAGGTTTTGTAATTTTCTATGAAGAATAGTTATATCTTAAAATACATAGCCTTATTTTCATTAAAAAACCAGCACACGGGATCAATAAATTCTTTCCAGGACTCCCAAGTAACATTATTCTTTGCTTGTGGGCAGGAGGGGCAGAGAGAATGTTTTGTGCTTACATATCCCTCCATAACTGGTTTCAGAAGAAGCGCGGCCTTCATACCGAATCTTAAAGAGTATTCTGCTTGTTCGTCTCCTTTAAAAATTAAAGATCTAACTTTTTTGATATCAAATGAGGCTAAGTGATCTCTATACTTTTTTACTCGATCTAACCACGATTTTTCATCCTCATATAACCGACAGTCTTTTGCGGCTTCGAGTATTTTATCTAAATCCTTGACCCCAGCTTGTGGAGCAAATAATGAAAGGTCACAAGTTGCTGCATGCCCTATGATTTCTCTGCCATGGTACATTATACGTCTTCGTAAGTCGTTTATGTCTTGTCTTGTTCCATCCTGGGCTTTTACTTCGAGAGTCATGATATGTTATAGCTTATCTTTTATTTATACTTTTTTATCAATATCTTAAAGATTGTTCACTTTGATGCCCTCCTTAAATAATCAGGATATTTAAATTTATCTTTTTAGTTCTTACTTTATAGTAACTACTTCAGCAAGGTTTATAAAGCAGGGCAGATAAGATAATAAATGTCTAATGTGAGGTATTTTGAGCACGAATTTATTGATAAATCTGAGACATCTTCAGATAAAGTTAGAGGGAAAGACCATTATAGGGGCACTTTTGATGAATATCAAAGGCTTGTAAGGCATGAAAAAGTAGATGGTTCTGGGAAGGTTCTTCAGACTACGGATTTTAGGTATTCTAAGAATTTTCTTTCTGCGGTAACTTCAGACTCTGAAGGGAAAGTCAAAAGCAGACATTATGATCTTTTTGGAGATAAGTTAAGCTGGTACAGCCCAACGAGAGTTATTTTTGATTCTGATGGGCAGGTGGTTTATCCGATCAAAACCAAGCCAGAACCTAAAAAGTTGAAGGTTATGGCTGCCAGAAAAGTATCTCCTGATATGGATTTTTATGAGAATTTTAAAGATTTAGAAGGGCAGGAAATACAGCTCGATCTGCCCCGCAGAAAAGATATGCTTTATATTGACAACGAAAAACTAAGAAAAACCTTCAAAGATCTTGGGATAACTGTAAAACTTATGCATGGTCCCGATATGGATATTTTCCAGGAAGATTTTGCTGCTATGCTTGGATGGGTGAGGGGAAATTATGGCATTGATACTATGGTGCTGCACCCTTGGAGAGGAGATTTCGAAAATGCTACTGCTTTGTTTGAAGAGAAGCGAGATGAACTTGGGGGCCTTGGCCTTAAGCTTTCATATGAAAACCTTAGCAATGCAACAGACAGATGGATTAAAAATCCTGAAGATGTCATGAAAGTTGAACCTCCATTCATTACAACTACTCTGGATATCTCTCATCTTCATCCAACAACAGATCTTATGTCTTTGGAGGAGAAGCTATTTCCAAGATTAGACGTCGTACATTTAAGCAACGTTGATGGGTGTAAAAGACATGTTCCCTACAGGGAAGGAACGTTTCCAACGCAAGAATTTTTAGGGGCATTAAGGTCTAAGGGATATAAAGGGTATATTGTTTTAGAGTATACTCCAGAACATAAAGATAAACTTCTTACAGATCTTCATAAAGTAAGAGAATTTTTCGGATAAATTAGTTTTAAATTAAGCTCTTTCTGCAGTTTCTGCAATTCTTCTTTCAGTCGCATTCCTGGCTAAAGATCTTAAATTTTCTCTTTTTGGAGCTAATATTGCATAATTTACATCCATTTTCTTAAGCATAAAGATTATATCCGGCTTATAGCTGTCTGTTCTAACTCGTTGTCCTGCAATCTGATGGGTGCTTACGTAATGAGTATCAACAAGCGCTCTGCTGAGGTAAAGCTGCTGATAAATTCGTCCATCGGGCTGTTTTAATTGGCCTTCTAAAGTTTTTAGGATCTTGCTCAAACACTTTTCTTCAGGAATTACACTCATTTGGCCAGTTAGATCTTCATATGCAATCTGATCTTTAACATCGAAGCCGCTATAATCCACCGGCATTTTGAGCGATTTTTCGAGCAAACCTGCTCCAATAGACCAATCGGAGAAGACTCTATCTCCAACATCGAGTAATGGGGAAATTAATCCTTTGAAATCGCACTTTGAATCAGGATACTGCTCCCCAACAAAAATAAGTCTTAAAGGCCGATCTTTATTCATTGAAAGCCTTATGACATTATATCCATTTCTATCTGCCGCAGCCACTAAGCTGCCAATATACCTTCTTTCTTGAAGGTTTATTTCGTCAATGCTTTTTCCATGAAGCCCTTTAGATAAACCCAAATGCTCTTCTAATTTCATGATTTTAGTAAAACCCTCTTACTTTTAAATCTTTCTTTTTTACTATTCTGAGATAGTTACAAACCGTTTAAAAGATTCATTTCCCCCTTATCTTTATGGCTAAAAACGGGAAAGGGAAAGCTGCTAAAAGCAGTTTGAAGCCTGGAAAGAAAAAGGCGGTAATTTTAGTTTCAGCAATTATTGCTTTGGGAATATTAGCCTTTTTGGCTTATTATTTCGGGGTTTTTGCAAAATCATGCGAAGATAATTCTTGCCTTATAGATTCTGCAAATTCGTGCAAAAGCGCACAATTAGCCCAAAATGTGGAAGGAAGCACATTTAATCTTAGAACAAGAGGCTGTTTTTTAATAAAAACGGCAAGCAGCTTAAATGAAAGCGAGCCTCCGGAGATCAAAGAGCTTATTGAAGGAAAGTCAATGACATGCAAATTTGACAAAGGGCAGTTTGATGCTCGGTGGGTTAATACTCTTGCCTTAGGGATTGAAGCATGTGAAGGAGAGTTGAGGGACTCTTTGCTGGAGCTTTCTGTTGTAATCTATTAATCAATCAGAAGTGTAAACTGTTTTATCTCTGTCGTCTTCCTCTCTATGAATGTGCCCCTTTTCAAAGGCCGCTTCAAAGAGCTTATTTGCAATAGAAGTAATTTCAGATAGGCTCTCCAAGCTTTCTTTGTATCTCTCCGGGATCTTGTTTAAGCCATTATATGCCCCGCTTAATGCCCCAGCCATAGAAGCAATTGTATCTGCGTCTCCTCCGGAGTTTGCCGCATTTTCTACAGCTGTTTCAAAACTTTCTGGAGATTTTAAGAAAGAAAATATTGCTAGGGGAACAGATTCAAGAACTAAACTGCTGTTTCCTATTTCTCTTGCTCCCCTTTCGAAGGAGGTGTTTTTAAGATTAAGCAGATTATGCAATCTTGTTGTTAAATTGTCTGATATGCGGTTTCCCCTTATTTTTTCCTCATGGGTCTCTACAAATTCTGTGAAGCCTATTACTTGAGTTAGGAAATCCTCAACGTTAAATTCCCCTTCTGCGCCTTTAAGATATAAAACACTTCTGGCTATCGCGGCAGTCGCGGCAACTGCTCTGGAATCATCATGCGTGATAATTGTCGAATCATGACAAGCTTTTGCAAAATTTCTGCTTAATGGCTGATTTGGGCTCAATGAATAAAATAATCCTAGAGGTGAGGCCCTCATTGCAGTTCCGTTTCCCATTGATCCTTTGACTCCAGATCTGTCGTAAGGG